>CAZIDY010000002.1:0-201918 GCA_964538505.1 uncultured Limnobacter sp. | reverse complement strand
TCTACACGACCACGAAGAACAAGCGGAACATGCCCGAGAAGATGGAGATCAAGAAGTTCGATCCCGTCGCCCGCAAGCACGTGACGTACAAGGAAACGAAGATCAAGTAAGGTCGAACAGACCCGGGAAGACAGAAACGGGGTCAGAAGCGAAACCGGGGTCAGACCACGATTTCCGCGGAAATCGTGGTCTGACCCCGGTTTCGCTTCTGACCCCGGTTTTTGCCTTCAGAGCCTTCGACCGAGGAACATCGCCCCCGGCAGCGGGTTGAAGACGTACGGCTCGACAGGCTCGAAGCCGAGCGACTCGTACAGGTGCCGCGCGGCGAGCAGCGTCGGCAGCGTGTCCAGGCAGATGCGCGCGTAGCCCGCGGCACGTGCCTCGTCGCAGATCCGCTCGGCGAGCCGGCGTCCGAGCTGCATGCCTCGCGCTTCAGGCCGAACGTACAGGCGCTTCATCTCGCAGGTGTCGCCACCGATGGGTCGCAGCGCTACGCATCCAAGCGCTGCGTCGTCCCGCCACGCGAGCAAAAGCCGCCCGGCGGGCGGCGCGTACTTGCCCGGCAGGGTCTCGAGCTCGGCGTCGAAGTGCTGGAAGTCGAGATCGATGCCCAACCCCCGTGCGTAGTCGAGGAACAGCGTACGCACGACGGCCCGGTCCGGCGGCCAGCGCGCGTCGCGGATCACGATCACCGACAGCTCTCGAGAAAACGTTCCATAATCCGTTGATTTCAAGTACCCGTCACCGCGCGCGGTGGCCGGGAAGATCAGAGAGTGGTCCTTGTCGCATCAGAGGCCGACCAGCCCGCCAGGAACTCGGGACGAAAGACGACCGGCGCCGGATCGCGCCTGAAGACGAGAAGCTTCATCGCACTGCGAGAACTGCTCGTTTTGCGAGCGGTTTGCCTGACCCGTTCGATAAGGGCTGCCGAATTGCACGATCTGCGAGCGTTTCGACGCAGCTTGGCTCTGTCGTACCCGAATGTGCTCCATTTCCGTGCGATCCGGTTCACGTCATCGACGCCGTGTGAATCTGCGGCACGCCACTGCTCACCTCTTAGCGCATTCCCGCTTCTTCCGGAACACCGGGACCGCGCGCGGGGCTGAATTGCTCAGAATTGCTCAGTGCTCGCGCAGGTCGTCGATCGGGCGCAAGCCGAAGTCGTCGCCGGCGAGATACGCGACGATACGCGCGGCGGCATCCTCCGGTGCGATCAACCCGCCTTCGGCTTTCAGGCGGCGGAAGCGGTCGATCGACGGAAAGTCGGCGGCGCGGATCGTCGACTGCATTTCGGTGTCGAGCACCCCGGGAGCGAGCGCACAGGCACGCGCCGGGTTCGGGTGGCGCGCCTGCTCGTCGACGATGCAGCGCGTGAACATGTCGACCGCCGCCTTCGCCGCGCAGTACGGCGCCCAGCCGGCGATCGGGTGGCGTGCCGCGCCGGAGGAGATGCTCAGGATGCGCCGTTCGCCGGCGAAACCGTCGGTGGCTTCGAGGAAGGCCGCGGTCAGCCGCATCAGCGAGACGAGGTTTACCTGCAGCGACGCCGTCAGCGCGTTCAGGCGCAGCGTTTCGACCGACCCGATCGGCTCGACGACGCCGGCGTTGTTCACCAGCACGAAGCGCCGTGCGTCGCGATGATCGCGCAGTGTAATGGCGAGCGAATCGGCGAGCGCATCGACGGCCCGTGCATCGGCAAAATCGCAGTGTCGGTAGTCGAGCACGGCGCCCGAGGCTCGCGCGGCTGCGGCGAGCCGGTCGTTACCCGAGCGCGCGATGCAGACGAGATACCGCATCGGCGACAGCAGCCGCTCGGCGATCGCCGCGCCCAGGCCGCGCGACGCCCCGGTGACGATGGCGATCTCGTGCACGGACGCGTTCACGACGAGGGCGCCCGGGCCTGCCCTAGAACGAGTGCTCGGCCGCCGGGAAAGCGCGCGTCTTCACCGCGTCGCGATAGCGCTCGACGGCTTCGCGCACGCTCGAGGCTCCGCTCATGAAATTGCGCACGAAGCGCGGCCGGCGCCCCGGATAGACGTCGAGCATGTCGTGCAGCACGAGCACCTGCCCCGAGCAGCCGACGCCGGCACCGATGCCGATGGTCGGGATCGACAGCCGCTGCGTGAGCGTCTCGGCAAGCGCGGCGGGCACCATCTCGAGCACGAGCATCGTCGCACCGGCCTGCTCGAGTGCGAGCGCGTCGGCGACGAGGCGGTCGGCCGCCTGCGTGTCGCGACCCTGCACGCGATAGCCGCCCAGCGTGTGCACCGACTGCGGCGTGAGACCCAGGTGCGCGCAGACGGGAATGCCGGCGCGCGCGAACACCTCGACCGTGGGCGCAAGCCAGGCGCCGCCCTCGATCTTGACCATCTGCGCGCCCGCCTGCATCAGCGGCACCGCATTGGCGAGCGCCGATTCGGGCGAGCCCTGGTAGGTGCCGAAAGGCATGTCGGCGACCAGCCAGGTGAAGTGCGCGGCACGCGAGACGCAGCGCACGTGATAGGCGATCTCGTCGAGCGTGACCGGCAGTGTCGACGAATGCCCCTGCACCACCATGCCGAGCGAGTCGCCGACGAGCAGGCAGTCGATGCCCACCGAATCGAGCAGCGCAGCGAAGCTCGCGTCGTAGCAGGTGAGCATCGCGATCGGTTCGCCGCGCGCGCGCATCTCGGCGAGACGCGGCTGCGTGATCGGCTTGCGCGCCTCGCCAGCCGATGGCGCGGCTGCAGCCGCAGCCGAAGGGGATACGTGCGAGCTCATGCGGTGGTTCCAACCGGTGCGTAGGAGCGCAGGCGCAACGAGAGGTCGCGCAACGCGCGGATGCCGCTCTCCTCGGCGCGCTGGCACCATTGCTGCAGGTGCGCCACCAGCTGCTCGCGGCTGAGGTTCGAACGTTCCCAGACGGCAGCCAGCTCGCGCCGCATCTCGACGAGCTTGCGCAGCCGCTCGCTCGCGGCCAGCACCTCGTCGACGCGTGCGCGCTGCTGCTCGGACCAGCGCGCGGCATCGGTGTGCAGCCAGCGACGCGCCGAAGCGACAAGGCGCCCCTCGGGCCGGTTCATCGCGCGCAGCCGCCGCGCCTCCTCGGCACACGCGCGCTTCAGCGATCGCGCGTAGTGCGCCATGACGTCGTAACGGTGTGCGATCACGGCGTGCAGCGTATCCGGATCGACGCTGCTGCGCGCGGCGGTGAGCTTCGGTCGCGGTGCGACGCGGCGCACCTTCGCCAGGCCGAGCAGCGACAGCAGCCGAATGTACATCCAGCCGATGTCGAATTCGTACCACTTCACCGACAGCCTCGCCGAGCTGGCGTAGGTGTGATGATTGTTGTGCAGTTCCTCGCCGCCGATCAGGATGCCCCAGGGCACGAGGTTCGTGCTCGCATCGGGGCAGTCGAAGTTGCGGTAACCGCGCGCATGCCCCACGCCGTTGACGACGCCGGCCGCAAGAACCGGAATCCAGAGCATCCGCACGCCGAAGACGCTCAGGCCGATCACACCGAACAGCACGAGATCGACGACGAGCGTGATCAGCACGCCGAGATTGCGATGCCGCGCATACAGGTGCCGCTCGATCCAGTCGTCAGGCGCGCCCTGGCCGTACTTGCGCACCGTCTCCTCGTTCGCCGCCTCGACCCGATAGAGCTCGGTGCCGCGCAGCAGCACGGTGCGCAATCCGCGCTGCACCGGGCTGTGCGGATCGTCGGCGCTCTCGCACTTCGCGTGGTGCTTGCGATGCACTGCTGCCCATTCGCGCGTGATCATGCCGGTGGTGAGCCACAGCCAGAAGCGGAAGACGTGCGCGACGGCCGGATGCAGGTCGAGCGCACGGTGCGCCTGGCAGCGGTGCAGGTAGACGGTGACCGCGATGATCGTGAAATGCGTGACGACGAGCGTGTACGCGACGATCTGCCACGCGGAAGCATCGAGCAGCCCGCCGTCGAGGAAATGCAGCGCCGCCTGAAGCAGCGCCGGCGCGTCGAATCCGTTCAAGTCGACTCCGTGCACGGTCTTCGAACGATTCTAACCTGCGGTCTCGCGACGCCAGCGAACCGCGAAGAATCCGTCGCAATCGTCGCGATGCGGAAGCAGCCGCAGCGTGTTCTCCGCCGTCGACGGCCCGGAGAGCCCGGCGCCCTGCCCGGCGAGCACCGGTCGCGGATCGCAACGCGTCCAGCCGCGGTGACGCGCTTCGAAGGCATCGCGCTGCACGTCGTTCTCCGCGGCGAGCAGGCTGCAGGTCGAATAGACGAGATAACCGCCGCGTCGCACGAGCGCCGCTGCCGCGTCGAGCAGCGCACGCTGCAGCGCGACGAACGACTCGAGCTCGAAGGTCGTCATCCGCCATTTCAGGTCGGGCGCACGCCGCAGCGTTCCGGTGCCGGTACACGGCGCATCGACGAGCACCGCGTCGGCACGCCCGTGCAGCCGCTGCAGCCGGGCGTCGCGCTCGTCGGCAATGACGATCGGATGCACGTTGTCGGCGCCGCTGCGCGCGAGCCGCTGGCGCATCCGCTGCAGGCGCTTCGCCGACACGTCGCAGGCGTAGATGCGCCCGGTGGATCGCATCGCCGCGGCGAGCGCGAGCGTCTTGCCGCCCGCGCCGGCGCACAGGTCGATCACCGTCTGCCCGCGCCGCGGCGCGACGAGCATCGCGAGCAGCTGGCTGCCGACGTCCTGCACCTCGAAGCGTCCGTCGACGAAGCCGCGCGTGCGCTCGAGCGACGGCTTGCCTTGCGCGCGCAGCGCGTTCGGCGAGTGCGGCAGCTCGCGCGTCTCGATGCCGGCGTCGCCGAGCTCGCGACGCACCGCTGCGCGGTCGGCCTTCAGCACGTTCGCGCGCAGATCGAGCGGCGCCGGCTCGAGCAGCGCCGCGGCAAGTGCCTGCGCTTCGTCGGGGCCGAACTGCGCGACGAACGCATCGGCGAGCCAGTCGGGCAGGCTGAAGCGTTCGGCGAAGGGCAGGTCTTCCGGCAGGTCGAGGCGGCCTTCGCGCCGCGCGTCGGACACGTCGAGCAGCGCGTCCAGCGTCGCCTCGTCGGGCGGTGCCGGCACGCCCGGAGGGACGACCGGCAGCATCCCGAGCAACGCAGCCGCCGAATCGGCGGCATCGTCGTCGATCGACGCGAGCCGCTCGTACAGGCGGCGCTGCCGCAGCACGTCGAACACCGCCTCGGCGATGCGGGAACGATCGCGCCGCCCGAGCCCCGGATGCGCGCGAAAGAACTGGCGCAGCGACACGTCGGCAGGCCGATCGACGCGGAAGGCCTGCGCGAGCGCGTGCCGGCGCATTGCGCCGATGCGCATCAGCCGCCCCAGAGGCAGCGCGTCTCGCCCGGACGGGGTTCCCGCAGCACGACGCGCTCGCCTTCGATCGACAGGCGCCCGTCGACGAACCAGCGCACCACCATCGGATAGAGCCGGTGCTCGAGCTCGAGCACGCGTGCGGCCAGGCGCTGCTCGTCGTCGTCGGGCCGCAGCGCGAGCGCCGCCTGCGCGACGATCGGCCCGCCGTCGAGCGCGTGCCCGACGAAGTGCACGGTGGCGCCGTGCACCGCGACGCCGGCCTCGAGCGCACGCCGGTGCGTCGCCAGCCCCGGAAAGGCCGGCAGCAGCGACGGATGGATGTTCAGCAGGCGCTGCGCATAGCGGTCGACGAAGGCGTCGCCGAGGATGCGCATGAAGCCGGCGAGCACGACGAGATCGGGCTGGTGGCGATCGATCGCCGCGGCGAGCGCGGTCTCGAAGTCGGTGCGCGAGGGGTAGGCGCGGAACTCGACCAGGTCGGTGTCGAGGCCGTCGCTGCGTGCGCGCTCGAGCCCTGCCGCGTCGGGCCGGTCGGCGATCACGCAGGCGATGCGGGCCGGCCAGCGTCCGTCGTGCAGGGCCTGCGCGATCGCCGTCATGTTCGAGCCGCGCCCGGAGATCAGCACGACGATTCTCTTCATCGCTTCAAGCTTATCATCGGGAGAACCGCGGCTCCGGCGCCTTATAATTCAAGGTTTTGCCGCGCTGCGAGCCCGCCGCCCCACCCCTCCGATGGACATCTTCCGCCGCCAGCCGCCGCCCGATCGGCGCAGCCCGTGCGCGCTCACCATCGGCAATTTCGACGGGATGCACGTCGGGCACCAGTCGGTGATCGCCACGCTGCGCGAGAACGCGCAGGCGCGCGGCCTGCCGGTCTGCGTGCTCACCTTCGAGCCGCATCCGCGCGAATACTTCGCATCGCTCGCCGCGGCGAGCGGCCGGCCCGACATCACCGCGCCCACGCGCATCAGCACGCTGCGCGACAAGGTCGGCATGTTCGCCGAGTGCGGCGTCGATCGTGTCTGCATCGCGCGCTTCGATGCGTCGCTCGCGTCGCTCTCGCCCGAGGACTTCGTCGAGCGCATCCTCGTGCAGCGCCTGCAGACACGCTACCTGCTGATCGGCGACGACTTCCGCTTCGGTGCGCGCCGCGCCGGCGACTTCGGCCTGCTGCAGCGCCTGGCCGCGCCCTCGGGCTTCGAGCTCGAGCATCTCGAGACGGTCGAGCATGCCGGCGAGCGCGTCTCGAGCTCGGCGGTGCGCGCCGCACTCGCGTCGAGCGACTTCGCGCTCGCAGGCACGCTGCTCGGGCGGCCCTATTCGATCTGCGGGCGCGTGCTGCACGGACGCAAGCTCGGCCGTACGCTGGGCTTTCCGACGATGAACGTGCGCGTGCCCTTCGAGCGGCCGGCGCTCGGCGGCGTGTTCGTCGTGCGCGCGCACGGTCTGCGCGATACGCCGATCGAAGGCGTCGCGAGCCTGGGCACGCGCCCGGCGGTCGAGCGCGACGGACGCCTGCTGCTGGAGACGCACCTGTTCGACTTCGACGAGCCCGCATACGGGCGCCTCGTGCGCATCGAGTTCGTCGCCCGTCTGCGCGAGGAGCGCAGCTTCGATTCGCTCGACGCGCTGCGTGCGCAGATCGCGCGCGACGCGAACGATGCGCGTGCGCATTTCGCCAATGCGCGTGCGCATTCCACGGATGCGCGTGCGCATTCCACGGATGCGCGTGCGCATTCCACGGATGCGCGCACAAGAGCCAGTCGCGAATGAATCCCGGAGAACCCATGGCCGAAGGAAAACCCGCAGCGCGCCGCGAGAAAGGCTGGCGAGACACGCTGAACATGCCGGAGACGCCGTTCCCGATGCGCGGCGACCTCGCGAAACGCGAACCGGCGTGGACGCAGCAATGGCAGCAGAGCAAGGTCTACGAGCGCATCCGCGAGGCGTCGAAAGGCCGTCCGATGTGGGTGCTGCACGACGGACCGCCCTACGCCAACGGCATCATCCACCTCGGGCACGCGGTCAACAAGATCCTGAAGGACGTCATCGTCAAGAGCCGCAACATGGCCGGCTACGACGCCCATTACGTGCCGGGCTGGGACTGCCACGGCATGCCGATCGAGATCCAGATCGAGAAACGCTACGGCAAGCACCTGCCGGCCGACGAGGTGCAGGCGAAATCGCGTGCCTATGCCACCGAGCAGATCGCCAGCCAGAAGCGCGACTTCATCCGGCTGGGCGTGCTCGGCGACTGGAACGATCCGTACCTGACGATGGCGCCCGGCAACGAGGCCGACGAGCTGCGCGTGCTTGGGCGCATCCTGAAGAAAGGCTTCGTCTATCGCGGATTGAAGCCGGTGAACTGGTGCTTCGACTGCGGCTCGGCGCTCGCCGAAGCCGAGGTCGAGTATCGCGACCGCACCGACCCGGCGATCGACGTCGGCTTCCCCTTCGCCGAGCCCGATCGGCTCGCGCGCGCCTTCGGGCTGCCGGCGCTGCCCGTCGAGCGCGGCTACGCGGTGATCTGGACGACGACGCCGTGGACGATCCCGGCGAACCAGGCGCTGAACCTGCATCCCGATTTCGACTACGCGCTGGTGCGCGTCGAATGGCAGGGGGCGCCCGCGCTGCTCGTGCTCGCCACCGAACGCGTCGAGGCCTGCCTGAAGGCGTGGAAGCTCGAAGGCGAGGTGATCGCCACCTGCAAGGGCCGCGCGCTCGACGGCATCGCGTTCCGTCATCCCTTCGCCGACCGGCTCGCGCCGGTGTACCTCGGCGACTACGTCACGCTCGAGACCGGAACCGGCATCGTGCACTCGGCGCCGGCCTACGGCGTCGAGGACTTCCTGTCGTGCAAGGCGCACGGGATGCGCGACGACGACATCCTGCAACCGGTGCAGGGCGACGGCGTCTACGCCGCCTGGCTGCCGCACTGGGGCGGCCTGTCGATCTGGGACGCCAACGCGAAGATCGTCGAGCATCTGCGCAATACCGGCGTGCTCTTCGACACCTGGGAGCACACGCACAGCTACATGCATTGCTGGCGGCACAAGACGCCGGTGATCTACCGCGCATCGAGCCAGTGGTTCGCCGGAATGGACATCCAGCCCAAGGACGGCGGCCCGACGCTGCGCGAAGCGGCACTCGCCGGCGTCGACGCGACGCGGTTCTATCCGGCCTGGGGCAAGGCGCGCCTGCACGCGATGATCGCCACGCGCCCCGACTGGACGCTGTCGCGCCAGCGGCAATGGGGCGTGCCGATGGCCTTCTTCCTGCATCGGGAGACGGGCGAGTTGCACCCGCGCACAGAGGAGCTGCTCGAAATGGTCGCGCAGCGCGTCGAGAAGGAAGGCATCGAGGCCTGGCAGCGGCTCGACCCGCGCGAGCTGCTCGGCGACGAGGCCGAGCACTACGTGAAGAGCCGCGACACGCTCGACGTCTGGTTCGACTCCGGCAGCACGCACCAGACGGTGCTGCGCGGCTCGCACGCGCAGAAGTCGCAGTTCCCGGCCGACATGTACCTGGAAGGCAGCGACCAGCATCGCGGCTGGTTCCACTCGTCGCTGCTGACGTCGTCGATGCTCAACGGCGTGCCGCCGTACAAGGCGCTGCTCACGCACGGCTTCACCGTCGACGGCCAGGGCCGCAAGATGAGCAAGTCGCTCGGCAACGGCATCGAGCCGCAGGAGGTCGCCGGAACGCTCGGCGCCGAGATCCTGCGGCTGTGGGTCGCCAGCACCGACTACTCGGGCGAGATGTCGCTGTCGAAGGAGATCCTCGCGCGCGTCGTCGAGGCATACCGGCGCATCCGCAACACGCTGCGCTTCCTGCTCGCCAACCTCGCCGACTTCGACCCGGCGCGCGACGCGGTCGCCGCCGACGAGCTGCTCGAGATCGACCGCTACGCGATCGCAATGACGGCGGCGTGGCAGAAATCGATCGAAGCCGACTACGAACGCTTCGAGTTCCATCCGGCGATCGCCCGCGTGCAGACCTTCTGCTCGGAGGAGCTCGGCGCCTTCTACCTCGACGTGCTGAAAGACCGCCTGTACACGACGGCCGCCGCATCGCAGGCACGCCGGTCGGCGCAGACCGCGCTGCATCACGTCACGCACGCGCTGCTGCGCATCGTCGCCCCAGTGCTGTCGTTCACCGCCGAGGAAGCATGGCCGCTGCTCGCGCCGCAACTGCATCGCGACGAAGGCGAAACGATCTTCACGCAGACCTGGCACCGCTTCGCCGGCGTCGAGCGCTGGGCCGATCTCGATGCGCCGGACACCGCCGCACTCGTCGCGAAGTGGACGCGCGTGCGCACCGTGCGTGCCGAGGTCATGAGGAAGCTCGAGGAGCTGCGTACCGCCGGCGGCATCGGATCGTCGCTGCAGGCCGAGGTCGAGGTGCGCGCATCGGCCGAGACGCACGAAGCGCTCGCCTCGCTCGGCGACGACCTGCGTTTCGTCTGGATCACCTCGGGCGCGCGCGTGGTGCGCGTTGCCTCCGCCGACGACGAGGCGATCGACGTGCGCGCGAGCGACGACACGAAATGCGAGCGCTGCTGGCACTGGCGCGACGACGTCGGCGCCGATCCGGCGCATCCGGCGATCTGCGGACGCTGCGTGTCGAACCTGTACGGCGAGGGCGAAGCTCGGCGCTACGCCTGAGGGCGTTCGAGCGCACGGGCACGGGAGAAACGATGGCGCGAAGCGGCAAGACGGCGATCGGCACCTGGCTGTGGATCGCCGCGGCCGTCGTCGCGCTCGACCAGGCGACGAAATACGCGATCGAGCGCCTCTTCACATACGGCGAGCGGCTGGCGATCGTGCCGGGCTTCCTCGACCTGACGCTCGTCTACAATCGGGGCGCGGCCTTCAGCTTCCTCGCGCAGGCCGGCGGCTGGCAGCGCTGGTTCTTCATCGGCATCGGCGCCGCGGCAACGATCTTCATCGTCTGGCTGCTGACGAAGCACGGCTCGCAGCGCCTGTTCGCGTTCTCGCTCGCATTGATCCTCGGCGGGGCGCTCGGCAATGTCGTCGACCGGATCGTGCGCGGGCACGTCGTCGACTTCGTGCTGCTGCACTGGCAGCGTTTCCACTGGCCCGCGTTCAACGTCGCCGACAGCGCGATCACCGTCGGGGCCGTGCTGCTCATCGTCGACGAATTGCGACGCGTCCGGCGCGGCAGATAGGGAGAGAGATGCTCGACGTCCTGAACAATATCGAATGGCTGAACAACTCGGCGCTCAGCTGGATCATCGCTGTCGCCACCGCACTCGTCGTCTTCCTGGTTGCGCGTACCGTGCTCGTTCTCGTGCGATCGCACGCGCGCCGCATCGACGAGCACCTGCCCGAGACGGCGGTGCGCGCCACGCGCCCGCTGCGCGCGCTCGTCGAGTCGACGCGCAACTGGATCCTGGCGCTGCTGTCGATCGACCTCGCGGCGCGCATGCTCGACACCACGCCGTTCATCGACGCGACGCTCGGCAACGTGGCCTTCGCGCTGGTCGGCATACAGATCGCACTGTGGATCAACGCGCTGATCGAGCTGTGGCTGACGCGCCCGAGCGCCGTCGACGGCAAGCCGCGCGGCAACCCGGTGATGATCGGCATCCTGCGCTGGTCGGCACAACTCGTCGTCTGGACGACGCTGCTGATGGCCTTGCTCGCCAACGCGGGCGTCGACATCACCGCATTCGTCGCCAGCCTGGGGATCGGCGGCGTTGCCGTCGCGCTCGCGCTGCAGAGCCTGCTCGGCGACCTCTTCTCCTCGCTCAGCATCGGGCTCGACAAGCCCTTCGAGGTGGGCGAGTTCATCGCCTTTGGCGACGACCTCGGCACCGTGCGCGACGTCGGCATCAAGAGCACACGCATCGACTCGCTGCGCGGCGAAGAGCTCATCATCGCGAACTCGGCGCTGCTCGGTCATCTCGTCCACAATTTCAGCCGGATGCCGCATCGCCGCGTGGTCTTCGGCTTCCGGCTTCCCTACGGTCTCTCGAGCGCGCAGGTGCGCACGGTGGTCGAGGCCGTGAACGCGATCATCGGCGCACAGGAGCACGCGCGCTTCGACCGCGGCCACCTGTCCGCCTTCGGCGAATACGGACTGCAGTTCGAATTCGTCTACTACGTGCTGTCGTCCAACTTCACGCTGTACATGGACGTGCAGCAGCGCATCAACTTCGCCATCATGGACCTGCTCGCCGAGCAGGGAATCGACTTCGCCGTCCCTGCCCGCTTCATCCGCATGCACCCGGACGGCTCCGAAACCCCGCAACCCCGCTTCACCCCTCACACCCGCTCCGCCCCCGCCTGACGCGGGCCCGTGTACCCTTCTCCCTTCCCCCTTCCCCCTTCTCCTCCTCAATGCTCGACGGCAAACGGATCGTGCTAGGCGTCACCGGCGGCGTGGCGGCCTACAAGGCGGCCCAGCTGCTGCGCGAACTGCAGCGGGCCGGCGCCCGCGTGCAGGTCGTCATGACCGACGCGGCGACGCGTTTCGTCGGGCCGGTCACTTTCCAGTCGCTCAGCGGCGAGCCGGTCTTCGTCGACGCCTGGGATGCGCGCATCCCCGACAACATGGCGCATATCGAGCTGTCGCGCGGCGCCGATGCGATCGTCGTCGCGCCGGCGACCGCCGACTTCATGGCGAAGCTCGTGCACGGCCTCGCCGACGACCTGCTGTCGACGCTGTGTCTGGCCCGCGAGTGTCCGCTGATCGTCGCGCCGGCGATGAATCGCCAGATGTGGTCGCATCCGGCCACGCAGCGCAACGTCGCGCAGCTCGTCGAGGACGGCGTCGTCGTCGCCGGCCCCGGCAGCGGCGACCAGGCCTGCGGCGAAGTCGGGCTCGGCCGCATGCTCGAGCCGCTCGAGCTCGTCGAGGACATCGCCGCGAGCTTCGTGCCGAAGACGCTCGCGGGTCGCCGCGTGCTGCTCACCGCCGGGCCGACCTTCGAGCCGATCGATCCGGTGCGCGGTCTCACCAACCGCTCGTCGGGCAAGATGGGCTTCGCGCTCGCGCGTGCGTTGCGCGACGCCGGCGCACAGGTCGTGCTGGTCGCCGGCCCCACCGCGCTCGACGACCCGCGCGGCGTTCGCCGCATCGACGTCGAAACCGCGCAGCAGATGCACGACGCGGTGATGAACGAGCTCGACGGCGCGATGCGCGAAGGCGGGCGAATCGACCTCTTCGTCGGCGTCGCCGCCGTTGCCGACTGGCGCGTGGCGAACACGAGCGCAGCCAAGTGGAAGAAAGACGACAGCGGCCGTGCACCGGCGCTCGAGTTCGTCGAGAACCCCGACATCCTCGCCACGGTCGCGCGCCGCGCCGACGCACCGTACTGCGTCGGTTTCGCCGCCGAGAGCGAGAAGCTCGAGGAACACGCTACGGCCAAGCGCGCGCGCAAGGGCGTGCCGCTGCTCGTCGCGAACCTCGGTCCCGCTACCTTCGGGCGCGACGACAACGAGCTGCTGCTGATCGACGCGAACGGCAGCCGACGGCTCGCACGCGCCGGCAAGGATGCACTCTCGCGTGCGCTCGTCGACGAGCTCGCACGCAGGCTCGCGCCGTGAAACTCGACGTCCGCATCCTCGACCGGCGCCTCGCGGACGCAATGCCGTCGTACGCGACGAAGGGCAGCGCCGGGCTCGACCTGCGTGCCTGCATCGACACACCGCTCGTGCTCGAGCCGGGTGCGGCCGAACTGCTGCCGACGGGCCTTGCGATCCACATCGCCGACCCGCATTTCGCGGCAATGATCCTGCCGCGCTCGGGCCTGGGCGCAAAGCACGGAATCGTGCTCGGCAACCTCGTCGGGCTGATCGATTCCGACTACCAGGGCCCGCTGATGGTCTCGTGCTGGAACCGCGGGCGCGATGCGTTCACGATCGAGCCGATGAACCGCATCGCGCAGCTCGTCGTCGTACCCGTCGTGCAGGTGCAGTGGAACGTCGTCGATTCCTTCGACGAAAGCACACGCGGCGCAGGCGGCTTCGGCAGCACCGGAAGGTGAAGGGGAACCGGGGTCGGACCACGCTTTCCCGGCGCTCTACCAGATCCCCATCGAGAGCCCCGCGCCCAGCGCGCGCCCGAGATCACGCGCGCGCTCGAGCTGCGCGGGCTCGATCGTTTTCGGTGCGAGGATTTCCTCGGGCGTCTGCGCGCCGTTGACGACGACGAGCGGCTCGGCAACCGCTTTCAGTCGCCAGCCGGTCGCGATGCGCTCGACCTGACGCGCAGCGCCGGTGCCGTCGGTGCCGGCGCAGACGACGACGGCGTACGGCAGGCCTTCGACGCGCCCAAGCACCGGGTAGTAGGTGCGGTCGAAGAAGTCCTTCATCCGACCCGCCATCGATGCGAGGTTTTCGGGTGTCGCGAAGACGAAGGCCTGTGCCGCGAGCACGTCGGACGCGTCGGCCTTGTCGGCACGCAGCGATACGACCTCGATGTCAGGCTCCTCGCGCGCGCCCTCGGCCAGCGCATCGGCGAGCTGTTGCGTACCTCCGGTCATCGACCACCAGACGAGCAGCAGGCGCATGAACGCAATGAAGGACGTTCAATCGGGGCCGAAACCGTGGTCTGACCCCGGTTTTCCTCAATGCAGCTTGCGCACCAGCTGCTCGAGCTTCGCCACGTCGGCAGCAAACACGCGGATGCCTTCGGCGAGCTTGTCGGTTGCCATCGCGTCTTCGTTCACCGCGTAGCGGAACGACGGCTCGTCGAACGACACGCGGTCGATCGCCTTCGATTTCGCTGCATCCGGATCGAGCCGGCGCTCTACACCGCGCTCGCTCGCGGCGAGCTCGCCGAGCAGCTCGGGGCTGATCGTCAGCAGGTCGCAGCCGGCGAGTGCGAGCACCTGGCCGGTACTGCGAAAGCTCGCGCCCATCACCTCGGTGGGATAGCCGAACTTCTTGTAGTAGTCGTAGATGCGCCGCACCGAGAGCACGCCGGGATCTTCCTCGGGCGTGAAATCCCTGCCTTCGTGCTTGCGGTACCAGTCGTAGATGCGGCCGACGAAAGGCGAGATCAGCGTCACGCCCGCGTCGGCGCAGGCGACCGCCTGCGGAAACGAGAACAGCAGCGTCAGGTTGCAGTGGATGCCTTCGCGCTCGAGCTGTTCGGCGGCGCGGATGCCCTCCCAGGTCGACGCGACCTTGATCAGGACGCGCTCGCGCGCGACGCCGACCTCCTCGTAGAACGCAATGAGGCGGCGCGCGCGCTCGATGCTCGCCTTCGTGTCGAAGGACAGCCGCGCATCGACCTCGGTGGAAACGCGCCCGGGCACGACCTTCAAAATCTCCTGGCCGAAACAGACGAGCAGTCGATCGCACAGCGCCTGCTCGTCCTCGCGCGAGTGATCGCGCAGGCAGCCTGCGAGCAACTCCTCGTATTCGGGCTTCTGCGCGGCCTTCAGCACCAGCGACGGGTTCGTCGTCGCGTCGCGCGGCGCGTACTGGCGCATGACGTTGAAGTCGCTGGTGTCGGCGACGACGACGGTGTACTGCTTCAGTTGCTCGAGCGCATTCATCGGGAAACCTCCGGAACGGGTGCCTGCGGCGCACGCGGCGGACCATCCGCGCGCCACGCAGCCGCGAGCGTGCCGATCGCGAGCAGCACGAAGGCCGTTGCGCTCCAGACGGCGAAAGGCACGCCGAGAAGGGGGACGTTCGCTTCGTTGCACGACGCGTCGGCGAAGAACAGCCACGGCGCCATCTCGTCGAGACGCAGCTGCATCAGCACGCGGTCGGCGAAGGTGAAGGCGCAGGAGGCGGTCTTTGCAGCAACGAACTGCTGCTGCAGCGCGGCGGCGAGCCCCGCAAAGGACGCAAGCGCGGCGAGCAGCGCAAAGCCGCGCAGCACCGCGACACGCGCACCGAGCAGCCAGCCCAGCAACGCGAACGCGGCCACCACGAGATAGACGAGCCGCTGCAGCGTGCACCAGGCGCAGGGGCGCATCTCGAACACGTGCTGCAGCACCAGCGCCATGCCAACGGCAGCCAGCGCGAACACCGCGCATGCCAGGAGCAGCGAACGACTTCGATCGGTCATCGCGGCAACTATAAGGCAGCGCGAACGCGGACCGCACCCGGCATCCCTGCCGAAGGCGCGGTCCGTCCGACCATCGGGCTCAGGTCAGCATGTCGTTCCAGATGTTGCGCGCCCAGGCGTTGGCGTACTGCCCCTCGAGCTCGCTCGGCGCGGGCGAAAGGCCCCCGGCACCGGCCACCGGTTCGATCGTCTTCTTCTCGGGCACGTAGCGGTGCACCGACGCGACGTGCACGACATTGCGATCGTCGACGAAGCTGTAGCAGGTGTTGGCCATCATCTGCGGCTGCGGCGGACGCCCGGCGAAGATCTCGACGAGCGCGGCGGCGACCGCCTTGCCGTGCTGGTTCGCCATGTGGCCCGACTTCGGCATCTGCGGCGCCGACAGCGTGGCGTCGCCGAGCACGTGGATGCCGGGCGCATCGGTGGACTCCAGCGTGATCCAGTCGACCATGCACCAGCGATCGTTCGCGTTGACCAGCCCCGCCTGCTTCGCGATGGCGCCCGAGCGCTGCGGCGGAACCACGTTGAGCACGTCGGCGCGGACCTTGTCGCCGAACTCGGTGATCGCGACGCGGTTGCGGGCGTCGACCTCGGTGACGTTCATGTTCGGCTGGTAGTCGATCAACCCCTTGTACTGGCCGTTCCAGACGGCAAGGAACAGGCCCTTCTTCGACTGGATGTCGGGGTTCGCATCGAGCACGACGATCTTCGAGCGCGGTTTCTTCGTCTTGAAGTAGTGCGCGACCTGGCAGACGCGTTCGTACGGACCGGGCGGGCAACGATAGGGCGACTTCGGGATCGTGAGCACATAGGTGCCGCCGTCGGGCATCGCCTCGAGCTGCGCGCGTAGCGCGACCGTCTGCGCACCCGCCTTCCATGCGTGCAGGATCGTCTTCTGCGCTTCGGCATCGAGCCCCTGCACCGCGTGGAAATCGAGATCGACCCCCGGCGAGACGACGATGCGGTCGAAACGTTGCGTGGCGAGCTTGCTGAAGGAGACGCTGCGCGTCGACGGATCGATCGCCAGCACCTCGTCCTGCACGACGCGCACGCCGGCCGTGCGCAGGCCGTTGTACGTAACGGTGAGCTCATCGATGCGGCGCGATCCGCCGAGCACGAGGTTCGACAACGGGCACGAGATGAACACCGGCTCGCGCTCGACGAGCGTCACGTCGATGGCCGTGCCGCCCCATTTCTTCAGGTACTTCGCCGCGGTGGCGCCACCGTATCCGCCGCCGATCACGAGCACGCGCCCCTGCGCGCCGCTCGCCGAAGCACCGGGAGTCGCGCAACCAGCAAGCGACAGCGCAGCGCCTGCGCCGCCGAGCGCAATTGCCGATCCGGCGACTTTGGCGAAACGTCGGCGACCCGGCTCGATGCCCGCGGCATCGCTTTTCCCGTTCACGATGTCGCGCGTCATTTCGGGCTCCTCTGCTGGCGGGCGAAGTACTCGGCGAGCTCGGCGATCTGCTGCTCGCTGTAGCCCTTGGAGAGCTGGTGCATGATCGTCGCCTTGCGCGTGCCGTCGCGGAACGCCTTCATCTGCTCGACGAAATAGGTGGGCGACAGGCCGGCGAGCCCGGGCATGCCGCCGCCACCCGCCGAGTGGCCGTCGGTGCCGTGGCAATTGGCGCAGTTGGCTGCGAGATAGTGTGCCGACTGCGCATGCGCGGGCGCGGCCATCCAGCCGAGCACGGCAGCGACACCGATCGCCGAAGCGAGGGTCCTCGATCGCATCGTCCTTCTCCTCCTGTAACGAAAAACGCGCATTCTCGGCGGCAAAGTACCGCGGGCGTTACTTCGTGCGCTCGACGCATATTGTCATGGAGCTGACGATGCGGCCAGTGGCGGACGGAAGGGGTCGTCGAAGTGACCTTCGTTCCCGCGCGCGCCGGAACGGAACCGATTGCGCTATCGTTGCGCGAGCGTAAAAGGAGTACCGATGACTCGAGCCTGCACTCCCCTCTTCGCCCGGCGACTCCTGCGCATCGGCATCGTCGTGGCATTCACCGCCTCCGCTCTGGGCTGCGCCGCGCCCGGTGCGGACGCAGTGTCCGGCAGCCCGGGCCTGATCACCTCGCTGAAGAGCGCTCGCCTCATCGACCTCTCGCACACCTGGGATGCCCAGTCGCCGGTCGCCTCGGTGAACCCGCCCTACTCCTTCGCGCTCAGCGCAACGCACGCGAAGACACGCGGCGCCTTCAACGACGGCGGCCAGCTCTCCTTCGCTGCGGAGGAGATGCACTGGAGCGGACAGCACGGTGCACCGACCATCGATGCGCTCGGTCACATCGGACGCGACGGCAGGCTCTTCGGCGGTGTCGATGCGGCAGCGGCAACGGCGGATCCCGCAGGGATCGGCGCAGGCGGCGTCGGCGCGAACCTGGCAATCGACGAGTTCCCACCGGAGCTGCTGGTCAATCGTGGCGTCCTCCTCGACGTCGCCACGATGATCCAGGGCAACTCGAGCCCGCTGCCTGCGGATTTCGAGATCACGGCGGCCCATCTCGAGCAGGCGGCGCAGCGCCAGGGCGTGCGTCTGCAGCGCGGCGACACCGTCTTCATCCGCACCGGCTGGGGAGCGCACTTCGCGGGCGATCCGAAGCTCTACGCCGGCGAATCCTCGCCGGGACCGGGACTCGATGCCGCCGAATACCTGATCCGGCAGGGCGCACGCATCGTGGGCAACGATACGCTCACCTTCGAGAAAAGACCGCCAGTCGTCACGTCGCCGAAATTCCAGGTGTTCCCGGTGCACATGCGGCTGATCACCGATTCAGGCATCTACATCGTGGAGAACCTGAATCTCGAGGAACTCGCGGCAGCGAAGGCCTGGGAGTTCGCCGTCATCGTGCCGCCGCTGAAGGTCAAGGGCGGCACCGGCTCGGCGGTACGGATCTTCGCGCTGGTACCGCGCTAAGGGCGAGAACGCGCCAGCGCTCGCGACGTGTGAAGAAATCGTAGCGAGCGGCCGAGGTCGCTCAGTAGATTCATTCGCACGTTCGCTCAGGCGGGCAGGCTTTCGATGTGCTCCTCGCCCTCGCCGCCTGCCGACGGCGGCGCCTCGGCAAATGACAGCGTGACCTCGCCCGCTTCGTCGATGTCGACCGTGACGCGACCGCCCGCCACCAGCCGGCCGAACAACAGCTCGTCGGCCAACGCCTTGCGGATCGTGTCCTGGATCAGGCGCTGCATCGGGCGTGCGCCCATCAGTGGATCGAAGCCCTTCTTCGCGAGCATCGTGCGCAGGCCGTCGGTGAAGATCGCCTCGACCTTCTTCTCGTGCAACTGCTCCTCGAGCTGCATCAGGAACTTGTCGACCACGCGCAGGATGATCTGCTCGTCGAGCGAACCGAAGCTGATGATCGAGTCGAGCCGGTTGCGGAACTCGGGCGTGAACATCCGGCGGATCTCGACCATCTCGTCGCCCGCCTTGCGGGTGTCGGAGAAGCCCATCGAACGCTTCTGCAGCTCGGTGGCGCCCGCGTTCGTCGTCATGATGATGATGACGTTGCGGAAGTCGGCCTTGCGTCCGTTGTTGTCGGTGAGCGTGCCGTGGTCCATCACCTGCAGCAGGATGTTGAAGATGTCCTGGTGCGCCTTCTCGATCTCGTCGAAGAGCAGCACCGCGTGCGGCTTCTTCGTGATGGCCTCGGTGAGCAGGCCGCCCTGGTCGAAGCCCACATAGCCCGGAGGCGCGCCGATGAGGCGCGACACCGCGTGCCGCTCCATGTACTCCGACATGTCGAAGCGGATCAGCTCGATGCCGAGAATGAACGCCAACTGGCGCGCAACCTCGGTCTTGCCGACGCCGGTGGGCCCGGAGAACAGGAAGGCGCCGATCGGCTTGTCGGGCTTGCCCAGCCCCGAACGCGACATCTTGATCGCCGCAGCGAGCGCGTCGATGGCCGGATCCTGGCCGAAGACCGTCGCCTTCAGGTCGCGGTCGAGCGTCTGCAACCGACCGCGATCGTCGCTGGAGACCGATGCCGGCGGGATGCGCGCGATCTTCGCGACGATGTCCTCGATCTCGCCCTTGTTGATGACCTTCTTCTGCCGGCTCTTCGGCAGGATGCGCTGCGCCGCGCCCGCTTCGTCGATGACGTCGATCGCCTTGTCGGGCAGGTGCCGGTCGTTGATGTACTTCGCCGACAGCTCGGCCGCCGCCGACAGCGCCGACGACGAGTACTTCACGCCGTGGTGCTCCTCGAAGCGCGACTTCAGCCCGCGCAGGATCTGCACCGTCTGCTCGACCGTGGGCTCGACGACGTCGATCTTCTGGAAGCGACGCGAAAGCGCATGATCTTTCTCGAAAATGCTGCGATATTCGTTGTACGTCGTGGCGCCGATGCACTTCAGCGTACCCGACGACAGCGCCGGCTTGAGCAGGTTCGAAGCATCGAGCGTGCCGCCCGACGCGGAACCTGCGCCGATCAACGTGTGGATCTCGTCGATGAAGAGGATCGCGTTCTGCGCCTGCTTCAGCTGCTTGAGCACGGTTTTCAGCCGCTGCTCGAAATCGCCGCGGTATTTCGTTCCCGCCAGCAGCGCACCCATGTCGAGCGAATAGACGGTGGCGTCGGCGAGCACCTCCGGAACGTCGGACTGCGTGATGCGCCAGGCAAGGCCCTCGGCGATCGCCGTCTTGCCCACGCCCGCCTCGCCGACCAGCAGCGGATTGTTCTTGCGCCGCCGGCACAGCACCTGGATGACGCGCTCGACCTCGTTCTCGCGGCCGATCAGCGGATCGATGCGGCCTTCGCGCGCCGCCGCGTTCAGGTTCTGCGTGTACTGCTCGAGCGCACCCTGCTGCGCGCTTCCGGCCTCGGCCTCGGTCTCGGCCTGCTCTTCCTTCGCAGGCTCTTTCGGCTGCGGCGCCTTCGTGATGCCGTGCGAGATGTAGTTGACGACGTCCAGGCGCGTGATGCCCTGCTGGTGCAGGTAGTAGACGGCGTGCGAGTCCTTCTCGCCGAAGATCGCCACCAGAACGTTGGCGCCGGTGACCTCCTTCTTGCCGTTCGACGTGCTCTGCACGTGCATGATCGCGCGCTGGATGACGCGCTGGAACCCGAGCGTGGGCTGGGTGTCGATTTCCTCGGCACCGGGGACGACGGGCGTGTTTTCCTTGATGAAGCCGGTGAGGTTCTTGCGCAGGTCTTCGACGTTGGCTGCGCACGCGCGCAGCACCTCGGCCGCCGACGGATTGTCGAGCAGCGCCAGCAGCAGATGCTCCACGGTGATGAACTCGTGGCGCTGCTGCCGGGCCTCGACGAAGGCCATGTGCAGACTGACTTCCAATTCCTGCGCGATCATGCTTCCTCCATCACGCATTGCAGCGGATGCTGATGCTGGCGTGAGTAACTGCTAACCTGTTCTACTTTCGTGGCCGCTACGTCGCGAGGAAACACTCCGCACACGCCGCGTCCTTCGCGGTGCACTTTCAACATCACCTGTGTCGCTTTCTCCCGGCCCATCCCGAAGAACCTCTGCAGGACGTTTACGACGAACTCCATCGGGGTGAAATCGTCGTTGAGCAGCATCACCTGATACATCGGTGGCGGCTTCAGCCGCGACCCCTGGCGCTCCAGAACGGGAGACGGATCTTGACGCGTCGCCATGAATGCATTCTAGCGAGTGTTGCTTCCACTGCAACAACGTTCCAGACGGCCGTCTCGCCGACCGTGACGCGCTTCACAAAGCAAGAGCGGCGCCCATGAAATGTCGCTCGAAAGCGCCAAACCTGTCTTGACGACACCTGTCTTTTAACAAAGAATCCGTCCGCTGCCCGGGGGGATGTCCTCGCAAACGGGAGCGCCGGACTTCGTTCGAAACCGACGCACTACGATCCTGCGACGTTCTCGCCAGCGCCCTCGGGCGCCGACGGCAGCGTCCAGTCGATCGCGTCAGGGGAAGACGAAGCATGGCAACGGGTACCGTCAAGTGGTTCAACGACTCGAAGGGGTACGGTTTCATCACCCCCGACGATGGAGGTGAGGATCTGTTCGCGCATTTCAGCGCGATCCAGATGAACGGCTTCAAGAGCCTGAAGGAAGGCCAGAAGGTTCAGTTCGACGTGGTGTCGGGCCCGAAAGGCAAGCAGGCGTCGAACATCCAGTCCTCTTCCTGAAAGCCGCGGCGCGCCTTCCAGGCGCGCCGCCCTTTTCTACCGCCGGTCGGCGACCGGCCGAAGCGCGGCTAGCGTCGCGGCTTCATCTGTGCGTCCGAAGGCTTGTTGCGCAAGACTTCGTTGACGCCGTACGGGCTGTCGCCCGGAATATCTTCGCTGCCGACCGCTATCTCCTCGATCGCAAGGCTATGGTACCGCATCGCCTTGTGTACCGGCCATCGCTGCGCCACTTCGACCAGTCGCCGTTCCTCGTCGTCGTCGTGCACGCGCACGATCAGCATGCACGCGCCGTTGTCGGCGAGTTGCCGGATCACGCGCAGATTCTTGATCTCGCCGCCCACGATCTCGGACAGGAAGCCCGCCTGCTCCTCGCTCGCCTGCATCAGGTCCGACGTCTGTTGCGCGTCCAGCAGCATCGTCGAGTCGCGAGCGAAGCCGGCTTCGTGTAGCGCGTTGCAGACCGCGTTCGCGTCGTCGGGCAGCAGCACGAGCACCGTGTGGCCGGTCGGATAGAAGACGCCGTTTCGCGTGTGCAGGAAGGCGTCGCGGCGCTGACGCGACAACTCCGGATCGAGCGCGCCACGGCGCGGGTCGTGCGGATGCTCCTTGCGATGCGAGTCCGCTTCGCGCCAGTGCTGCTGCGCCTTCGAGCCTGTGGGGTCGGCGGAGGGGATTCGTCGTTCGACCATCTGAACGCTCCTCGTCTGTCGAAACCTGCCTGAAGCAAATTCGAAGCCCGAGGTCGCCGTTCACTCCAGAGTGCTTCTGCGCTTGCGTCGGCCCTCCGAGGGCCCGAGCCGCGCAATGATCTCGTCGAGCGAGCGGTACAGCCCGTGCAGTCGCGCCTTGTCGAGCTGCCGCTCGAGCCGAACGTAGACAGCCTCGATCTCCGGCGCCATCCGCGCCGCGAGCGCACGGCTCTCGTCGGTGAGCGAGACGAGCAGGCGACGCCTGTCGCGCTCCACGCGCTCGCGCGACACGAGGCCCACTTCTTCCATCCGTGCGAGCACGCCGGCCAGGCTGGGGCTCGAGATGCCGCAAAGCGCAACGATCTGGCACGGCTCGAGCGGGCCGGTTTCGAGCAGCGCGCGCACGATTCGCCACTGCTGCTCGGTGATTCCATGCGCGTTCAGGATCGGACGGAACTGCGCAAAGACGCGTTCGCGCGCCTGCGCGAGCAGCATCGGAAGATTGCGGTGCCGGAGGAGGTGACGGCATTCATGACGTTGAAGCCCGGCGACGTGCTCGTGCTCGGCGTGCACGAGGGCGCTCCCGTGGCCGCAGCCGGCCAGCGCTGGCGCGTCGACTGCGATGCAATCGGCTCGCTGCACGGCGAAGTGCTGGCTGCAGACGCGCAGGTGTACGCATGAAGACGGCGCGCGTTGCATTCGCAGGGGCCGTGCACGACGCCGTGCCGCATCCCGACGGTCTTCGACTGGCCGACGGCCGCGTGCTGCGAGAGGACGAGGTCGTCTGGCTGCCGCCCTTCGAGCCGCAGACCATCGTCGCGCTCGGGCTGAACTACGCCGACCACGTGAAGGAACTGGCGAAGGAATTGACGATCGGCACGAAGGCGCGGCATGGGCGCCGCGCTCGCGCGCGCATCGCGCTGGAACCAGGTCGACGACTACGTACACCAGGCCGACGCACACATGTGCCTGCTCGTGCAGGCCGAGTCGGTCGACGCGATCGAGAACCTGCGTGAGATCGCGTCGGTCGACGGCGTCGACGGCGTGTTCTTCGGGCCGGCCGATCTCTCGGCCTCGATGGGCCTGCGCGGACAGCCCGCGCACCCGGACGTGCAGCGCGTGCTGCTCGACGGCATCGCGACCGTGCGCGCGGCCGGCAAGGCGCCCGGCATCCTCGCCTCCGACCGTGCGCTCGCGCAGACCTACCTCGACGCAGGCGCGCTGTTCGTCGCTGTCGGCGCCGACACGACTCTGCTCGTGCGCGCCGCGCGCGAGCTCGCCGCGGCCTTCGGGCGCAGCGCGATCTGACGGGGAAACCCCTACAATTCGCACACGCGAAGTCGCGCGGACCGGCGGGTACGCAACGCTCCGCCAGCCCGCGGAGCCACGATGCCTCGCTGCAGCCCGACTCGCCCCATCGAGGTGGTCTCGATCACCATCGGGAACGCGCTGCCGGAAATCGCCGCCGTTGCGCAATGCTGCAGCGACTTCGCACGGCGCGCCGGCATCGACGCGAACGCACTCGCCGACCTGCAGGTCGCCCTCGACGAGGTGCTCTCCAACGCGATCCGCCACGCGTTTCCCGATGGCGGCTTCCACCCGATCGACGTACGCTTTCGCCTGTCCGCATCGGCCGTGGAAGTGACGATCGAATACGCCGGTCTCGCCTTCGACCCGTTGAGCGCAGCGCCGCCCGACCTCGACTCGCCGCTGTCGGAGCGCAGCGAAGGCGGCCTGGGAATCCACTTCGTGCGGCAACTGATGGACGAGACGCGCTATCGCCGCATCGGCGAGACCAATCACCTGACGTTGACCCGCAGACGGACGCGACACACGGGAGCCCGATCCGATGGAACTCCATGAGGAACGACTCGGGCGGATCACGCTGCTCGCGGCGAGCGGACGGATCGACAGCACCACGGCGCCGATGCTCGGCGAACGGATCGACGCGACGCTCGCTACGCCGATCGGCGCGCTGGTGATCGACCTGAGCGCGCTGGAGTACATCAGCAGCGCGGGCTTTCGCACGCTGCTGGTGGCCAACCGTGTCGCCCGGACGAACGCGGTGGCGCTGCATCTGTGCGGGCTCTCGGACAAGGTGCAGCAGTTGTTCGACCTCGCCGGTTTCGTCGAGCTCTTCGCGATCCATCCGCAGAAATCCGAAGCGATCGCTGCAGCATCGGGCGGGTCGGCATAGGGTGTCCGGCCTTCGGCCCGTGGTGTCCGACCCTCATCAGCCCCGATTCTGGGGGCCGCTTTCCTCGCCTCCCCCGCTGCTCGTGCTGCTGTCGGGCCTGCAGCACTTCGTCGCCGCAACTTCGCTGCTGGCCTACCCGCTGCTGATCGCCCGTGCCGCCGGTGTCGAAGCATCGATTACCGCTGCCTTCGTCAGCCTCACGCTGCTCGCCTGCGGCGGTGCGCTGCTGCTGCAGGTCTACCGGATCGGCCCCATCGGATCGGGCTTCCTGTGCTGGCCGAGCCCGACGATTCTCTATCTGGCTCCGTCGATCGCCGCAGCGCAGATGGGCGGGCTGTCGCTCGTACTCGGCATGACGCTCGTCGCGGCGCTGGTCGAGATCGCGCTGGCGCCGCTGATGCACCGGCTTCGACCGGTGTTTCCGCCCGAGATCGCCGGCATCGTCGTGCTGCTGGTCGGCATCACCACCGGCGCGGTCGGCGTCCGGATGATCACCAGCGCCGAACCGGGCACGACGGCGCCGCTCGGGCCGATCGGTGCAGCACTCGTTGCGCTGGCGGTGATGGTCGCGCTGAACGTATGGGCGCGAGGCTCGCTTCGCATCGCCTGCGTGCTGATCGGCACCGCGGTGGGCCTGCTCGTCTCGCTGCACTTCGGGCTAGAGGCCGAAACCTCGGACACACCCGCGCTGCTCGGCTCGCTGGTCGCCTGGCCGCTGACCGTGCACCCCGGTTGGTCCTTCGACGCCGCGCTACTCGTTCCGTTCCTGGTCACCGCACTCGCCTGTGCGATCAAGACCGCCGGCAACGTCGTCATCCTGCAGAACGCCTGCGAGCCGCGCTGGGTCCGTGCCGACCTGCGCGCCGTCAGCGGCGGCGTGCTCGGCGATGGGCTCGGAACGATGTTGTCGGCATCGATCGGCGGCATGGGCCTCAACACGGCCTCGACGGCGTCGGGACTGGCCGTCGCCACCGGCATGCACAGCCGACGCGTCGGGCCCGTGATCTCCGTCGTCTGCGTGCTGTTCGGCCTGAGCCCGGCGCTCGGGTTGCTGCTACTGCAGGTTCCGTCTGGCGTGCTCGGCACAACGCTCGTGTTCTCCGCCGCCTACATGATCGTGCAGGGCGTGCAGATCGTGACTTCACGATTGATCGACGCAAGGCGCACGCTGGTGATCGGGATGGGGCTGCTGGCCGGGCTGTCGGTCGAGCTCGCGCCGGCGATGATCGAAGCATTGCCACCGGCCGTTCGCTCGATGATCGGTACGCCGCTGGTGTTCGGCACGCTCGCGGCGCTTGCGATGAACCTCGTGTTCCGCATCGGCGTCACGCGTACGGGTCGTTTTCGCATCGAGCCGCCGCCCTCCGACAGCGCGCGCATCGACGAACGGCTGCACGAGCTCGGCGCCGCCTGGGGCGCGCGCGGCGACGTCATCGATCGGGTGGCCTTCGGTGTAGCGCAGGCCGCCGAGGTGCTCTACGACACCGGCGGCGCCGAAGGTCCGATCGATGTCACGGCGTCGTTCGACGAATTCAACGTGCGCGTGCGGATGAGCTGGCAGGGGCACCCGCTCGAGTTCCCCAAGCAACGTCCGACAGCCGACGAGATCATCGCTTCGGAGGACGCAACGCGTCGGCTCGCCGGCTTCCTGGTCAAACGCGTCGCCGATCGCGTCTCCTGCGACGAACGCGAAGGACGCTCGACGCTGCGGCTGCGCTTCGATCACTGAACGAATCGCGCCGCGACGCGCGGCGCGTCCGTCAGAGCGCGAAGCAGACGATCGACAGGTCGTCGTCGAGGGCGCCGCCGCCCTCTTCGAGCGCGCGTGCAATCAGGCGATCGATCCCTTCGCCGACCGGCAGCGCCCCGAGCGACGAGACGAGGGCGGCGAAGCCCGCGTGACTCAGCATCGAGCCGTCGGCGCGACGGATCTCGAAGGCACCGTCGCTGAACAGGTAGAGCCGGCTGCGCTGTGGAACGAGCGTCGTCGCCGTCTGCCAGGCAGCATCGACAACGGCGCCGATCGGAGGTCCGCGGGTCGCCAGCGCTTCGGTGCAGAGGGCGTCGTCGGACGACATCGCAGTTGTCGAAGCGCCGCGTTGCTCCGCCCGATCGTCCGGATGCACGAGCAGCGCCGGCGGATGTCCGGCCGCCGAATACGCGAGCTGGCGATCCGCCACCGAATAGACGCCGTACCACAGCGTGAAGAACAGATCGTTGTGCGAAGCCATCGGATAGAGCCGGTTCAGGCCTTGCAGCACCTGCGCCGGGTCGCGCGGATCGACGCCGGGGAGCGAGCCGCTGCGCAGCGTGTTCAGCACGCCCACCGACAGCAACGACGGTCCGATGCCGTGCCCGCAGACGTCGAGCAGGTACAAAGCAAAATGCGCGTCGTCGATCCAGTGGTATCCGAATGCGTCGCCGCCCAGCTGTGCCGACGGAACGAAGCGCCAGTCGATGACGAAGGGCGATCGCATCGGCAGCGGCAGGATCGATCGCACGTAGGCAGCCGCATCGGCGAGCTCGAGCGAAAGGCGGTCGTGCACGCGCTGCAGCGCCGCGCGCGAGGCCTCGATTTCGCGCTGTGCGACGCGCAATGCCTCGTTCGCCGCCGCAAGCTCGCGATTGAGCCTTGCCTCGCGCTCCTGCAGCAGCGTCGTGTCGTAGGCCTTCTGCTGCATTCGCCGCGCCTCTTCGCGCTCGGCGGTCACGTCGAGCAGCACGACCCACGACTGCCCGTCGAGCGCATGCAGGTGGATATCGGTCGCACGGTCGGCGGCGAGCTCGACCGAACGCAGCAGGCACGGCGACTCGACCAGCGGCAGGAAGCCGTCGAGGAAAACCACCTGCTCGCCGACCGGCACGCCGATGCGCAGTGCATCGAGGCCGTAGTGCGACAGGTCTCCGCCCGCATCGACGAGCGCGAGCGCCGCGTCGATGCGCAACCACGCGAGCGAACGCCGCGCCGAGAGCTCGGAGTGGAGCGCCTGCGCGACGGGGGGCGGCAGCGCGTCCGTCATCGCGTCGTTTACCGACTCAGTGCATCACGCGCCCGGCGAGCTCGCGAAAGGCATCATCGACGCCTTCGCCCGACTTCGCGCTCGTCGTGCGGATCGACCATCCGCCGTTCGCCAACGCAGCGACCTCGTCTTCTGCGAGCTGCCATTCGTCGACGAGATCGCGCTTGTTCAGCAGCACGACGAAGGGCAACCGGCCCAGCTCGGCTTCGACGCGCTGCTGCAGCGAACGCGCGACCTCGAGCGTGATGGGCCGCGTGCCGTCGGCCACCAGCAGATAACCCGCGCTGCCGCGCAGATAGCTCATGCGGATCGTCGAGACCTCGTCCTCGCCGGCGAGATCCCAGAGGATCAGGTCGAGCGTGCGGCCGCCGAGATCGAGCGACTTCTTGTCGACCTTGACCCCTACGGTCGTCAGGTAGGCATCGGAGTAGACGCCGGTCACGTAGCGACGCACGAGACTCGTCTTGCCGACCGAGAAGGCACCGAGCATGCAGATCTTCCGTTGCAGCATCGTTCGCTCGCGCTCGCCGCTAGGCCCTGGATCGCTATTCGTCGATCGACACGCGGAACGACACGCGACGGTTGCGCGATCGTTCGTCGGCAGAGTCCTCGGCACTCAGCGGCTCGAGCGGCCCGGCGCCGCGCACGGTGATCGTCCCGGGCGAGACGCCGCGCTTGATCAGCAACGCCCGCACGACCTCCGCGCGTGCCACGCTCAGCGACAGGTTCGTCGTTCCCTTGCCGGTGGAGTCGGAGTGCCCGGTGACGGTGATGCGCGGACTCACGCGCAGCTCGGCCGAACGGGCGACCAGCTGCGCGATGTCGTCGGCCACCGCGTCGAGCGTCGACTCGAAGTCACCGGTCGGCATCACTTCGTTCACGTCGAAATGCAGCGTGCGCGACTCGATCGCCTCGCGCAGCCGTTCCAGCGCGGCATCGATCAGCTCGTGAACGGCGCTGACGTCAAAGGGCGGTGACCCCGGCGGCAGCGCGCTCGCGAAGGCACGCGCCTTCTGCAGCCAGACTGCCGAAGCGGTGCCGCTCGCGACGATGCCATCGCCCGAAGTGCTGAGCAGCACCGTCGGCGGCGGCGCGAGGCTCGTCTGCAGACGCCGCAGCACGAAAGGCGGGTTCATCGCCTGATACGGCTGCCACTGCGCAGACACGCGCGCGGGATCGATGCCCGACAGGCGCAGCAGCTGCTGCGGGTCAGCGGCCAGCGGATCGCGCAGCCCGCTCAGCCGCCATCCGTCGCCCGTCCGGCTCGCGTCGGCGACGACGATGCCGGGCTCGGAGCGCAGGCGCTCCACGTAGCGCTCCCACAGATCGGCCTCGTGCCCCGAGCGCCTCCATGCATCGACGGCGAAGCCGAAGACGACGAGCAGCACGAGCGCGAGCAGCCACGGAACGCCGCCCGAGCGCGCACGCGGCGCGATCTGGCGCAGGCGCACGCATTCGTCGAGCGTCGCCGCGACGTCGGCGAGCGCGGTGCTGTCGCCATCGAAGTCCTCGAGCGCCTGTCGGCGTTCCTCATGAATGCGCGCGAGCACGTCGCGCAGCGTGTCGTGCAGTGCGCTGGGCGGGTTGCCGCGGATCACGGCAACCAGCGATGCCGACGGCCCCTGCTCGCACCACAGCAGCAGATCGCCGTGACGCAGCGCATCAAGCGCGCCATCGCTGCCCGAGAACGAGTCGCGCACGAAGTCCTGGATCGCGACGAGCATCGACGAGACCAGCTGCGGGTCCTGGCTCGTCGCATCGGGAGCAGTCGCCTGCGCGATCAGCAGGCCGGTGTGCCGATGGATCAGGAACACATGCTCGACGCGAAAGACGAGTGTCTGCTCGAGAACGACCTGCGCGAAAGGCACGCCGGTGCGCCACGCGCGCAACCGCCAGCGCAGGCCGCGCAACGTGAAGGCGTGCTTGAGCGACGCATTCAGCGACTGCAGCGTGCCGTCGAGGGTCTCGGCGATCGACTTGCGGATCGCCGGCACGATCACCGGGTGGATGATGTCGACGAGCGTGCGCGGATCGTTGCGGATCGACCGTTGCGCAGCGCGCTCGACAGTCGGCGTCAGCACGTCGGCAAGGCGTTCGTCGCGCGCGGCCGCCTGCGCGGCGGCGCTCGGCAGCGCACGGCTCACCGCGGAGGCGAAACGCTCGGGGTCGTCGATGTTCTCGCGCAGTCGCTCGAGCGTCTCGAGCTCGCGGCCCATCAGCAGCGTGCGCAGCTGCTCGAGCGGCGCGTGCCGGGCCTCGGCCGCTTCGCGATCGAGCCGTGCCTGCGCCTCGTCAGCGTTGCGCGCCGCGTCGAGCAGAACCTTCGCCAGCGCGCTGCGGTCGATGCCGCGCTCGCTTGCCGATTCGCTCAGGAGCCACCCGAGCGTTCGCTCGGAAGCGCTCATCGCGCGCGGGCGTCAGCTCGGATGCCAGACGCGCGACGGATCGATTCCCTTGCCGTTGCCAACCTTCGGTGCGGCCTCGTGGCTCAGGCACTTCGCCACCTCGGCGAACAGCCCGGCGAGCAGGTTGCGATCGGTCTTGACGTTGCCCAGCTCGCCGAGCATGCGCTCGAAGCCTTCGCGCGTGTCGTCGTTGCGCTTGCGCGACTCGTCGCGCAGCGTCTGCGCCGTGTGCGTGATTCGATCGGTGAGCTCGCGCTCGAGCTGGCCGAGCTGGTCGGTGAGCTGGCGCACGCGCTTCTCGAGCGCCTGCGTACTCTCGCGCAGGTTGCGCTCGGTTTCCCGGTCGGCGTCCGCGCGCGCATCGGACTCCTCGCGCAGCTGGCTGGCGAGTGAGTCGACCTGCTTCTTCGCGTTGGCCTCGGCGGCAGCAAGACTGCGCGCGCTCTCCGACTCGATCTCCTTCAGGCGCTGCAGGAAGCGCTCCTCGAGATTCGCGAAGCGACGGTCGTAGTCCTGCATCTGGTTGCCGAACAGCAGGTCGCGGATCTTGTCGACACTGACCGCCTCCGCACCCGGACCGTTGGGCAGGATCGGGATCGCTTCGTATCCGGCAGCCGCCGGTGTTGAGGTATCGACCGCGTCTTTCGAGCTTTTCATGATGGTCTCCTCGCCGGTCGGCAAGAAAGCGACTATGCCACCCCGGATTTCCCGGAAACCGAGCAACCATCCTGCGAGCGAAACTTCGGCCGGCAGGCAGCGTAACTCTGGAGGCTGATCAGGTCGCCGGCATCGAGCTTCATCGAGGATCCTGTCATGGTGGGCGAGGATCCGGAATACTAAATAAGAATGTGTCTCGTTCTTAACTGAAATCTTCGGCGCTCAGATCGACAGCACCCCGGGCCAGTAGCGCATCCACTCACGCACCTGCGCGTTCCGCCGCCACTGCGGATCGTCGCGGTCGACGCGCACCGAAGTCGCGACCAGCTCGTCGATGCGGGCCTCCACCGACGCGGCAATCGTACGCGCGCTGGCTGCCTATCTGAGCACGCAGTTCGAGACCCAGCGCATCCAGATCTTTGACGCGAAGAACCAGCCCCACCAGGTCGAGCTGCCCACGTCCGCGCTGCGCCTGCTGGTCGACATCCTGTCCGAGCTTGCCGAGGGCAATGCGGTCAAGGTCGTGCCGATCCACGCCGAGCTGACGACACAGGAAGCCGCCGACATGTTGAATGTGTCGCGCCCTCACCTCGTCAAGCTGCTGGAAGGGGGTGCGCTGCCCTTCCACAAGACCGGCAAGCACCGGCGTATCCGGTTCGCTGACCTGATGCGCTTCAAGGCCGAACAGGATCGAGCGAGCGAGCAAGCGATGGAAGAACTGGCGAAACAGGCCCAGGAGCTTCAGCTGGGTTACGAATGAGGAGTTCGCCGTTCACCGCGATCTACGACGCCTGTGTGCTGTACCCCGCACCGCTGCGCGACTTCCTCCTATGGCTCGGCCTGTCCGGGCGCTTCCGCGCGCGCTGGAGTGCGCAGATTCACGACGAGTGGAAGCGCAATCTGCTGAAGAATCGGCCTGACCTCACGGCCGAGCAACTCGATCGCACCTCGGACTTGATGGACCGGGCAATCCCTGACGCAGTGGTGACCGGGCACGAAGTCTTGATCGACGGGCTGGCTCTTCCCGATCCAGACGACCGGCACGTCCTCGCCGCCGCGATCCGCTGCCACGCCAGTGTGATCGTGACATTCAACGAACGCGACTTTCCGCCCGATGTGCTGGCGTCGTTCGGGCTCGAAGCCCAGCACCCGGACGTGTTTGTCGAGGACCTCTTCGATCGCAGCGGGCCGCTCTGAAACGCAGTGCTCAGCCCATCTGGTCGATCATCACCTGCCCGAAGCCCGAGCACGACACCTGCGTCGCCCCTTCCAGCAGCCGCGCGAAGTCGTAGGTGACCTGCTTCGACAGGATCGCCTTCTCCATCGACGAGATGATGAGATCGGCGGCTTCGGTCCAGCCCATGTGCCGCAGCATCATCTCGGCCGACAGGATCTCCGAGCCCGGGTTGACGTAGTCCTTGCCGGCGTACTTCGGCGCAGTGCCGTGCGTCGCCTCGAACATCGCGACCGAGTCGGACAGGTTCGCGCCCGGCGCGATGCCGATGCCGCCCACCTGCGCGGCGAGCGCGTCGGAGATGTAGTCGCCGTTCAGGTTCAGCGTGGCGATCACGCTGTACTCGGCGGGCCGCAGCAGGATCTGCTGCAGGAACGCATCGGCGATCACGTCCTTGATCACGATCTGCCCGCCGGTCTTCGGGTTGCGGATCGTCATCCACGGGCCGCCGTCGAGCAGTTGCGCACCGAACTCACGCTGCGCGAGGGCGTAGCCCCAGTCGCGGAACGCGCCCTCGGTGTACTTCATGATGTTGCCCTTGTGCACGAGCGTAAGGGACGGCTTGTCGTTGTCGATCGCGTACTGGATCGACTTGCGCACGAGCCGCTCGGTTCCTTCGCGCGACACCGGCTTGATACCGATGCCCGAGCTTTCGGGAAAGCGGATCTTGGTCACGCCAAGCTCGTTCTGCAGGAAGGCGATCAGCTTCTTCGCCTTGTCCGACTCCGCCTCGTACTCGATGCCGGCGTAGATGTCCTCCGAGTTCTCGCGGAAGATCACCATGTCGGTCTTGTGCGGCTCCTTCACCGGCGAGGGCACGCCCTGGAACCAGCGTACGGGCCGCAGGCAGACGTACAGGTCGAGTTCCTGGCGCAGCGCGACGTTCAGCGAACGGATGCCGCCGCCCACCGGCGTGGTCAACGGCCCCTTGATCGAGACGACGTAGTCCTTGAGGATCTTCAGCGTCTCGTCGGGCAGCCAGACGTCAGGGCCGTAGACGCGCGTGGATTTCTCGCCGGCGTAGATCTCCATCCAGTGGATGCGGCGCTTGCCGCCGTAGGCCTTCTCGACCGCCGCGTCGACGACGCGCAGCATGACCGGCGTGATGTCGAGGCCGGTGCCGTCGCCCTCGATGTACGGAATGATCGGGTTCTCGGGAACCTGCAGGGAGAAATCGCGATTGACGGTGATCTTCGCGCCGTTCGACGGGATCTTGACGTGTTCGTACATGAAGCGGGTTCCTCGAGGGTCGAAGCCGTGAACGCCGACGGCAAGGCCGGCAACCGAACCTCCCGATTATGCCGCACCGGCCCGAGCGTCGCGCGCGAGCGCAACTTGCGGCACCATCGCGCAATGCGAACGCTCGCCCCCGCCTTCGTACTCGCGATCGCCTGCGCGATCGCCGCCTTTGCGCCGCACGAGCCCACGCTTGCGCAGCAGCAATACCCGCAGCCGAAGCTGCCCACCGTGCGCATCGAGGCCGGCATCCACGTCGTTCGCGCGGAGCTCGCCGACACCGTCGGAACCCGCATGCTCGGCCTGATGGGCCGCGAATCGCTCGGGCCAAACGAAGGGATGCTCTTCGTCTTCGAGCAGAAGGCGGTGCACTGCTTCTGGATGCGCAATACGCCGCTGCCGCTGTCGATCGCGTTCCTCGACGACGACGGAAGCATCGTCAACATCGCGCAGATGGCGCCGCGCAGCGACGACAGCCACTGCCCGAAGCAACCCGTGCGTTTCGCGCTCGAGATGGAGCAGGGGTGGTTCGCGAAACGCGGGCTACAGGAAGGCGCGCGCCTGATGTTGCCGCCCGGCGTCACCGGGCCGCGTTGACGGCGCGTTCATGAGCGCCGCTCAGGCTCCGCGCCGCTTGGTGACGAGCCCGTAGATCCACAGCACGACCAGCGCACCGATCACCGACATGATGAAGCCCGCGTTCTCACCGGGCCGATACCAGCCGACCGCCTGACCGATCCACGTGGCGACGAAGGCGCCGACGATACCGAGGATGATCGTGATGATGATCCCGCCCCCCTGCCTGCCGGGCATCACGAACTTCGCGACGGCACCGACGATCAACCCGATGATCAAAGTCCAGAGCCAGCTCATGGTCACCGCTCCTGTTGTTGGAATTGCAGGGGAACGAGGCAGGCAAGGTACGTGCCCGCGGCAGCCGGGAATGCTGCCACAGGCACGGAGATCCGGCGATCAGCCGAAGTTCTTCGCGGCGAAATCCCAGTTCGCGAGGCTGGCGAGGAAGGTCTCGACGAACTTCGGGCGCGCATTGCGATAGTCGATGTAGTACGCGTGCTCCCAGACGTCGATCGTCAGCAGCGGGTGGTCGCTCGTGGTGACCGGCGTTCCGGCGTTGCTCGTGTTGACGATGTCGACCGAGCCGTCGCCCTTCTTCACGAGCCACGTCCAGCCCGAGCCGAAGTTGCCGACCGCGCTCTTGCTGAAGGCCTCGCGGAATGCATCGAACGAACCCCACTTCTTCGTGATGGCGTCGGCGAGCGCACCCGACGGCTGGCCGCCACCGCCCGGCTTCATGCACGACCAGAAGAACGTGTGGTTCCACACCTGCGCCGAGTTGTTGAAGACACCGCCCGACGACTTCCGGACGATGTCCTCGAGACTCATGTTCTCGAACTCGGTGCCCTTGATCAGGTTGTTCAGGTTCGTGACATACGCCTGGTGATGCTTGCCGTAGTGGTACTCGAGCGTCTCCTTCGAGACGTGCGGCGCGAGCGCGTCCATCGCGTAGGGAAGAGGGGGCAGCTTGTGCTCCATGCGTGTTCTCCTTGTAGTTGGCCGGATCGCGCAGCCGCGCGACACTTGATCGCCGATTCTAGGCCGATGGCGCAGTAGCCGCACGACCGGCACGCCGGCACCGGGCTCTTTCAGCTGTCCCGTCGCTTGCGACGCTCGTCAACCGGCTCGCGACGCTCATCGACCGCTTCCTGCGCGGCTCGCTCCACCTGCCGAACCGCAACGTCGACGCGACCATCGACGAGCGTCACGCGCAGCCGGTCTTCGACGGCAACCCGCTCGACCGATGCGACGACATGTCCGCGCGCGTCGTGCACGATCGCGTAGCCACGCTCGAGCACCGCGCGCGGGCTGACGAGTTCGAGCGCCGAAGCGCCTCGCGCCATGCGCTCGTCGAGACGCGCGAGATGCAGCGTCGTTGCGCGATGCAGCGCGCGCGCCGCATGCGCGAGGCGCTGAGCTGCGAGCTCGGTGCGCGGCGCACGTACGGCTGCGCACAGGCGATCGATCCGCATCGCACGCTGCTGCAGCGAAAGCCGGCCGAAGGCGACGATTCGCTGCGACAGCGCATGCAGCCGATGCGAGCGCGCCTGCCATTGCGCCGACGGTGAGCGCAGCAGCCGCGCGGCGGTGTCGAGGCGCTGCTCGATCGCCTCGATCCGGCGCTCCCAGGCGCGCTCTACGCGTGCAGCCGCGCGCAGCACGCGTTCGGCGAGCTCGCGTCGATCGGGCACGACGCGCGCGGCCGCGCCGGTGGGCGTGGGCGCACGTTCGTCGGCGACGAAATCGGCGATCGTGAAGTCGGTCTCGTGGCCGACACCGCTCACCACCGGGACCGGCGATGCAGCGATCGCCCGGGCGAGCGTCTCGTCGTTGAAGGCCCACAGATCCTCGATCGAGCCGCCGCCCCTCACCAGCAGCAGCACATCGCATTCGCGCCGGTGCGACGCGGCCCGCAACGCGGCAACCAGCGCCGCCGGCGCATCGTCCCCCTGCACGAGCGCCGGGTAGACGATGACGCCGACCCCCGGCGCACGCCGTTGCAGCGTCGTGAGCACGTCGCGCAGCGCCGCCGCCCGCGGCGACGTGACGACGCCGACCATCCGCGGGAACGCCGGCAGCGGCCGCTTGCGCGCGGCGTCGAACAGACCTTCGGCCTGCAGTTTCTCCTTCAGCTTCAGGAAGCGCTGGAACAGGTCACCGGCGCCGGCCGGACGCATCGCCTCGATCGTCAGCTGGAAGTCGCCGCGTGGCTCGTACAGCGTCACCATCGCGCGTGCCTCGACCCGATCGCCGTTGCGCGGAACGAAGTTCAGGTACTGGGCGCGTCCGCGGAACATCACCGCACGCACCTGCGCATCGGCGTCCTTCAGCGTGAAGTACCAGTGTCCGCTGGCCGCGCGCGTCGCGTTGGAGATCTCGCCGCGCACCCACACCGGCGGGACGCTGCGCTGCAACAAACCAGCAACGGCGCGGTTCAGTTGGGAAACCGACAGGATTTCCCGCACCGTTGCTTCGTTTGCGCTCGCAAAACGAGCGTTCATGCGGCTCTCCGGCGCAAAGCTATCCACACACTGCGCCCGATCGAATTTATTGCTGCACGCCCCTGCCACAACGGAACAGTGCCCGTCAACTGATTGATTTGCCTTGACATTTCGTTTAACGCACAGGAACGCATACAGGCACGTCAGTTGAATTCGCGCGCCCAGTCCCGCGCCAAGGTACGTTGTTCACAGAGTTGTCCCCAGGCAGAGCGCCTGCGAAAGCCTGTGCAGGCGTCCTTCACACCGTCCGCCCCCGACGCATCGGCCGCCGTCCGACGGTTCCACTTGATGCGCAGTGGAAAAAAAACCGACAATTGCGTGCCTTTCGGCTTGATCGGTACCCGGAGAAACGTTTTGCTGTCCCTGATCCAGGCGGCCGGCTGGCCCATTTGGTTTCTCATTGTCGCCTCGATCGCCGCCGTCGCGTTGATCATCGAGCGTTTCCTGTCCCTGAAGCCGGCGAAGGTGCTGCCGCCGGGCCTGCTCGACGAAGTGCTCGGCCTGCGCCGCACGCAGTCGATCACGCCCGACATGCTGAACCGCCTCGCCGTCAACTCGCCCCTCGGACGAGTGCTCGCGAGCGGGCTGCGCCACGAGGGCGCCGGGCGCGAGCTGATGAAGGAAGCGATGGAGGAGACCGGACGGGCGGTGGCCCACCACCTCGAACGCTACCTGTCGGCGCTCGGCACCATCGCCGCCGTCGCACCGCTGATGGGCCTGTTCGGCACCGTCGTCGGCATGATCGAGATCTTCGGCGCGCAGACGCCGAGCGGAACGAATCCGCAGCAGCTTGCGCACGGCATCTCCGTGGCGCTGTACAACACGGCGCTCGGCATCCTGATCGCGATTCCCGCGATGATCGCCTACCGGCATTTCCGCGCGCGCGTCGACGCCTTCCTCGTCGAGATGGAGCAGCAGTCGCTGCGGCTGGTCGACCACCTGCGCGCGGCGCAGCGATGAACTTTCGCCGCGGCATCCGGCGCGACGAGCCGGAGATCAACTTCGTCCCGCTGATCGACGTCCTGCTGGTCGTGCTGATCTTCCTGATGGTCACGACGACCTACTCGAAGTTCACCGAACTGCAGGTCGACCTGCCGAGCGCCACCGGGGAGACGGCCACCGAGCGCCCCAGCGAGATCGACGTCGGCGTCTCCTCCGACGGGCAGTACCGGATCCTCAGCGAGAACGGGGCGCAGGCCGTGGCGCGCGAAGGCCTGCCGGCCGAGCTGCGCCGCGTCGCTTCCGAGCGCAAGGACCCGGTGCTCGTCGTGCACGCCGACGCCGGCGCGAAACACCAGGACGTCATCTCGGTTCTCGCCGCCGCCCGCGAGGCGGGTGTCGCGAAAGTCACCTTCGCCGCACAGGCCGACGCTGCGGCCGGCTCGCCGCGCAGCGTGCGATAGCGGGGCGTGTACCGGGACTCCGGGCGATCACCGGCCCGCCTCGTCGACCGCCTGCGCCCCTCGCTCGAACCGGCGCTGCACGCGCTCTGGTACGCACGTTCGCCCACGCTCGCACAGCGTGCCATGCAGCTCGCGCTTGCGCCGCTCGCGCTGCTGACTGCCCATGTCGCGACCCGTGCACGGGCGCAGATCGCCCGGCTTCCCCCCCCTGCGGTGCCGGTTGTCGTCGTCGGCAACCTCATCGCCGGCGGCGCGGGCAAGACGCCGCTCGTCGCCGCGCTGGTCGACGCACTGGCCACGCGCGGCTGGAGTCCGGGCGTCGTCACCAGCGGATACGGTGCGGCGCGCGCCGATGCGCGACTGGTCCGGCCCGACGACGACGCGCTCGAGCAGGGCGACGAGCCGGTGTTGCTCGCGCGGCGCACCGGCCGGCCGGTAGCCGCCGCCCGCGAACGAGCCGAGGCGGTGCGCACGCTGCTCGCTGCGCACCCGGAGATCGACGTCGTCGTCAGCGACGACGGACTGCAGCACCGGCAGCTCGCGCGCAGCGTCGAAATCGCGGTCTTCGACGAACGCGGCGCGGGCAACGCACGCTGCCTGCCGGCCGGACCCCTGCGCGCCCCGCTCATGCAGGCCGCTTCGATGGATGCCATCGCATTGAATGGCGAGGCACGCCCGCCGATCGGACACGATCGCACCTTCCGCTTCCGGGTCGAGCCGCTTCGTTTCGTCGCACTCGACGGTCATGCGACGCCGGTGCCGGCGAGCGAATTCGCATCGCGGCTCGCCAACGCGGAGGTCGTCGCCATCGCCGCAACCGGCGCACCACAGCGCTTCTTCGACACGCTGCGCACGCTCGGCGTGCAGGCGCAGGAGATCGCATTGCCCGATCACGCGGCGATCGATGCCGAACGGCTGCAGGCGATCGATGCACCGTGGATCGTGATGACCGAGAAGGACGCCGTAAAATGCGCGGCCTGGGCCGACGAGCGCTGCTGGTTCCTCGAGGTGAGCGCGGTGCTCGCGCCCGGCCTCGCCGACTGGCTCATCGAGACGCTCCATGGACGCACGCCTGCTCGAAATCCTCGTTTGCCCGCTGTGCAAGGGCCCGCTGAAGCGACTGCCGGGCGGCCGCTCGGCTGACGGCACACCCTTCGACGCCGAGCTGATGTGCAGCGCCGACCGCCTCGCGTACCCGGTGCGCGACGGCATTCCGGTGATGCTCGAAAGCGAAGCTCGCCGGATCGAGCCCGATCCGGGCGACCGGCCACCGCCGCCGCTTCCCGATCCCGGCTCGATCGAGCCGTGACGACCGGAGGGCCCGTGCCCGGAGCGACCGAAGGGCCTGTGCCCGGAGCAACGAAAGAGCCTGTGCCCGACGCCGGCTTCGTCGCGCTGATCCCGGCGCGGCTCGCATCGACCCGGCTGCCCGACAAGCCGCTCGCCGACATCGGCGGGCAACCGATGGTCGTGCGCGTGGCCGAGCGCGCACGGGCGGCAGGCGCGACGCGTGTCGCCGTCGCCACCGACTCGCCGCGCATCATCGAGGCTGTGCGGGCGGCGGGCTTCGAAGCAATCGCCACTCGCACCGATCACCCGTCCGGCACGGACCGACTCGCCGAGGCGGCTGCCCTGCTCGGCCTCGAAGACGAGCGCATCGTCGTCAACGTCCAGGGCGACGAGCCGCTGATCGATCCGCTGCTCGTTCGAGCCGTCGCGCAACGGCTGGCCGAATCGCCCGACTGCGCGATCGCCACCGCCGCACACCCGATCGACGACGTGGCCGCCTGGCTCGACCCGAACGTCGTCAAGCTCGTCTGCGACCGTGCACAACGCGCACTGTGCTTCACGCGGGCGCCGGTGCCCTTCGCACGCGACGCGATGCGCGGCTTCCCGGCGCAGCTGCCGGCATCGCTTCCCGCGGAGCTCGACGCGCAGCGGCCGCTGCGGCACATCGGCCTGTACGCGTATCGCGTCTCGTACCTGCGCGTGCACGCGTCGCTGCCGCCGTCGCCGCTCGAGGCGATCGAGTCGCTCGAGCAGATGCGCGCGCTGTGGCACGGTCACCGCATCGCAGTGCACCTGACGCCGCACGCCGGCGAAGGCGGCGTCGACACGCCGGCCGACCTCGAGCGCGTACGGGCACACTGGAAGCGCCCGCTGCGCTGAAGCGCATGCGGCTGCCGGTGCGAGCAACGCGCGCACTTCCCTGCGTACGTCGTTCCGCGAAAAGGCGCAAGCGTCGTTCCCGCAACGGCACGAATTGACCGGCTACGGGATTTCCCGGTACGCTTGCAGGCTTTGCGGGCGGCAGGCACAACATGCGTCTGATTCTTCTTGGCGCGCCCGGAGCGGGCAAAGGCACGCAGGCCGCGTTCATCACGAAGAAGTACGGCATTCCGCAGATCTCCACCGGAGACATGCTGCGCGCCGCGGTCAAGGCCGGCACTGCGCTCGGACTCGCCGCGAAGAAGGTGATGGACGCAGGCGCACTCGTGTCCGACGACATCATCATCGGCCTCGTCGAGGAGCGGTTGCGCGAGCCCGACTGCGCCAACGGCTACCTGTTCGACGGCTTCCCGCGCACGATCCCGCAGGCCGACGCAATGAAGAAAGCCGGCGTGAGCCTCGACTACGTGCTCGAGATCGACGTGCCCGACTCCGACATCATCGATCGCATGAGCGGACGGCGCGTGCATGCCGCCAGCGGCCGCACCTACCACGTCCGGTTCAACCCGCCGAAAACCGCCGGCAAGGACGACGTCACCGGCGAAGACCTCATCCAGCGCGACGACGATCGCGAGGAAACGGTGCGCAAGCGCCTGTCCGTCTATCACGCGCAGACGCGCCCGCTCGTCGACTACTACGCGGCCTGGGAGCAAAGCGGCAACGGGGCTGCTCCGCGGCTCCGGAAGGTGTCCGGCGTGGGCAGCGTCGATGAAATCACCGCCCGTGTATTCGCCGCGCTCCAGTAAACTCCCGGCGCCCTGCATCTCGGCGCTTCCCTTCTCTTTCAGTTCTTCACATCACAACCGGTATCGGATGGAGGTCCACTCATGACGGCTACCTCGGCGGGCCTGTGGCTCGCTCTGGCCTGCGGTTTGGCGGCAGTGATCTACGGCATCGCATCGAGCCGCTGGATCCTGTCGCTGGACGCGGGCAACGCACGGATGCAGGAGATCGCCGCGGCGATCCAGCAGGGCGCGAAGGCGTACCTGAACCGGCAGTACCGCACGATCGCAGTCGTCGGCGTCGTCCTCTTCATCGTCATCTGGCTGGTGCCGGGGCTCGGTCTGCCCACGGCGATCGGCTTCGCAATCGGCGCGATCCTCTCGGGCGCGGCCGGCTACATCGGCATGAACGTCTCTGTGCGCGCGAACGTGCGCACCGCGCAGGCGGCCACGCAGGGCCTCGGTGAGGCGCTCGCGGTGGCGTTCCGCGGCGGCGCGATCACCGGCATGCTCGTCGTCGGCCTCGGCCTGCTCGGCGTCGCCGGCTACTACGGCGTGCTCGTCGCCTCGGCGCCGCACGGCCTGGGCACCGTCGTCTCGCTGCACGACGTCATCCGGCCGCTGATCGGGCTCGCCTTCGGCTCGTCGCTGATCTCGATCTTCGCGCGACTGGGCGGCGGCATCTTCACGAAGGGCGCCGACGTCGGCGCCGACCTCGTCGGCAAGGTCGAGGCAGGCATCCCCGAGGACGACCCGCGCAACCCGGCGGTGATCGCCGACAACGTCGGCGACAACGTCGGCGACTGCGCAGGCATGGCGGCCGACCTGTTCGAAACCTACGCCGTCACGCTGATCGCCACGATGCTGCTCGGCTCGCTGATGATCAAGGGCGCCGAGGCGCAGGCGGTCGTCTATCCGCTCGCACTCGGCGGCCTGTCGATCATTGCGTCGATCATCGGCGCGATGTTCGTCAAGGCCACACCCGGCCAGACGAACGTGATGGGCGCGCTGTACAAGGGGCTGATCTGGGCAGGCCTGATCGCCACCGTGCTCGCGTACCCGATCACCGCCTGGATGTTCGCCGGCAGCGATCTGTCCGGCGTCGGCACCTCGGTGCTGAATCTCTGGCTGTGCGTCGTCGTCGGCATGGTGCTCACCGGGCTGATCGTCTGGATCACCGAGTACTACACGGGCACCGACTACAAGCCGGTTCGATACGTCGCGCAGGCGTCGACGACCGGACACGCGACGAACATCATCGCCGGCATCGCCGTGTCGATGAAGTCGACCGCCTGGCCGGTGCTGTTCGTCTGCGCCGCGATCATCTCGTCGTACTGGCTGGGCGGCCTGTACGGCATCGCCGTGGCAGCCACCTCGATGCTGTCGATGGCCGGGATCATCGTCGCGCTCGACGCCTACGGGCCGATCACCGACAACGCCGGCGGCATCGCGGAAATGGCGAACATGCCCGAGTCGGTGCGCAACATCACCGACCCGCTCGACGCGGTCGGCAACACGACCAAGGCGGTCACCAAGGGCTACGCGATCGGCTCGGCGGGCCTGGCCGCGCTCGTGCTCTTTGCCGACTACACGCACGCGCTCGAGTCGGTGAACATCGTCGCGAACTTCGACCTGTCGAACCACATGGTGATCGTCGGCCTGATCATCGGCGGCCTGATCCCGTACCTGTTCGGCGCGATGGCGATGGAAGCGGTCGGCCGTGCCGCCGGCTCGGTGGTCGAGGAGGTGCGTCGCCAGTTCCGCGAGATCAAGGGCATCATGGAAGGAACGGCCAAGCCCGACTACTCGCGCGCGGTCGACCTGCTCACCGGCTCGGCGATCAAGGAGATGATGATCCCGTCGCTGCTGCCGGTCGTCGTGCCGGTGCTGGTCGGCCTGCTGCTCGGGCCGGAAGCATTGGGCGGCGTGCTGATGGGCACGATCGTCACCGGCCTCTTCGTCGCGATCTCGATGTGCACGGGCGGCGGCGCCTGGGACAACGCGAAGAAGTACATCGAGGACGGCAACCACGGCGGCAAGGGCTCCGATGCGCACAAGGCCGCCGTAACCGGCGACACCGTCGGCGACCCCTACAAGGACACGGCCGGCCCCGCGGTGAACCCGCTGATCAAGATCATCAACATCGTCGCGCTGCTGATCGTGCCGCTGATCGCGGTGATCTGGGCGCAGTAACGAAGTAGACCGGACCGGCGCAATGCCGGTCCCGACGATGAACGGACCGGCATCGCGCCGGTCCGCGGTCGGCGCCCGCGGGATGCGGCGCACCGACGCCCATCCGGCGCTCAGCTCGCCGTTTCCTCCAGCACCGCCAGGCGACGCTCGACCGCGCGCAGCCGGCGCAGGTCGCCCTGCTCGCCGTGGATCGCCCGCAGATTGCGCAGCATCCGCGCGAGGATCTCGCGCCGGCTCGCCGCCGGCAGCACCGTGGCGAGCATGCGGCTCGCCTCGCGACGGTCGCCCGACGCGTACGGAAGCAGCCGGTACTCGAGGTCGTCGTGCGTGAGCACGCGCGCGCCGGCGAACACGTCGACGATCACGCTGCGCCCGGCCACGTCGTGCCGCACGAGAAAGTGTCCCGGAAAGCCGACGCCGCAGGCCTGCACGCCGGCCTGCTCGGCGAGTTCGAGATAGAGCACGGCCAGGCTGATCGGAATGCCGAGCCGACGCTCGATCACGCGGTTCAGGTAGCTGTTCTCGGGATCGTGAAAGTCGTTCGCGTTGCCGCGAAAGCCGAGCTCGTCGGCGAAATGCTCGCGCAGCGCATCGATGCGGGCGATCGGTTGACGCAGCTTCGAGACACGACGTCGCAGCGCGAGCGCGAAGCCGTCGACGCGCGCGAGCACGTCGGGCATCGACAGCTGCGGGTATTCGTCCTGCGCGATCGCGAGCGCCGCCTCGAACAGCGGCAGGGAGTCGTCGCTGCGAACCAGCACGCGCCAGTACTGGAGAAGACCATCCATCTTCGTGTCGCTCCGCGGCATTCCGCGGCCTCGCTTTCGCGAACGGTAACCGAAGCCCGGCACCGGGTGCGAGCAGACGCGCGAAGCTGATACGGTATCCCTACCCGCCCGGCATTTCCATCGGGCGCCTGTGTTGTAATCCGCGACACAGTTCATCGAAGGAGGATCGAATGCAGATCGCGAACAACGTGGTGCTCGTCACCGGAGGCGCGTCGGGGCTCGGTGCAGCCACCGCACGACGGCTCGTCGCTGGCGAGGCGAAAGTGGTCGTCGCCGACCTGAACGAATCACTCGGCAAACAGTTCGTCGGCGAACTCGGCTCCGCCGCGCGCTTCGTGCGCTGCGACGTCTCGGCCGAGGCCGACGCGCAGGCGGCGGTCGACGCCGCGGGCTCGATGGGCAAGCTCGTCGGCCTCGTCAACTGCGCGGGCATCGGGCCGGCAGCGAAGACCGTCGGCAAGGACGGCCCGCACAAGCTCGACGTGTTCACGAAGGTGATCACCGTCAACCTGATCGGCACCTTCAACATGATCCGCGTCGCCGCCACCGCGATGGTGCGCAACGAACCGAACGACGAAGGCGAGCGCGGCGTCATCGTCAATACCGCGTCGGTCGCCGCCTTCGACGGCCAGATCGGGCAGGCGGCGTACGCGGCATCCAAGGGCGGCATCGTCGGCATGACGCTGCCGATCGCCCGCGACCTCTCGCGCGACGGCGTGCGTGTCGTCACGATCGCGCCCGGCCTGTTCCTGACGCCGCTGATGGACAGCCTGCCGAAGGACGTACAGGACTCGCTCGGTCGCCAGGTGCCCTTCCCTTCGCGGCTGGGTCGCCCCGAGGAATATTCGCAGCTCGTCTCGCAGATCTTCGAGAACGTGATGCTCAACGGGGAGACGATCCGCCTCGACGGCGCGATCCGGATGGCGCCGCGCTGACCTGTTCATCTTCCAGCGTCCGCGCTGCCCTGGCATCGCGGACAGAGCTCGAACTCGAACGGCCTGCTTCGATCAAGGAGTCTCGACATGGCGAATGACACCCGCGAACTGGTCTGCATGATCACGCACGGCATCGACCACGAGCTGTCCTCGGTCGGGCTGACGATCGCCCTTGGCGGCATGACCTCCGGGCTGAAGGTTTCGCTCTTCCTCACCAGCAGCGGCGTCGACCTCGTGCGCAAGGGCGCCGCGGACACCACCCACGTCCCGCCGCTCGAGCCGCTGGCCGAGATGATCCGCAGCTTCCAGTCGCGCGGCGGCACGATCTGGGCCTGCATGCCCTGCGTGAAGAGCCGCGGCTACGAGCAGAGCGACCTGCTCGACGGCGTCGTGATCAGCGGTGCCAGCGTGATGCACGAGCGCATCCTGAGCGGGGCGGCGACGCTGTCGTTCTAGGCTCTGAAGTTCGGGATCCGGGCGACGCTCTGTCGCCCGGACCAAGCACTCGCCGGGCAACCGGGAAGGGTGCACCGATTCCGACAGGCGCTCCGACCTGGTGCGCGAATCGCCGCCGAGCGGTGCGTGCTCGCGGACCTCGATGGTGCATGCGCGCATCACGCCGGTGAGTCGCACGCCACGCTTCCTCCGAACGACCGGCGATCGCGCTGCTGGCACGAATACTGCGTCGACTGCTGCGTATCCCAACGGAGGCAAGCGGCATGTCGATCTTCTCCAATCCCTTCGACTCCTCGATCCGGTTGCGTTCGCGCTGCAGCTGCGGACAGCACGCATCGCAACAGGCGCACGATGCGCAGGCCATGGTGGCCGCGAACGATGCCGACGCATCGGCACGCATCGACGACCGGTACGGTCGTGCGGTCGAGCAGGCGGTGATGCGTGCGCTCTTCCCCGACGACGGCATGCGACGTCGCTTCCTGAACGCGGTGGGTGCCGGCACCGCCGCCGCCGCGGTCGCGAGCGTCTTCCCGCTCGGCATGGCGAAGGAGGCCTTCGCGCAAGGCGTTGGCAAGCTCGAGAAGACGAAACTCAAGGTCGGCTTCATTCCGATCACCTGCGCGACGCCGATCATCATGGCGCATCCGATGGGCTTCTATGCGAAGCACGGGCTCGACGTGGAGGTGGTGAAGACGGCCGGCTGGGCGCTGATCCGCGACAAGACGTTGAACAACGAATACGACGCCGCCCACATGCTGTCGCCGATGCCGCTGGCGATCACGCTCGGCGTGGGATCGGCGGCCATCCCCTACACGATGCCGGCGGTCGAGAACATCAACGGGCAGGCGATCACGCTGTCGATGCGGCACAAGGACAAGCGCGATCCGAAGCAGTGGAAAGGCTTCCGGTTCGCCGTGCCCTTCGACTACTCGATGCACAACTACCTGCTGCGCTACTACCTGGCGGAGGCGGGTCTCGATCCCGACCGGGACATCCAGATCCGTTCGGTTCCCCCCGCGGAGATGGTCGCCAACCTGCGTGCCGACAACCTCGACGGCTTCCTGGGACCTGATCCGTTCAACCAGCGCGCGGTCTACGACGGCGTCGGCTTCATCCACCTGTTGACGAAGGAACTGTGGGACGGACATCCCTGCTGCGCGTTCGCCGCGAGCAGGGAGTTCGTGGAGCGGATGCCGAACACCTACACCGCGCTGCTCAAGTCGATCGTCGATGCGACCGCCTACGCGCACAAGCCGGAGAACCGCAAGGAGATCGCCGCGGCGATCGCGCCGGCCGGCTACCTGAACCAGCCGGTGACCGTCGTCGAGCAGGTGCTCACCGGCACCTACGCCGACGGCCTGGGCAACGTGAAGAAGGATCCGAACCGGATCGACTTCGATCCCTTCCCCTGGCACTCGTTCGCCGTCTGGATCCTGACGCAGATGAAGCGCTGGGGTCAGCTCGAGGGCGACGTCGACTACCGGAAGGTCGCGAACGAGGTGTTCCTCGCCACCGACGCGGCTAAGCGGATGAAGGAAGCCGGCCTGGTGCCGCCGGACGGCACATCGAAGCGCTTCACGATCATGGGCAGGGAGTTCGATGCATCGAAGCCCGAGCAGTACGTGAAGAGCTTCGCGATCCGGAGGGCCTGAACGATGGCCGAGTCGCCCCGTCTGCGCGCGCTCGCCCTGTCGGTCCTGCTGTTCGGGGTTTTCGTGGCGATCTGGGCGCTCGCCACGAGTTCCGGCGGCGGTGCGCAGACCGTCGACGACGAGTACGCGAAGCTGGTCGGGGCCGCCGCGGCGAGCGGGCAGCAAAGCCCGCTGCCCGGCCCCGCCGAGGTCGGCGCGAAGATCGTCGAGCACCTGGCGAATCCGTTCTACGACGCCGGACCGAACGACAAGGGAATCGGCCTGCAGCTCGCCTACTCGATCGGCCGGGTGCTGCTCGGCTTCTCGCTCGCCGCGGTGGTGGCGATCCCGCTCGGCTTCGTGATCGGAATGTCGCCGCTTCTCTATCGTGCGCTCGACCCGTTCATCCAGGTGCTCAAGCCGATCTCGCCGCTCGCCTGGATGCCGCTGGCGCTCTTCACGCTGAAGGACTCGAACGTTTCGGCCGTGTTCGTGATCTTCATCTGCGCGATGTGGCCGATGCTGATGAACACCGCCTTCGGCATTGCCTCGGTGCGACGCGACTGGCTCAACGTCGCACGCACGCTCGAGGTGAGTCCGCTGCGCAAGGCCTTCACGGTGATCCTGCCGGCGGCGGCGCCGACCATCCTGACCGGGATGCGCATCTCGATCGGCATCGCATGGCTGGTGATCGTGGCGGCCGAGATGCTGGTGGGCGGCACCGGCATCGGCTACTTCGTCTGGAACGAATGGAACAACCTGTCGATCGCCAACATCATTACCGGCATCCTGGCGATCGGCCTGGTCGGCATGATCCTCGACCTGCTGCTCGGCGGCCTCGCGAAGCTGGTCACCTACGTGGAGTGAAGCGATGGCCTTCCTGGAGATTCAGGGTCTGCGGAAAACCTTCCCCGGCACCGGTTCGCGTCCGGACACCGTGGTTTTCGACGACGTGCACATCCGGATCGACCGCGGCGAGTTCGTCTGCGTGATCGGGCACTCGGGCTGCGGCAAGACGACGATCCTCAACGCGCTCGCGGGACTGGAGAAGCCTTCCGACGGCGTGATCGTGATGGACGGCCGAGAGGTGTCGGGCCCCAGCCTCGATCGCGGCGTGGTGTTCCAGAACCATGCGCTGATGCCCTGGCTGAGCGTGATGAGCAACGTGGCATTCGGCGTGCGCTCGCGCTGGCCGCGATGGTCGCGCGAGAAAGTGCGATCGCACTGCCGCGAGTTCATCGACATGGTCGGCCTGTCGGGCGCCGAGGACCGCAAACCGAGCGAACTGTCGGGCGGCATGAAGCAGCGCGTCGGCATCGCGCGTGCCTTCGCGATCCAGCCGAAGATGCTCCTGCTCGACGAACCCTTCGGCGCGCTCGACGCACTGACGCGCGGCACGATCCAGGACGAACTGGTGAAGATCGTGCGCGCCACCGGGCAGACGGTGTTCATGATCACGCACGACGTCGACGAGGCGATCCTGCTGGCCGACCGCATCGTGCTGATGTCGAACGGCCCACGAGCGCTGATCGCCGAGATCGTCGAGAACACGATGCCGCGCGACCGGAGCCGCGAATCGATGCACCATGACCCTCGGTACTACCCGATCCGCAACCACCTGATTGATTTCCTGCTCGAGCGCTCGCGCGCGTTCCAGGATCCGGCGGTGCGCGCCGCCCACGACCCGAAGCATCCGCGGGTGGTCAGACCTGGCCTCGACGAGCCGGCCGGCGGCGAAGCGCTCGTGCTATCGCCCGAAGACGAGGGGATGCAGGCGGATGTCAGGAAAGTGGTGAACCTGCATTGATGATTTCCATTGCCAGCAAGGAGCACGAGGCCATGCCCAAGTCCGGATCCGGAATGCCGATGAAGCGCGAAGACGTCACCGACCTGATCGCATTCCGACGTGTAAAGCTCGGGATCAAGTGGGCCGACGTCGCGAAGAAGGTCGGCGAGTCGAAGGAATGGGTCACTGCAGCCTGCCTGGGGCAGATGCAGATGACGAAGAAGCAGGCCGAGGCGGTGGGCAAGCTGTTCGACCTGCCCGAGGACGCGGTGATGCTGCTGCAGACCGTGCCCTGCAAGGGGTCACTGCCGACCGCCGTACCCACCGATCCGCTGATCTACCGCTGGTACGAGATCGTCAACGTGTACGGCAGCACGATCAAGGAGCTGATCCACGAGGAGTTCGGCGACGGCATCATGAGCGCCATCGACTTCACGCTGGATATCGAGCGCCAGCCCGATCCGAAAGGCGATCGGGTCAAGGTCGTGCTGAGCGGGAAGTTCCTTCCGTACAAGCCGTACTAGAACTGGACCTTCCTTTCCATCCACGCCGCCAGCGCGAGCAGCGACGCATCGCCGTCGCGCCGCGCGATGACCTGCAGGCCAACGGGAAGGCCCTGGACGAGGCCGAGCGGAATCGACAGCGCGGGCACGCCGCACAGCGAGAAAGGCAGCGTCTGCCCGAGTACCGCTTCGCGCACCGTCGTCGTGCCGCCCTCGACCTGCACGTCGTGCTGCCCCCGTAGCGGCGGCAGCACGGTGCTTGTCGGTGCGATCCACGCGTCGCAGTCGGCGAGCGCCGCATCGAGCGCGCGCGACAGCGCGGCGCGCGTGCGCATCGCGTCGGCGTAGTCGACGGCGAGCAGATCGCGCGCGGCGTCGAGTGCCGGCCGCACGAGCGACGAGAAGCCGCTGCCACCGGCATCGAGTGCGGCGCGGTGCACCCACGCCGCCTCGGTGCGCACGATCGGCGTGTAGGCGCGCCACGCGTCGGCGAGCTGCGGCACGTCGACCTCGCCGATCTCGGCGCCGTGTCCACGCAGCGCGGCCACCGCCTGCTCGAAGCGCTCGCGCACCTCGGGGGCGAGTCGGCCGCGCAGCCACGTCGTAGGCACGTGCAGCCGCGGGTGGCGCGCGACGCTGCCGTGCGCGACGCGGCGCCGCGCCATCACCTCGAACAGCAGCGCGCAATCGTCGACGCTGCAGGCGAGCGGTCCGGCGTGATCGCAGGTCCACGAAAGCGGCAGCGCGCCATCGAGCGGAATCGCCCCATAGGTCGGCTTGTAGCCGGTGACCGAGCAGAACGCGGCCGGAATGCGCACCGAGCCGCCGGTGTCGCTGCCGATCGACGCGAGCCCGATTCCGGTGGCGACGGCCACGCCCGCACCGCTGGACGAGCCGCCCGATTGCCGCGTCGGATCGAAGGGATTGCAGACGTCGCCCGTCCATTCGTTCTCGCCGGTGCAGCCGAGCGCGATCTCGTGCATGTTCGTCTTCGCGAAGACGAGCGCGCCGGCGTCGCGCAACCGGGTGACGAGCGTTGCCTCTTCGCTGCCGAGCGACGGCAGCGGCGCGCGCGTGCCGGCGCGCGTGGGCATGCCGCGCACCGCGTACAGGTCCTTGATCGATACCGGGACACCGTGCAGCGGGCCGCGCAGACGGCCGCTGCGCGCCTCGTCGTCGAGGCGACGCGCTTCGTCGGCAGCCGCCGACCAGTCGACCCAGGCGAGAGCGTTCAGGTCGGCGTGTCGTGTGGCGTTGCGCTGCGCCTGCTCGACGAGCGCCTGCACGCGCTGCGTACCGCCGGCGATCGCCGCCACGGTCTGGCGAAGCGACGACGGGCCGGTCGACGACGGGTCGCGGAAATCTCTTTGTCCGGGTTCCATGCTTTTCGGGATCGCTTGCGAGGTCGACCGCTATCATGCCCCGATGCGACTCGCATGGGCTTTGGCGCTGGTTCTCGCCTGCGGGATGCCGTCCTGGGCGGCGGACCCGGCTGCGAACACTGCGCCGACCACGGCGGCGAACGCGGCGACCGACGCGGCGTCGACGGGCGCGCAACGGGCGGCGCCGGAAGCGGCGACCGGCTACGTCGAGCGCCCACCAGTCTTCGCCAGGCGCTTCCTCGCCGTGACGGCCAACGCGCATGCCACGCATGCCGCGGTCGCCATCCTCGATGCAGGCGGCAGCGCGGTCGATGCCGCGATCGCCGCTCAGATGGTGCTCGGTCTCGTCGAGCCACAGTCCTCGGGCATCGGCGGCGGTGCGTTCCTGCTGCTGTACGACGCGCGCTCGCGGCACGTGCTCGCCTTCGACGGCCGCGAGACGGCGCCGGCGCGCGCGCATCCCGGGCTGTTCCTGCGTGCGGACGGCGCGCCGATGGGCTTCTTCGAGGCGGCGATCGGCGGCCGCGCGGTCGGCACGCCCGGCATCGTTCGCATGCTCGAGCAGGTGCACGCAGCGCACGGACGCCTGCCCTGGGCGCGACTCTTCGAGCCGGCGATCCGGCTCGCACGCGACGGCTTCGAGGTCAGCGAGCGGCTGCACACGCTGCTCGAAGGCGATCGCTGGCTGCGCGCGCAGCCAGCGGCGGCCGCGTACTTCTACGACGCGTCGGGGAAAGCCTGGCCGACCGGCCACCGGCTACGCAACGAAGCCCTCGCCGACACGCTCGAGCAGATCGCGCGCGACGGCAACCAGGCGCTGCACGACGGACCGATCGCGCAGGACATCGTCGACGCCGTCGCGTCGCATCCGAACCCGGGCGTATTGGCGCGAAAGGACCTCGCGTCCTACGCATCCGTCGAGCGCGCCCCGCTGTGCGTCGCCCATCGCACACACCGCATCTGCGGCATGCCACCGCCCTCGTCGGGTGCGATCGCGATCGCGCAGATGCTTGCCTACTGGCAGCTCGCCGGTCCGCGAGTACGGCTCGCCGACTCCACAGGACGCCTGCTCGTCGACGGCGTGCACCGCTTCGCCGAGGCCGGGCGGCTGGCCTTCGCCGATCGCAACGAATACGTCGCCGACACCGATTTCGTCGCGCTGCCCGGCCAGCGCATCGGCGAGCCCGTGCGCACGGGGCCCGGCACGCTGCTCGACGGCGTCTATCTGGCACACCGCGCGCAGCACATCGAAGAGCGCTCGATGGGGCGTGCAGCGCCCGGAACGCCGGTTCCGCCCGCCGCGCCGCTGCGCGAACCGGCCGCGCCCGCCTTCGAGCCGGCGTCGACGACACACCTGTCGATCGTCGATGCCGACGGCAACATCGTGTCGATGACCTCGTCGATCGAGAACGCGTTCGGCTCGCGACTGCTGGTGCGCGGCTTCCTGCTGAACAACCAGCTCACCGACTTCGCCTTCGTGCCGACGCGCAACGGCGAGGCGGTCGCCAACCGCGTGCAGCCCGGCAAGCGTCCGCGCAGCTCGATGTCGCCCACGATCGTGCTCGATGCCGCCACCGGCCAACCGGTGCTCGCGCTCGGCTCGCCCGGCGGCTCGTCGATCATCTCGTACGTCGCGCGCACGCTCATCGCCGTGCTCGACGATCGCGTCGCGCTCGCAACGGCGCTCGCGATGCCCAATGTCGGCAGCCGCAACGGGCCGACCGAGCTCGAAGCGAACCGCACCGATCCTGCAATCGGCGCTGCGCTCGCCGCACGCGGACACGACCTTGCGTGGCGCGAGATGACGAGCGGGCTGCACGCAATCGCGCTGCGCTGCGAAGCTTCGGGAGCGGCGCCGAATCCCTCGCGCGCTGCAGCGGACCTTGCGAGCCGCCGCTGCACGCTGGAAGGCGCGGTCGATCCACGGCGCGAAGGGTTGGCGCTCGGGCGCTGAGACACGTACACACGAGTCGATCTCGAAAGGAAGCCGGACGATGGCGATGGAACGACGCAACCTGCACGGCGGGCGCCTGAAGGCCGCCGCCTACGACGCCCGCGAGCAACGACTCGAGATCGACTTCGTCGACGGTGAGCGCCGTGCCTTCAAGGCAGTGCCGCCCGAGGTGTGGCGACGGCTCGTTGCGGCACCGAACCCGGCGGTCTTCTATGCCGATCGCATCGAGGAGGAATACGCGTTCGAGCGCGGCCGTGCAGACCGCTCGGACGACGCGCGCTCGAAGCTCGACTCGCTGTTCGGCGGCGATGCGCAACCTGCGTCCGAGGAAGGCGACGGCGGCAACGGAAACGGCGATTGACGTTCTCCGCACGCATCCTGTGCCGCGTCATCGACAACTTCGGCGACGCCGGCGTGTGCTGGCGCTTCGCGCGCCAGCTCGCAGGCGAACACGGCTGGCGCGTCCATCTGACGATCGACCGGCCCGAGCTGCTCGAGCGCCTCGGTGCACGACCCGACGACGACGCCGGCCGCGGCGCGATCATCGTCGAACGCTGGCCAGATGCTGCAGCGGCCGCACAGCGGAGTGACCCGGAGGACGTCGTCGTCAGCGCCTTCGGCGCCGAGCCGCCGTCCGCCCTGCGCGCATCGCTCGCCGGCGCGCCGCGTCGGCCGCTATGGGTGCAGCTCGAGTACCTGAGCGCCGAAGACTGGGTCGCCACGCACCACGGCCTGCGATCGACGAAGCCGCGGGACGGCGCGGTCGAGCACTTCTACTATCCCGGCTTTGACGAGCGCACCGGCGGCCTGCTGCGCGAGGCGGGACTCTTCGCACGACGCGACACCTTCGCCGGGTCCGACGAACAGCGTGCATGGCTCGCGCATCGAGGCATCGCCATCGATCCGGGCGAGCGCGTCGCGACGCTCTTCTGTTATCCGCAGGCGCCGCTGCGGTCGTGGTTCGACGCGATCGCTACCGGGCCGACCCGCTGGCGCGTGCTCGTCCCGGAGGGCGTTGCCGACGCGGCGCTTGTCGCATGTTTCGGCGAGTCGCCCGCGCCGGGCACGAGCCTGCAACGCGGATCGCTTTCCGTGCAGCGCGTGCCTTTCCTGTCGCAGGACGACTACGACCGCCTGCTGTGGAGCGCCGACCTGAACATCGTGCGCGGCGAGGACTCGTGGCTGCGCGCGCAATGGGCTGCGCGCCCGTTCCTCTGGCAGCCGTACCGGCAGCAGGCCGACGCGCACCTGGTGAAGCTGCGCGCGTTCCTCGACCGGATGCAGGCGCAGCCCGAGCCCGCCGGCGCAATGCTTGCGTGGTCGGGCGACGGCGACTGGCCCGAAGCCTGGCATGCCTTCGACGCCCGTCTCGACCGACTTCGCGACGGCTATGCCCGATGGACTGCGACGCTCGGCGCACAGGACGACCTCTGCACCCGATTCGTCGAATTCTGCATCGAAAGGCTATAATTATCGGTTGACCTGAAACCGAACGCCTTAACGCGAAGCTTCATGAAACTCGCCCAGGAACTGCGCACCGGCAACGTCATCATGATCGGAAAGGATCCGATGGTCGTGCAGCGCGCCGAACTCAACACGTCGGGCCGCAACGCAGCGGTCGTCAAGCTCAAGCTGAAGAACCTGCTCAACGGCTCGGCCACCGAGTCGGTCTACAAGGCCGACGAGAAATTCGACGTGCTGATCCTCGACAAGAAGGAAGTCAGCTACTCGTACTTCGCCGATCCGATGTACGTCTTCATGGACGGCGAATACAACCAGTACGAGATCGAGCACGACAGCATGGGCGGGGTGCTCAACTACCTCGACGACGGCATGCCCTGCGAGGTCACGTTCTACGAAGGCCGCGCGATCTCGATCGAGATGCCCAACAGCGTCGTGCGCGAGGTCGAGTACACCGAACCGGCCGTCAAGGGCGACACCTCCGGCAAGGTGATGAAGCCCGCGCGCATCAAGCCCACCGGCTTCGAGATCCCGGTACCCGCCTTCGTCGAGATCGGCGACCGCATCGAGATCGACACGCGCACGAACGAATACCGGAATCGGGTGAAGGCCTGAGGAAGAGAAGGGGGAAGGGAGAAGGGAGAAGGGAGAAGGGGCAAACCAGCGCGGGACGATGCTCGACGCGCTGGGTTCCCCCTTCTCCCTTCTCCCTTCCCCCTTCCCTTCCTCAAGCCGCGAAGCGCAGTTCCCGATCCAGCCTGCGGCGCTTCGCGTAGCGGCGCAACTGTCGCTGCACCGTCTCGTGCAGCGTCTGTAGCGACACAGGCTTCACGAGATAGCTGTTGCATCCGGCGAGTGCACCGCGCGCCAGGTCGAAGGGCGACGACCGGCTGGTGAGCAGGATCACCGGCATGCCGCGCAGGCTGCGCTCGCGGCGCACGGCCCGCGTGAGCTGGTATCCGTCGAGCTCGGGCATGACGACGTCGGCGAGCACCAGCTCGTAGCTGCGCATCGCCAGCACGTCGAGCGCCTCCTGCGCACACGAGACCGCCTCGCCTTCCAGACCGATGCGATGCAATGCGAGCGACAGCTGCCGCCGCACCGTAGGGCTGTCGTCGACGATCAGCGCGCGTGGACGACGCCGAACCCCGTCCTCGGTGACGACGATGCCGGCGTCGACCGCCGCCGCCTCCTTCGCCTCGTGCTCGCGCCGGCGCCTGGAGTCGATCACGCGATTCAGCGAGTACAGCACCTGCGCAACGAAACTCTTGTGCAGCAGATCGTCCTGTGGCCGCGCCGGATCGCAACGGCGGCCGACGCGCAGTACGGCGTACTCGTCGAAGATCCGCCCCAGCGTGCGCGCCGTTTCCTCGCCGCCCTCGCTCGTCATGTCGACGAGCGCGATGTCGAAGTCGCCCGGGCCGCGCGTGCTGGACAGCGCATAGCGATAGCGATTGTGGCGCGCGTGCCGCAGAACGATTTCGAGCAGGTGCTGCAGGCGGGTCGCGAGGCCGAAAACGGCCACGCGATACTCCGGCCGCCGATCGGCCGTCGCGTCAGTCCTCATCGAGTGATCCTCCCCGGGGCATGTGCCTGCCCGCTGGGCGCTGATTCTACTCCGCGTACTGACGATTCCGACACCCTTCTGTGTTGAAAAAGCCAATCGAATCGACGACTTAGACGGTTTCGTGGAAGCTCTTTCGCATCCGGGGCCCCTGGGACCCTCGTCCACACCCGCCCATCTCCTACAATCAACACCTTCCCCGCGCGCAACGCGCACCGCATCGTCGGAACCCCCATGGCCGCCACTGCCCCGCTGATGAACACCTACAACCGCCAGCCCGTGGCGTTCACGCACGGCGAGGGCGTCTGGCTCTACGACACCGACGGCCGTCGTTATCTCGACGCGCTGGCGGGCATCGCAGTCAACACGCTGGGTCATGCGCACCCGAAGCTGGTCGCGGCGCTGCGCGAGCAGGTCGCGCGCATCATCCACAGCTCGAATGTCTTCGAGGTTCCGCTGCAGACCGAGCTCGGTGCGCGCCTCGTCGAGCTGTCGGAGATGACCAACGTCTTCTTCTGCAACTCCGGCCTCGAAGCGAACGAGGCGGCGCTGAAGATCGCGCGCAAGTACGGACATCAGCGCGGCATCGACCGGCCCGAAATCGTGGTCTACGAGCGCGCGTTCCACGGACGCTCGATCGCGACGCTGTCGGCCACCGGCAATCGCAAGGTGCACGAAGGCTTCGAGCCACTGCTCGAGGGTTTCGTGCGGGTTCCGTTGAACGACGCAGCGGCCATCGAGCGGGTCGCCGCCGAGCGCCCGAAGGTCGTCGCCGTGTTCGTCGAGGCGATCCAGGGCGAAGGCGGGATCCAGCCCGCGCGCGCCGAGTACCTGCGCGAAGTGCGCCGGATCTGCGACGAGCACGGCTGGCTGATGATGGTCGACGAGGTGCAATGCGGAACGGGTCGTACCGGCAAATGGTTCGCGCACCGGTGGGCCGACGTGCAGGCCGATGTCGTGCCGCTCGCCAAGGGACTCGCCTCCGGCGTGCCGGTCGGCGCGGTGCTCGCGCGCGGTGTCGCAGCGGAAGTCCTGCAGCCGGGCAACCATGGTTCGACCTTCGGCGGGAATCCGCTCGCGATGCGTGCCGGGCTCGTCACGCTGCAGGTGATGCAGGAGGAAGGCCTGCTCGCCAACGCGCGCGTGCAGGGCGAGCGCATCGTGTCCGGGCTGCGCAAGGAGTTCGAAGGCGTCGACGGCGTCGTCGACGTGCGCGGCCAGGGGCTGATGATCGGCATCGAGCTCGACCGCCCGTGCGCGGCGATCATCCGCAAGGGGCTCGCCGCCGGTATCGTGTTCAACGTGACGGCCGAACGCGTGATCCGCCTGCTGCCTCCGCTCATCTACCGCGCCGAGCACGCCGACCTTCTCGTCGAGACGCTCGTCCCGGTGATCCGCGACTTCCTCGCCGAAACGCAACCCGTCCGCTCGCCCCCCTCTTCCTGAAGGCCGACCCATGACGCTCCGGCACTTCCTGCAGTTCCGCGACCTGTCCGCCGACGAGCTCCAGTACCTGTTCGAGCGCACGCGGATCATCAAAGACCGCTTCAAGCGCTACGAGAAGTACCACCCGCTCGTCGACCGCACGATGGTGATGATCTTCGAGAAGGCGAGCACGCGCACGCGGCTGTCCTTCGAGGCCGGGATGCAGCAGCTCGGCGGAGCGGCGATCTACCTGAACACGCGCGACTCGCAGTTGGGCCGCGGCGAGCCGGTCGAGGATGCCGCGCAGGTGATCTCGCGCATGTGCGACATCGTGATGATCCGCACTTTCGAGCAGGACACCGTCGAGCGCTTCGCGGCGAACTCGCGGGTGCCGGTGGTGAACGGACTCACCAACGAATACCACCCGTGCCAGATCCTGGCCGACATCTACACGTTCATCGAGCACCGCGGGCCGATTACCGGCCGCAAGGTCGCGTGGATCGGCGACTCGAACAACGTCTGCAACAGCTGGCTGCAGGCGGCCGAGCTGCTCGACTTCGAGGTGCGCGTCTCGACGCCGCCGGGCTACGAGATCGAGCCCGAGCGCGCCGGCCGCTTCGGCGGCCACGTCGAGCAGTTCGAGGATCCGATGCAGGCCTGCGCGGACGCCGACCTCGTCACCACCGACGTCTGGACCAGCATGGGCTTCGAGGAGGAGAACGAGCAGCGCCGCCGCGCCTTCGCCGACTGGTGCGTCGACGCCGACATGATGCGCATGGCCAAAGCGGACGCGCTGTTCATGCACTGCCTGCCGGCGCATCGCGGCGAGGAAGTCAGCGCCGAGGTGATCGACGGACCGCAGTCGGTCGTCTGGGACGAAGCGGAGAACCGGCTGCATGCGCAGAAAGCGCTGATCGAATACCTGATGCTCGGCCGCGTGGAAGAAGGCGCGGGCAACTGAACGCGCTGCCGCGGCGCGGCTGGACCCGGGTTTCGGGCGCAGCGGTACCCGGAAGACGAAGCGGAACTAAGACGACGAAGCGCCCGACCGCTCATCGAGCACGCGCTCGACGATCCGCTTGAGCCCGATCCGCTCGATCGCCCCGACCGCCACCTCGCAGCGGCCCTCGACGCACAACCCCTGTATCCCTGCGTCCTCCCACGCCTCGACCACCGCCTCGCGGCACGCATCGCGTATTGCTTCGGCCACTTTCAGAGCGGTGGCCGAAGTCGACTCGCTGTTCATCCGGATCTCCCTGTTCTGGGGAGAAGGGGGAAGGGAGAAGGGAGAAGGGGAAAAGCCCCGATGCGGAGCCATCCGCGCAAACCGTGGTCTGACCCCGGTTTTCCCCTTCTCCCTTCTCCCTTCTCTTCCTTCAACCCAAATGATCGCGCATTCGCTCGGCGAGCCGGCGGCGTGCGCGATGCAGGCGCACCCAGCAGTTCGCCTCGGTGATGCCGAGGCGTCGGCAGACCTCGGCGGTCGACAGGCCGTCGAGCACCTGGAGCACGAAGACGCTGCGCAGCGTCGGCGCGAGTGCGTCGATCTCGGCGAGCAGCGCTTCGCCGAGGCGGGCGCGGGCCACGCAGGCCGCCGGATCGTCGTCCTGGTCGAGCTGCGTCGCGGCCAGCCGGTCGAGCGAATCGCCGGTGCTCGCCTCACCGTCGTGCATCGGCACGTACCGGCCTTCACGCCGGAACGTGTCCTGGATCTTGTGGTTCAGGATCCCGATCAGCCAGGTGCGCAGCGCCGACTGGCCCTGGAACGACGCCCGATTGGCAAGCGCGGCCGCAAGCGCATCCTGCACCGCGTCCTCGGCAAGATCCTCGTCGCGGATGCGACGACGCGCGAAGCGCAGCATGGCTCCGCGATGCGAAGCGAGTTCGGCCGGCGTCGCGGCGCCGACCGGACCGGGTTCGAGCACGGGAGAGGCGAAAGCCACGGAGACGGTTTCGACCGTCGGGCAGATCATCAAGGCGGATGCAGTCACCCCGCCAGTGTGACCGGCAAGCATCCGCGAAAAATCGCGTCCCGGTCACGATTCGATAACGAAGCCGTGCCGCAGCGGCATTCCTTTCATCCGGGCCCCGACAACCGCACCGGCGACGCAAACGCTTTGCTATTCTCGATCGGATGGAAAAGCGCATCCTCGTCGTCGAGGATCAGGCCGACATCGCCGAGCTGATCGCCCTGCATCTGCGCGACCTCGCGCTGCAGGTCGACTGCGTGCACGACGGTGCGGTGGGCTACGAAGCGGCGAGCTCGGGCCGCTACGACCTCGTCGTGCTCGACGTGATGCTGCCTTCGCGCGACGGGCTCGACATCGTTCGCGCACTGCGGATGAACCGCATCGCGACGCCGGTACTGATGCTCACCGCACGCTCCACCGAGCTCGACCGCGTGCTCGGGCTCGAGCTCGGCGCCGACGACTACCTGACCAAACCTTTCTCGATTCCCGAACTGCAGGCGCGCGTCAAGGCGATGCTGCGCCGGCTCGAGATGCACGCGCCGACTTCGCAGCCGGCGACACCGGCAGGCGCGGAGACGATCGCCTTCGACGACCTGCAGATCGACTGCGCCAGCCGCGAGGTGAAGCTCGCCGGGCGACCGATCGCGCTCACGGCCAAGGAATTCGACCTGCTCGTGCATTTCGCGCGCAATCCGGGACGTGCCTTCACGCGGCTGCAACTGCTCGATTCGGTCTGGGGCACGACCTTCGAAGGCTACGAGCACACCGTCAACACGCACATCAATCGACTGCGCGCGAAGATCGAGGCAGACCCGGCCCGGCCGCGCTACGTGCTCACGGTCCGGGGCGTCGGCTACCGTTTCGCGAACCGCTCGTGAAGTCGCTGCGCGCACGCGTGCTGCTGCTCGTCGTCGGCTTCGGCCTGGTGATGGCGGCGCTGCTGGCGATCGTCATGCACGCGTCGGTGCGCCAGTACTACAACGACTGGATGTACGCGAAGTCGCGCGTCTTCGTGCAGCGGATCGTCCAGACGCACCCCGAGCTGTGGCACGACTACCTCGCCGATCCGGCCGGCTTCGGTGCAACGTTGCGGCAGTACACGCTGTACACCCCGCACACTGGTCTGTACCTGCTCGACACCGAGGGCCGCGTGCTCGCCAGCTCGGGCGATCGCCAGCGCTTCGACCCGCTGTACCGCGTCGACCTCGAACCGCTCGAGCAGGCGATGAAAGCCGACTCCGAAGTGCCGGCGGTCTCCGACGACCCCGACTTCGAAGGCGCCCAGTCGCTCGTCGCCGGCCAGCCGGTGATCGCAGACGGCGCGGTGCGCGGATGGCTGTACGTCGTCGCGCGCCAGGCAAGCTTCGAGACGGCCATGCCCGAGATGCTCGAGAACTACGCATTTCGCACGGCAGCGGCGGTCGCGCTGCTGACGATCGGCATCGGCTCGCTGCTCACGATCGCGATGATCTCGCTGCTCACGCGCCCGCTCACCGCGCTCACGCGCGCCGTCGAGCGCGTGCGCAACTCGGGCTTCTCGGATGCGCTGCGCGAAGGCTTCTTCCCCGACAGCGGTCGTGACGACGAGATCGGCCGGCTCGGACGCAGCTTCCGCGAAGCCTTCGACCGGCTCGGCGAGGAAACCGAGCGCGTGCGCGCAATCGACGCGACGCGACGCGAGATGGTCGCCAGCGTCTCGCACGACCTGCGCACACCGCTCACCGCGCTGATCGGACAGCTCGAGACGATCCGCCTGAAGCACGGAAGCCTCTCGCCCGAAACGCAGCAGCATCTGCTCGCGCGCGCCGCGAACAACGCGAACCAGCTGCGCCGCCTCACCGACACGCTCGCAGATCTCGCGAGCCTCGACGACCCCGACTTCCGCCCGCAACCCGAGCCGATCGCCCTCGGCGAGCTCGCCGACGACGTCGTCCAGCGCTTCGCGTCGATCGCGCAGCAGGCCGAAGTGAAGCTCGAGGTCGACTACCCCGACGGATTGCCGCTGACGAAAGCGGATGCCGCCCTCGTCGAACGCGCGCTGTCGAACCTGATCGACAACGCGCTGCGCGTCACCCCCGCCGGCGGCGGCGTGCGCGTGCGCGCATTGCACGACGATGCCGCCGTACGCATCGAAGTCGCCGACGACGGCCCCGGCGTCGCCCCCGAAGACCAGCCCTGGATCTTCGAGCGCTTCTACCAGGCGAGCCGGCACCGCGAACAGCGCGGCAGCTCGGGCCTCGGCCTCGCCATCGTGCGCCGCGTCGCCGAACTCCACGGCGGCCGCGCCGGCCTGCGCAGCGAACCTGGATGCGGCTCGACGTTCTTCATCGAGTTGCCGATGAAGGAAGAGAAGGGAGAAGGGGGAAGGGAGAAGGGGGGAACCCCAGCGCAGCACGCGTCCGTTGTGCATCGTTGATACGGTTTCGCGTTCAAAGACGAGAGAGTGCTTCGATCGAGTCGGGTCGTCGAGGTGCGCGCCCGCGTCGTGCGCGCAAGCCAATTTGCTGCGAAACACAGCGCTCTTCCGCCGGCAACTTCTTCCTCAACGGAAAATGCAGCTGAACGCAGCAATCCGCTCTCTTTGAGTCTGAGCAATTCAGCCCCGCGCGCGGGGACGGTGTTCCGGATGAAACGAGAATGCGCTACGAGATGAACGGTGGCGTGCCCCGCCAGGAACTCGGGACGAAAGACGATCGGCGCCAGATCGCGCGGGAAGACGAGAAGCTTCATCGCACCGCGAGAACTGCTCATTTCGCGAGCGCTTTGCCCGGCCGCCAGCGTGCGTTGGGGCCTGCCGATGCGGCGGAGGCGTTGCGACGGCCCTGGCCTCCGTGCGCCCCGTTGCGCGTTGCGCGGCGCTCGGCGAGCCGGCCGCTGCCGAAAGCAAACTCGCGGGACCCGTCGCCGTCGGGCGCGCAGCGCCCTTCGGCAGCGGGTGCGAGTTTGCGAGGCAGGGCCGGGAAGCCTCCGCGTAGCGGAGGTCGAAGCCGTGCGCCGCGCAACGCGCAACGGGGCGCACGGAGGCCAGGGCCGTCGCAACGCCTCCGCCGCATCGGCAGGCCCCAACGCGCGCTGGCCGCACACGCGCTGGCGCCGACACACGCCGGCCGAACGCGCGCTCCACCTATAATCGACGGTTTTTCACTGCACACGGCGGCGCACAAATGAGCGAAGTGCGGAAAGTAGTCCTCGCATACTCCGGCGGCCTCGACACCTCGGTGATCCTCAAATGGCTGCAGGACACCTACGGCTGCGAGGTGATCACCTTCACCGCCGACATCGGCCAGGGCGAGGAGCTCGAGCCCGCACGCGAGAAGGCGCGTCGCGCCGGCGTGAAGAAGATCTACATCGAAGACCTGCGCGAGGAGTTCGTCCGCGACTTCGTCTTCCCGATGTTCCGCGCGAACACCGTCTACGAAGGCGAGTACCTGCTCGGCACGTCGATCGCACGGCCGCTGATCGCCAAGCGGCTGGTCGAGATCGCGAAACGCGAGAACGCCGATGCGATCTCGCACGGCGCCACCGGCAAGGGCAACGACCAGGTGCGCTTCGAGCTCGGCGCGTACGCGCTGATGCCCAACGTGCGCATCATCGCGCCCTGGCGCGAATGGGACCTGCTCTCGCGCGACAAGCTGCTCGCCTACGCCGACGCCAACCGCATCCCGGTCGACTTCAAGAAGCGCAGTGGCGAAGCCCCGTTCTCGATGGACGCCAACCTGCTGCACATCTCGTACGAGGGCGGCGTGCTCGAGGATCCGTCGCGCGAGCCGCCCGCGAAGGGCATGTGGCGGATCACCGTCCCGCTGGAGAAAGCGCCGGGCCGACCCGAGGACATCGAGCTCGAGTTCCGCCAGGGCGACCTGGTCGCGATCGACGGGAAGCGGATGAAGGCGCACGAGCTGCTCGCCGAGCTGAACGAGCGTGCGGGAAGGCACGGCATCGGCCGACTCGACCTCGTCGAGAACCGCTACGTCGGAATGAAGTCGCGCGGCTGCTACGAGACGCCCGGTGGCACCGTGCTGCTGCGCGCACATCGTGCGATCGAGTCGCTGACCCTCGATCGCGAGGTCGCCCATCTGAAGGACGACCTGATGCCGCGATACGCGAGCCTGATCTACAACGGCTACTGGTGGTCGCCCGAACGCGAGGCGTTGCAGGTGCTCATCGACCATACACAGCGCAGCGTCAACGGCCGCGTCACGCTGCGGCTGTACAAGGGCAACGCGATCGTCGTCTCGCGCAGCTCGCCCGATTCGCTGTTCGATGCGCGCATCTCCACCTTCGAAGACGACGAAGGCGCATACGACCAGGCCGACGCGGGCGGCTTCATCAAGCTCAACGCACTGCGCCTGCGCATCGCCGCGAACAAGGCGGCGCGAGGCGGCCGCGGCACGGCCGGGAAAACCGCGAAGCGCGCAGCCCTGGTGAAGGCCGCGAAACCCGTTGCGTCGACGAAGTCCGCAGGCGCGGCGAAGCGCGCGAAGGCCGCACCCCGCAAGGCGGCGCGCTCGCGCTGACCGCGATGAAGCGATGGCGCTGCTGACGCTGCGCGGTGTCGACCTCGCCTACGGGCACGTCGCGCTGCTGCGCGACGCCCACTTCTCGATCGAGGCCGGCGAACGCGTCGCGCTGATCGGGCGCAACGGCAGCGGCAAGTCGTCGCTGCTGCGCGGCATCGCCGGTCTGCTCGCCTTCGACGACGGCGAGGTCTCGCGCCAGAGCAGTGTCTCCGTCGCCTACGTCGCGCAGGAACCGGCGCTCGACGAGTCTCATTCGGTGTTCGAGGCGGTCGCCGAAGGCCTCGCGGACAAGGCGGCTCTCGTCACCGAATACGAGATGCTCGCCGATTCGATCGCACGCGCAGCGCCGGACAACGTACACGGCGCTGCGTCCGACGACGCTTCGCTCGAGCGCCTGGCTGCGCTGCAGGCGCGCATCGACGCCGAAGACGCGTGGACCGTCGTGCATCGCATCGACAGCGTGCTGTCGAAGCTCGCACTCGATGGCGCGCGGCGCGTCGCCGAGCTGTCGGGCGGCGTACGAAAGCGCGTGGCACTCGCGCGCGCACTCGTCGCCGCGCCCGACCTGCTGCTGCTCGACGAGCCGACGAACCATCTCGACATCGAATCGATCACCTGGCTCGAGGAACTGCTCGCCACCTGGCGCGGCGCGCTCGTCGTCGTCACGCATGATCGACGCTTCCTCGATCGCGTCGCCACGCGGGTCGTCGAGCTCGACCGCGGCCGGCTGCGTTCGTATCCGGACAGCTTCGCCGAATATCAACGTCGCAGGAACGACGAGCTCGCCGCCGAGGCCGTCGCCGACGCGAAGTTCGACAAGCTGCTCGCGCAGGAGGAAGCGTGGATCCGCCAGGGCGTCGAGGCACGGCGCACGCGCAACGAAGGCCGCGTTCGACGACTCGAGCAGCTGCGTCGCGAGCGCGCCGCACGGCGCGAGCGGCTCGGTCGCGCCGCGCTCGCGGTCGACGCGGGCGAGCGCTCGGGCAAGCGCGTCGTCGAGCTCGTCGGCGTTACCAAGGCCTGGGGCGAGCGCGTCGTCGTCCGCAACTTCGACACGATCGTGCAGCGCGGCGATCGCGTCGGTCTGGTCGGGCCGAACGGCGCCGGCAAGACGACACTCCTGCGGCTGATGCTCGGCGAGATCGCGCCCGATTCCGGCGTCGTGCAGATCGGCACGAACCTGCAGGTCGCGTATTTCGACCAGCTGCGCGCGCAGCTCGACGACTCGGCAACGCTCGTCGAGACGATCAGCCCCGGCTCCGAATGGATCGAGATCGGCGGACGACGCACGCACGCGATGAGCTACCTGGAGCGTTTTCTCTTCGCACCCGAGCGTGCACGCTCGCCGGTCGGCTCGCTGTCGGGCGGCGAACGCAACCGCCTGCTGCTTGCACGACTGTTCGCCCGTCCGGCGAATCTGCTCGTGCTCGACGAGCCGACGAACGATCTCGATATCGAAACGCTCGAGCTGCTCGAGGAACTGCTCGCCGACTACAGCGGCACGGCACTGATCGTCAGCCACGACCGGACGTTCCTCGACAACGTCGTCACGCAGACGATCGTTGCGATCGGCGACGGACGATGGCGCGAATACGCCGGCGGCTGGTCCGACTACCAGGCGGTGCGAGCGGAAGAAGCGAAGGACGAAGCCGACGCCAAAGACGCAGCCGCTCGTGCCGCCACCGTCGGCGCGGCGGCCGGACGCAGTGCGGCGTCGCCGACGCCTGCCGACGCGACGGCGCCGGGGACAGCCGCAACGGGCGTCGCGCCCCGACGCAAGCTCGGCTACGCCGAGCAGCGCGAGCTCGACGCCCTGCCCGACCGGATCGCTGCGCTCGAAGCGGAGCAGAAAGCGCTCGGCGAACGGCTGGCCGATCCGCAGCACTGGCAGCAGGACCCGGATGCCGCACGAGCCGGCAACGAACGCTTTGCGCAGATCGAGGGCGAGCTGCTCGAGGCGCTCGAACGCTGGGAAACGCTCGAGTCACGACGCGGCTGACTCGTCGACCGCTCCCGAGCCGCCGATCGTTCCGGTCTCGTCGATCGCGATCAGCACGGTGCCTCCGTCTGTCGCAATTCCAGTGCGTCAAGGTGCGAACGACGTGCCTGCGTAGAATGCGGGCCACAGGCCAATGAACACGAGGTGATCCGATGCCCTCTTTCGACGTCGTTTCCGAAGCCGATGCGGTGGAGGTGCGCAATGCGATCGAGCAGTCGAACAAGGAGATCTCGACGCGCTTCGACTTCAAGGGCTCCGACGCGCGCATCGAGCAGAAGGAGCGCGAGCTGACGGCGTTTGCCGACGACGACTTCAAGCTCGGACAGGTGCGCGACGTGCTGCTCGGCAAGCTCGCGAAGCGCAACGTCGACGTGCGTTTCCTCGACTACGGAAGCGTGCAGAAGATCGGCGGCGACAAGGTCAAGCAGCCGATCACCGTGCGACACGGCGTCTCCACCGAGCACGCAAAGAAGATCGTGAAGCTCGTGAAGGACAGCAAGCTGAAGGTGCAGGCGAGCATCCAGGGCGACGCGGTGCGCGTCAGCGGCGCCAAGCGCGACGACCTGCAGGCGGTGATCGCGATGCTGAAGAAGGAGGTCACCGACGTGCCGCTGGCGTTCACCAACTTTCGCGACTGACGAGAGCGCCGGGAAGTCGCTCGTTATCGGTTAATTCGATTAACTAGATCAATTTTATTCGTTTGATTGATCAACGACGGTCGCCGAGAATCCCTTCATCGCGCCGGAGCGGAGTGCTCCGGCGACAACCACCGAAGGGAGTCACACTCGATGAAAACCGTTGGCGACAAGCTCGAAGCGTTCCGCGTGGTCGGCGTCAAGCCGAAGTTCAACCAGCCCGAAGAAAAAGGCGTCAGCGCCTTCGAAGAGATCAACGAGAAGTCGTTCCCGGGCAAGTGGAAGATCATCTACTTCTACCCGAAGGACTTCACCTTCGTCTGCCCGACCGAGATCGTCGGCTACGACCGGCTGGTCGGCAACTTCGAGGAGCGCGACACCGTCGTGCTGGCGGGCTCCACCGACAACGAATTCGTGAAGCTGGCCTGGCGTCGTGAGCACCCCGACCTGAAGAGCCTCAACCAGTGGCAGTTCGCCGATACGACGGGTTCGCTGGTCGACCAGCTCGGCATCCGCGACCAGGCCGAAGGCGTGGCGCTGCGTGCGACCTTCATCGTCGACCCGGACAACACGATCCAGCACGTTTCGGTGAACAACCTGAACGTCGGTCGCAACCCGGAAGAAACGCTGCGCGTACTGGACGGCCTGCAGACCGACGAGCTGTGCCCGTGCAACCGCTCGGTCGGCGGCGAAACGCTCTGACCGGAGGACGACCATGACGACCAAGCTCGAAGCCGTCCGTTCGCGGATCCCTGACTACGCGAAAGACGTACGGCTGAACCTCGACGCGGTCGTCCAGCGCTCGAGCCTGGCGCCGGCCGATGCCCTCGGCTGCGCGCTGGCCGCCGCCTACGCAGCGGCCAGCCCCGAGCTCGTCGACGCGTTTCGCGAGCAGCTGGACGACACCGACGCGAACGCCGCACTGTCGGCCGCCGCGCTGATGGGCATGAACAACGTCTGGTATCCGTACGTCGAGATGGCCGACGATGCGGAGCTGCGCTCCCAGCGCGCCGAGTTGCGCATGCAGGCCTACGCGACGCACGGCGGCGTGGCGCGCGAGCGCTTCGAAGCCTTCGCGCTCGCCGCCTCGGCGGTCGGCAAGTGCCACTTCTGCGTGCGCTCGCACTACGAGCTGCTGCAGAAAGCCGGCTGGACCACCGTGCAGCTGCGGGATGTCGGGCGGATTGCCGCGGTGGTGCAGGCGGCAAGCCTGGCGCTTCGCGCTTCGTCGGCGCTGTGAAGAGAAGGTGAAGGGTGAAGGGTGAAGGGTTTCACCCTTCACTGCTCTCAATTCGCGCCACCGCCGAATGATTATGAATGGACTCGAAGTTCTCCGCCTCGACGACGAAGCGGCGGATGCGCGGGTCGGCGCGTAGCGCGACGGCTACGTCGCGCACGAGGTCCTCGACGAACTTCGGGTTCTCGTAGGCACGTTCGGTGACGTGCTTCTCGTCGACGCGCTTGAGCAGGCCGTACAGCTCGCTCGACGCCTGCGCCTCGGCGATCGCGATGATCTCTTCGGGCTCGACCGGCTCGGCCGCTTCGATCGATACCGTAATGTGCGAGCGCTGGTTGTGTGCGCCGTATTCGGAAATCGACTTCGAGCACGGGCACAGGCTGGTCACCGGCACCAGCACCGTCATCGTGGTGAGCGCATCGCGCGCTCCCCCTTCGACGACGATCGACAGCTCGTAGTCCATCAGGCTCTGCACGCCCGAGACGGGCGCCGCCTTGCGCACGAACAGCGGCAACGTCGCCTCGATGCGTCCGGCCTGCGCTTCGAGCAGTACCAGCATCTCGTCGAACATCGCGCGCATGCCGGCCGCATCGAGCGCGGGCTCGCCGTCGGCCAGGCGCCGCTCGAGCAGCGCGAGGAAACGCGACATGTGCGTGCCCTTCTGGTCGGCGGGAAGCGCGACGTACAGCCCGAACTGTCCCACGCTCGGCTGCGCGCCGCCGGCACCGCGCCAGCGCAACGGGTAGCGCAGGCCCCGGACGCCGACGCGCTGAATGGGCAGCTGCCGCGCATCGGGGCTGCCCTGCACGTCGACGAGCGTGGCGCCGAGCACCACGTGGCTGTCGCGAACGTTCATCGAGATCTCCATAAGCCGGGCGCGCGCCCCGCGAATCAGCCGGCGCGGCTCGCGACGAGCCGCGGCGCCTTCTCTACATTGAGCCGAGCGTCGAATCGCGAGCGCACGGAACGCTCGATCCCGTCCGCGTCGAGCCCCTCGGCGCGCAACAGCTGGGCCTGGTCGCCATGCTCGACGTGACGATCGGGCAGCCCGAGCTGCAGCAGCGGAAGCACGATCGCCTCGGCGGCGAGCGCCTCGGCCACCGCACTGCCGGCGCCGCCCATCACGACGTGCTCCTCGATCGTAACGAGAGCCTCGTGCGAAACGGCGAGTTCCCGCAAGGCCTCGACGTCGAGCGGTTTGACGAAACGCATGTTGACGACGGTTGCATCGAGCGCGTCGCCCGCGGCGAGCGCCGGCGCCAGCATCGTGCCGAAGGCCAGCAACGCGACGCCCCGGCCGCGCCGGCGCACCTCGGCTTTTCCGATCGGCAGCGCAGTCAGGTCCTGCGACACCGGCACTCCGATGCCTGCGCCGCGCGGATAGCGCACCGCCGCCGGCCCGTCATGCCGGAACGCGGTGTACAGCATCTGCCGGCACTCGTTCTCGTCGGAGGGTGCCATCACGACGAGATTCGGCACGCAGCGCAGATACGCGTAGTCATAGGCGCCGGCGTGCGTCGCACCGTCGGCGCCGACGATGCCGGCGCGGTCGAGTGCGAACACGACGGGCAGGTTCTGCAGCGCGACGTCGTGCACGAGCTGGTCGTAGCCGCGCTGCAGGAAGGTGCTGTAGATCGCGACCACCGGCTTCATCCCCTCGCAGGCCAGCCCCGCCGCGAAGGTGACCGCGTGCTGCTCGGCGATGCCAACGTCGAAATAGCGCTGCGGGAAGCGCTTCTCGAACTCGACCAGACCCGAGCCTTCGCGCATCGCCGGCGTGACGGCGATCAGCCGCTCGTCGAGCGCACCCATGTCGCAGATCCAGTCGGAGAAGACCTGCGTGAAGGTAAGTCGCGGCGGCGTCGACGGCTTGCAGATCCCCTGGTGCGGATCGAAGCGACCCGGGCCGTGGTAGAGCACCGGATCGGCCTCGGCAAGCTTGTAGCCCTGCCCCTTGCGCGTGACGACGTGCAGGAACTGCGGACCGCGCAGCTCGCGCAGGTTCTGCAGCGTGGGCACCAGGCTGTCGAGGTCGTGTCCGTCGATCGGGCCGACGTAGTTGAAGCCGAACTCCTCGAACATCGTCGCCGGCACGACGAATCCTTTCGCGTGCCCCTCGAGCCGCCGCGCGAGCTCGAGCAGCGGCGGAACGTTCTGCAGCACGGCGCGACCGACGTCTCGCGCCTTCGCATAGAAGCGTCCGGAGAGCAGCCGCGCGAAGTAGCGGTTCAATGCGCCCACCGGCGGCGAGATCGACATGTCGTTGTCGTTCAGCACCACGAGCAGATCGATGTCGGGCGTGACGCCCGCGTTGTTCAGTGCCTCGAAGGCCATGCCTGCGGTCATCGCACCGTCGCCGATCACCGCGACGTGGCGCCGCCGCGAGGGGCCGACGCCTTCGCCCTTGTTGCGCGAGGCCACCGCCATTCCGAGCGCCGCCGAGATCGACGTCGACGAATGCGCGGTTCCGAACGCGTCGTATTCGCTCTCGCAGCGGCGCGGAAAGCCCGAGATGCCATCGAACTGGCGCAGCGTCGACATCCGTTCGCGGCGCCCGGTGAGGATCTTGTGCGGATAGCTCTGGTGGCCGACGTCCCAGATCAGCCGGTCGCGCGGCGTGTCGAAGACATAGTGCAGCGCGATCGCCAGTTCGACGGTGCCGAGGTTCGACGACAGGTGCCCGCCGGTGCGCGAAACCGAGTCGAGAACGAAGGAGCGCAGCTCGAGCGCGAGCTGCGCAAGCGCACTGCGGTCGAGCCGGCGCAGCGCCGCCGGGTCGTCGATCGTCGACAGCAAGGGCCGGTGGGAATCTTGCTCGGGCATCGTGCGGTCTCGTTCACGCCCGACGCAGGACGATGCGGTCGGCCAGCGCGGCGAGGCGCTGCGCGCGCGGCCCCAACGGTGCAATCGCTTCGTGCGCCTGCACACGCAGCCGCTCGGCGAGCGAACGCGCGGCCTCCAGCCCGATCGTCGAGACGTAGGTGGGTTTGTCGGCGTCGGCGTCCTTGCCGGCCGTCTTGCCGAGCGTGACCGAGTCGCCCTCGACGTCGAGGATGTCGTCGACGATCTGGAAGGCGAGCCCGACCGCATCGGCATAGCGTGCGAGCGCCGGCAGCGCCGGCGATGCCTGCGGCCCGGTCGCCGCCTGCCGTGCGCATGCACCGCCCAGCCGCACGGATGCAGCGAGCAGCGCGCCGGTCTTGCGTCGGTGCATGTCCTCGAGCGCTTCGGCATCGAGCGCGACACCGACCGAGGCCAGGTCGATCGCCTGGCCGCCGGCCATGCCGAGCGAGCCGGAAGCGCGTGCAAGCTCGGCGACCATGAAGGCCGTCGTCCGCGCGTCGACGCCCTCGTCGGCACACGCGGCGAGCGTCTCGAAGGCGAGCGACTGCAGCGCGTCGCCGACGAGCATCGCGAGCGCCTCGCCGTAGACGACGTGCACGGTGGGACGTCCACGCCGCAGCACGTCATCGTCCATGCACGGCAGGTCGTCGTGCACCAGCGAATAAGCGTGGATCAGCTCGACCGCGCTCGCGGCGTGGTCGAGCGCCGCGGCCGGCGCGTCGAGCGCCTCGCCGGCGGCATGCACCAGCAGAGCGCGGATCCGCTTGCCGCCGCCCAACGCCGCGTAGCGCATCGCCTCGTGCAGCCGCGAGGGATGCACGGCGGGCTCGACCAGCGTACGCTCCAGCGCAGCTTCGATCCGGGCGCGGCGCTCGGCGATCCAGGCATCGAAAGGAAGGTCCGGATCGGCTCCGGCCCCGGAGCCGATCGGGACTCCGGCGCCCGCGCCGTCGACGACGAGCGGAGCGTTCATCGGCCGGCAGGCGAACGCTGCTGGCGCGGCTCGCTCGACAGAGGGTCGCCCGGCTCGCGGCGCTGCGCATCGAAGGACTCGGCGGCCGCCTTCAAAGACTCCGCGTTCACCGTCAAAGACTCCGCGTTCGCCTTCAAAGACTCCGCGTTCGCTTCGAAGGGCTCGAGCAGGTCGGCCTCGAGGATGCGCACCTGCTGCTGCACGTCGGCGAGCGACTTGCGGCACCACGCGACCAGCGACGCACCGCGACGATAGGCGCCGAGCGACTCCTCGAGCGACAGCGAGCCGCTTTCCATGCGCTGCACGATCTGCTCGAGTTCGCCGATCGCGCGCTCGAAGGATTCGGGGGTGGAAGGATCCATGAAGGGCTTGATTTTACTTCGGTTTCCCGGCGCCGTCCGGACTGCCGCCCCGATCGGCAAGGTGACCGGTATCGGCCGCCCTGGCCTGCGATCAGGGTATCCTTCTGCGCTCGCCCGGCCGCCCCGGGCGGACCCCCGATCAGGAGGAACTCGATGTCCGACGTGGGCCGCTTCGACCGGCTCGCGCGCTCGCGCACTCAGCTGCCGGTTTCCGCCTATTTCGACGAAGCGCTGTTCGCGCGCGAGATGGAAACCCTGTTCCGACGCGGCCCCGGCTACGTCGGCCACGAACGAATGGTGCCCGACCCGGGCGACTACTGCGTGCTGCCCGCCGAAAACGGCGGGCGCGTGCTGGTGCGCAGCGACAACGGAATCGAGCTGCTGTCGAACGTCTGCCGCCACCGCCAGGCGATGATGCTCGACGGGCGCGGCAACGCGTCGAGCATCGTCTGCCCGCTGCACCGCTGGACCTACGACCTCTCCGGACAGCTGCTCGGAGCGCCGCACTTCGACGAGCAGCCGTGCCTGAACCTCGGTCGCACGTCGCTGCAGAGCTGGAACGGGCTGCTGTTTCGCGGCCCGCGCGATGTCGCCGCCGACCTCGTCGACATCGGTACGCATCCGGAGTTCGACTTCTCCGACTACCGGCTCGATCACATCGAGGTCCACGAGTGCGACTACAACTGGAAGACCTTCATCGAGGTCTACCTGGAGGACTACCACGTCGTTCCGTTCCACCCGGGGCTCGGACAGTTCGTCTCCTGCGAGGACCTGCGCTGGGCCTTCGGCGAGCGCTGGTCGCTGCAGACAGTTGGCACGTGGAAGGCGTTGAGCAAGCCCGGAACACCGGTGTACCGCCGCTGGCACGAACAGGTGCTGCGCTGGTACGACGGCAAGCCGCCCGAGCGCGGCGCGATGTGGCTGACGATCTTCCCCAACGTGATGCTCGAGTGGTATCCGCACGTGCTCGTCGTCTCGACGCTCGTGCCGCGCGGCCCGCAGAAGACGACGAACATCGTCGAGTTCTACTATCCCGAGGAGATCACGCTCTTCGAGCGCGAGTTCGTCGAGGCCGAGCGGGCGGCCTACATGGAAACCGCGATCGAGGACGACGAAATCGCGCTGCGCATGGATGCCGGCCGACGCGTGCTGCTCGAACGCGGCGAGGACGACGCAGGCCCCTACCAGAGCCCGATGGAGGACGGCATGCAGCACTTCCACGAATTCCTGCGCGCCGAGCTCGCGCTCGGCCCGACGCTCGCCTGAAGTCCGGCCGGAAGCCCCGCACGGAACCGCGCGCATGCCGATGTACTGGAGAACGCTGATTCGCGTCGACGAGCTCGCCCGCCGACTCCACGACTGTGTCGTCGTCGACTGCCGCCACGACCTCACCGATCCGCAATACGGACCTGCCGCATGGGCCGACGCGCACCTGCCCGGCGCCTTCTTCCTGCACCAGGACCACGATCTCGCGGGCGCTCGCACCGGCACGAACGGGCGCCATCCGCTGCCGGAGCGCGAGACGCTGCGACGAAAGCTGGAATCGATCGGACTCGCCGACGGCCGCCAGCTGGTCGCCTGCGACGAGAACGGCGGCATGTTCGCTGCGCGCCTGTGGTGGCTGTCGCGCTGGCTGGGTCATCCGGAAGTCGCAGTGCTCGACGGCGGGCTTCCCGCGTGGGTGGCGGCCGGCCATGCGCTGACGCGCGAGCCACCGACGCCGCGCCCGCGCGGCACGCTGACGCTGCGTGCCGCGCGCACCGTGCAGGTCGACGTCGCGCCGCTGCATGCGCAGCTCGGCACCGGGCAGCTGAGAATTGTCGATGCCCGCGCGCCCGAGCGCTGGCGTGGCGAGGTCGAGCCGCTCGACCCGGTGGCGGGTCGGATCCCGGGCGCCGTCAACCGCCCGCACACCGAGAACCTGCAGCCCGACGGGCGATTCAAGTCGCCGCAGGCACTGCGCGCGGAGTTCACGACCCTGCTCGACGGACGTGACGCAGGCTCGCTCGTGCATCACTGCGGCTCGGGCGTTGCCGCCTGCCACAACCTGCTCGCGATGGAGATCGCCGGCCTGCCGGGCGCCGCGCTCTACCCCGGCTCGTGGAGCGAGTGGTGCGCCGACCCGGTGCGCCCGGTCGCCGTCGGCGCCGCGGACTGACACGATGGCGCACCTCGTCTTCTTCGCGGGCCACGCCGGAACCGGCAAGACCACACTCGCCAGGCGCGCCGTGCCGCTGCTGCACGCCCGCACCGGCGAGAGCTTCTGCATCCTCGACAAGGACACCGTCTACGGCGCCTACAGCGCCAAGGTGATGGGGCTGCTCACCGGCGACCCCGACGACCGCGACAGCCCGACCTACCTCGAGCACCTGCGCGACCAGGAATACGCCGGGCTGCTCGAGATCGCACGCGAGAACCTCGAGCTCGGCGTGAACACCGTGCTCGTCGGACCCTTCTCGCGCGAGGTGCGCTCGCATCGGGTCTTCGACGCAGCCGCGCTCGGCATGCCCGCCGATACGCGCATCTCGGTGGTCTGGGTCGAGCTCGACGAACAGACGGCAAAGGCAAGGATCATCGCGCGCGGGCACCCGAACGATCGCTACAAGCTCGCGCACTGGGACGAATACCGAAAACGACGCTTCGTTCCCGAGCCGGCCGAGTTTCCGCTGCTGATCCGGCACGACAACTCGGTGTTCGACCCCCACGCCTTCGAGCGGCTGGTCGAACGGCTCTGCGGCCTGCCGTTCAGCGCTTCGCCGTGAGGGGGTAAACCGGCAAACCGGCGCAAAATCCTTGCGCCGGCACCATCAGACGTTCCGGCTGCCGGCGTCCACCTCACAGAGGAGAAGCGCCATGAACGCCTTGCCGATCCTGCATCGTTTCGCCCTCGTAGCCGCCACTTCGGCGCTCTTCGCGCTGTCGGCCGCCTCCGCGCAGGAGATGAAGATCGATCTCAGCGGCAAGAACGAAGTGCCCCCGGTCGCCACCAGCGCCACCGGCACCGGGTCGTTCGCGGTGAAGCCCGACGGCTCGATCAGCGGCTCGGTGACCACCAGCGGCATGGAAGGCACGATGGCGCACATCCACGAAGGCGCCGCCGGTGTCAACGGCCCCGTGCGCGTCCCGCTGACGAAGGACGGCGACAAGTGGGCCGTACCCGAAGGCACGAAGCTCAACGAAGAGCAGCAGAAGGCACTGAAGGAAGGCAAGCTGTACGTCAACGTGCACAGCAAGGCGCATCCGGGAGGGGAGCTGCGCGCGCAGTTGAAGAATTGATTCGCATCACTCCGCGATCAGGCGGCCCGAGCCGTGCAGCTCGGCCGGAAAGTCGCCGTACTTCGGCAGTCCGTCGCAGAGCCGCAGCACCGTGTCCTCGTAGTTGACGTGCACGCCCGGCTCGAAGGCCAGGTCGGGCAGCATCGCCGCATACACGTCGACCAGGCCAAGACCCGGGTGCTCCGTGAAGAGATGGCCGCCGCAATCGCGACACCATCTGCGCCGGCTGACCTCCGTCTTCCGATAGCTGCCGATGCGATCGGCGCCGCGCGTGATCGTCACCGCCTGCGGCGCCCACAACGTGAACGCGTTGACCGGCGCTGCCGACCAGCGGCGGCACGATTCGCAGTGGCAGTATCCCATCCCCGCCGGCTGTCCCGTCACGGTGAACTGCACCGAGCCGCAGAAGCAGCTTCCCGAATAGCTTCGCTCGTTGCTCATCACGTACCTCCTCGAATCGCCGCGCAGATGCGACGTGAGGTTCAGTCTGCGCGCCGCTTCTCGCACAGTCGTGAGGCACGCGTCCTTTTTTCCGACGGCGAGACACACGCGTTGCGGCGCCCGGCGCAGCGATGCGGGACCGGTGTCCCGGCGGCGTCGCGTTCGACTCTCGCACATCCGCAGGCGGAGGCGCTAATGCCCGATCCCGGAGCGGCGCGCACGGACGATCGCCTGCGCCCTGCTCTGCACGCCGAGCTTGTCGAAGATATGCGTGACGTGGTTGCGCACGGTCTTCGGACTCACGAACAACCGCGCGGCAATCTCGTCGTTCGACAGTCCGTCGGCGATCGATTCGAGCACGGCACGTTCGCGCGTCGTCAATGCCTCCAGGCCGTCCGCCTCCCCGCCTGCCATGCAATCGTCGTCGTCGAGGAACTCGTCGACCGCCGAAACGAAATCCGACCACGCCGCTTCGTCGGGCAGCATCATGTGATTTCGTCCCTCGAGCGGAACGAAGCGCGCGTTGGGCAGCAGCGACGCCATCTCGCGGCCATGGTCGAACGGAATCATGCAGTCGTTGCGCAGGTGCGCGACGAGCACCGGCTGCGCGATCGATCGAGCGGCTTCGCGCACGTCGAACGACTGGAACACGTCGAAGAGACGAGCGGCCGTCTGCGCGGAGGTGCTGCGCCGCTGCTGCTCGCACAGCCACCGCAGCATCTCGGCACCGCCCTCGGGCATCAGCAGCCTGGCGAAGAACTCCTGGTACGCCGGCACGTCCACGCCCCAGCCCTGCGCGATCATCTCCCGCATCCCGCGCACGAGGCGGATCGCGTCGGGATCGTCGCCGACGTAGACGCCGCGCGGATAGCTGCCGTAGAGCACGAGGCGGCTGACCCGTTCCGGATGACGGGCAGCATAGGCGACGCCCACCGCGGCGCCCTGGCAGAACCCGAGGATCGGAAAGCGCGGCAACCCGACCGCGTCGACCACCGCTTCGAGATCGCGAATCCAGCCCTCGAACGACAGATCGTCGACCTCGCGATCGGACAACCCGCAGCCGCGCGGGTCGTAACGAACGAGCATGTGCCGCTGCGACAGCGCCTCGTTCCAGTGGCGCCAGACGGCGCTCTCCCAGTTGAACTGCAGATGCGTGAACCAGCCGGGCGCGAACACGAGCGGCGGACCCTGCCCGGAACGCGCATGGGCGACGTTCACGCCATCGGCGGCGGCGCAGATGCGGATCGTCTGCCGGGATTCGTCGGGCATCTCGCGGACCCCACTCGCTCCACAGCGCAAACCGCAGAGTATCGGCCGACTCCGGCGCAACCCCCGCCATCGCCGACCCGTTCGCGCCGTTATCGGTTTTTTCGCAACTCCGGGAGGCTCCCTGCACCTTTCCACACTGCAGCGCTCGCGGGTATCGTGGACGCGGGCATCGTGCCCTCGAGGAGCGACGAATGCGCGAGGACCTGGTCGAGCGGATCGCGAACGATCCCGAATACCTTGAGCTGAAGTCCCGACGAATGCGCTTCGGATGGCTGCTCGCGATCCTGATGCTGATCGTCTACTACGGCTTCATCCTGCTCGTCGCCTTCGACAAGGAGCTGCTCGCGCGCCCCATCGGCGACAACATCACCACCTGGGGAATGCCGGTCGGCCTCGCGGTGATCCTCTTCACGATCGTCATCACCGGCGTCTATGTCCGGCGCGCGAACAGCGAGTACGACGCGCGTACCGAGCGCATCGTGCGGGAGGCGCTGAAATGAGCCCGCATCGATCCGCACGATTCGGCGCCGCTGCGCTGCTGCTGGCCGCGTGCAGCGCGGCCGTAGCCGCCGGAGGCGACCTCGGTCAGGCCGACAAGCAGGCGACGAACTGGACCGCGATCGGCATGTTCGGCGTCTTCGTGCTGTTCACGCTGTTCATCACGCGCTGGGCGGCGTCGCGCACGAAGTCGGCTGCCGATTTCTATACCGCAGGCGGCGGCATCACCGGCTTCCAGAACGGGCTGGCGATCGCCGGCGACTACATGTCGGCGGCCTCGTTCCTGGGCATCTCGGCGGCCGTGATGGCGAGCGGCTACGACGGCCTGATCTATTCGATCGGATTTCTCGTCGGCTGGCCGATCGTCACCTTCCTGCTCGCCGAGCGGCTGCGCAACCTGGGCAAGTTCACCTTCGCCGACGTCGCCGCGTTCCGTTTCCAGCAGGCGCCGGTGCGCGTGTTCGCCGCCTCGGGAACGCTGGTCGTCGTCGCGTTCTACCTGATCGCGCAGATGGTCGGCGCCGGACAGCTGATCAAGCTGCTTTTCGGGCTCGACTACTGGATCGCCGTGGTCATCGTCGGCGTGCTGATGATGATCTACGTGCTGTTCGGCGGAATGACCGCGACCACCTGGGTGCAGATCATCAAGGCGATCCTGCTGCTCGGCGGCGCCACCTTCATGGCGCTGATGGTGCTGCTGCACTTCGGCTTCAGCCCCGAGGCGATGTTCGCGCGTGCGGTCGAGATCAAGACGCAGCTTGCTTCCGACGCCGGCACTCCACCCGATCAGGCGGCCGCGACGGGGCGTTCGATCATGGGTCCCGGCGGCTTCATCAAGGACCCGATCTCGGCGATCTCCTTCGGCATTGCGCTGATGTTCGGCACCGCCGGCCTGCCGCACATCCTGATGCGCTTCTTCACCGTGCCCAACGCGCGCGAGGCGCGCAAGTCGGTGTTCTGGGCGACCACCTGGATCGGCTACTTCTACCTGCTGACCTTCATCATCGGCTTCGGCGCGATCACCTTCGTGCTCACCGAACCCGATTTCCTCGACCCGAACGGCGGTCTGATCGGCGGCAGCAACATGGCGGCCGTGCACCTGGCCGAAGCCGTCGGCGGCAACGTCTTCCTCGGCTTCATCTCGGCGGTGGCCTTCGCGACGATCCTCGCCGTCGTTGCCGGCCTCACGCTGTCGGGTGCCTCCGCCGTCTCGCACGACCTCTACTCGAGCGTGCTGCGCAAGGGCCAGGCCGACAGTGCCGCCGAGCTGCGCGTCTCGCGCATCACCACCGTCGTGCTCGGCATCGTCGCGGTGCTGCTCGGCATCGCCTTCGAGAAGCAGAACATCGCGTTCATGGTGTCGCTCGCCTTCGCGATCGCGGCGTCAGCCAACTTCCCGGTGCTGCTGATGTCAGTGATGTGGAAGGACTGCACGACGCGCGGCGTCGTCATCGGCGGTTTCCTCGGGCTGATCTCGTCGGTCGCATTGACGGTGATCTCCCCGGCGGTGTGGGAAGCAACGCTCGGCAACCCGCCCGGCTCGGCGCCGTTCCCGTACGCTTCGCCCGCGCTCTTCTCCATGACGATCGGCTTCGTCGGGATCTGGCTGTTCTCGATTCTCGATCGCAGCGCCCGCGCGCGCGTCGATCGGGCCGGCTTCCTCGCGCAGCAGGTGCGCTCCGAAACCGGAATCGGCGCATCGGTTGCATCGAGCCATTGACGCGCACGAGGCAGGCGACCCGGCACGGCAGCACCGGCCAGGGTCTGTTCACAATACGATCATCGTGAACAGACCCTGACGCGAGGCTGCCCGCCGATGCCCGACACGAACGAGGTCGACGTTCGACTCGAGACGCTCTCGCTGGTCACTGCACGCGTGCGCGATGCATACCTGCGCCGGCCTTTCTACGTCGACGGCGCCACCGACCTCGTCTCGGTATGCCGCGAGCTTTCGCAACGCGGACTCACCAGCGCACTGGTGCGCGACGGCGAACGGCTCGGCATCTTCACGACCACCGACCTGCGCGACGCGATGCTGCACGAACGTCCGCCCGGCGCGCTCGCCGTGCGCGAAGCGGCACGCTTCGATCTCGTCGACATTCACCCCGATGCCGAGCTCTTCGAGGCAATGTGGCGCATGGTCCGTCACGGCGTGCATCGACTCGTCGTACGCGACGGCGACGAGGTGCTCGGCGTGCTCAGCCAGCTCGACCTGATCAGCTTCGTCGCCAACCACTCGCACATCGTCGTTCAGCAGATCGAAGACGCCACTTCCGTCGACGATCTCGAAGCGGCTGCCCACCGCATCGATACGATGATCGAGGCGATGCACGAACGCGGCACGCGCGTCGAGCGCATCGCGCGCCTCGTCGGCGAGCTGAACCGGCGGCTGTTCGAGCGGCTGTGGGCGATGCTCGCGGCGCCCGAGTTCGTCGCCGCCAGCTGCCTCGTCGTGATGGGCAGCGAAGGCCGCAGCGAGCAGCTGCTGAAGACCGACCAGGACAACGCGCTGCTCGCGCGCGACGAACCTCCACCTGCCGCCCTCGAGGAGACCGCTCGCCGATTCCACGACGCGCTCGCCCGGATCGGCTATCCCCCGTGCCCCGGCAACGTGATGGTGACGAATCCGCGCTGGCGCCAGTCGCTCGCCGGCTATCGCGACACGATGCGCGGCTGGATCGACGGCAGCGACCCCGAGGGCGCGATGCACCTGGCGATCTTCCTCGATGCGGCGCCGGTCGCCGGCGACGCAGCGCTGCTCGAGGAACTGCGCACGTGGCTCGACGAAGCGCTGGTCGGCAGCGACGCCTTCCTCGCCCGTTTCGTCGCCGCCGTCGAGCAGTTCGACGAAAGCGGCAGCTGGTGGACACGCCTGCTCACGCGCCGTGACGACGCGCCGCTCGACCTGAAGAAGGCGGCGATCTTCCCGATCGTGCACGGCGTGCGCGCGCTCGCGCTGCAGTACCGCGTGCGCGCGCTCCCCACCGCGTACCGCATCGAAGCGCTCGTCGCCGACGGCCGGCTCGATGCGGCGCTCGGCCGCGACCTCGTCGATACGCTGCGCTTCCTGCTGCAGCTGCGGCTCGACGTGCAGTTGCGCGAGCGCGCAGCCGGCCGCACGCCGACCAATGCAGTGCAGCCCGGCCAGCTCGGCACGCTCGAGCGCGACCGCCTGCACGACTGCCTCGCGATCGTGCGCCGCTTTCGCGCGTTCCTGCGTCAGCACTTCCGGCTCACGTCGTTATGAGCACGCCGACGCCGCCCGCCCCGAACACGAGCGACACCGCACGCCTGTGCGCGTTGTTCGCCGTCGGCTGGCTCCTCTTCAGCTATCCGCTGCTCGGCCTGTGGATGGGCGACGCCACGCTCTTCGGCGTTCCACTGCTGCCGGCCGCGCTGTTCGTGTCCTGGACCGCCATCATCGCCGCGCTCGCCTGGATCGCCGAGCGCAACACCGGCTGAGAAAGGCGCGCCGTGCTGCCCGTCTCGCTGGTGGTCGCCGCGTCCTTCGCGTACCTGCTGATGCTGTTCGGCGTCGCCGCGTGGGGCGACCGGCGCGCGCAGCAGGGCCGCTCGGTGATCGGCAACGCCTGGGTCTACGCGCTGTCGATCAGCGTCTACTGCACCGCGTGGACCTATTTCGGCAGCATCGGCCGCGCCGCCGATTCGGGCGTCTGGTTCCTGCCGATCTACCTCGGGCCGACGCTGGCGATGGTGCTGGCCGGCGTCGTGCTGCGCAAGATCGTCCGCATCGCGCGCACGCACCGGCTGACCTCGATCGCCGACTTCATCGCCAGCCGCCACGGCAAGAGTCCGTCGCTCGCCGCGCTGGTGACGCTGATCGCCGTGGTCGGCATCGTTCCGTACATGGCGCTGCAGCTGAAGGCGGTCGCCAGCGGCTTCGAGCTGCTCACCGGAACCGAAGGCCTGCCGGCCCGGCTCGAGCCGTGGTGGCGCGACAGCACGCTGTATGTCGCACTCGTGCTCGCCGGCTTCACGATGATCTTCGGCACGCGCCATCTCGACGCCACCGAGCGACACGAAGGCCTGGTCGCGGCGATCGCGGCAGAGTCGATCGTCAAGCTCGTCGCTTTCCTCGCCGTCGGCGTCTTCGTGAGCTGGAGCCTGTTCGACGGACCCGGCGACATCTTCGAGCGCGCGCTTGCCGACCCGGACATCGCCGCGCTGCTCGCCGGCGACGCGCTCGCCCCCTTCGCCTACGACCAGTGGTTCGCGCTGGTGCTGCTGGCGATGTTCTCGGTGATCCTGCTGCCGCGCCAGTTCCAGGTGATCGTCATCGAGAACGTCGACGAGCGCCATCTGCGACGCGCCTCGTGGGCCTTCCCGCTGTACCTGCTGCTGATCAACCTGTTCGTGCTGCCGATCGCGCTCGGCGGGCTGCTGCATTTCAGCGGCACGGATGCGAATCCGGAGACCTTCGTGCTCTCGCTGCCGATGTCGGCCGGTGCACAAGGGCTCGCGCTGCTCGCCTTCATCGGCGGCCTGTCCGCCGCTACCGGCATGGTCATCGTCGAGGCGATCGCCGTCGCGACGATGCTGTCGAACGACCTCGTGATGCCGCTGCTGCTGCGCACGCGGCGCTTCGGCCTGCGCACGGCGCGCGACCTCACCGGGCTGCTGCTCGGCATCCGTCGCGTGTCGATCCTCGTGCTGCTGCTGCTGGGCTACCTGTACTTCCGGCTCGCCGGCGAAGCCTACGCGCTGGTGAGCATCGGACTGATCAGCTTCGCCGCGGTCGCGCAGTTCGCGCCGGCGCTGTTCGGCGGCATCTACTGGAAGGGCGGCACGCGCGACGGCGCACTCGCCGGCCTCGCTGCCGGCTTCGCGCTGTGGATCTACACGCTGATGCTGCCGTCGATCGCGCGCTCGGGCTGGCTCGGCGCCGGCCTGTCGGACTTCGTGCGCAACGGCCCCTTCGGCATCGGATGGCTGCGCCCCGAGCAGCTGTTCGGCATGACCGAGCTCGACGGCCTGACGCACGCGCTGTTCTGGAGCCTGCTCGTCAACGTCGGGCTGTACGTCGGCGTCTCGCTGCTGCGCGGCCCGTCGGCGCGCGAGACGAGCCAGGCACTGCTGTTCGTCGACGTCCCGATGCACGCCGACGCCGCCGACGACGGCGACGCGCCTCCCACGCCGGTGTTCTGGCGCGGACGCGCGCGCGTGGCCGACCTGCGCGCGCTCGCCACGCGTTTCCTCGGGCCTGCAGCCACCGAGCGCCTGTTCGCCGACTACGCGGCGCGCACCGGTGCAGTCGCCGTCGAGGCGATTCCTGCCGATGCGCGCCTCGTGCAGTTCGTCGAGACGCAGCTCGCCGGAGCGATCGGCAGCGCATCGGCGCACGTGATGGTCGCCTCGGTCGTCGAGGAGGAGCCGCTCGACGTTGCCGACGTGTCGCGCATCGTCGAGGAGGCGTCGCAGCTGCGCGCGTACTCGCTCGAGCTCGAGCGCGTCGGCGACGAGCTGCGTACGGCCAACGAGCAGCTGAAGGGCCTCGACCGGCTCAAGGACGACTTCATGTCGTCGGTGACGCACGAGCTGCGCACCCCGCTGACCTCGATCCGCGCCCTCGCGGAGCTGATCGTCGACGATCCCGACATGGAATCCGACCAGCGCCAGCGATTCGTCGGCATCATCGTCTCGGAGACCGAGCGCCTGTCGCGCCTGGTCGACCAGGTGCTCGACATGGCGAAGATCGAATCGGGGAACGCACAGTGGCATGAAGAGGAGATCGACCTGCTTGCGCTGGTCGAGCGCGCGGTACAGGCCGCGCGCCCGATGGCGCAGGAGCGCGGCGCGCAGGTCACGCTGGCGATGCCGCCGACGCTGCCCCTGCTGCGCGCCGACGCCGATCGGCTGACGCAGGTGATGATGAACCTGCTGTCGAACGCCGCGAAGTTCGTGCCTCCCGAAGACGGTCGCATCGACGTGCGACTGCTCGCCGACGAACGCGGCGTACGCGTCGAGGTGCAGGACAACGGCACCGGCGTGCCGCCCGAAGAGCAGGCGGTCGTCTTCGAGAGGTTTCGACAGGGCAGCGACCGGACGGCGCAGCGCAAGGGCACCGGTCTGGGGCTGCCGATCAGCCGCAGCATCGTCGAGCATTTCGGCGGCACGATGTGGCTGCGTTCGACGCCGGGCCAGGGTGCCTGCGTCGGCTTCGATCTGCCGTGGAGGAAAGCAACGTGACGCACAGGGTGCTGATCGCCGACGACGAGCCGAACATCGTGATTCCGCTCGAGTACCTGATGAAGCGCGAGGGCTACGAGGTGCTGCTCGCGCGCGACGGCGACGAGGCGCTCGAGGCGATCCGGCGCGAGCGCCCCGACCTCGTGCTGCTCGACGTGATGATGCCGGGGAAAAGCGGCTTCGAGGTCTGCCAGTCGGTGCGCGCCGACGAGGCGCTGGCAGGCATGCGCATCGTCCTGCTCACGGCGAAAGGACGCGACGCCGACGTCGCCAAGGGGCTGGCATTAGGTGCCGACGCTTACGTGACGAAGCCGATCTCGACGCGCGATCTTGCCGTGCGCGTGCGCGAGCTGCTCGAAGGCGGATCGTGAGCCCGCAGACGCGGCGCGCAGCCGGAGCGCTCGCAGTCGCGCTGGCGCCCGCGCTGGTGCTCACGCTGTGGACGATCGGCGCGGGCGCCTTCTTCGCGTGGACGCTCGCAGCCGAGGAGCGTGCGCTGCTGACGGGCTGGGTTGCGCCACGCGCCGCAATGCTGCTCTTTATCGGCCTGCTGCTCGCGCTCGCACTCGGGCTCGTCGTGCACGCTTTCTGGCAGCGCCGGGTCGTGGCCCCCGCACGCCTCGCCGAGCGCGCGCAGGCGATCGTTACCGGCGCCGGCAACGGAGGCGGCGACGGCGCAATCGAGCCCGAGGGAAGCGCGGAGAACCGTGCGATCGCGGGCGCCTTCAATGCGCTCGTACGCCAGCGCGCAGAGCTTCACGCCGACATCGACGGACGCGTGCGCGAAGCGAGCCGCGAGATCGAGCGCCAGCGCAGCCGACTGGCCGCGCTGATGGCCGAGCTCGCGCAGAGCGTCATCGTCTGCAACCTCGACGGGCGGATCCTGCTCTACAACCTCCGCGCGCTCGAGCAGTTCCGCACGCGATCGGACACCAACGCACCGAACGCCGGCAGCGAGCTGATCGGCCTGGGCCGTTCGATCCACGACGTGCTCGATCCGGCGCTGCTCGCGCACGCACTGCAGACGATCCGCCTGCGGTTGCAGCGCGGCGACACGCATCCGTCGGTGCAGTTCCTCACCGCGACGCGCGGCGGGCTGCTGCTGCGCACGCACATGGTACCGGTGCAGGACATCGAACACGCACAGCCGACACTGAGCGGTTACCTGCTGATGCTCGAGGACGTGACCGAGCCCTTCGCCGACGCCGAACTGCGCGATCGCACGATGCAGGAGCTGCTGCAGGGCAGTCGCGCGTCGCTCGGCAACCTGCAGGCGTCGGTCGAGATGATCGACTACCCCGACGTCGACGACACCACACGCGAGCGCCTGCGCGAAGTGATCCGCAACGAGGTGCGCACGATGAGCGCACGGCTGCACGAAGTCGCCGCGCGCGACGCACAGGCGCAGCGGACGCGCTGGCCGCTCGAGGACATGCCCGGCAGCGACCTGCTCGCCCTCGTGCGCCGACGGATCGAAGCAAACCTGGACTGCCGCGTCGAAATCGACGCGATCGATGCAGGGTTGTGGCTGAAGGTCGACAGCTTCTCGCTGCTGCAGGCGCTCGTGCACCTCGCCGAACGCCTGGTCGACGAATACGAGGTACGCGTGCTGCGCCTGCGCCTGGCGCCGGCGGGCGCACGGGCGCACCTCGACCTCGTCTGGCAGGGGCTCGCGCTGAGCACCGAGACGGTGACGAACTGGGAGACCGACGCAATGCGCTCGGGAGCTTCGTCGAGCGCGCTCAGCGTGCGCGACGTGGTCGAGCGGCACGACGGCGAGATCTGGTTCCAGCGCGAACGCGCAAGGCACGAGAGCTTCTTCCGGCTGCTGCTGCCGGTCGCGGAGGCGTCGAACGCCCTTCCCGAGGCGGGCGCGCCCGCGACCGGAGGAACGGCCGGCATTGCCGACGCGCACGGCGCTGCCAGCCGTCCGGAGTACTACGACTTCGATCTCTTCCGCGACGCCGGAGCCGCCGCTGCGCTCGCCGATCGTTCGCTCGCCGAGCTCACCTGCACCGTCTTCGACACCGAAACAACCGGTCTCGATCCGGGCGGCGGCGATCGCATCGTGCAGATCGGCGCGACGCGGATCGTCGCCGGCAAGCTGCGTCGACACGAATGCTTCGAGCGGCTGGTCGATCCGCAGCGGGCGGTCTCCGCCGCATCGCTGGCGATCCACGGCATCGACGACGCGAAGCTCGCCGGCCAGCCGCGCGCCGCGCAGGTGCTGCCCGTCTTCCACGCCTTCGCCCGCGACTCGGTGCTGGTCGGCCACAACGCCGCCTTCGACCTGCGCTTCCTGCGCGAGGCCGAGGCGGAAGCGGGCGTCGTCTTCGACCAGCCGGTGCTCGATACGCTGCTGCTGTCGGCGTACGTGCATCCGCAGCAGGAGTCGCATTCGCTCGAGGCGATCGCCGCGCGGCTCGGCGTCGCGATCTCGGGACGCCATAGCGCACTCGGCGACGCGCTCGTCACCGCCGAGATCTTCCTGAAACTGATCCCGCTGCTCGAGGCGCGCGGCATCCGCACGCTGCGCCAGGCGCTCGACGCCGCGCAGCAGACCTGGCACGCGCGCCTGCGCTATTGACCCGCTCTGCGTGCCGTCAGTGCCCGTGCACGAACGACGCGAACACCGCGATCAGCCCGACGCCGACGAGCATCAGCGCAAACTGCCAGAACCAGTCGCCGTTGTGCCTCGTTTCCCGATGCAACCCCGGCACCAGGTCGGCGAGCGCGACGTAGATGAAGCTCGCCGCGGCAACGACGAGCACGTACGGCAGCAGCGCCTGCCCGTAGCCGAGCGCGAAGTAGCCGACGACGCCACCGAGTACGGCGGCAACGCCGCTGATGAAGTTGTAGACGAGCGCGCGCCGGCGCGAGTAGCCGGCGTTGAGCAGGACGATGAAATCGCCGATCTCCTGCGGGATCTCGTGCGCGGCGATCGCCGCGGTCGTCACCCAGCCCAGCGCGGGATCGGCAAGGAAGGCGGCGGCGATGATCACGCCGTCCGCCGTGTTGTGGATCGTGTCGCCGACCAGCACGACGAGCCCGGCAGGCCCCGCCTCGTCGCGATCGTGACCGTGGTGGTGCCCGTGGCCGTCGTGCTCGTGGTGGTGGCTGTGGCGCAGCACCGCGAACTTCTCGAGCACGAAGAAGGCGATGACGCCGGCGAGCAGCGTAGCCGACAGCGTATGCACGTCGCCCGCCTCGAAGGCTTCGGGGATGAGGTTGAGCATCGCCGTGCCGAGCAGCAATCCGGCCGACAGACTCACCATCCGGCGCACGACGCCCGCCAGCAGCGACAGCGAAAGCCACGCGGCGGCGAGCACGCTCACGGCGCCCGAGATGAAGGTAGCGGCGATGATTGCCGCCAACGTCGAGGACACGATCAGTGCGCCTCGTCCCAGTTCCCGCCGACGCCGCACTCCACCTCGAGCGGCACGGCGAGCGCGGCGACCCCGCTCATCAGTTGCGGCAGCCGCTCGCGCACCGCTTCGAGCTCTTCCTCCGGAACCTCGAGCACCAGCTCGTCGTGCACCTGCAGGATCAGCCTCGAGCGCAGTGCGTCGCGCTCGATCCAGCGCTGCACTTCGATCATCGCCAGCTTGACAAAGTCGGCGGCGGTGCCCTGCATCGGCGCGTTGATCGCCGCGCGTTCGGCGCCGGCGCGGCGCGGCCCGTTCGGGCTGTTGATCTCGGCGATCCACAGCCGGCGCCCGAGCACCGTCTCTACGTAGCCGTCGCGTCGCGCACGCTCGCGCGTCTCCTCCATGTAGCGGGCCACGCCCGGATAGCGTGCGAAATAGCGTTCGATGTAGTTCTTCGCCGCGCTGCGATCGATGCCGAGGTTGCTCGCCAGGCCGAAGGCGCTCATGCCGTACATGAGGCCGAAGTTGATCACCTTCGCGTAGCGGCGCTGCTCGAAGCTCACGTCGTCGGGCTCCGTGCCGAAGATCTCGGCTGCGGTCGCGCGATGCACGTCCATGCCCTGCTCGAAGGCGCGCAGCAGGTTCTCGTCGCCGGAGATGTGCGCCATGATGCGCAGCTCGATCTGCGAGTAGTCGGCCGAGACGATCTTCGCTCCCGGCGGCGCGACGAAGGCCTCGCGGATACGACGCCCCTCGGCGGTGCGGATCGGGATGTTCTGCAGGTTCGGATCGCTCGAGGCGAGCCGCCCGGTGACGGCCACTGCCTGCGAATAGCGCGTGTGCACGCGGCCGCTGCGCGCGTCGACCATCTTCGGCAGCTTGTCGGTGTACGTGCCCTTGAGCTTCGCGAGCGAACGCCAGTCGAGCACGATGCGCGGCAGCGGGTAGTCCTGCGCGAGCCTCTCGAGCACGTCCTCGTCGGTGGACGGCGCGCCGCCCGCGGTGCGCTTGAGCACCGGCAGTTCGAGCTTCTCGAAGAGCACCTCGCCCAGCTGCTTCGGTGAGCCCAGGTTCAGCGGCGCACCGACCAGCTCGACCACCTCGCGCTCGAGCGCGTGCATGCGCTGGCCGAGCTCCTCCGACTGGCGTGTCATCGCGTCGGCGTCGATCAGCACGCCGGTGCGCTCCATCGTCTGCAGCACGCGCGACACCGGCAGCTCGATCGTGCGATAGATGTACTCGAGCTTCGCGTCGGCAGCGATGTCCGGATACAGCGTGCGATGCAGGTGCATCGCGACGTCGGCATCCTCCGCCCCGTAGCGCGTCGCCGATTCGATGTCGACCTGCTCGAAGGCGATCTGCTTCGCGCCCTTGCCGGCCACGTCGGTGTAGCGGATCGTTCGTCGATCGAGATGACGGTCGGCGAGCGAGTCGAGGTCGTGGTTGCGATGCGCCTCGAGCACGTAGCTCTCGAGCAGCGTGTCGTGTGCGACGCCGGCCAGCCGGATGCCGTGGTTGGCGAGCACGTGCGCGTCGTACTTCAGGTTCTGGCCGACCTTCGCACGGCCTTCGTCCTCGAGCCAGCCGCGCAACCGCCCGAGCACGTGCTCGCGCGACAGCTGCGGCGGCGCGCCGGTATAGCGATGCGCCATCGGCACGTAGCACGCCTCGAAGGGCTCGACCGACAGCGACAGGCCGACGATCTCGGCACGCATCGGGTCGAGCGAGGTCGTCTCGGTATCGAAGGCAACGAGTTCGGCCGCCTCGATGCGGCGGATCCACCATTCGAGCCGCTCGTCGTCGAGCACCGTCTCGTAGCGCAGCACGGGAGCCGGCGACGCCTGAACGGAACCCGCATCCTCGGCCAACGGCGCCTCGGCGCGCACGAGCGCATCGACCTCCGCCGCGGCGACGTCGTCGGATGCGGCGGCATCGATGACACCGATCGTCGCCCCCGTCGCAGACGGCACGTCGCCAACCCCGTCGACCTCGCGAAGCCACGTGCGAAAATTGCAGCGCTCGAACAGCTCGCGCAGCGCCGCACGATCGGGCTCCGCGAAGGCGAGCGAACCCTCGATCGACTCGACCTGCGGCTCGAGCCTGCAGTCGGTCTTCACGGTGACGAGGCGACGCGCGGTCGGCAGCCAGTCGAGCGCGTTGCGCAGGTTGTTGCCGGCCGCGCCGCTCACCGCATGCGCCTGCTCGACCAGCGCATCGAGCGACCCGTACTGCGTGAGCCACTTCGCCGCGGTCTTCGGTCCGACCTTGTCTACGCCGGGCACGTTGTCGACCGCGTCTCCGACGAGCGTGAGCCAGTCGACGATGCGCTCGGGCGGCACGCCGAACTTCGCGACGACGCCGTCGCGATCGAGCCGCTCGCCGGGCCCGCCGTCGCGCGTCATCGTGTTCACCAGTACGACGTCATCATCGACCAGCTGGGCGAGGTCCTTGTCGCCGGTGGAGACGACCGTCTTCATGCCGCTTGCGCTCGCCTGCACGGCGAGCGTTCCGATCACGTCGTCGGCCTCGATGCCGTCGACCATGACGAGCGGCCAGCCGAGTGCGCGGACGATCTCGTGGATGAGCGGAATCTGGCGCACGAGATCGTCGGGCATCGCCTTGCGATTCGCCTTGTACTCGGCGTACCAGTCGTCTCGAAAGGTCTTGCCCGGCGCGTCGAAGACGACGGCGCCGTACGTCGCACCGCCGAAGCCGTTCGGTTTGCCGTCGGCCCGCAGACGCCGTAGCATCGCCACCATGCCGTAGATCGCACCGGTGGGCTCGCCCGACTTGTTGCGCAGATCCGGAAGCGCGTGAAAAGCGCGATACAGGTACCCCGAGCCGTCAACCAGCAGAAGCGTTTTATCGGACATGTCCAGCAGCAAGCAGGTGCCGCAGTTGCGCGCGATCGAAAGCCCTGAGCGGTCGACGTCGCTGAAGGCGCGCGAGTCATGGCATATCTTCGGAATTATCTCAGAGTTCGTCGAAGCTACCGAACGACTCGCCGACGTGCGCCCCGCCGTGTCGATCTTCGGCAGCGCGCGCGTGCTGCCCGGTCATCGCTGGTACGAGACCACCGTCGACGTTGCACGGCGCCTGTCCGATGCCGGCTTCGCGATCATCTCCGGCGGTGGCCCGGGCATCATGGAAGCAGCCAATCTCGGCGGTCATGGCGGCAAGTCGGCCTCGATCGGGCTGAACATCCAGCTTCCGATGGAACAGACCGGTAACGGCTACCAGGACATCTCGGTCAACTTCCGCCACTTCTTCGCGCGCAAGGTCGCGTTCGCGAAATACGCCACCGCCTTCGTTGCCGCGCCTGGCGGCTTCGGCACGCTCGACGAGCTGTTCGAGATGCTGACGATGGTGCAGACGCGGATGGGCCGGCGCATTCCGGTCATCCTGATGGACTCCGCGTTCTGGCGCGGCCTGCTCGAGTGGATTCGCACGCAGCTGGCGGGCAACGGCCTGATCTCGCCCGGCGACATCGACCTGATCCAGGTGATCGACGATCCGGCCGAGGTCGTCGAGGCGATCTTCGACTTCTACCAGACGCGCGGTTTCGTTCCCACTCCCAACGAACGCGAACGCATGCTCTACCTGTAGTGTCCCGGACGACACTCGATGGCCGTGTTCACCCTGGTTCCGCGCGATGCGCTCGCGCGCTGGCTCGAACGATATTCGATCGGCAGCCTGATCGAATACGAGGGCATCGCCTCGGGCATCGAGAACAGCAACTACTTCGTCACGACGACCGCCGGACGCTACGTGCTCACGCTGTTCGAGCGCCTCGCCGCCGATGAGCTGCCGTTCCACCTCGGCCTGATGCATCACCTGGCCGCGCGCGACATTCCCTGCCCCGACCCCGTCGCCGACCGCGACGGCCTCGTGCTCGGCACGCTCGCCGGCAAGCCGGCTGCGCTGTGCACGCGACTCGACGGGCATGCAGAGAACCGGCCGACCGTCACGCACTGCGCGCGTCTCGGCGAGACGATCGCGCGGATGCACCTGGCCGCTTCCGACTACCCGGCGCGGCACGTGAATCCGCGCGGGCTCGCCTGGTGGCAGGCGGTCGCGCCGCAACTCGCGACGCAGCTCGAGCCGGCACAGGCAGCGCTGCTCGCCGACGAGCTCTCGCATCAACGCGCCTTCGCCGCGAGTGCCGCCTTCGCGTCGCTCCCGGCGTCGGCCGTGCACGCCGACCTGTTCCGCGACAACGTCTTCTTCGATTCCGCGGCATCGACCCCGCGGCTGGCCGGTGTCCTCGATTTCTGGTTCGCGTGCGTCGAAACCTGGCTCTTCGATCTGGCAGTGGCCGTCAACGACTGGTGCGTCGACGACGATGCCCAGCTCGACACCGCGCGGCTCGATGCGATGCTCGACGCCTACCGGAGCGTACGCCCGCTGCAGCCTGCCGAATGCGACGCGTGGCCGACGATGCTGCGCGCAGCGGCCTTCCGCTTCTGGCTGTCGCGCCTGTTCGATCTTCACTTCCCGCGTCCGGCCGAGATCGTCGCGCCGAAGGACCCGGCAAGTTTCGAGCGCCTGCTGCGGCTGCGCCGCGACGACGCGTCGGCGCTGCACCCGGCACGCGGGTAGGAAGCACGCGCGAATGCACATCCGTCTGCTGCCCGCGCTTACCGGCTGGCGCTGGGTCATTCGCGGCTTCGAGCTGCTGCGCCGCCAGCCGATCGCATTGCTCGCGATCACCTTCCTGAACCTGCTGCTGCTGTCGCTGTCGGTGATCGTTCCCGTCGTCGGATCGATCGCGCCGCTGGTGCTCGCGCCGTCGCTGATGGTCGGCCTGATGCGCGCAGTGCGCACCGCCGACGAAGGGCAGATGCCGTTGCCGTCGATGCTCTTCGCCGCCTTCCGCGAAGACGGCGGTCGCGCGTGGCGTCCACTGTTGCTGCTCGGCGGCTTCAACGCCGGGGCCACGCTGCTCGCGCTCGGGCTGGCCGCGCTGGTCGACGGCGGCGCGATGATGCAGCTCGCCACGGGCACGCTCGGCGATGACGAATCGGTGGTCGTCACCGAGCGCTCGCTGTGGCTGGCAGCGGCCGTGTTCGTCGCCGCTTACGCGCCGGTACAGATGGCGATGTGGTACTCGCCGCTGTTCATCGCCTGGCATCGAACGCCGGTGGCGAAGTCGCTGTTCTTCAGCCTGCTCGCCGTCTGGCGCAACCGGCGCGCTTTCGTCGTCTATGCGCTCGGCTGGTTCGCGATCGCCTTTGCGGGCTCGCTCGTCGTGCGCACCGTGCAGGGCGCCTTCGCGTCGAGCCCCTTCGTGTTGTCGATGATTCTCTCGCCGCTGTCGCTGGCGCTGATCACCGTCATCTATTGCTCGTTCTGGCCGACCTATCGCGATCCGGTGAGCGATCCGGCGGTCGATGCGCTGGTCGACACCGACGGGGCTCCGCAGTCCTGAGCCGCTGGCAGCGGTCCGCCTTCGACCGTTGCAGAACCTAGCCGCCGCAGGCCTCGAGACGCGCAACCGACAGCGCGAGCCACTTCGTTCCCTCGCGCTCGAAACGGACCTGCGCGCGCGCATCGGTCCCGCTGCCTTCGAGCGCGACGATCACGCCCTCGCCGAAGCGTGCATGCGCGACGTTCTGTCCGACGCGAAACCCGGTGTCGCGCGCGGCACGGAATGCGGGGTCGCGCCCGGCGCTCCAGGCCTGCTGCGCGAAGACCGCACGCTCGGCGGCGCCCGACCTGGAACGCCAGCCGGACGACGACACCGCCGCTCCGCGCTGCGACATGCCCATCGGCTGCGGACGCGGCCCGAGCCACTTCAGCAGCGCCGGCGGCAGCTCATCGAGGAAACGCGATCGCAGGTTGTATCGCATGTGCCCGTGCAGCATCCGCGTCTGCGCAAAGGACAGGTACAGCCGCTTGCGCGCACGCGTGATCGCGACGTACATCAGGCGTCGCTCCTCCTCGAGCCCCTGCGGCTCGACGATCGAGCTCTCGTGCGGGAACAGCCCCTCCTCGAGGCCGGTGATGAACACCGCGTCGAACTCCAGCCCCTTGGCCGAATGCACGGTCATCATCTGCACGGCATCGGCGCCTTCGCCTGCCTGGTTCTCGCCGGCCTCGAGCGAGGCGTGCGCAAGGAACGCGGCAAGCGGAGTGATCTGCACCGCGCCGGGCGCAGCGAAGGGGTCGGCGTCGATCCAATCGGGCGCATCGACCGGCGCAGCCGACTCGGCAAGCCCCGAAACACCCAGGTTCGCCGGTACGCCCGCCTCGATCCGCTCCTCGGCAACGAAGCTCGCCGCCGCGTTGACGAGCTCGTGCAGGTTCTCGACGCGCTCATGGCCTTCGCGCTCGGCCTTGTAGTGCGCGACGAGCCCGCTCGCCTCGACGACGTGCGCGACGACCTCGGGCAGCGGCAGCGCCTGCGTGTCGACACGCAGGCGCCCGACGAGTTGCACGAAAGCGGCGAGCCGCGTACCGCCGGCACCGGCAACCGAGCCGGCCGAAGCGAAAAGGCTCGTACCGCCGCGGCGCGCCTGGTCCTGCAGCGACTCGAGCGTTCGCGCGCCGATGCCGCGTGCGGGAAAGTTCACCACGCGCAGGAACGCGCCGTCGTCGTCGGGGTTCTCCATCAGCCGCAGGTACGCGAGCGCGTGCTTGACCTCGGCGCGCTCGAAGAAACGCAGCCCGCCATAGACGCGATACGGAACGCCGGCAGAGAACAGCGCATGCTCGAGCACGCGCGACTGCGCGTTCGACCGGTACAGCACGGCGATGTCGCTGCGCATCCATCCGTCGGCGACGAGCGAGCGGATCTCCTCGACGAGCCATTGCGCTTCCTGCGCATCGCCGAGCGATTCGCGCACGCGCACCGGCTCGCCTTCGCCGGCGTCGGTCCACAGGTTCTTGCCGAGACGGCGCGTGTTGTGCGCGATCAGCGCGTTCGCGGCGTCGAGAATGTTCGCGTGCGAGCGGTAGTTCTGCTCGAGGCGGATCAGGTGCGCGACGCGGAACTCGCGCTCGAAGGCCGCCATGTTCGCCACGCGCGCGCCACGGAACGAATAGATGCTCTGGTCGTCGTCGCCCACCGCGAACAGCACCGACGACTCGCCGGCGAGCAGCTTCAGCCACTCGTACTGCAGCGTGTTGGTGTCCTGGAACTCGTCGACGAGGATGTGCCGGAAACGCGCGCGATAGTGCTCGCGCAGCGGCGCGTTGCGGGCGAGCAGTTCGTGGCTGCGCAGCAGCAGCTCGGCGAAATCGACGACGCCCTCGCGCTGGCACTGCCCGTCGTAGGCGTCGTACAGCTCGACCATCCGTCGCGTGTGATCGTCGAAGGCCTCGACCGCGGAAGCGCGCCTGCCCTCCTCCTTGGCGGCATTGATGAAATGCTGCAGCGACTTCGGCGGGAACCTTTCGTCGTCGACGTTCAGCGCGCGCAGCATCCGCTTGATCGCCGCGAGCTGATCCTGCGAATCGAGGATCTGGAAAGTGTGCGGAAGCCCGGCGTCGCGGTGATGCGCGCGAAGCATGCGGTTCGCCAGCCCGTGGAAGGTGCCGATCCACATGCCGCGCGGCTCGATCGGCAGCATCGCCGACAGCCGCGTGAGCATCTCGCGCGCGGCCTTGTTCGTGAAGGTGACGGCAAGCACACCGTGCGGTCCGACCTGGCCGGTGGTGATCAGCCAGGCAATGCGCGTCGTGAGAACGCGCGTCTTGCCGCTGCCGGCGCCGGCGAGCACGAGTGCATGCTCGGCCGGCAGCGTGACCGCCTCGCGCTGGCGGTCGTTGAGCTGTTCGAGAAGTCTCAGTGTTGCGCGCCCGGTTGCGATGGCTCGGCTTCGTGCAGCAGGCGCCGTGCGCTCAGCGTCGTGCCGCCTTGCGCGTGCGCTGCGACCACACGGGCTGGCGCGGCGTGAGCGCACCGTGGCGGATCTCGACGCAGCGGTTGACCCAGCTCACCGAATCGTCGGAGTCGTCGGCGATCGGCGCGTTCGAGCCATGGCTGACACGCACGATGCGATGGCTCTGCACGCCGAAGCGCTCGAGCAGCGCCGCCACCGCCTGCGTGCGGTTCATGCTCAGCTGCACCGCCGCCTCGGGTTCCGCGACCGGATTCGCATGGCCGGAAACGATCAGCGTGCCGCCGGGTCCCGTGTTGAAGCGTTCGGCCTCCTCGCGGATCACCGCGAGATACTCCTCGCCCACGCAGACAGAATCGCCCTCGAAGTACACGCGCACGCTGTCGTTCGGTTCCGCGGCGTCGTCGGACGCGGGCGGCCTCGCACGGACGGCTGCGGCAGCAGCGGCGACATGACGCTTGGCGGAGCTGTCCGCCTCTACGGTGGGCGAAGTGCGGGGTTCGGAATGCAATGCGCTCTCCTTGTGGACGACGTAGGATGCCGGTTCACCGCCCGGCATTGCGCCGGGCCGCTCGAACATGACGCGCTGCCCGGCATCGAAGCCGTGCAGCGGCACGAATCGAGAACGGGGAAACGATTATTTTACCAAATCGTGGCTTTCGGCGCCCTTTTGCCCTTCGGCGCACGAGAAACGCACGATGAATCGCGCCACCTCGTTGCTGCTGAACGCAGGGCACGCGCTCGATCACCTGATGCTGCTGGTGTTCGCCACTGCGGTAGGCGCGATCGCGCACGATTTCGGCATCACGCGCTGGGAAGACCTGATGCCGTACACGGTCGGCGCCTTCGTGCTGTTCGGGCTCGGCTCGCTGCCTTCCGGCCGGCTCGGCGACCTCTGGGGCCGGCGCGCGATGATGCTCGTGTTCTTCTTCGGGCTCGGCGCCACCGCGCTCGCCGCCGCGGCCACGCGCACGCCGCTTCAGCTCGCCGCCGCGCTCACGCTGCTCGGCGCCTTTGCGTCGATCTACCACCCGGTGGGCATCCCGATGCTCGTGCGTCATGCACCGCGTCCGGGCTTCGTGATCGGCGTCAACGGCCTGGCCGGCAATCTCGGCATCGCGGCTGCAGCGATCTCCACCGGCCTGCTCGTCGAGCACTTCGGGTGGCGCGCCGCCTTCGTCGTCCCGGGCACCGTGTCGATCGCCTGCGGGCTGCTGTTCCTGCGCGTCGCGCCGCATGAAGCGCAGGCACCCGCGCGCGGAACGGCGAGCGCAAGACCGCTGCCGGCGGCGCTGCGCAACCGCGTCTTCTTCGTGATGACGGCCACCGCGGTCACCGGCAGCCTGCTCTTCAACTTCACGACCAACGGCAATCCGCAACTGCTCGAGACGCGGCTGCCCGCGCTGCTCGACGAACCCGCGCGGCTCGGGATGCTGCTCGCGCTCGTCTACGCCGGCGCCTCGATCGCGCAGGTCGCAATCGGCCGCCTGCTCGACCACGTTCCGATCCGCCACCTGATGCTCGCCGTCCTCGCGCTGCAGCCGGCGGCCTTCGCGATCGCCGCAACCACCGACGGCTGGGCCTTCTACGCGTCGATGGCGCTCTTCATGCTGCTGATCTTCAGCGCAATCCCGTTCACCGACGCGCTGATCGTTCGCTTCGTCGACGACTCGATGCGCTCGCGCGTCAGCGGCATGCGCCTGGCGATCTCCTTCGGCGTCTCGTCCTTCGCCGTCTGGGCGCTCGGCCCGCTGGTGAAAGCCGCCGGCTTCGGCACGCTGCTGTGGACGATGGCGGCGATCGGCGTGTGCTCGACGCTGCTCGCGTGGTGGCTGCCAGGCGAATCGGCGCTCGCACGACACGAGCCACCCGCCGCCGGCAAGCTCGCTACCATGTAGGGTTTCCCGCGAGCGAAATCATCTCCCCCGAAAGCCGCAGGCGCCAGTGGCAGGCGCTCCTCGCATGCATTGCCATCGTCGCCGTCTGGGGCGCGAACTTCTCGGTGCAGAAGATCGTCTTCGAGGCGCTCTCGCCCGCCGGGTTCCTGTTCGCGCGCTACCTGATCATGCCGGCCTGCGCGCTCGCGCTGCTCATGTACTGCTACGGCCTGCGCTTTCCGTCGGTGCCGCGCGCAGACTTCTTCGCGCTCGCGCGGCTGGGCTTCTTCGGACACGTGCTGCACGTCGGCAGCGTCACCTACGGCATCCACTGGTCGACGGCGTTCTCCAGCTCGCTGATCCTCGCCTGCGGACCGGTGTTCACGCTGCTGATCCTGCGTTTCTCGGGCATCGAGCGGATGACGCGCGCGCAGGTGGCCGGCGCCGCGATCGCCTGCGCGGGCGTGCTCGTCTTCCTGTCCGACAAGCTCTTCGCCGGACGCTGGGGCGCGAGTGCCGGCGACCTCGTGCTGCTCGTCTCCGCGTCGTTCTTCTCGTATTACACCGTCGCATCGAAGCCGCTGATCGAGCGCCACGGCGGTGTCGTCGTGATGACCTACGCGACGCTGCTCGGCGCCGGACCGATCGTGCTGCTGGCCGCGCCGGTCGGCCTGCGCATCGACTGGATCGCGCTCGAGCCGTGGATCTGGCCGGCGCTGCTGTTCTCGGTCGTCCTGTCGGCCTTCGTCGGCTGGCTCGTCTGGGGCTGGGTCAACGCGGTGCGCGGCGTCGCACGCACGGCGCCGATGATCTACGGGATGCCGCCGGTGGCCGGATTGATCGCATGGGCAACGATCGGCGAGCCGTTCACGGCAACGAAGATCGCCGGCGCAGCGGTCGCGCTCGCCGGCGTGGCGCTCGCGCAGTTCGCCGGCAGCGTGCCGATGCCGGCCTGCCTCAGAACGCGTCTTCCCAGCGTTCGCTCAGCCGCATCGCGCAGGTGATGATGCCGACCATGCTGTAGGTCTGCGGATAGTTGCCCCACAACGCGTGCGTGACGGGGTCGATGTCCTCCGACAGCAGCCCGAGTGAATTGCGCCGGGCGAGCAGGTTCGCAAACAGCTCGCGCGCACGGCTGCGCTCGCCGATCTGCGCGAGCGCCTGGATCCACCAGAAGGTGCAGACGAGGAAAGCCGTCTCCGGCATTCCGAAGTCGTCGGGTTGCGCGTAGCGCAGCAGGTAGTCGCCGCGGCGCAGCTCGCGCTCGATCGTCATCACCGTCGAGCGCAGGCGCGGATCGTCCGGCTTCAGGAAACCGAGCGGGCCGAGCAGCAGCAGGCTCGCATCGGGATCACGCCCGCCGAAAGTCGACGCGAAGGCGCCGATCTCCTCGTTCCACGCGCGCGACTCGATCGTCGCGCGGATCTGCGCTGTCCGATCGCGCCACCATTCACACCGCTCGGACAGGCCCAGATGCGCTGCGATGCGCGCCAGCCGGTCGCAGGCGGCCCAGCACATCACCGACGAGAAGGTATGCACTGCCTCCCGGCCGCGATATTCCCAGATGCTCGCGTCGGGCCGCGCATGATTCAGCCACGCCTGGTCGCCGAAACGCTCGAGCGCCTCGAAGAGCTCGCGCCCGGCCGGTCGTGCGAGACGCCGGTCGTAGAAGGCATGCGCGACTGCGAGGATCGCCGAGCCGTAGACATCGTGCTGCGTCTGCAGCCACGCGAGATTGCCGATGCGCACCGGTGCGTGCGCGCGATAGCCGCGCAGCGCCGGCGCGACCGCCTCGTCGAGCTGCGTCGCGCCGCTGATCCCGTAGACCGGCTGCAGCGCACCATCGGCGGCGTCGGTGACGATATCCTCGAGATAGCGCAGGAAGCGCTGCATCGAGCCGGTCGCACCGAGCCGGTTCAGCGCATCGACGGTGAAGTACGCGTCGCGCAGCCAGCAGAAGCGATAGTCCCAATTGCGCTGCGTCCCCGACGCCTCCGGAATCGACGTCGTCAGTGAAGCGACGATCGCACCGGTGTCGTCGAAGGTGTTCAGCTTCAGCGTGATCGCGGCGCGGATCACCGCGTCCTGCCACTCGAAGGGAATCGCGAGGTTGCGAACCCATCGAAACCAGTAGCCGCGTGTCTCGTCGAACAGGCGTCGGCCCGTCTCGCGCGGGCTGCCGGTGAGCGTCTCGTCGGGACCGAGGATCAGCGTCAGGTCGTCGGTCACGCGGATCCACGCACGCTCCATCACCTGCGTGATCGGCGCGTCGGTGGTGAGCCGCAGCGGATACGCCGCGAGCTGCGCGCGGATGTGATGACTGCCGAAGGTCATCACCGGACGGTCGGCGCCGTAGTTGCATCTCGGCGCGAAGACGACGCGCAGCCGCGGACGACCCGAGATGCGCTGCACCAGCCGCACGAGCGTGACCGGCGCATACAGCCGCCCGAAATGGTAGAAGCGCGGGCAGAAGTCGATCACCTCGATGCGCTGCCCCGCCTGGTCCGTCATCGTCGTGCGCAGGATCGCCGTATTGCGCAGGTATTCCTGCGTGATCGTCGCGACGTTCTCCATCTCGATCGCGAAGCGACCCTCGCCGCTGTCGTCGTCGAGCAGACTGCAGAACACCGGATCGCCGTCGAAGCGCGGCACGCACATCCACGACACCACGCCGCGCTCGTCGACGAGCGCGGCGATGCGCGAGTTTCCGACGACACCGGCGAGCAGGCCGGCGGGTGCACGCCCGCCCGCCGCCGGTGCGCTCAGGGGATCGGGTATCGCCTGCGCCCTCGCTGCAGCAATCGATGCGATGCCGGGCTCAGTTTCGTTCATCAGTTTCGTTCATCAGTGTCGTTCATCGATTCCCCGGTCGGTCGCGACGACGCCCGGCGCGCGACTCTCCCCCCGCACGATGCGCTCGAGACCGCGAAACGCCAGGCCGCGCGCGCGCACCTGCCGCACCGGCACCTCGCGCTGGCGCGCCGCGTAGCGCCCCTTGTCGTCGAAGGCCTCGAGGAAGGCCGCACGGTCGAAACCGGCGCCGAGCCCGTCGAGCACCCCCCCGGTAAGCCAGACGCCGCCATCGGCACCGAACGCGAGGCACAGGTCGCCGGCGAATGCGCCGAGCAGCCGCGAGAACCAGCGCGCCGCCGCGACCGCCGCCGCATCGCCGTCGGCGACGAGCGCGGAGATGCGCGGCGCAGGAAGGATGTCATCGGCACCGGTCTGCCAGGCGTACAGCACGCCGAGCCCCTCGCCGCTGACGAGCCGCTCCCACGAGATCCGCGGCCAACGCGCGCGGGCGACGTCACGCAGGCTCTCGAGATCGGGGTGATGTCCGGCAAAGCCCATGTGTCCGGCCTCGCTCGCGAGCACGCGCTCGAGCGGGCTGCCGGCATCGAGCAGCGCCGCCGCGCCGAGCCCGGTGCCCGGGCCGATCAGGAGCCAGTGCCCGGAGGCCGGCGAGCCGCTGCGCAGCACGTCGAGCTCGTCGGCACCAAGCGCCGGAAGACCCGCCGCCGCGGCGACGAAATCGTTGAACAGCCGCAGCTCGTCCAGCCCCAGCCCGCGGCGCAGCGCCTGCACATCGAAGGACCACGCCCGGTTCGTCATGCGCAGTTGCGTGCCGCGGATCTGCAGCGCGATCGCGAGCGCGGCGTGGCGTGCACGATCGGGTTGACCGCGCTCGAAGGCCTCGACCGCGTCGGTGAGCGTCGCGAACTCGTCGGCGGGCCGGCGCCCGACCGGACCGACCCCGGTTTCGGCGCGCCAGCGTGCGAAACGCGCATTGGTGCCGCCGATGTCGGCGAAGATCCACCCTGCGCCGTGCTGCGCGGAGCCGTCGGCTCGGCTGCGTTTCGGACCGGACATAGGCCCGCACTATACGTGCGAAGCCTGCATGCGCGGCCTCTCATGCTCTCGCAATACGGGATCCCGGTGGTGGAACAGGCCCTCGGCACGCTGGCGTATATTCGCCCGAACTATGTTCCGCACGCTGAGACTGTCGTTACGCTTCGTCGTACCGCTGGCCATCGCGCTGTTCCTGATGGCGCTGCTCGTCGTTCCCTGGATCGATACGCTGACCACGCGCTGGTTCGTGCGCGACGTCGAGATCCGGGCGCAGATGGTGGGCAACTCGATCGACGACGTCATTGCGGCGCCGCTGGCGGCGGGCAACTACGCAACGATCGAGCAGCGCTTCCAGCACGCGATCGGCGACGAGCGGCTGTACGCGCTCGGACTGTGCCTGCCGAACGGGACGCTGGCGGTGCGCACCGATCCATGGCCGCCGATGCTCGGCTGCACCGGGGTCGCCGACCCACGTGCGGCACGCGCGCTGTCCGAGGAAGCGCTGCACGTCACGGTGCGGCCGGTCTCGCGCGACGGCACCGAGATCGGGCGGCTGCTGGTCGTGCACGACATGAGCTTCATGCAGCGGCGCAGCGCCGACACGCGCTTCTGGGTAATCGGCCTGTTCGTAATGGCAGGCCTCGTCATCGCCGGCATCACCGTGCTCGTCGCGCAGCTGAGCCTGCGCGGATGGGTCGCCGGCGTGCGCGAGATGCTGCGCGACGAGACGCTGCGATCGCCGGCGGCGCCCGCGGCGCCCGAGCTCGCGCCCTTGATCGGCGACCTGCGCGAAATGCTTCGGGACATCGAGAGCGAGCAGCGATTGCACGACGACATGACGCTGCACTGGACGCCGCACACGTTGCGCAAGCTGCTGCGCGAGCAGCTCTCGGGCGACGAGATCATCGTCGTCTCGAACCGCGAGCCGTACATCCACGAGGCCGGGCCGAACGGCCCCGTCGTGCGACGGCCTGCGAGCGGTCTCGTCACCGCGGTGGAGCCGGTGATGCGCGCATGCTCCGGTACCTGGATCGCGCACGGCAGCGGCTCGGCCGATCGCGAGACCGTCGACGCACGCGACCACGTAGGGGTGCCGATCAGCGATCCCTCGTACACGCTGCGTCGCGTCTGGCTGACGAAGGAAGAGGAGGAAGGCTACTACTACGGATTCTCGAACGAAGGCATCTGGCCGCTGTGCCACATTGCGCACGTGCGCCCCGTGTTCCGCAGCTCCGACTGGGACGACTACCAGCTGGTGAACCGGCGCTTCGCCGACGCGGTGATCAACGAGGCGAAGACCGAGGACCCGGTGGTGCTCGTGCAGGACTACCACTTCGCGCTGGTGCCGCGCTTCGTGCGCGAGCGGCTGCCGCGCGCGACGATCATCATGTTCTGGCACATCCCGTGGCCGAACCCCGAGTCCTTCGGAATCTGCCCCTGGAAGCGCGAGCTGCTCGAAGGCCTGCTCGGCAGCGACATCCTCGGCTTTCATACCCGCTATCACTGCAAGAACTTCCTCGAGACGGTCGACCGCTTCGTCGAGGCGCGCATCGAATCCGAGTCGTCCACCGTCACGGTCGGCGGCCGGGCGACGCGCGTCGAGGCGTACCCGATCTCGATCGCGTGGCCGGAGGCGCCGCCCGAGGGAACGGTCGCCGCGGCGCGCGCCGAGGTCTTCGAGCAGGCGGGCCTGCCACCGACGCAGCGGATCGCCGTCGGCGTCGACCGGCTCGACTACACGAAGGGGATCATCGAACGCATGCGCGCGGTCGAGCGGTTGCTCGAGCTGCATCCGGAGTGGATCGGACGCTTCACGCTGGTCCAGATCGCCGCGCCGTCGCGCTCGTCGCTCGAGGAGTACCAGCGCTTCGAGTCGCAGGTGCGCGAAATCGCCGCGCAGATCAACTCGCGCTTCGACGATCGCGGACCCGAGCCGGTGCGGCTGCTGATCGAGCATCACGACAGCGCGTCGGTGTTCCAGCACTATCGCGCCTGCGACGTCTGCGTGGTAACGAGCCTGCACGACGGCATGAACCTCGTCGCGAAGGAGTTCATCGGCTCGCGCAACGACGAGCGCGGCGTGCTGATCCTCAGCCAGTTCGCCGGTGCGGCGCGCGAGCTGCACGAGGCGCTGATCGTGAATCCGTATCACATCGACCAGGTCGCCGAAGCGCTGCACACCGCGTTGACGATGCCCGATTCCGAGCAGCAGGCGCGCATGCGCAGCATGCGGCAGCTGGTGCGCGAGTTCAACGTGTTCCGCTGGGCCGGTCGCATGCTGCTCGATGCAGGCAGGCTGCGCCGGCGCGCCCGGCTGCGCGCGCGCCTGGGCAAGGACGCGCCGGAAGTCTCGGCATGACGCAGGCTCCACCGCCGATCCTCGGCCCCGACGGCGACCGCGCGCTGCGCGAGCTGCTGTCGGGCCCCGCACTCATCGCCTTCGACTTCGACGGCACGCTCGCGCCGATCGTCGAGCTGCCGCCGCTCGCACGGCTGCATCCCGAGGTCGACGTGCCGCTGCGCGAGCTCGCCGAACGCACGTTCGTCGCGATCGTCTCGGGACGCGGCATCGCCGACCTGCGCGAACGCGCGTCGATCCCGGCAGTCCGCCTGATCGGCAACCACGGCAACGACGCGCTGCTCGGCGACAGCGACGCCGCCGTGCGCGCGCGTCGCACGATGGCGTCGTGGCGCGACCGGCTGCAGCGGGCGGTCGACCGCCGTTTCGGCCGCGACGGCGGCGTCGAGATCGAGGACAAGCTGGCGACGCTTACCGTGCATGTCCGGCGGGCGGCCGATCCGGCAGCGGCCGAGCGCGAAGTGCGCGCGATGATCGCTGCACTCGATCCGTCTGCGAAGACCATCGGCGGCAAGTTCGTCATCAACGTCCTGCCGCCCGGCTCGAAGACGAAGCTCGACGCGCTGCAGGAACTTGCGGCCGAGCTCGGCACCTCGCGTGTGCTCTTCGTCGGCGACGACGTCACCGACGAGATCGCCTTTGCCGCCGCGCCGCCCGGCTGGCTGACCGTGCGGGTCGAGCCCGAAGGACCGAGCGGCGCACGTTTCTCGCTCGACGCACAGCACCAGATCGCCCGGCTGATCGAGCGCATGAACGAACTGCTGCCCGAGTCCGACGCGAAGCGATCCTCTTGATATCGCGCAAGGCGCCTCGCGCGCGCCGCGTCCTACCCTGACCGGTCGATCTCCCCGTGTCCCGCGTACCTTCCGATCGATGTCCCCGCCCTTCCGTCGATCGCAGCAGCGATCGCAACGGCGCTCCGCGCGAGCGCTGGCGATTCGCGACACTGCTCGATGCACCGCACCGGCTGGCCTTCTTCACCGCGATGACGCTGCTGGCCGCCGCATCCGTCTGGTGGACCGCGATCGTGCTGCTGCGCGCATCCGCCGAGACGCCGCCGCCCTTCGTGCTCGCCCCCGGCATCGCGCACGCACTGGTGATGCTCGGCGCCTTCCTGCCGATGTACTTCGCCGGCTTCCTGTGCACGGCCGGGCCGCGCTGGCTGCAGTTGCCGCCGGTTCGTGCGGCGTCGCTGCTGCCGCTGGTGGGCGGCTGGCTCGTCGGCTGGACGCTTTTCGCCGTGGGGTCGCAGCTCGAGCTGCGCATCGCAACGCTCGGCCTGGCGCTCGTCGCGCTGTCGTGGAGCGCGTTCGTCGTGCGGCTGGCGCGCATGATCGCCGCGTCTCGGGCGGACGACCGGGTTCATCCGATCGTCATTGCGATCGCCTGCTCGGCCGGTGCAGCCGCGTTCTGGTACGGCACCTGGGCGCTTGCAGTCGACGAGCCCGGACGTCTGCTGCTCGTCGAGTCGATGCTGCTCGGCTGGTTCATCGGACCGGTATTCGTCGGTGCGCTGCACCGGATGGTGCCGTTCTTTCACGTCGCATCCCCCGCGCTCGAGCGCCGCTTCGGCAATGCCCCGCTGATGGTGCTGGTCGGCGCGCTCGCGATGCAGCCGGTCGTGCAGGCGATCGCACTCGCGCCGATCGATCCGGCCGTCGTCATCGCCGCGCAGATGCTCGCGCTGCTCGTCGATGCCACGATGGCGATCCTCGTCGCCTGGATCGCGTGGCGCTGGTGGCGCGTGCAGAACCTGCGGATCCGGCTGCTCGCGATGCTCTTCGCTGCGCTCGCGTGGCTCGGCATCGCCTTCGCGCTGCATGCCGCCGATGCCTTCGCGCTCGTCTCCGGACATGCGGCTCCGGGCCTGCGACTGGCCGCACTGCACGCGCTGACGATGGGTTTCTTCGCAACGACGATGCTCGCAATGGTCAGCCGCGTCACCTGCGGCCAGGCCGGGCGACTGCTGTCGTCGGAACGCATCATCTGGTGGCTGTTCGTCGTGCTGCAGGCAGCGACGGTGCTGCGCATCGCCGCCGAGGCGGTGCCGGCGAGACCGTTGCCGCTCGTTGCCGCGGCGCTCGCCTGGAGCGGCGCGATGCTGGTCTGGTCGCTGCGCTACATCGGCTGGTACGGCCGGCCGCGCACGGACCCTCCCTCCCGCAACCGTTGAATCAATCGTTGAACCTGCCCTCGAGGGCACTACTTCCCTGCGGAGCGCTCTGCCGATGACCACCTCTCGCGATGCGGGACGAAAACCCGAGCTCGTCTGTCCGGCCGGGTCGCTGCGCGCACTCACGCTCGCCGTCGACGCGGGCGCCGACGCGGTCTACATGGGCCTGAAAGACTCGACGAACGCGCGCAACTTCGCCGGCCTGAACTTCGACCTTGCACAGATGCGCAGCGGCATCGACTACGCACACACGCGCGGCCGCAAGGTGCTGATGGCGCTGAACACCTACGCCGATGCACGCGATCCGTCGCGCTGGTGGCGTGCGGTCGACACCGCGGCCGAGCTCGGCGCCGATGCGCTCATCTGCGCCGACGTCGCGGTGCTCGGCTATGCACATCGCACGCATCCGCAGCTGCGCCTGCACCTGTCGGTGCAGGCCTCGGCCACCACCTACGAAGCGATCGAGTTCCATCGCGAGCGCTACGCGATCCAGCGCGCGGTGCTTCCCCGCGTGCTCACACTGTCGCAGGTCGCGCATCTGGCTCGGCACACGACCGCCGAGATCGAGGTCTTCGGCTTCGGAAGCCTGTGCGTGATGGTCGAAGGACGCTGTGCGCTGTCGTCGTATGCCACCGGGCAGTCGCCGAACACCGCCGGCGTGTGCTCGCCGCCTTCGGCGGTGCGCTGGGAAGACACGCGCGACGGCGTGCAGGCGCGACTGAACGGCGTGCTGATCGACCGCTACGCGCCCGACGAGCCGCGCGGCTACCCCACGCTGTGCAAGGGCCGCTTCGACGTCGAAGGCGCGCGCGACTACGCACTCGAGGAACCGACGAGCCTGAACACGCTCGCGATCCTGCCGCAGCTGTTCGACATCGGCATCGCGGCGATCAAGATCGAAGGTCGCCAGCGCAGCCCCGCCTACGTCGAGCAGGTCACGCGGGTCTGGCGGGCGGCGATCGACGAATGCGCGGTGAAACGCGAGCGCTACGGCGTGCAGCCGCAATGGGTCGCCGCGCTCGGACGCTGGTCCGAAGGCCAGCAGCACACGCTCGGCGCCTACGACCGGCCGTGGCGCTGAACGGAGAGGCGAAGGTGCACACAGAACAGACCGCAGCGCGCACGCGAATCGTCGTCGGCCCGCTGCTCTACTACTGGACCCGAAAGACGATCATCGAGTTCTACGCGCGCGTCGCCGAATCGCCGGCCGACACCGTGACGCTCGGCGAGGTCGTCTGCTCGCGCCGGCACGAGATGAAGCGCGCCGACTGGATCGCGCTGGCGCGCGATCTTGCCGCCTGCGGCAAGGAGGTCGTGCTGGCCAGCCAGGCGCTGCTCGAGTCGGAGGCGGAGCTGCGCGAGATGCGCGCGATCGCCGCGCAGCGCGAGTTCCTCGTCGAGGCGGGCGATTCGTCGGCGCTGCGGGCGCTCGCCGGGCATCCCTTCGTGCTCGGCCCGCACGTGAACGTGTACAGCCGTCCGGCGCTCGAGGAATACGCAACGCTGGGTGCCATGCGCTGGGTCGCGCCGGTCGAGCTCGACCTCGAAGCGATCGCGTGCATCGATCCGCCCGATGCGCCCGTACAGGGCGGCCCGGCGCAGGATGTGCCGATCGAGTCGGAGATCTTCGCCTTCGGACGACTGCCGCTCGCGTTCTCGGCACGCTGCTTCACCGCACGCCACTACCGCTTGAGCAAGGACGAGTGCGGCTTTCGCTGCATCGAGCATCCCGACGGAATGCTGCTCGCCACCGGCGAAGGCGAAGCCTTCCTCGCGCTGAACGGCATCCAGACGCAGTCGGCGGCACTGCACTGCCTGATCACGCAACGCGACGCCGTGCGCGCCGCAGGTGTCTCGCGCATCCGCCTGTCGCCCTGCGCGTTGCACTTCGACGAGGTCATCGGGCACTTCGACGCCGTCTACAACCGCGGCGCCGACGCGCAGCAGGCGCTCGCGGCGCTGCGCGCCCTGCCGCTACCGGGCGAGCTCGTCGACGGCTTCGCGCGCCGCGCACCCGGCCTGGAGGAGATCGAAGCTTGAACCACACGCCTTCCGCCGCGCCCTCGCCCGCACGCACTGCGTCCGTGTCGCGGGCAACCGGGCTGCCCGTACCCGATCCGCTGCGCCGGCTGGTAGCCCGGCTGCCGATCGCCCCGCCGTCGATCGCACTCGCACTCGCGCTCGATCGGCTGCTGCTGCCGCACCTGTCTGCCGACGACATCGCGCAGCTCGCCGACCATGTCGTCGAAATCGAAGTGCTCGACCTCGGGATCCGTTGCCGCCTGTCGCTCGGCACGCGCGGCTTTCGCGCAGCCCCCGACCGCGGTGCGCCCACGTTGCGCGTCGCCGCCGACGCGCCGAGCTACCTGCGACTGCTGCGCGGCGAGGAAGACGCCGATCGCCTGTTCTTCGAGCGCGCGCTGGTGATGGAAGGCGATACCGAATACGGGCTCGTGCTCAAGAACACGCTCGACGCGATCGGGCCGCTGCTCGAGTGGCCGACGCTGCGGCGCCCGGTCGATCGCTGAGCATCCTCGCGTCGCCGGCGCGGTAAGCGAAAACGCCGGCCATACCGCACGCGGGCGAACGCGGCACGTCGATATACTGCGGCCCTCCCCTCGACGGAGGCGGGCGGCCGTGCCCGACCCCATGACCGACGGTTTCATCCTGACGCTCTCGTGCCCCGATCGACCCGGCATCGTGCATGCGGTGTCGGGCTTCCTGCTCGAGCACGGCGGCAACATCATCGAGGCCGCGCAGTACGACGACCGGGATACCGGCCTTTTCTTCATGCGCACGCATTTCGAGGCGGGTGCCGATGCATCGCCCGAATCGCTGTCGCAGGCCTTCACGCCGGTGGCCGAGCGTTTCTCGATGCGGTGGCGCTTCTTCGATGCAGCGCGTCCGTCGCCGACGCTGATCCTCGTCTCCAGGCTCGGTCATTGCCTGAACGACCTGCTGTTCCGGCATCGCTCGGGGCTGCTGCCGATCGACATCCGCGCGGTGGTGTCGAACCACCGCGACTTCTACCAGCTCGCCGCGTCCTACGACATCGCGTTCCACCACATTCCGGTGACGGCAGCGACGAAGGAGCGCGCCGAGGAGCGACTGATGGAGATCGTCGACGCCGAGGATATCGAACTCGTGGTGCTCGCGCGCTACATGCAGATCCTGTCCGATGACCTTTGCCGGCGGCTCGAGGGGCGCGCGATCAACATCCACCACTCGTTCCTGCCCAGCTTCAAGGGCGCGCGCCCGTACCGCCAGGCGCACGACCGTGGTGTAAAGCTGATCGGCGCCACCGCGCACTACGTCACCGGCGCGCTCGACGAAGGTCCGATCATCGAGCAGGATGTCGCGCGCGTCGATCACTCGATGGACGTCGCCACGCTCACCGCACTCGGGCGCGACGTCGAGAACGTCGTGCTCGCGCGCGCCGTCAAGTGGCACGCCGAGCGGCGCATCGTGCTCAACGGACACAAGACGGTCGTGTTCCGCTGAAGCGGGCTCAGCGCGGCGCACGACGGCCGTCCGCAGGACGATCGCCCGCCCCACGATCGTCCGCCCGTCCACCGTCCGCACGACGGGCCGCCGCGTCGACCGCTTCGCGGATCCGATCGAGCACGACCTCGCCGGGCGGCGCGATCGTCGCGCCGCTGCGGCTGATCCGGTAGAACTCGAGCTCGGCCGCCGGCGCGCGCAGCTCGAGCACTTCGAGTCCCTGCCGTGCGCACGCCGAGCGCGTGAACGACGGCACGACCGCGGAACCGATCCCGGCCGCCGCCATCGCGATCACCATCTCCAGCGTGTTGAAGCGCGCAACGATGCCCGGATCATCCGCATGTCGCGCGAGCAGAGCATCGATCCGCTGCTGCAGCAGGTTGTCGGCCGCGAGCCCGATCAACGGCTCGCGGCGCAGCCGCCGCCAGCTGGTGTGGCTGGCCCCGTGGATAGCCGGCCTGGTGGCCGACCCGGTGGCCTTGTGGGCCGCGGCGCGCGACGTATCTGGTGGCGATGCCCGCGATCTCGCCAGTACGAGTCCGAAACGGAACACCGGCACGCGCTCGATGCCTGCGGCCGGACGCAGGAAGGCACCGAGCGCAAAGTCGACCTCGTCGCGCTCGACCATTCGCGACATCTCCGACGGACCCGCATCGACGATGTCGAGCGACACCGCCGGATGCGACGCGCGCAGGGCGGCGATCACCGGCGGGAGCACGTGCGCGGCGATCAGCGAAGTGACGGCGACGCGTACCCGCGCCTGCGATTCGGTGCCGATGCGCGCAACGCGCTCCTGCGCGCGCTCGAGCTCGGCGAGCACCTGCACGGCGCTGGGCAGCAACGCGCGACCGGCCGCGGTCGGCGTCACCGATCGCGTCGTGCGCTCGAAGAGCCGCGTGCCGATCTGCTTCTCGAGCTCGCGGATCATCGCGCTCAGGCCGGCCTGCGTCACGTGGATGCGCTCGGCGGCCCGCGTGAAGCTCGCGTGCCGGGCCACCTCGACGAAGGCGCGCAGCTGGCGCGTCGACAGATTCACAATCGATGCTTGTTAATTGATTCGAATGTCAATCTTCACTTATGTGAACACCGGCTGTCCAATGACGCTTTCGACCGTCTCGGCCGACACGGGCAAGGCTCGTGTCCGCTCGAGGCGCTGCTAGCATCGTCACGAAGCGAGGAGGAGCTGACATGGGCAGGATGGAACCGGTCATGCACGACGCCGAAGGCAAGCCGATCTCCGGCCAGGTGCCGCAATACGACAGCGGTTTCGGCAACGAGTTCGCCACCGAAGCGCTGCCGGGCGCGCTGCCGGTCGGGCGCAACTCGCCGCAGCGCTGCCCCTACGGGTTGTATGCCGAGCAGCTCTCGGGCAGCGCGTTCACCGCGCCACGCGGCGCGAATCGGCGCACCTGGCTGTACCGGATCCGCCCGGGCGCCACGCACGGCGCCTTCCGCCGGATCGATGACCGGGCGATCGTCAGCGCCTTCGGCGACATCGAGACGCCCCCGATCCAGCTGCGCTGGGATCCGCTGCCGCTGCCCGAGCCCGGCGTCCCGGTCGACTTCGTGCAGGGCCTGTTCACGATGGCCGGACACGGCGACCCGGCTTCGATGGGCGGCTGCGCGATCCACATCTACTGCGCCAACGCATCGATGAAGGATCGCTTCTTCTACGACGCCGATGGTGAACTGCTGATCGTGCCGCAGCTCGGGCGGCTTCGCCTGCGCACCGAGCTCGGCGTGCTCGACGTCGAGCCGCAGGAGATCGCCGTCATTCCGCGCGGCGTGCGCTTCGCCGTAGACCTGCCCGACCTCAGATCGGCCGGCGGCACGCTCGATGCCGTGCGCGGCTACGTCTGCGAGAACTTCGGCGCACCATTCCGGCTTCCGGATCTCGGCCCGATCGGCTCGAATGGCCTGGCCAACCCGCGCGACTTCCTGTCGCCGGTAGCCGCGTACGAAGACGTCGATGGCGACTTCGAGATCGTCGCCAAATTCCTCGGTCATCTGTGGTCGGCGCCGATCGACCATTCGCCGCTCGACGTCGTCGCCTGGCATGGCAACTGCGTGCCCTACAAGTACGACCTGCGCCGCTTCAACACGATCGGCTCGATCAGCTACGACCATCCCGATCCGTCGATCTTCCTCGTGCTGCAGTCGCAGTCCGACACGCCGGGAGTCGACGCAATCGACTTCGTGATCTTCCCGCCGCGCATTCTCGCGATGGAGGACACCTTCCGGCCGCCCTGGTTCCATCGCAACATCGCCAGCGAATTCATGGGACTGCTGCACGGCGCCTACGACGCGAAGGAGCAGGGCTTCGTGCCCGGCGGCGCGAGCCTGCACAACTGCATGACCGCGCACGGCCCCGACGCGGAAGCCTTCGAGAAGGCAACCAACGCCGACACGACGAAGCCGAACTACATCCGCGACACGATGGCTTTCATGTTCGAGACCCGGCTGCCGATCCGCCCGACGCAGCAGGCGCTCGACTCGCCGCAGCGCCAGCGCGACTACTTCGACTGCTGGAGCGGTTTGAAGAAACACTTCGACGGCCGCCGCTGACGCGGGCGGATGCAGCGATGACGAAGATCGACGTGACGCTCGACGAGACCCACGACCCGACGCTGCGCAGCTCGGTAGCGTCGGCGCATGAGCCGAACGCAGACTTCCCGATCCAGAACCTGCCCTTCGCGGTGTTCCGCCGCCGCGACAGCGGCGAAGGCTGGCGCGGCGGTGTCGCGATCGGTGATCAGGTCGTCGACCTCGCCGCTGCGGCCGCATCGGGCCTGCTCGACGGCGACGCAGCAATCGCCGCCGAACGCGCGCGCGGCGAAACCCTGAACGAGCTGATGGCACTCGGGCCACAGGCAGCGAAAGCCCTGCGCCTGGCGCTCTCGCGGCTGCTGCGCGCCGACGCACCGCAGGCCACCGACGTGGCGCGCTGGCTCGTTCCCCAGGCGCAGGCCGAGTACCGTGTTCCGGCGCGGATCGGCGACTACACCGACTTCTACGCGTCGGTGCATCACGCAACCAACGTCGGTCGCCAGTTCCGCCCCGACCAGCCGCTGCTGCCGAACTATAAATGGGTCCCGATCGGCTATCACGGCCGTGCCTCGTCGATCGAGGCCGGCCCGCAGCGCTTTCGCCGCCCACGCGGGCAGGTGCGCCCGCAGGGCGCCGAAGAGCCTTTCGTCACCGCGTCGCGCCGCCTCGACTACGAGCTCGAGGTCGGCGTCTGGATCGGCACCGGCAACGCGCTCGGCGCACCGATCGCGATCGACGACGCCGAAGCGCACGTGTTCGGGCTGTGCCTGCTCAACGACTGGTCGGCGCGCGACGTGCAGGCCTGGGAATACCAGCCGCTCGGCCCCTTCCTCGCGAAGAACTTCGCGACGACGATCTCGCCCTGGATCGTCACGCTCGATGCGCTTGCGCCCTATCGCGTCGAATGGGCGCGCAGCGCCGACGATCCGCAGCCACTGCCCTATCTCGCAAGCGACGACAACCGACGGCGCGGCGCGATCGACCTGCAGCTCGAGGTGTGGCTCGAAACCGAATCGATGCGTGCATCGGCAAGCGGCCCCGCGCGTCTGTCGCGCTCGAACTTCCGCGACGCCTACTGGAGCGTCGCGCAGATGGTGGCGCACCACACGATCGGCGGCTGCAACCTGCAGCCCGGCGACCTCTTCGGCAGCGGCACGCAGTCGGGTGCGAACGACGGCGAAGGCGGCTCGCTGCTCGAGCTGTCGCAGGGCGGCAAGCGGCCGCTCCCGCTCGCCGGCGGCGAGACGCGCAGCTTCCTCGAGGACGGCGACACGGTGATCCTGCGGGGGTGGTGCGAGCGGGCGGGGTTTGCGCGCATCGGATTCGGGGAGTGCCGCGGCACGGTGCTGCCGGCGATCTGAAGTCGGCGCGTTCGCGGCAGGTGGCCGCGGGTCGGGTCGGTCGGTGCGCGCCTTGCGGTTGGCACGCCTGCGCCGGGCGCGACAAGGGCTGCGCTGGGCTCGGCTCACGCTACGACGGTCGGTGCTTCGCACCGACTTCCCTGCGCTGCTCGCCTCGGGGTCGTGCGGCCGAACTCGCTGCGCGCGCTACGCGCGCTCCGCTCAGACAGGCGGCCGCAAGTCAGATTTTACGAAGCGCGCTACGCGCGCCGACCCCGAGGCTGCGCTGCTCGGCGCCGCAGAGATCGCCGAGCCCAGCGCAGCCCTTGTCGCGCCCGGCGCAGGCGTGCCAACCGCAAGGCGCGCACCGACCGACCCGACCCGCGGCCACCTGCCGCTCGAGCAACGTTGGTGGTGTGCCGAGCACGCACGATCGCGTGCATCGGCATTCGTACGCAGGGTATTCGCAGGAGCGTAGACATCCGCGTGCGCACGGACGCTCGCGCGCCGCGGGACGTTCATTACGCACACCTCGACGTCTCCTGCAAAGACGCGGTCCGTCTGACGGGCGCGCACGGGCGGGGCATCTCGCTGCGGCCGGCCGTGCGCCCAGACGGGGCGCTGCGCGGTGCGGGCTGCGGCAGACTCGGTGATCTCTGCGGCGCCGAGCAGCGCAGTCTCGGGGTCGGCGCGCGTAGCGCGCTTCGTAAAATCTGACTTGCGGCCGCCTGTCTGAGCGGAGCGCGCGAAGCGCGCGCAGCGAGTTCGGCCGCACGACCCCGAGGCGAGCAGCGCAGGGCAGTCGGTGCGAAGCACCGACCGCCGCAGCGTGAGCCGAGCCTGCCGCAGCCCTCACCGCGCAGCGCCCCGTCTGAGCGCACGGCCGGCCGCAGCGCGATGCGCTGCCCGGGCGCGCCCGTCAGACGGACCGCGTCTTTGCACGCGCCAACGTTTTGTGCGTGCTACAGCATTCCCGCCACGTGCCGCGCGATCACCTGCTCTTCGTCGGTCGGCACGACCCAGACGCTCACGGACGAATCCTGCGCGTGCACGCGCGGGCCGTGCGCGCGGTTCAGCGCGGCATCGATGCGCACGCCCATCCAGCCGAGCAGCGCGACGATCTCGCGGCGCGCGCGTTCGCTGTTCTCGCCGACGCCGGCGGTGAAGACGATCGCGTCGCAGCCGCCGATGGCGACGGCGGTCGCGGCGATCTCCTGCGCGGCGCGCTGGCAGAACATCGCGATGGCGAAGGCTGCGCGCGGATCGTCGCTCGCTTCGAGCACGCGCATGTCGCCCGAGAGGCCCGACAAGCCGAGCAGACCGGAATCGCGGTGCAGCGCACGGCTGACTTCGTCGACGTCGACATGCAACTGCTGCTGCAGGTAGAGCACGACGCCGGGGTCGAGTGCGCCCGGACGCGTGCTCATCACCAGTCCGTCGAGCGTGCTCAGCCCCATCGACGTGCGCACCGAACGGCGCTCGCGCATTCCGCACACGCTCGCTCCGCTGCCCAGGTGCGCGACGATGACGCGCGCGTCGGCGGCCGGCCCGAGCAGCGACGGCAGCTGCTGGACGATCGACTCGAAGGACAGCCCGTGGAAGCCGTAGCGTCGTGCGCCGCGTTCACGCCACGACGCCGGCAGCGGCATCGTCGTGTGCAGCGTGGGCTGCGTCGAATGAAACGACGTGTCGAAACACGCGACCTGAAGCGCATGCGGCGCGAGCGACTGCATCGCGCGCACGCCGGCGATGCCGAATCCCTGGTGCAGCGGCGCGAGTGGCGTGAGCGACTCGATCAGCCCGAGTACCTTCGCATCGATGCGCACCGGTTGCACCAGTGCCTGGCCGCCGTGCGCGATGCGATGCCCGATCGCGTCGATGACGCCGTGTGCGCTGGCGTCGCCGATTCGCTGCAGCACCGCCTCGAGTGCGCCGCGCGCGTCGGTGCCCGAGGGCAACGGGCGCTCGTCGCGCGAACCGTCGGCGGCACGCCACGACAGGACGGGCGAGTCGGGAAGCCCCGAGACCTGTCCGCGCAGGCGCTCGACGACCTCCGTTCGGCGCTCTGCGCGCTCGTAGGTGGCGAACTTGATGCTCGACGATCCGCTGTTCAGGACAAGGATCGTCATTGCCTCACCAGTCGATCGTCTTCGCCATGTCGGCGGCGGCGCTGCGCATCACCGGAAGAAACTCCAGTGCCTCTTCGAGGCTCAGCCGCGACACCGGCGCGTCCAGCGACAGCGCGGCGACGACGCGGCCCTCGGCATCGACGACCGGCACCGCCAGGCAGCGCACGCCGGGAAGGTATTCCTCGTTGTCGGTGGCGTAGCCGAGCTGCTGCACGCGCTCGATCTCGGCCTCGAGCTTCACCGGGTCGTCGAGCGTCTGCGGCGTGTGGCGGATCAGCGGGCACTGGCGGATCAGCCGCTCGCGCGCACGACGCGACATCGCACCGAGGAAGAGCTTGCCGCTGGCCGATGCGCACAGCGGGACGCACGAGCCGGCCGACAGCGAGACACGCAGCGGCCAGTCGGCCTCGACGCGGTCGAGGTAGACCACCGAATGGCCGTCGGGAATCGACAGGTTGCAGGTCTCTCCGGTCTGCTCGACGAGCTCCTCGAGGATCGCCCGCCGTGCCGCGCAGGTGGGCGAGTTCAGCAGCACCGCGCCCGACAGCCGCGCCAGCCGACGACCGCAGCGGTAACGCTTGCTGCCCGGCTCGCGCGCGACGAGGCCGGCGTACTCGAGCGTCGAGAGGATGCGGAACACCGTCGGCTTGGGCAGGCCCAGCGTGCGGCACAGGTCGGCCAGGTGGGGGGGCACCTCGCTGTCGGCGATCGTCTCCAGGACGCGGATCGCGCGCAGGATCGCCGATCCGGCGGGAACCTCGGCGGACTTCTGCGACGTGCCGGAGGGCGGCTCGGCAAGCGCCGAGACGATTTGCGGATTTCTCATGGCCACGCCATTATGCAGAAAACAGGACGGACCATTCCCCAGCACAGAGGACCAACATGTACGAGCGAATTCTGGTACCCGTCGACGGCTCGACGTTCTCGGAGGAAGTTCTCCCCTACGCGCGCACCGTCGCCCGTGCCTCCGGCGCGAAGCTCACGCTGTTGCGGGTCGCCGAGCGCGACTCCGAGCAGGACGAAGCCACCCGTCAGCTGCAGTCGCTCGCACAGGGCCTGCAAGCCGAGGTGCGCACGGTCGTCGGACGCGGCAACGTCGCGGCGTCGATCCTCGAGGAGGCGGGCCGGGTACCCGGAACGCTGGTGGCAATGACCACGCACGGACGCAGCGGGATCGCCGAGGCGATTCTGGGCAGTGTCGCGCACGACGTCGTGCGCACCGGACGCGACCCGGTGCTCGTCTACCGCCCGAAAGGTCGCTCGCAGAAAGTCTCGCACGACCCCGTCCAGGTCAACACCGTGATGCTGCCGATCGACGGCAGCGGTCACTCCGAGTGGATGCAGCAGCAGGCGGGCGAATGGGCGCAACTGCTCAAGGCACGGTTGCTCGTCGTGCAGGTCATCTCCCCCGACGCCCGGCCCGATCCGCAGGTCCCGGCGAACGACGCGCTCGAGAGCTCGTACGTGCGCTCGCACGCAATCGAGCTCGGCAAGCGCTACGGCGTCGAGGCGAACTGGGAGGTGTTGCGCGGCGACCCGGCCGACGCGATGGCGCGCTTCATCGACGACCGGCGCGACATCCTGATCGTCATGGCCACGCGCGGACGCGCCGGACTGCAGGCGGCGGTGCTGGGCAGCGTCACCGCAGGGCTGCTGCGCGAGGCCGACGTGCCGATCGTCGTCCGCATGCCGTAGCGCTTCACTTCACTGTAGTCACCGGCGAAGTCATGAAGCTCGACGCCGCCGACCTGCACAGGCTCGAGCAGGCCCGCGCGCTGCTCGAGCGACCCGGCCTTGCGATGCGCCTGAGCGACCTGCTCGGCGGTCCGATCGAGCGCACCGTCGAGATGCTGCCGACGCCGATCCGCAAGCGGCTCGGCATCATCACGCATCACGCGCTGCAGCGCTCGGTGGACGCTGCAGCGCGCACGCTCGAGCCCGGCCGGCGCGAAGCGAGCCCGCGGCTGCACAAGCTGCTCGGCTCGGTGAGCGGCGGAGCGGGCGGTGCGCTCGGCATCGCCGGCCTGTCGATCGAGATCCCGCTGTCGACGGTGCTGATCATGCGCTCGATCCTCGACGTCGCACGCGCCGAAGGTGAAGATCCGGGCGCGCCCGACGCGCGGATGGCGGCGCTCGAAGTGTTCGCGCTCGGCGGCGATTCCCCGCACGACGATGCCGCCGAGTCGGGGTACTACGCCGTGCGCACGGTGCTCGCGCGCGCAGTGAGCGATGCGTCGCGCCATGTCGCGCAGCACGGCATCGTGCAGGAAGGCGCGCCCGCGATGGTGCGCCTGATCGCGATGGTGGCGGCGCGATACAAGATCCAGCTGACGCAGAAGGCTGCCGGCATGCTCGTTCCGGGCGTCGGCGCCGCCGCCGGCGCGGCGATCAACCTGCTGTTCATGGATCACTACCAGACGGTGAGCCGCGGCCACTTCGCGATCCGCGCGCTCGAGCGCCGCTACGGCAGCGAAGCGGTGCGACGCGCCTGGCGCACGCATCCGCGCAGCTTCGATCCCGCGTCGGTCGTCGACGAAGCTGCATGACCCGGCGCGCGGACGCCGGCCTTGTCGCCTGCGCCCTCGCCTGCCCTGCCTGGATCGCTGCATCCGCGAACGCGCAATCGCCGCTCGATCCGGTCACCATCACCGCCACGCGCAGTGCGCAGCGCAGCTTCGACGTGCCGGCCTCGATCGACGTCGTCGGTGTCGAGGCGATCCGCACGCAACGACCCGGCGTGAACCTGGCCGAGGCACTCGGCAGCGTCCCCGGCATCCATGTGCAGAACCGCCAGAATTTCGCGCAGGATCTGCAGGTGTCTTCAGCGAGCTCGCGTATCGCCCCGACGGCAGCCCCGGACTGAACTTCGCGCTCGACGCAAGCCGCAGCACGAACTACGAGCTCGGCCTGAAATGGCGACCCGCCGCACACACGCAGCTGAACCTCGCACTGTTTCGCACCGACACGCGCAACGACATCGTGCCGGACGCGAACGTCGGCGGGCGCACCACCTTCCGCAACGCCGCGCGCACGGCGCGGCGCGGGGTCGAGCTCGGAATCGATGCAGCGCCCGGCGGCGGCTTCACGGCTTCGCTCGCCTGGACCTGGATGCAGGCCGGGTTCCGCCACTATCGCGCGCTCGACGGTTCCGATCTGTCGGGCAAGCGGCTGCCGGGCGTGCCGAAAGCGTCGCTCTACGCCGAAGCCGTGTGGCGCCACGCGGCGAGCGGCTTCGTCGCCGGCGTCGAGGCCGCGTGGAGCGGCAAGGTCGCCGTCGACGACGAGAATTCCGGGCACGCCGATTCGTACGCAGTCGCGAACCTGCGCGCGGGCTTCGAGCTGCTCGCGGGCGGCTGGCGCATCGAACCCTTCGTGCGCATCGACAACGTCTTCGACCGACGCTACGCCGGCTCGGTGATCGTCAATGCCGCGGGCGGGCGCTTCTACGAGTCGGCGCCCGAGCGCAACTACCATGTCGGCGTGCGCGCGCAGGCCGCCTTCTGAAAACCCGGGGAAACCGGGGTCAGACCACGGTATCGCCGCCGCCGGTGCTGCCCTGCTATGCTGCGCAGCGCACTTCAACCGTGGTCTGACCCCGGTTTCCTCCACGCCATGACCGGCTTCTGGATTGCAGGAATCGCGATCAACCTGATCGCACTCGTCGTCGTCGGATTCTGGGCCGTACGCACCTGGCGCGAGACCGACGCGCATCGGCGCGCGCGCGAAGACCGCGACGATTCCTGACGCGGCCCGGGCGGCCGATCCGCCCGCAGGCGCCGTGTACACTCGAAGGTTTCCCCGGATTTCCCCCGCACGCTTCGCCATGCACGAACGTTACGACGCCTCCGCGGTAGAGAAAGCCGCGCAGGCTCACTGGCAGTCGATCGACGCCTACCGCGCCGTCGAGAACGATCCGCGCTTCCCGAAAGGCAAGTTCTACGCATGCTCGATGCTGCCGTACCCGTCGGGCAAGCTGCACATGGGGCACGTGCGCAACTACACGATCAACGACGTCATGTACCGGCATCTGCGGATGAACGGCTACAACGTGCTGATGCCGATGGGCTGGGACGCCTTCGGCCTGCCCGCCGAGAACGCCGCGATGAAGAACAACGTCGCACCGGCGAAGTGGACGTGGGAGAACATCGCGCACATGAAATCGCAGATGCAGTCGATGGGGCTCGCCATCGACTGGCATCGCGAGGTCGCGACCTGCGCGCCCGACTACTACAAGTGGAACCAGTGGCTGTTCCTGAAGATGCTCGAGCGCGGCATCGCGTACCTGAAGACGGGCACGGTGAACTGGGATCCGTCCGACCAGACCGTGCTCGCCAACGAGCAGGTCATCGACGGCCGCGGCTGGCGTTCGGGCGCGCTCGTCGAGAAGCGCGAGATCCCGATGTACTACCTGGCGATCACGCGCTACGCCGAAGAGCTGCTCGCCGACCTCGAAGGCCTGGGCTGGCCCGAGCGCGTGAAGCTGATGCAGGAGAACTGGATCGGCCGCTCGATCGGCGTGCGCTTCGCGTTTCCGCACGACATCCGTGACGCGCAGGGAGCGCTCGTCGGCGACGGGCGCATGCACGTCTTCACGACCCGCGCCGACACGATCATGGGCGTGACCTTCGTCGCGGTTGCGCCCGAGCACCCGATCGCCGCCGTCGCCGCCGCGAAAGACCCGGCGATCGCCGCCTTCATCGACGAATGCCGGCGCGGCTCGGCCACCGAAGCCGACATCGCCACGCGCGAGAAGGACGGACGCCGCACGGGTCTCTTCGTGCAGCACCCGCTCACCGGAGAAGCGATCGAGGTCTGGGTCGGCAACTACGTGCTGATGAGCTACGGCGACGGCGCGGTGATGGGCGTGCCGGCGCACGACGAGCGCGATTTCGCGTTTGCGCGCCGCTTCGAGCTGCCGATCCGGCAGGTCATCGACGTCGAGAGCAAGCCCTTCTCCGACACCGAATGGCAGCCCTGGTACGAGCAGACCGCGAACGCGCGCTGCGTGCACTCGGGCCGCTACGACGGCCTCGGGTACGACGCAGCGGTCGACGCGATCGCCGCCGACCTCGCCGCGAAGAGCCTGGGCGAGAAACGCGTGCAGTACCGGCTGCGCGACTGGGGCATCTCGCGCCAGCGCTACTGGGGCACGCCGATCCCGATCGTGCATTGCGACGCCTGCGGCGCCGTGCCGGTGCCGTACGAGCAGCTGCCGGTCGTGCTGCCCGAAGACCTCGTTCCCGACGGCAGCGGCAATCCGCTGGCGAAGAACGAACGCTTCCTGCACTGCGACTGCCCGAAGTGCGGCAAGCCGGCACGCCGCGAGACCGACACGATGGACACCTTCGTCGATTCGTCGTGGTACTACATGCGCTACTGCTCGCCCGACAACGACGAATCGATGGTCGACGCGCGCAACGACTACTGGATGCCGATGGACCAGTACATCGGCGGCATCGAGCACGCAGTGCTGCACCTGCTGTACGCGCGCTTCTGGACGAAGGTGATGCGCGACGTGCGCGGCGAGTTTCCCGGCGACGCCGACCGCGGCCTCGTGCGCTTCGACGAGCCCTTCACCAATCTGCTGTGCCAGGGAATGGTGCTCAACGACATCTACTGGCGACGCAACGAGCGCGGCGGCATCGAGTATTTCTGGCCCGACGACATCGAGACCGGGCACGACGCCTCGGGCAAGCCGGTCGCATGGCACTCGAAAACCGACGGCCTGCCGGTCGAGTACGGCGGCATGGGCACGATGTCGAAGAGCAAGAACAACGGCGTCGACCCGCAGGAACTGATCGACCGCTACGGCGCCGACACCGCGCGCCTGTTCGTGATGTTCGCCTCGCCGCCCGAGCAGACGCTCGAGTGGTCCGGCGCCGGCGTCGAGGGCGCGCAGCGCTTCCTGCGCCGGCTGTGGAGCTGCGCGTTCGCGCATCACGCGGCGCTGTCGACGAAAGCCGGTGCGCCGGCCGTCGACCCCGACGCGCTCGACGACGCGCAGAAGAAGCTGCGCCGCGAAGTGCACACGATCCTGCGCCAGGCCGACTACGACTACCGGCGCAAGCAGTACAACACCGTCGTATCGGCCGCGATGAAGATGCTCAACGCGATCGAAAGCGCAAAGCTCGCGCGCTCGCCCGCCGCCGACGAGGTGATGCGCGAAGCGCTGTCGATCCTGATCCGGATGCTCTACCCGGTCGTGCCGCACATCGGCCATGCACTGTGGACCGAGCTCGGCTTCGCCGCCGCACAGGGCGACCTGCTCGACGCACCATGGCCGCAGGTCGACGAACACGCGCTCGAGCAGGACTCGATCGAGCTCGTGCTGCAGATCAACGGCAAGGTGCGCGGCTCGGTACGCGTCGCCGCCTCGGCCGACGACGAAACGATCCGCACCACCGCACTCGAGACCGAAGCCTTCGCCCGCCACGGCGAAGGCAAGACGCCACGCAAGGTCGTGATCGTGCCGTCGCGGCTGGTCAACGTGGTTGTTTGAAAAAAGGTGAAGGGTGAAGGGTAAAGGGGAAAAGCCGATGCGACGCGCACCGCGCATCGCGTTGACCTTGTTTCCGCTCTTCGTTCACCACACCGCGGAGCGGCGCCAGCCCATCCCCCTTCACCCTTCACCCTTCCCCCTTCACCGCGCCGCGCAGCGGCGCTCAGCAGTACGCGCGCTGACGATCGCGGCAGCAGCCGCGATCGTCAGCGCGTCACTTGCAGGCTGCGGCTTCCACCTGCGCCGCTCCGCCGCGCTGCCCTTCGAGACGCTGTACGCGAATTTCTCGAGCACGTCGGCCATCGGCGCCGAGTTCCGGCGGCTCGTGCGCGTGGCCGAGAACACGCGCATCGTCGACAGCCCGAAGGAAGCCGACGCACGTCTCGAGGTGCTCTCCGAGAGGCGCGAGAAGGAAGTCGTCGGCTACTCGTCGACGGGTCGGCCGCGCGAATACCAGCTGCGACTGCGCTTCACCTTCCGCGTCGTCTCGCGCGAGGGAACGGTGCTGCTGCCGCCCACCGAGATCCTGCTGCATCGGGACATCACGTCGAGCGACATCGAGCAGGTCGCCAAGCAGCAGGAAGAGGAGCTGCTGTACAAGGAGATGCAGTCCGATCTCGTCCAGCAATTGCTGCGCCGCCTGGCGGCGATCGGCAACGCCTGATGGCGCAGGTCCGCGCCGACGCGCTCGCCGGCGCACTCGCGCGCGGCGTTCCGCCGATCGTCTGGATCCACGGCGACGAGCCGCTGATCGTCCTCGAAGGCGCGCAGGCGGTGCGCGACACGCTGCGCACGCAGGGTTTCGACGAACGCCAGGTCTTCGAGGCCGGACGCGGCTTTCGCGTCGACGCGCTCGTCGCCGAGACCGACGCGCTGTCGTTGTTCGCCGGACGGCGGCTGATCGAGCTGCGCTTCGGCGCTGCCAAGGCGACGAAGGAGATCGGACAGGCGCTGGCCGGCGCCGCGGCGCGGATCGACGACAGCACGCGCCTGCTGGTGAGCGGAGCGCGGCTCGATCGCGCAGCCACGGCGAGCGACTGGTTCACGGCGATCGAACGCATCGGCTTCGTCGTCGCCGTCTGGCCGGTGGAGCGCGCGCAACTGCCGCAGTGGATCGCCACGCGGCTCGGCCGACAGAAGCAGCGCGCCGACCGCGAGACGCTCGAGTGGATCGCCGAGCGCGTCGAGGGCAACCTGCTCGCGGCGCACCAGGAGATCGCCAAGCTCGCGCTGCTGTGCCCGGAAGGAGAGCTGTCGCGCGACGCGGTGCGCGCCGCAGTACTCGACGTGGCGCGCTACGACGCCTTCGACCTGGTCGACGCGATGGTAGTCGCCGACGTGCCGCGTGCGCTGCGCACACTCGACGGCCTGCACGCCGAGGGCGTCGCCGAACCGCTCGTACTGTGGGCGATCGCCGATGCGCTGCGAACGCTGCTGCGCGTTCGCGAGAGCTGCGATGCGGGAAACGCGGTCGCGCAGGCGATGCGCGAGGCACGCGTTCCGCGTCCGCGCGAGCGCGGCTACGAGCGCGCACTTGCGCGACTCGACGCCGAGACCCTGCGCAACGCCCTGCGGGCCGCCGCGCGCGCCGATAGAATGATCAAGGGCATCGAAGCGGGCGAAGCGTGGCAGGCGCTCGAATCGCTCGCGCTGCGCATCGCCGGCGCGCCCGTTCTCGCAGGGAGCCGCCATGCAGATTGAATCCGCCGACATCGGCGCCTACGTCTCCGACGTCGGACGCCGCGCGCGCGCGGCAAGCCGCACGATGGCGCGCGCCGCAACAGCCGCGAAGAATCGCGCGCTCGAAGCGACCGCCGCCGCCATCGCACGCGAGTCGCGCACACTCGTCGAGGCCAACGAACGCGACCTTTCCGCTGCGCGTGCCGCCGGACACGATTCCGCCTTCGTCGACCGTCTCGCACTCACCGATGCAGTGATCGAGGCGATGAGTGAAGGCCTTGTGCAGGTTGCGGCGCTGCCCGATCCGGTCGGCGAGCTATCGAACCTGCGCTACCGACCCACCGGTATCCAGGTCGGCCAGATGCGCGTTCCGCTCGGCGTCATCGGCATCGTCTACGAGTCGCGCCCGAACGTGACGATCGACGCAGCGGCGCTGTGCATCAAGTCGGGCAACGCCACCATCCTGCGCGGCGGCTCCGAGGCCTTCCACAGCAACCAGGCACTCGCCGCGCTGGTGCGCGAGGGACTGCGCAGTGCCGGCCTGCCCGAGGACGCCGTACAGGCGATCGAGACGATCGACCGCGCGGCGGTCGGCGCGCTGATCACGTCACCGCAATGGGTCGACGTGATCGTGCCGCGCGGCGGCAAGTCGCTGATCGAGCGCATCTCCGGCGAGGCGCGCGTGCCGGTGATCAAGCATCTCGACGGCATCTGCCACGTCTACGTCGACGACGAGGCCGATCTCGAACAGGCGATCCGCATCTGCGACAACGCGAAGACGCAACGCTACTCGCCGTGCAACACGATGGAGACGCTGCTCGTCGCGCACGCGATCGCCGATCGTCTGCTGCCCGCGCTCGGGCGCATCTATGCCGACAAGGGCGTCGAACTGCGCGGCGACGAGCCGACACGCACGATCCTCGCATCACACGGCATCGCGTGCAGCGCCGCCACCGAGGAAGACTGGCGCACCGAGTACCTGGCGCCGATCCTGTCGATCCGCGTCGTCGCCGGCATCGACGAGGCGATCGAGCACATCGCCGCCTGGGGCTCGCAACACACCGACGCGATCGTCACGACGAACCACGTGCGCGCGATGCGCTTCCTGCGCGAGGTCGATTCGTCGTCGGTGATGGTGAACGCGTCGACCCGCTTCGCCGACGGCTTCGAGTACGGGCTGGGCGCGGAGATCGGCATCTCGACCGACAAGCTGCATGCGCGCGGGCCAGTCGGGCTCGAGGGGCTCACGTCGTTGAAGTACGTGGTGTTCGGCCACGGCGAAGTACGCGGCTGATGCACCGGTTCTCGCGATGCCGTTGCCGTGGGGCGGCGGGGCGCAGCCTACCGGGCTGGGGCAGCGGCAGTGCGGGGGCAGCGGCCTGCGTCGGGTGCCGCGGCCCTACGGGGGCAAGTGCCCGGCAGGCTGAGCGTGTGCGGGGCGCACCGTGTGCGGCACACGGCTGCGGCCCCCGCTTCGCGGGGGCTTCCCTCGCCTACCTCGCAAACTCGCACCCGCTGCCGAAGGGCGCTGCGCGCCCGACGGCGACGGGTCCCGCGAGTTTGCTTTCGGTAGCGCTCGGCTTGCCGAGCGCCGCACACGGTGCGCCCCGCACACGCTCAGCCTGCCGGGCACTTGCCCCCGTAGGGCCGCGGCACCCGACGCAGGCCGCTGCCCCCGCACTGCCGCTGCCCCAGCCCGGTAGGCTGCGCCCCGCCGCCCCACGGCAACGGCATCGAACCGTTGCGCACGCTGGGGGTTCATGCAACGAGCCTGCGCGCCTTCCCAACTCGAGTAACGCCAGCCGAGAACCCACCCTCGATATTGCGCTCGAGCACATCTACGCGCCGGGGGACGCGGCGAACGGCGCGCCCCGACGCGGGCGCTGTGCGCGGTCGCACGGCCGTTGCCACTGCCTGTGCGGTTGCGGGTGGGCGCCGTGCGCGTGGGGCTCTGCGCCCGAGCGGCCCCGAGCGGTGGGGCCGTGCCCCTTGCACGGCGCTCGGCGAGCCGGCCGCTACCGAAAGCAAACTCGCGGGACCCGTCGCCGTCGGGCGCGCAGCGCCCTTCGGCAGCGGGTGCGAGTTTGCGAGGTAGGGCCGGGAAGCCCCCGCGAAGCGGGGGCCGAAGCCGTGCGCCGTGCAAGGGGCACGGCCCCACCGCTCGGGGCCGCTCGGGCGCAGAGCCCCACGCGCACGGCGCCCACCCGCAACCGCACAGGCAGTGGCAACGGCCGTGCGACCGCGCACAGCGCCCGCGTCGCGCACGCCACCAGCGCCGAATCGACCTCGACACCCCGATGAGCTCCACCGGTTACCTGTGGGTGAAGGCCCTGCATGTGGTGTTCGTCACCAGCTGGTTCGCCGGCCTGTTCTACCTCCCCCGCATCTTCGTCAACCTCGCACTCGTCCCCGAGCCCGGCGCCGAACGCGAACGACTGCTGACGATGGCGCGCAAGCTGTGGCGCTTCATGCAGCCGCTGATGGCGCTCACCGTCGTCTTCGGCCTGTGGCTGTGGCTCGGCTACGGCATCGGGCGCGGCAGCGGCTGGATGCACGCGAAGCTCGTCGTCGTCGCGCTGCTGCTCGTCTACCACTTCGCCTGCGGACGCCTGCTGCGCGCGCTGGCCGCCGGCACCGACCGGCACACGCATCGCTGGTACCGCGTGTTCAATGAAGTTCCGGTGATCGGCCTGTTCGCCGCGGTCGTCCTCGTCATCGTCAAGCCGTTCTGAACGTGCCCGAATCGAGCGCGGCGTTCGATCTCTTCGCCGCCTGTCCACGCGGCCTCGAGGCAGCGCTCGTCACCGAGCTCCAGTCGCTCGGCGCCATCGACTGCCGCGCGCTCGGCGGCGGCGTCCTGTTCCGCGGCACCCGCGCCGTGGCCTATTCGGCGAACCTGTGGTCGCGGCTGGCCAGCCGCGTGATGCGTGCAGTCGGGCATCGTCGCTATCGCGAAGACGACGATCTCTATCGCCTGGCAAAAGGCATCGACTGGGAACGCTTCTTCGATGCGCGCAGCACGCTGCGCGTCGACGTGAGCGCGCAGCGCTCGCCGCTGCGCAGCCTGAACTTCGCGACGCTGCGCATCAAGGACGGCATCGTCGACCGTCTGCGCGATGCACTCGGCGAGCGTCCGTCGATCGACACACGCGCGCCCGACGTACGCGTGTTCGCCCATCTCGATGCCCGAGAGGCGACGCTCTATCTGGACCTGAGCGGCGAGCCGCTGTTCAAGCGTGGCTGGCGCTCAGGTACGGACGACAAGGGCAGCGCTCCGCTGAAGGAGAACCTCGCCGCCGGCCTGCTCGCGCTGGCAGGCTGGTCGCCCGGGTTGCCGCTGTACGACCCGTTCTGCGGTTCGGGGACGATCGCGATCGAAGCTGCGCAGCGCGCCTTCGACATCGCGCCCGGAGCGGCTCGCAGCTTCGGCTTCGAGAAGCTGATCGATCACGATGCGGCACTGTGGAAGCGGCTCGTCGCCGACGCGTCGAAACGCGCGCGCGGCGCGGCACAACGCATCGCCGACGCACCCGATAGCGTGCGCATCGCCGCGTCCGACATCGATCGCTTCGGCATCGCGCGGGCGCGACGCAATCTCGTGCGTGCCGGATTGCCGGAAGACGCCGTCAGCTGGACGGTGCGCGACGCCGCCCGTGTGCACGCACCCTTCGATGCTGCCGGGCTGATCGTTACCAACCCGCCCTACGGCGAACGACTCCACGCGCACGACGGCACGCCGCATGTGCGTGCCGCGCACGAAGCCGCGATGCAGGCTTTCGGCGCGGCGCTGAAGAAAGACTTCGCTGGCTGGCGCGTCTGGGTGTTGAGCAGCGATGCGCAGCTGCCGCGTCAGCTCGGGATGCAGGAACGACGACGAACCCCGCTCTTCAACGGGGCGATCGAGTGTCGGCTGTTCGGCTTCGAGGTGTTCGGCCCACGCGCAGCGCGGCCCAGGCGAGACACGCCCAGCCCACGATGAACGACGTACCGCCGAAAGGCGCAAGGCGTGCCGCCTGGCGCAGGCCGGCGAGCGAATGCAGGTACAGCGCTCCGCAGAACAGCAGCGTGCCGATCGCGAAGAGCACGCCGGCCACGCGTGCCGCGCGGGCATCGGTGCGGGTGCAGACGAAGGCAACGATGCACAGCGCGACCGCGTGCAGCATCTGGTAGCGCACCGCGGTGTCGTAGATCGCGAGCGCCTGCGAAGAAAGGAAGGCCTGCGCACCGTGCGCGCCGAAGGCACCCGCTGCAACGGCAACGAGCCCCGACAGCGCGCCGATGAAGAGGAAGCTGCGCTCGGCGTTCATCGACCCGGCGCCGGAAGCTCGTCACAGCGACCGTTGCGCGTCGCCCGCTCGAAGGCGTCGACGACGATCGCTTCACCGCCCGTCCCCGCGTCCCGCAGCGGGAGCGCGACGCGATGCGCGCGCACGACGACCAGCACGGTCTCGTCGTCGCGCGGAGCCAGCTCGGCCCATGCCGCGTCGAGCGCAGACTGCGGCGAATTTCGGGAGTCGCCGCTTTCGATCACCGGAAGCGTCGCCCCGGTCGCGCAGTCGACCAGCGCGCGTTGCACACCGGCGCGACGGTACATACCGACGAAGCGCTCGGAGAACCGCAGCGGGTCGACCTCCGGCAATCGAGCCAATACACCGCCGATGAGTCCATGCAGCTCGCGCCCCTCGGGATCGACGAGCGTCAGCTCGTCCGGCGCGCTTCGGCGCAGCACGCGCATCCCCTGCGACGATTCGAGCACGATCCGATCCGGGTCGGCCGACGACGCCGACCAGCGACCCTGCTCGTGAATCGCCAGCCCCACCGCCGGCACTTCGCGCAGCCGATAGCTGCCGTCGGCGAAGATCGTCACCGTCAGCCGGCGCTCGATGCAGCCTTCGCACGAATAGGTGCCCGAGTAGCTGCGCGCGCCGGGATAAGGCTCTGCCGAAGAGGCTTCAGCAGCGTGCGCGACCGAACGCGGGTCCGTCGAGCGCGCGGCCTCCGGCAGTGAGCCCTCCAAGCCCGGCGTCCTGCATGCCGACAGCAGGAAGCTCGCGAGCGCAACGGCCGCCACCCGCACGGCCCCGCGCATCGCAGATCGAAGCTTCGAATCACCATTCATAGCCGAGCCCGATCAACCAGCTGGCGTCGGTCGCACGGCGCCCCTCCGTCGGCTCGCCTTCCCAGTCCAGATTCAGTTGCAACGACGCCGTCAGGCCCGAGATGAATGGCACGCGGATGCCGCTGCGACTGCGCATGGTCACCTGGCCGAAGTCCTCGAGGTTCCAGTAACCCGCATGATCGTGGAAAAGCTCGGCCGAGAACCATGGGACGCGATGCGTGTAGTTCACGCCCCAGCCGAGCGCGGGAAAGATCTCGTCGGGCTGCTCGTTTCGCCGCAGATCGACAAGGTCGAGGCCGCCGCGCAACGACAACTGCGTGCGGTCGGTCGACAGCAATTGCATGCCGAGGCCGGCGCCGACCGTGCTGCGCAGGTCGATGTCGCGAAAGCGGTCTTCCTCGAGCGAGGCGCGCAGATAGCGAAAACGCGCCGTGCCGGAGAGGAAGCGGTCGTAGTTGCCGGTGAGCAGCCAGTTCGACGAGACGAGGTTCCCGTGATCGCGCTCGCGTCGCGCTTTCAGGCCGAGCGAATAGCGCCAGTCGCGCGCGCTCGTGTTGAAGTCCGACTCGATGTAGAGGCGCTCGCCCTCGCTGTTGCCGCGCAGCACCGCGCCCGACACGGTAACGCGCCCGTCGCGCGACACGCCCTCGCCGCTCTCCTGGGGCGTCGGGTTGATGTAGCGGATCGAGCGCGATGCGACATCGAGCGGCGTTCTCTGCGGCGGCGGCTCCGTCGCGTCTGCGGGTGCATCGCCTTCGATGGGCACCGGCCGGAACACTTCTTCCGGCGGGATCTCCGTAACGAGCAGCCGCCCCGGATCGCCAGGAGCGATCTCCACCCATTCGGTCCGGTCGCTGCGCTCGCGCATCACGAGGACGGGCTTGTCGGTCTCGATCGCACGGATCTCCAGGCGCCGGATGTCCATCTCGCCCGCCCAGGTCGTCTCGAGCGTAAGCGCGTCGGGCGTCAGGTGCAGGATACGCCCGGTGAGTCGGTCACCGTTGTGCAGGTACACCGTGTCGGCGCTTGACGCGCCCATGGCAACGACGCAGGCGAACGCTGCCGCGGCCCGGGCGGAACCCTGCGCGCGAATCAGGCGAACGACGCCTCGCGACAGACGACGCAGGTACCCCGAAAACGACATGCAGGGCGTTATAGACGATCGACTTCGACGACGCAAACGAAGCCAGCGGAACCAGCGCTTCTCACGTATAATCAACTGTTTAGCTTGAACAGCGCTCCAGCGTCGGCCCCCGGTCGGCAACCGGAGCCATCGGGCGCGCCCACCCGGATGGGGCGCGAGTTCCGGGCGTCGCAAAACCACGCACCTCGCCCGTGTGCCGTTCGCGGACTGCCGCCCGGCACGAGAATTGCCGTACCCGAGTCCTATACCGGTCGAAGTACCGCGAACCGGAGCCCGAGCCCGGTTCGCACGGCCGGTCCCGCGTTCTCCGGGGCGCAGCAACAGGAGCCCGCAATGGCCAAGGAAGAACTGATCGAAATGGAAGGCATCGTTGCCGAAGTGCTGCCCGATACGCGCTATCGGGTCACGCTGAACAACGGCGTCGAAGTGTCGGCCTACGCCGCCGGCAAGATGAAGAAGCACCGCATCCGCGTGCTTCCCGGCGACCGCGTCACGATGGAGCTGTCGCCCTACGACCTCACCAAGGGTCGCATCCGCTTCCGTCACAAGGACTGACGCGAATCGGGTACCGCCTCGGCGAACGACGGCCTCGGCGACGCGTGCTCAGACGATGCCGAGGTGCTCGGTGTTGCGCGCCAGGTCGCGCTCCGAGCGCTGGCTGTTGAGCTTGATGTTCAGCCGCAGATCGTTCACCGAATCGGCGTTGCGCAATGCATCGTCGTAGCTGATGCGCCCCTGCTCGAAGAGATCGAACAGCGCCTGGTCGAAGGTCTGCATCCCGAGCTCGCGGCTCTTCTTCATGATCTCCTTGATTCCGCCGACGTCGCCCTTGTAGATCAGGTCGGCGACCAGCGGCGAGTTCAGCATGATCTCGACGGCCGGCACGCGCCCCTTGCCCGTGAGCGACGGAATCAGGCGCTGCGAGATGATCGACTTCAGGTTCAGCGACAGGTCCATCAGCAGCTGCGCGCGCCGCTCTTCCGGGAAGAAGTTGATGATCCTGTCGAGCGCCTGGTTCGCGCTGTTCGAGTGCAGCGTCGCCAGGCACAGGTGACCCGTCTCGGCAAAGGCCACCGCGTGCTCCATCGTCTCGCGGTCGCGGATCTCGCCGATCATGATCACGTCGGGCGCCTGCCGCAACGTGTTCTTCAGCGCGATCTCCCAGCTCTCGGTGTCGACGCCGACCTCGCGGTGCGTGACGATGCAGTTGCGGTGCGGATGCACGAACTCGACCGGGTCCTCGATCGTCACGATGTGGCCGTGCGACATCTCGTTGCGATGGCCGATCAGCGCCGCCAACGTGTTCGACTTGCCCGAGCCGGTCGCGCCGACGACGATCGTCAGCCCGCGCTTGGTGAGCGCGAGCTCCTTGAGCAGCGACGGCAGCTGCAGCTGCTCGAAGGTCGGGATCTCGGTGTTGATCGTCCGCAGCACGATGCCGACGCGGTTCTGCTGCATGAAGGCGTTGACGCGAAAGCGCCCGATGCCGCCCGGGCTGATCGCGAAGTTCACCTCCTTGTGCGCCTCGAACTCGGCCGCCTGCTTGTCGTTCATCACCGCCCGCGCGAGCTCCACCGTGTGCTGCGGCGCCAGCGGCGTGCCCGACACCGGCTGCACGCGGCCGTCGATCTTGAACGCCGGCGGGAAGTCGGCGGTCAGGAACAGGTCCGAGCCGTTGCGCGTGAGCATCAGCTTGAGCAGGTCGTGCAGGAATTTGGCGGCTTGTTCGCGTTCCATTCTCGTCAGCCCGGGAAGTTGTCTTTCACCGTCGCGACCGAGCGTGCTTCGGCCATCGAGATCGTGTTGCGCCGGACGAGATCGGCGAGGCATTGGTCGAGCGTCTGCATGCCGAGCGAGCCGCTGGTCTGGATCGCCGAATTCATCTGGGCAACCTTCGCTTCGCGGATCAGGTTCCGGATCGCGGGCGTGCCGAGCATGATCTCGTGCGCGGCGACGCGACCGTTGCCGTCCTTCGTCTTCAGCAGCGACTGCGAGATCACCGCACGCAGCGACTCCGAAAGCATCGAACGCACCATGTCCTTCTCGGCCGCCGGGAACACGTCGATCACCCGGTCGATCGTCTTGGCCGCCGAAGACGTGTGCAGCGTGCCGAACACCAGGTGGCCGGTCTCGGCCGCCGTCAGTGCGAGGCGGATCGTCTCCAGGTCGCGCAGCTCGCCGACCAGAATGATGTCGGGGTCCTCGCGCAGCGCCGAGCGCAGCGCGTTGTTGAACGACAGCGTCATCGGTCCGACCTCGCGCTGGTTGATCAGGCAGCGCTTCGACTCGTGCACGAATTCGATCGGATCCTCGACGGTGAGGATGTGCCCGTAGACGTTCTCGTTGATGTGATTGATCATCGCCGCCAGCGTCGTCGACTTGCCCGAGCCGGTCGGGCCGGTGACGAGGACGAGGCCGCGCGGCGTCATCGAGATCTCGGTGAAGATCTTCGGAGCGTTGAGCTCCTCGAGCGTGAGGATCTTCGACGGAATCGTCCGCATCACCGCGCCGGCACCGCGCTGCTGCACGAACGCGTTGACGCGGAAGCGCGCCAGACCCGGGATCGCGAAGGAGAAGTCGCACTCGAGGTGCTCCTCGTACTCCTTGCGCTGCGAGTCGTTCATGATGTCGTAGATCATGCCGTGGACGTCCTTGTGCTCCATCGGCGGCAGGTTGATCCGTCGCACGTCGCCGTGCACGCGGATCATCGGCGGCAGGCCGGACGAGAGGTGCAGGTCGGACGCCTTGTTCTTGACGGCAAATGCGAGCAGTTCGGCGATATCCATCGGAATCCTTCGCGGGTCGCGCTGTTATCTTCGCGCTGTTGACTCTTGCAACCGATCTTCGGGATCCCGCCGCTTCCCGGCAGCGGCGGGCAGCCCGGGCGGTCCACCGAACGATGAACGGCCCCTCCCCGTTGCACCAAAACTACGAGCACGTCCTCGCCCGCATCGAGCAGGCATGCAAAGCCGCCGCGCGCCCCCCCGCCTCGGTACGGCTGCTCGCGGTCAGCAAGACCTTTCCTGCCGCCGACGTGCTGGCGCTGGCCGCGCTCGGGCAGCGTGCGTTCGGCGAGAACTACGTGCAAGAGGCGCTGGACAAGATCTCCGCCTGCCGCGACGAGCGGTCGCAGGCCGGGAGCGGCAATGGCGCACGTTCCGGCGCAGCCGACCCCGATCGGGATGCCCCGCTCGAGTGGCATTTCATCGGGCCGATCCAGTCGAACAAGACGCGACCGATCGCCGAGAGCTTCGACTGGGTCCATTCGGTCGACCGCGAGAAGATCGCGCGCCGCCTCGCCGACCAGCGGCCCGGCACGCGCGGGCCGCTGCAGGTCTGCGTTCAGGTCAACGTATCGGGAGAGGCATCGAAGAGCGGCGTGGAACCCGACGACGCGCTCGCGCTCGCGCAGACATGCGCGGCCCTGCCCTCACTGCAGTTGCGCGGGCTTACGGCAATTCCCGAGCCCACCGATGACGAAGCACTGCAACGCAGCCGCTTCGCCGACCTGCGCCGACTGCACGAACGCATTTGCGGCGAGCTCCCCGCAGACGCGGCTCGCCACTTCGACACGCTCTCGATGGGAATGTCGGCCGACCTCGAGTCGGCCATCGCCGAAGGCGCAACGATCGTGAGGATCGGGACGGCGTTGTTTGGGAGTCGGCCAAGGAAACCGGGGTCAGACCACGGTTACAGGTAACCGTGGTCTGACCCCGGTTTCCGAGAAGGGGGAAGGGGGAAGGGAGAAGGGGCAAACCAGAGCTTGGCATCTGCCACTGCGCTGGTTTTCCCCTTCTCCCTTCCCCCTTCCCCCTTCTCTCGTCCTCAGGAAACCATTGCTTTGACCGCCGAAGACAGCCGACTCTTGTACCGGGCCGCGGCGTTCTTGTGGATGATCTTCTTGTCCGCGATGCGGTCGATGATGCCTTGGGCCGACTGCAGGCTGGTACGGGCCGCCTGGGCGTCGCCGGCGGCGATGGCCTTGCGCACCGACTTGATCGACGTGCGAAGGCGCGAGCGCAGGCTGGAGTTGTGCAGGTTGCGCTGAACGGCCTGGCGGGCCCGCTTGCGCGCGGAAGCAATGTTCGCCATGAGAGAATCTCGCTGGTTTTCGATCCCGGTCGCGCAGAAAGCCCGGCGCCCGGAAAAATTCCGGAAAGCCTTGAATCATAACCGACTTCGCGGCATCGCATCAAGGCGACGCCGGCCGCAGCTGCGCTGCACGGGGTGCCGATGAGCCTGGCGAAGGCGGCGGCGACCGTCAGCGGCCTGACGCTGCTTTCGCGCATCACGGGCCTCGTCCGCGAGCTCATCACCGCGGCAGTCTTCGGCGCGACGGGCTTCACCGACGCGTTCTTCGTCGCGTTCCGGCTGCCGAACCTAATGAGGCGCCTGTTCGCCGAAGGCGCGTTCTCGCAGGCCTTCGTGCCGATCCTCGCCGAGGCAAGGGCACGGGCCGAGCGCGAGCACCCCGACGACGAGGAAGCCGCCGCTGCCGCGACGCGGCTCGTCGTCAGCCGGATCGCCACCGTGCTGTTCTGGGCGCTGGTTACAGTCGCGGCGCTCGGCGTCGTCGCCGCGCCCGTGCTCGTGACCATCGTCGCAGCCGGCCTGCGCGCGCAGCCGGAGGTCTTCGACGCCGCCGTCGTGATGACACGCTGGATGTTCCCGTACATCGTGTTCATCTCTCTGGTGTCGCTGGCCGCCGGGGTGCTGAACACCTGGCGTCGCTTCGCCGTGCCGGCGGTGACGCCGGTGCTGCTCAACCTCGCGTTCATCGGTGCCGCGCTCGGCCTGGCCGATCGCTTCGACCCGCCGGTCTACGCGCTCGCTGCGGGCGTCGTGATGGGCGGCATCGCGCAGCTCGCGCTGCAGATTCCTGCGCTGTGGCGCATCGGCATGCTGCCGCGCATCGGCTTCGGGCTGCGCACGGCGCTCGCCGACGAGCACACGCGGCGCGTGCTCAAACTGATGGCACCGGCCGCGCTCGCCGTCTCGGTGGCACAGATCAGCCTGCTGATCAACACGCACATCGCGTCGCGGCTCGCCGAGGGGAGTGTCTCGTGGATCTCCTTCGGCGACCGGTTGATGGAGTTTCCGACTGCGCTGCTCGGTGTCGCCCTCGGCACCGTGCTGCTGCCGACGCTGTCACGCGCGCGCGCGGCCGGTCGCGACGACGACTACCGCGCGCTGCTCGACTGGGGGCTGCGGCTGTGCGTCGTGCTCGCCGTACCGTGCATGGTCGGGCTGGCCGTGCTCGCCGAGCCGCTGACGGCGCTGCTCTTTCACTATGGCCGCTTCAGCGCGCACGACGTCGAGATGACACGGCTCGCCGTCACCGGATACTCGATCGGCATCGTCGGCCTGATCGCGGTCAAGGTGCTCGCACCGGGCTTCTACGCGAAGCAGGACGTGCGCACGCCGGTGCGCATCGCGCTCGTCGTCCTCGTCGTCACGCAGCTGCTGAACATCGTCACGGTGCCCTGGCTGCAGCACGCCGGTCTCACCGTGTCGATCTCGATCGGTGCGCTCGCGAACGCCGGGTTGCTGCTCGCCGGACTGTACCGGCGCGGCTCGTGGCGTCCATCGCCGGGATGGACGAAATTCCTGCTGCAGACGGTGCTCGCGGCCGCCGCGCTCGCGGTCGCGCTGCGCTACGGTAGCGGCCGTTTCGACTGGATCGCCCTGCGTGCCGAGCCGGGGCTGCGCATCGTGCTCGTGCTCGGCATCGTCGGCGCAGGCGCTCTGTTGTACGCGCTGGCGCTGCTCGCACTCGGCATGCGTCCGCTGCACCTGATGCGTGCCGGCGTGCAGCGCATCGCATGATCGGCGAAGAGCCACCCCGCGTCCGGACGCGCCGCGTGCAGCTGCGGCGCCCCGCGATACGCACTTCCGGAGAACGAACATGAAGATCGCATTCATCGGAGGCGGCAACATGGCCGCCGCGCTGATCGGCGGCCTCGTCGCACGCGATGTCGCTCCGGCATCGTTCGTCGTCGTCGAGCCCGCCGCGCTGCAACGCGAAACGCTGCGCGAACGTTTCGGCGTCGTCGCGATCGAGACGGCCGACGCCGACGCGCTGCAGGGCACCGAGCTGTGCGTGCTCGCAGTCAAGCCGCAGCAGATGCGCGCAGCGATCGACGGCCTCGGCCCGGTGCTCGCTCACGCGCTCGTCGTCAGCATCGCGGCCGGCATTCGCATCGGCGACCTCTCGCGCTGGCTCGACGGCCACCGCCGGATCGTGCGTGCAATGCCGAACACGCCGGCGCTGATCGGCCGCGGCGTCACCGGTCTCTTTCCCCTCGAGGGCGTCGCCGAGGTCGACCGCGATCTCGCCGCGCGCACGCTGTCGAGCGTCGGCGAGGTCGTCTGGGTCGACTCGGAGCCCGCGCTCGACGCGGTGACCGCGGTCAGCGGCAGCGGCCCGGCCTATGTGTTCCTGCTGATGGAAGCGATGCAGCAGGCGGCGCGCACGCTCGGCCTGGACGAGCGCCAGGCGCGAGCGCTGGTGCTGCACACCTTCGCCGGCGCGTCAGAGCTCGCACTGCGAAGCGACGAGCCGGTCACGGCGCTGCGCGCGCGGGTCACCTCGAAGGGGGGAACCACCGCCGCAGCGCTCGAGGTGTTCGAGGCGAGTGCGCTGCGCACAGTCTTCGTCGACGCGCTGCGCGCCGCCGAGCGCCGCGGCGCGGAGCTCGGCGAGGAGTTCGGAAAGTGAGAACGCGGCGCTCGCCGCGCGTCAGAGCAGCAGGTCGACCGCGATGCCCGCGAACACCACCGCGCCGAACCAGTTGTTGTGGTTGAAGGCCCGGAAGCATCCGGTGCGGCTGCGGTCGCGAATCAGCGTGTAGTGCCACAGCGCGATGACACCGGCGCCTGCCAGCCCCAGGTAGTACGGCAGCCCGAGCTGCTCGATGCGCCCGACCTGCACGAGCATCGCGATCGTAAGCGCGTAGCAGAGCATGACCATGGCAACGTCGAAGCGCCCGAAAGTGATCGCCGCCGTGCGGATGCCGATCTTCAGGTCGTCGTCGCGATCGACCATCGCGTATTCGGTGTCGTAGGCGAGCGCCCAGAAGATGTTGGCGGCGAGCATCCACCCGGCGGTCGGCGGCAGCGTTCCCAGCACCGCGGCGAAACCCATCGGGATGCCGAAACCGAAGGCGATTCCGAGATAGGCCTGCGGCAGCGCGAAGAACCGCTTCGTGAACGGATAACTCGCGGCAAGAAACGCGGCGACGACCGCGAGCGCCCACACCAGCGGCGGAAACGGCAGCACCAGCAGCAGCGCGATCAGCGACAGCACGATGAAGACGACGACCGCCTCCCACGAATGCAGTGCACCACTGGCGAGCGGCCGGTCGCGCGTGCGCTCGACGTGTCCGTCAAAATCGCGGTCGGCCCAGTCGTTGATCGCACAACCGGCCGAGCGCATCAGCAGCGTGCCGAGCACAAAGGCGAACACCACATAGTTGCCGGGCCAGCCGTCGGCCGCGACGAACAGCGCCCACAACGTGGGCCACAGCAGCAACAGCGTGCCGATCGGGCGGTGCAGCCGCGTGATCCTTCCGTACAGCCGCACGCGCTCGCGCGCGACGAGCATCGGATGCGAAGCGTTCGACGCCGTCATCGCGGACGCCCGACGTAGTACTCGACCTGAGACTCGACCTTCGGCCGCGGGGCACCCGCGCGACGAGGTGCCGTAGCTTCGCGCAGCTGCGCCCGCCCGGACGCATCGACGATCTCGCCGCCGCCGCCGACATCGAGACCCGCGTCGTGCATCTTGTGCAGGTTCTTCTCGCCGATGCCGCGCACGCGGCTGCGCAGGTCGTCGAGGTCGCGGAAGGGTTCGCGCTGCCGCGCGTCGACAATGCGGGCCGCCATCGCCGGACCGATGCCGCGGATCGTCTGCAGCTCTTCGGCCGAGGCGGTGTTCGCGTCGACAGCCAACGCGGCACCCGGCACGGCAAGCGCCGCGAGCCAGAATGCAAACCAGGGCGCAAGCAGCACTGTCCGCAGACGACGGCGCACGAACGATGCAAGCGTTGGCGAAGCTCCGGCCGGCCGCGCTCCCGGGAACCGTGCCCGGGACCATGACGCTCTGCGCGTCACCCGAACAACTCCTGCGGCGTCGCCGCCGCCGTACCCAGCCTGCCGACGACGATGCCGGCAGCACGGTTCGCCAGCCGCACCGCTTCGTCCATCGGGCGCCCGGCCGCAATCATCGAAGCGAGCACCGCGACGACGGTGTCGCCCGCGCCCGACACGTCGAAGACCTCGCGCGCCTGCGCAGGCACGTCGAGCGCGCCGTCGGACGAGAACAGCGTCAGGCCTTCCTCGGAACGCGTGAGCAGCAGATAACGAATGTCCAGCGACTCGCGCAGCGCCTGCGCGCGCGTGCGCAGGTCGGCCTCGTCGCGCCAGGTGCCGACGACCTCGCGCAGCTCGGCGCGGTTCGGCGTGAGAACGGTCGCTCCCGCGTAGCGCGAATAGTCGTCGCCCTTCGGGTCGACGATCACGGTGCGTCGGGCATCGCGCGCAAGTGCGATCAGCGCGTCGATGCGCGCGAGCGCTCCCTTGCCGTAGTCCGACAGGACGAGCACGTCGCACGCGGTCAACGCGCTGCGCACTGCTTCGTGCGTGCGCTCCAGCATCGGCTCACCCGGCGGCTGCTCGAAATCGATGCGCAGCAGCTGCTGGTTGCGACCGATCACGCGCAACTTGATCGTCGTCGGCACCTCGGCGTCACGTGCCGCCTCCAGCGCGATTCCGCAGGCACCGGCCAGCGCCTCGATGCGGGCGCCCGGCTCGTCGGCTCCGACGACGCCAACGAGTGTCGTGCGCACACCGAGCGCGGTAGCGTTGAACGCGACGTTGGCCGCGCCGCCGAGGCGCTCCTCGCTGCGCGTGACCCGAACGACCGGCACCGGCGCTTCCGGGGAGATGCGCGAGACGTCGCCGAACCAGTACCGATCGAGCATCAGGTCGCCGGCAACGAGCACACGCGCCGCCCCGAAGTCGGGGATGGCCTCCGCGTGCGCCGGCTCAGCCACGTTCGAGCTCCTCGCTACGCTTCGGCGCGTAGGTGTCCCAGCGATTGCATCCGGGACATTGCCAGTAGAAGCGCGTCGCCTTGAAGCCGCAGTTCGAGCAGACGTAGCGCGACAGGCGTCGCGCCTGTGCCTGGATCAGCTGCTGCGCGAGCTCGATCTCGGTGCGCTCGCCATCCTCGAGCAGCGTGGCCTTCAGGCTGAGCAGCTTGTCGAGGCCGAGCAGCGACGGCGAAGCGCGCAGCGCCTCCTCTGCCCACCGGACGGCGGTTTCGCCCCCATCGCGCCCGGCGCGCGCATCGACGAGCGCAGCGAAGGTATCGATCGACGGATGCTGGCGCTGCACCGTCTCGAGCGTCGCAATGCCCTCGTCGCGCCGTCCGAGCGCACTGAACGCGTCGAGCCAGTGCTGTGCGACGAGCGCGAGCCACGCAGGGTTGGACCGCTCGAGGCTCTGCCAGATGCCGATCGCCACGTCGGGCCTGCCCTCGGCCAGCGCGATCTCGCCGCCCAGCAGCGCCGGACGCGGGTGGCGCGGATCGGCACGCGCAGCCAACTCGAGCTGCTGCGCCGCTTCGACTGCGCGCTTCGGCGAATCGCCGGCGAACGCCTGCGAAGCGAGCTCGCAGCGGAAATGCGCGATCGCGCGCGAGCGGTTCTCGCCGAGGTCGCGCTGCAGCCGTTCGGCGAGCTCGATCGCCTGCGGCCAGTCGCGCACCATCTGCGCGATCTCGAGCCGGTGCTGCAGCGACTGCAATCCGTAGCGCGTGAGCTCGAGCCGCTGGAATGCATCTTCGGCGCGATCGAGCAGGCCTGCCTTCAGATAGTCCTGGCCGAGTTCGAACAGCGCCTGCTCGCGCTGCGCGGCGTCGAGGTCATTGCGCTCGACGAGGTTCTGGTGCACGCGAATCGCACGGTCGGTCTCGCCGCGACGACGGAACAGGTTGCCGAGCGCGAAATGCAGCTCGATCGTTTCCGGGTCGACGCGCACGACGTCGATGAACGCGTCGATCGCCTTGTCGGATTGCTCGTTGAGCAGGAAGTTCAGGCCGCGGAAATACGCATCGGGCAGGCCATCGCGCTGCACTGCGGTGGCCGCCTGGCCGGTCTCGTAGCGCGACGCGAACCAGCCGAGCCCGAAGAACAGCGGAATCGCCAGCAGCCACCAGGTTTCGAACTCGAGCATCGCGCGCTGCGCTCAGATGCCGAGCCCGGTGGCCGGATCGGGCACCGGTTCGTTCACCACCGGCGTCGGGGCAGGCGTGCCCTTCTCGTCCGGCCCGCCCGCATGACGCAGCGCCTTGTTGAGCCGCGCGATCTCGCGGCGCTGCCGAAACAGCGAAGGCACCGCGGCGAGCAGCCCCAGCACGACACCGGCGATCAGGAAGACGAGCAGGAACACCACGAGCGGTGCGTGCCAGGACAACTGCCCGATGAGAAAGCGCAGCTCGACGGTGCCGGTGTTCGACAACGCGAAACCGAGCGCCGCGACGAACAGCACCAGATTGAACAGCCATGTGAAGAAACGCATCGGCGCCCCGCGCGCAGAGGATGACGGACGCTATTCTGACTGAGGCGGGGAATGCAGTGCGTCAGCCTTATGGATGACGGGAAGGGGGAAGGGAAACCGGGGTCAGACCACGGTTACAAGTAACCGTGGTCTGACCCCGGTTTCCCTTCATCCTTTTCTTCCTTCGCCCCATCCACCCGCTCCCGCAACTGCTTCCCCGGCTTGAAATGGGGGACGCGCTTCTCCGGGACGAGCACTTTCTCGCCGGATTTCGGGTTGCGACCGATGCGCGGGGGGCGGTACGAGAGCGCGAAGCTGCCAAAGCCGCGGATCTCGATGCGGTTGCCGCTGGCGAGGGTGCGGGCCATCGCGTCCAGGATCGTCTTGACGGCAAACTCGGCGTCCTTGGCGACCAGTTGCGGATAGCGCTCCGCGAGCCGCGCGATCAGCTCCGACTTGGTCATCGCCTCGGGTGTGTCCGCGGCGTCGAACGAATCGTAGTCGTCCGGATGCAATGCCATTTCGTGCTGCTCCGCTGGAACCGGAACCGGAGCCGCGCAGCGCGGCTCCTTCGGAAACATGCGGGAGACGTGCGCCGCGCAGTCTCCGCCGCGCGGCGCGTCGCCTCACTCCTTCGGCGTGTCGAGCTTCGCGCGCAGCAGCGCGCCGAGGTTCGTCGTACCGCTCGCCGCACCGCTCTCGGCCTGCAGGCGCTGCAGCGCCTCGGCCGTTTCCACCGTGTCGCGCGCCTTCAGCGACAGGTTGATCGAACGGTTCTTGCGATCGATGTTGACGATCATCGCCTCGATCTCTTCGCCTTCCTTCAGGTGCTGGCGGGCGTCCTCGACGCGATCGCGCGAGATCTCGGAAGCGCGCAGATAGCCTTCGACGTCGCTGCCGAGGTCGATGACCGCACCCTTCGGATCGACGCTGCGCACCGTTCCGTGCACGATCGCGCCTTTCTCGTTCGTGGCCGCGTAGTTGGTGAACGGATCGCCCTCGAGCTGCTTGATGCCGAGCGAGATACGCTCGCGCTCGGTGTCGATCGCCAGCACCATCGCCTCGATCTCGTCGCCCTTCTTGAAGTTGCGCACCGCTTCCTCGCCGGGCTGGTGCCACGAGAGGTCGGACAGATGCACGAGACCATCGATGCCGCCGGGCAGGCCGATGAACACGCCGAAGTCGGTGATCGACTTGATCGTGCCGTGCACCTTGTCGTTCTTGCGGTGGTTGTCGGCGAATTCCTCCCACGGGTTCGGGCGGCACTGCTTCATGCCGAGCGAAATCCGGCGACGGTCTTCGTCGATCTCGAGAACCATCACCTCGACCTCGTCGCCGAGCGCGACGATCTTGCCGGGGTTGACGTTCTTGTTCGTCCAGTCCATCTCGGAGACGTGCACGAGCCCCTCGATGCCCGGCTCGATCTCGACGAACGCACCGTAGTCGGTAATGTTCGTGACCTTGCCGAACATGCGCGTGCCCTGCGGATAGCGCCGCCCGATGCCGACCCACGGGTCGTCGCCGAGCTGCTTGACGCCGAGCGAGACGCGGTTCTTCTCCTGGTCGAACTTGAGCACCTTCGCGGTGACTTCCTGGCCGACCTGCAGCACTTCCGTGGGGTGACGCACGCGACGCCACGCCATGTCGGTGATGTGCAGCAGCCCGTCGATGCCGCCGAGGTCGATGAACGCACCGTAGTCGGTGATGTTCTTGACCACGCCGTTGACGATCGCGCCCTCGTGCAGCGTCTCGAGCAGCTTCGCGCGCTCCTCGCCCTGCGTGAGCTCGACGACCGCACGACGCGACAGCACGACGTTGTTGCGCTTGCGATCGAGCTTGATGACCTTGAACTCGAGCGTCTTGCCTTCATACGGCGTGGTGTCCTTCACCGGGCGCGTGTCGATCAGCGACCCGGGCAGGAACGCGCGGATGCCGTTGGTCATCACGGTGAGCCCGCCCTTGACCTTGCCGGTGATCGTTCCGTCGACCTGCTCGCCCGACTCGAGTGCCTTCTCGAGGTTGATCCACGCGGACAGCCGCTTCGCGCGGTCGCGCGACAGGCGCGTCTCGCCGTAGCCGTCTTCGAGCGCCTCGATGGCGACCGAGACGAAGTCGCCCTCCTTGACGTCGAGCTCGCCGCGATCGTCGTGGAACTCCTCGATCGGGATGAAGCTCTCGGACTTCAGGCCCGCATTGACGACGACGAAGTTGTGGTCGATGCGCACCACCTCGGCGGTGATGACCTCGCCCTGGCGCATCTCCTGACGCGACAGGGACTCCTCGAACATGCGAGCGAAACTTTCGGCTTCCGTCGAAGGTGTGATTGCCGTGGTTGCAGTACTCAAATTGATTCCCGTATGCGGATGTCACGCCGGGCGGCCGGTACGGTGTGTCACCGTCAGTGCGAACCTGACCCAGCGGTGTTGCAAAAACCGGGCGGCGGTGTCAGCCGGCCCGGCGCCTGCGCGCGTGATACGCCTTCAGCACCTGCTCGACGGTGGCGTCGATGTCCAGATGCGTGGAGTCGATCACGATCGCGTCTTCCGCGGGCCGAAGCGGTGCGACGGCGCGATTGGCATCGCGCGCATCACGGAGCTGCAGATCCCGCAAAAGGTCGGGGAGTTTAGCAGAAAACCCCTTTTCGATCAACTGCTTATGGCGCCGCTCGGCGCGTGACTCGGCGCTCGCCGTGAGGAAGACCTTCAGCTCGGCGTCGGGGAACACGATCGTGCCCATGTCGCGACCGTCGGCGACCAGCCCCGGCGGCACGCGAAAGCCGCGCTGCAGCGCGAGCAGCGCCTCGCGCACGACGGGCAGCACGGCCACGCGCGATGCAGCGTTGCCGACCGACTCGTCGCGCACGATGTCGGTGACGTCGTTGCCGCCGAGCTCGATGCGCCCGGCGACGAAGCGCACCGGCAGCGCTCTCGCGATCGCCGCCACCTGCGCCTCGTCGTCGAGTGCGGCGCCGTCGCGCTGCGCCTGCAGCGCACACAGCCGGTACAGCGCGCCCGAATCGAGATAGGACCAGCCGAGCATGGCTGCGACCTTCTCGGCGATCGTGCCCTTGCCCGAAGCGGTCGGCCCGTCGATCGCGATCACCGGAACACTCACCGCGAGCGCTCCGCGTCGATCGGCGGCGCCGGCAGCCTCACGTGCGGCGCTCCTCGATGTCCAGACCGACGGCGCGCGCGAGCTCGACGAAGCCGGGAAAGGACGTCGCGACGACGGTCGTGTCGTCGATCTCGACCGTCCCCGATGCGCGCAATGCGGCCATCGCCAGCGACATCGCGATCCGGTGATCGTGATGCGCATGTGCCCGCCCCGCGCGAAACACCGCGTCGTCGCCGCCGCGGCCGTCGATGACGATGCCGTCGTCGGTCGGGCGCGTGTCGAATCCGAGCCGTGCAAAACCTTCGGCCATCGTCGCGATGCGATCGGACTCCTTCACGCGCAGCTCTTCGGCCCCGCGCACGACGGTGCGTCCCTCGGCGCAACAGGCGGCGACGAAGATTGCCGGGAACTCGTCGATCGCCAGCGGAACGAGCTCGGGCGGCACCTCGATGCCACGCAGTCGCGCCGAGCGCACGCGCAGGTCGGCAACCGGCTCTCCACCCGCTTCGCGCTGCGCGACGATCTCGATGTCGGCGCCCATCCGCCGCAGGATCTCGAGGCAGCCGGTGCGCGTCGGGTTGATGCCGACGTGCTCGAGCGTCAGGTCCGAGCCCGGCGCGATCGACGCACCGACGAGAAAGAACGCGGCCGACGAAAGATCGGCGGGCACATCGACCGCCGCGGCGCGCAGCGCCTGGCCGCCGCGCATCGAAACCACCCGCTCGTCGCTGCGCACGTCGACGCCGAAGGCGCGCAACATTCGTTCGGTGTGATCGCGCGTCGGTGCAGGCTCGACGACGACCATCTCGCCCTGCACATACAGACCGGCGAGCAGCAGCGCCGACTTCAGCTGCGCGCTCGCCACCGGCAGCTCGCAGCGGATCGCCTGCAGGCCGTCGGTCGGCAGGATGCGCACGGGCGGGCAGCCGGCGTTCGTCTCGATGCGCGCACCCATCCGCGCGAGCGGCTCGGAGACACGGCGCATCGGACGCTTCGTCAGGCTCTCGTCGCCGACGAGCGTCGACTCGAAGCGCTGTCCGGCGAGCAGCCCCATCAGCAGCCGCATCGCGGTGCCCGCGTTGCCGCAGTCGAGCGGGACCTGCGCCGCGCGCAGCCCGTGCAGGCCGACGCCGTGAACCAGGACTCGCCCGTCATGCGGCCCGTCGATGCGCACACCGAGCGCACGAAAGACGTTCATCGTCGAGATCGCGTCGGCGCCTTCGAGGAAGCCCGAAACCTCTGTGGTGCCTTCGGCAATCGCGCCGAGCATCACCGCCCGGTGCGAGATCGACTTGTCGCCGGGAACGCGAAGGCGACCGATGAGCCGCCCGCCGGGGCCGACCCGAAAACTGCGCGACATTGAAATTGTTCCTCGGGCCGCAGCCGACGACCGGCTAGATTCGCGGAATGAACGAAGGCAAGCACACGATTCTACCGACGTGGCCGCACGAGGCTTCGCGGCCGAACGGCGACTGGAGAGAGCCGGGCCGCGACGAGGCACGGCGTCGCGCTGCGCCGCAGACGCTCGATGCACGCGCCGCGCGACTGTTCGATTCGCTGCCCACGGCGTATCGCCTCAAGGTGACGCGCAGGACCTACCCGCACGTGGCGAACCGGCTCGCTGCCGACTGGGACGTTCCCCGTCGCATGGTCGCGACCTTCGCCGAGCTGCTGGTCGACGCGCGCGGCAATCGCCAGGGCTTCGCGTTCGACGCGGCACTCGAGCTGATGCAGCTGCGCGACTACTACGGAACGCTGCATCCGGAGCTCAACGCCGAGCCGAACGCACGCGACCCGGCCGTCTGGCGCCAGGCCGATCGCGGCTGGCGCTGAGGCCGCAGGCCGGTCAACCTGAGGCCGCAGGCCGGTCAACCTGAGGCCGCAGGCCGCTTCAAAGAAGCCGATTGCGCCAGCGGCTCGCCGCCGAGAAGATCTGCACCAGCGCCTCGCGGTCGCCGTCGCGCAGTGCCGTCTGCACGGCCTCGGCGCTGTCGCGAAAGCGCTGCGCCGACTCCAGGCAGGCGTCGCGGTTGTCCAGCAGGATGTCCGCCCACAAGGTCGGCGACGACGCGCCGACGCGCGTCGTGTCGCGCAGCCCCGCACCCGAGTGCTCGAGCGCACGCTCCGACAGCTCGCTTGCCGCGATCGCCGCCGACAACGCGAAGGCGACTGCGTGCGGCCAGTGCGAGACCTCGGCAAACAGCCGGTCGTGCAGCAGCGGATCGAGCATCGCGACGTTCGCACCGGTCGGCTCGAGCAGGCGGATCACCGCCTCGCAGTGCTGCTTCGGCGTCGCATCCACCGGGCACAGCAGCCAGCGACGACCGCGAAAGAGGTCGGGATCGGCCGCCTGCGCGCCGCTGTGCTCGGAGCCCGCGATCGGATGTCCGGGAACGAAGCGCAGGAACGCATCGCCGAGCCCTGCGCGCGCGCCCTCGATCACGCTGCGCTTGGTGCTTCCGCAATCGGTGATGACTGCCTGTGCGTCGAGCGCCTCGCGCATCTGCACGAACAGCGCCGGCATCGTCGGCACCGGCGCGGCGACGACGACGAAGGATGCGCCCTCCACCGCTTCGCCGACCGTTGCACAGGCGGTGTCCAGGTGGCCGAGCGCGCGCGCGATCTGCGCATCGTCGCCCGGCGAGTAGCCGGCGACGTGGCAGCCGTTCTTCGCCCGCGTGAGTGCGGCGGCGAGCGATGCTCCGATCAGCCCGACGCCGAGGATCGCGACCTTGCGTCCCTTCATCGACTGCCTTTCATGCACGCCCCATCGCCTGCTCGAAGGCGTGCAGGAAGACCTCGTTCTCCTCGGGGAGACCTACCGATACGCGCAGCCACTCGGGCAGCCCGTAGTTGCCCACCGGGCGCACGATGACGCCGGCGCGCAGGAGCTCCTCGAAGACGCGTCCGGCATCGCCGACCCGCACGAGAACGAAGTTGCCGTACGACGGCACGTACTCGAGACCCATGCGCTCGAAGGCAGCCTGCAGCCGCTGCAGGCCCGCGCGGTTCAGCTCGCAGCTTCGCTGCAGGAAAGCGCGATCGTCGAGCACGGCGAGTGCCGCTGCCTGCGCCACCGAGCTCACGTTGAAGGGCTGGCGCACGCGGTTCATCAGGTCGGTCAGCTGCGCCTGCGCGATGCCGAAACCGACGCGCAGCCCGGCGAGCCCGTAGGCCTTCGAGAAGGTACGGCAGACGATCAGGTTCGGATGCGCGCTTACCCGACGGATCGAGTCGGAGCGCTGCGCCGGCTCGAGGTATTCGTCGTAGGCCTCGTCGAGCACGACGACGACGTCCGGCGGCACCGACGCGACGAAGGCTTCGACCTCGTCGCGCGGCGCCCAGGTACCGGTCGGATTGTTCGGGTTCGCGATGAAGACCACGCGCGTGTCGTCGGCGATCGCCGCACGCATCGCGTCCAGGTCGTGACCGAGCTCGCGCGCCGGAACGACGATCGCGCGTGCGCCGGTCTCCTGCGTCGCGAGCGCATAGACGGCAAACGAGTACTGCGAATAAACAGCGGAGCTTCCGGGCTGCAGCAGTGCATGCGCGGCAAGCTCGAGCACATCGTTCGAACCGTTGCCGAGCGTGATCCAGTCGGCCGGCACCTCGTAGCGCTGCGCGATGGCCGCCTTCAGCGCGAAGCCGTTCGAATCGGGATAGCGCGACAGCTCGGCGAACTCGCCGAGGATCGCGGCGCGCGCCGATTCGGGCATGCCGAGCGGGTTCTCGTTGGACGCGAGCTTCACGATGCGCTGCGCGTCGAGCCCGTATTCGCGGGCGAGTTCGGAGATCGGCTTGCCGGCCTGGTACGGCGCGATCGCGCGGACGTATTCGGGTGCGGGGATGGTCATGATGGGGAGCTGCAGCGGATGGACGACGGGGAAAGCGGATCGGCGACTGCGTCGGGAATACGTCGGGCGCCTGCGCCCGGGCAGGATAACCGACGTTCAGCCCGCAGCGCGCGGATAGGAGCCGACGACCTTGCAGAAGCTCGCCTGCGCGGCCATCTCCTGCAGCGCCGCGGCCACCGCCGGATCGTCACGATGACCGATCAGGTCGATGTAGAACAGGTACTCCCAATGCCCCTGCCGCGCCGGGCGCGACTCGAAGCGCTTCATCGACACGCCGTGGCGCGCCAGCGGCTCGATCATCGCGTGCATGGCCCCGGCGCGATCGGGCACCGAAAGAATGATCGAGGTCTGGTCGGCACCCGACGGCGCGCAGGCGTATTCGCCGATCACCGCGAATCGGGTGCGGTTGTGCGCGTCGTCCTGGATGCCGGTGGCGACGATCTGCAGCCCGTAGCGCGTGGCCGCGTGCACGCCGGCGATGGCGGCGGTGCGTGCGTCGAGCGATGCGAGACGCGCGGCCTCGGCGTTGCTCGCGACCGGAACGCGATCGATGCCGTGCGCGTTCGCATCGAGCCAGCGCACGCACTGCGCCAGCGACTGCGGATGCGAGACGATGCGCTCGATGCCTTCGAGCGACGCGACGAGCCGCATCAGGTTCTGGCGCACGCGCATCGAGATCTCGCCGGTGATCGCCAGCGGCGTCTGCAGCAGCAGGTCGAGTGTACGGCTCACCGCGCCTTCGCTCGAGTTCTCGACCGGAACGACGCCGAAGTCGGCACCGCCCACCTCCACCGAACGGAACACCTCGTCGATCGATGCGCACGCGATCGAATCGACCGAGGAGCCGAAGTGCGTGAGCAGCGCCTGCTCGGAGAAGGTTCCGGCCGGTCCGAGGTAGGCAACGCGCAGCCGGCGCTCGAGGTCACGGCACGCAGAAATGATCTCGTGCCAGATCGCCTCGATGGCGTCGCCGGAGAGCGGCCCCGGGTTGCGCGCACGCAGCGCGGCGTAGATCTGCGCCTCGCGCTCGGGACGCATCACCGGCGCGTCGTTGTGCTTCTTCCACTCCCCGACCCGCTGCGCGAGGCGCGCCCGCTCGGCCAGCCGCGCAAGCAGCTCGGCGTCGACGCGATCGATCTGTACGCGCAACGAATCGAGCGACTCATCCGCTTCGGATTCCGCGCGGTTCGTGCCGGCTGCGTCGGGATCGGTCATGTCGAACGGCATCCTATCAAAGGGCCGCCGGCGCAGGCAGCAGGTAGAGCAGCCACGGCAGGGTCAGCGCGGCGACCAGCGTCGCCAGCGCAACCGTCGCGCTCACCTCGCCCACCTGCGTCTGGTAGCGCTGTGCGAACAGGTAGACGTTCGCGCCAGTGGGCAGCGCCGCGGCAATCGTGGCCACCGCGAGCGGCAGTGGTTCGAGACCGAGCAGCCAGTTGCCGGTGGCCCAGACCAGCAGCGGAAAGAGCGCGCCCTTCACCGCCGTCAGCGCGGCCGCCGTCGCGAGCCCGGCGCGCAGGTCGAACTGCGCGAGCGAGGCGCCGAGCAGCACCAGGCACAGCGGCGTCGCCGCTGCACCGAGCATCGCGAGCGCGCGATCGAGCGGCACCGGCAGCGGCCACTGCAGCGCCGACCATGCGAGCCCGACGAGAATCGGCAGCACCACCGGATGGATCAGCGCCGAGCGCGCGACCTGCAGCAGATGCGCACCGAGCGTGCGCCACGATCGTCCACCCGCGGGATCCCGCTCGATCTGCGAGGTCTCGAGCACCAACGTGCCGAGCGACAGGAAGATGAGCGCGTGCCACGCGATGATCGTCAGCAGGAACGCCAGCCCGGTCTCGCCGTAGGCCAGGCGCACGACCGGAATGCCGAGCATCACCGTGTTGCCGAAGACCGCACCGAGCGCGTGGATCGTCGCCGTGCCTCCGTCGCGCCCGCGCATCCACTGCAGTAGCAGCGCTGCCGCGAACAGCGGCAGCCCGACGGCGTAATAGGCAAAGGCCGCGCCAGGCGTCAGCCGATCGAAGTCGACGCGCGCCATCGCACCGAACAGCAGCGCCGGCATGAAGATCAGGAACGCGGCATCGGACAGCGCCCGCACGCCGTCGCCGTCGATCAGCCGTCGCTGCGCGGCGACGAAGCCGACGACGATCAGCACGAATACCGGGAGGACGATCTCGCCGAACAGCGCCACGGCTTAGTGCCTGTTCACACTGCGGCCTGCCCGGTACGACCCGCTCACACGACGACCCCGCGCGCCGATGCCTGGCAGCAGGTCGGACGATCGGCCAGGCGCCCCGGCGCCGTTCACTGGTCGGGGTCGGTCTCGCCGGAGGTGTCCTCGTCACCCGGCACGCGATCGTTCGTGTCGTCCTCGATCGTGTCGCGCTCGTTCGGCATCGGTCCGGTGGGGCCGAGCTCGTTGGCGGCCGCGGTATCGAACTCGCCGTCGGCCGCCTCGGCCGCGTCGCGCTCGACGACACGCTGCACGCGCGACAGCGTCGTGCCTTCGTCGACGGCGATCAGCGTCACGCCCTGCGTGGCGCGGCCCATCTCGCGGATCTCGCTCACGCGCGTGCGCACCAGCACCCCGCCCGTGGTGATCAGCATGATCTCGTCGCGCGGATCGACGAGCACGGCGCCGACGATCTTGCCGTTACGCTCGCTCGTCTGGATCGCGATCATCCCCTTGGTGCCACGGCCGTGGCGCGTGTACTCGCCGATCGGCGTGCGCTTGCCGAAGCCGTTCTCGGTGGCGGTGAGCACCGAGAGCTCTTCGCCGTCAGCCACGAGCATGGAAATGACCTCCTGCCCTTCCTCGAGCGACATGCCGCGCACACCGCGCGCGTTGCGCCCCATCGGACGCACGTCGTTCTCGTGGAAGCGCACCGCCTTGCCGGCGTCGGAGAAGAGCATCACGTCGTGCTCGCCGTCGGTGACGGCAACGCCGATCAGGAAGTCGCCCTCGTCGAGATCGACGGCGATGATGCCGGCGCGACGCGGGTTCGAGAACTCGGTGAGCGGCGTCTTCTTCACCGTGCCGAGACTCGTTGCCATGAAGACGTAGTGCGATTCGTCGAAGGACCGCACCGGCAGCACGACGGTGATCTTCTCGCCGTCGGCCAGCGGGAACAGATTGACGATCGGCCGGCCGCGCGCGTTGCGCGTGCCCTGCGGCACCTCCCAGACCTTGATCCAGTAGACGCGCCCGCGGTTCGAGAAGCACAGGATGTACTGGTGCGTGTTCGCGATGAAGAGCTGGTCGATCCAGTCTTCCTCCTTCATCGACGTAGCCTGCTTGCCCCGCCCGCCGCGCTTCTGCGAGCGGTACTCGGACACCGGCTGGCTCTTGATGTAGCCGGCGTGCGAAAGCGTGACAACCATGTCCTGCGGCGCGATCAGGTCCTCGGTGTCGATCTCGCTGACGTTCAGCTCGATCACCGAGCGACGCGGATCGCCGTATTCGGCCTTGATCGCCTTCAGCTCGTCGCCGACGATCGCCGTGATGCGCTCGGGCCGTGCGAGGATGTCGAGCAGGTCGACGATCTGCCCGATCACCTCGCGGTATTCCTGGACGATCTTGTCCTGCTCCAGCCCGGTGAGCCGCTGCAGGCGCATCTGCAGGATCTCGGTAGCCTGCACCTCGGAGAGCCGGTAGCCGTCGCCCGACAGCCCTACCGAGGCGTCGACGCCCTCCGGGCGGAACTCAGCGATGCCGCTGCCGGCGCGCTCGAGCATCTCGCGCGCGACGCCGGCGCGCCACTCGCGCGCCATCAGCCGCTCCTTTGCGATCGGCGGCGTGGGCGACGCCTTGATCAGCTCGATCATCTCGTCGACGTTGGCGATCGCTACCGCGAGCCCCTCGAGCACGTGCCCGCGTTCGCGTGCCTTGCGCAGCTCGAATACGGTGCGCCGCGTGACGACCTCGCGCCGGTGCGACAGGAAGGCCTCGAGCATCTGCTGCAGGTTCAGCAGCCGCGGCTGGCCGTCGACCAGCGCGACCATGTTGATGCCGAAGGTGTCCTGCAGCTGCGTCTGCTTGTAGAGGTTGTTCAGCACGACCTCGGGCAGCTCGCCGCGCTTCAGTTCGATGACGACGCGCATCCCCGATTTGTCGGATTCGTCGCGGATGTCGGAGATGCCCTCGATGCGCCGCTCGTTGACGAGCTCGGCCATGCGCTCGAGCAGCAGCCGCTTGTTCACCTGGTAGGGCAGCTCGTCGACGATGATCGCGCTGCGGTTGCCGCGGTCCATCTCCTCGAAATGCGTCTTCGCGCGCATCACGACGCGACCGCGCCCGGTGCGGTAACCCTCGCGCACACCCTGCACGCCGTAGATGATTCCGGCGGTGGGGAAGTCGGGTGCGGAAACGATCTCGATCAGCTCGTCGATCGTCGTCTCGGGGCGCGCGAGCAGCGCCAGGCACGCATCGACGACCTCGCCGAGGTTGTGCGGCGGAATGTTCGTGGCCATGCCCACGGCGATGCCGGCCGAACCGTTGATCAGCAGGTTCGGGATGCGCGCGGGCAGGACGGTGGGCTCGTTCTCCTTGCCGTCGTAGTTCGGCTGGAAATCGACCGTTTCCTTGTCGATATCGGCGAGCATCTCGCCGGCCAGGCGCTGCAGCCGGCACTCGGTGTAGCGCATCGCCGCCGCGTTGTCGCCGTCGACCGAGCCGAAGTTGCCCTGCCCGTCGACCAGCAGGTAGCGCAGCGAGAAGTCCTGCGCCATGCGCACCAGCGTGTCGTAGATCGACGCGTCGCCGTGCGGGTGGTATTTACCCATCACGTCGCCGACGACGCGCGCGCACTTCACGAAGGGCCGGTTCCAGACGTTGTTGGCCTCGTGCATCGCGAACAGCACGCGCCGGTGCACCGGCTTCAATCCGTCGCGCACGTCGGGCAGCGCGCGCCCGACGATCACGCTCATCGCGTAATCGAGATAGGAGCGACGCATCTCCTCTTCGAGGCTGATGGGGAGCGTCTCTTTGGCGAAGGAGTCCATGCGTCGGCGGTGCGGGGGGCGGGCAGCGAAACTGCGGGGAAACACAGCCACCGGCAACGCGAAACGACGCCGGTGGGAAACCGGCTATTTTACCATGCGGGATCTACGCCTTCCGTCGCCACGCAGAGGGCGCCCGCGCCACCCCGGTCCGTTCGCGCACCGCAGGAAAACCGCCATGTCGACACCCGAATCGCCCGCCCGCACGCTGATCGAAGCGCAGTGGATCGCGCCGGTACGCGCGGCAGACCCCTCGGCCGACGAGTGCCTCGTCGATCACGCGGTCGTGGTCGACGACGAGCGCATCGTCGAAGTGCTGCCGGTCGCGCAGGCCAGGCAACGCCATCCGCAGGCCGAGCGCATCGAGCTCCCCGGACATCTGCTCGTGCCCGGCTTCGTGAACCTGCACGCGCACGCCGCCATGTCGCTACTGCGCGGCGTCGGCGACGACCTGCCGCTGTCGGCATGGCTGCGCGAGCGCATGTGGCCGCTGGAATCGCGGCTGGTCGACCCGCAGTTCGTGCGCGACGGTGCAACGCTCGCGTTCGCCGAGATGCTGCTCGGCGGCACCACCTGCGTGAACGACATGTACTTCTTCCCGGAAGCATCGGTCGAGGCGGCGCTCGCCGTCGGCATCCGCAGCGCACACGGAATCGTCGTCGTCGATTTCCCGACCGTCTACGCGAGCACCCCCGCCGAGTACCTGCGCAAGGGGCTGGCACTGCGCGACCGGATGCGCGACGAGCCGCTCGTCAGCTTCTGCCTGGCGCCGCACGCGCCGTACACGGTGGGCGACGACACGTTGCGCGAGGTCGCGACGCTCTCGCGCGAGATCGGCCTGCCGATCCACATCCACGTGCACGAGACCACCGAGGAGATCGCCGAGAGCCTCGCGCAGCACGGCGGGCGGCCGCTAGCGAGACTCGACGCACTCGGCCTCGTCGGCCCGGAGATGATCGCGGTACACGCCGTCCACCTGGACGACGAGGATCTCCACCGGCTGGCCGGATCCGGCGCCTCGGTCGCGCACTGCCCGCATTCGAACCTGAAGCTCGCCTGCGGCATCGCACCAACGGCGCGCCTGCACGAACGGGGCATTCGCGTCGGCATCGGCACCGACGGGTCGGCCAGCAACAACCGGCTCGACCTGCTCGGTGAGGCGCGCACGGCCGCGCTGCTCGCGAAGGCGACGAGCGGACGCGCCGACGCCTGGCCGGCCGGACGCACGTTGCGTGCGATGACGCTCGACGCCGCCACCGCGCTCGGCCTCGACGCCCGGATCGGCTCGATCGAGGCCGGCAAGCAGGCCGATCTGGCCGCCTTCGACCTGCGCGCCGGCGAGCTCTCGCCCGTCTACAAGCCCGTTTCCCAGCTGATCTATGCCTGCGGACGCGAGCACCTGAGCGACGTATGGGTGGCTGGCAGACCTGTTGTTCGCAAGCGACAGCTCGCTGACCCCCGGGTCAGAGACGCGGTTTGCGAGGTAGTTGGCCGTACAGGCGTGTGGCAGAATCGGGTTGGCGAAATCTTGTCAGGTCAGGCCTGAATCCGGGCCGATGAACGCGCCTGCCAGCGTCGTATACGTACTTTCAGGTCTACCGAAAGGAGAAACATGAATAAACCGGTCAAACTGACCTGCGTCGTCGCCGCAGCGATGATGTCGGTCTCGATGGTTGCGGTTGCCCAGGTCGCACCGCCCGATAAATCCGGCTATGTCGTCAGCCCCGACCGCAACGTCGTCCGCAGCGGCGCCGGCACCTGCCTGCACACCGGCTACTGGACTCCGGCCGACGCCTTCCCGGGTTGCGACGACGACCTCCTTCCGAAAGCGCCGCCCCCGGCGCCGCGGGTTGCACCTCCGCCGGCCCCGCCGCCCGCTCCTGCACCCGCACCTGCTCCGGCACCGGCACCCACGAGCGAGAAAGTCACGTTCGCGGCCGATACGTTCTTCGATTTCGACAAGTACGCCCTGAAGCCCGAAGGCAAAGCGCGCCTTGACGACCTCGTCACCAAGATCCGCGACATCACCCTCGAGGTCGTGATCGCCGTCGGCCACACCGACAGCATCGGTACCGAGAAATACAACCAGGGCCTGTCGGTTCGCCGCGCCGAAGCGGTGAAGGCCTACCTGGTGAGCAAGGGTATCGAAGCGAATCGCATCTACACCGAAGGCAAGGGCGAAACCCAGCCCATCGCCGATAACCGTACCCGCGAAGGCCGCGCGAAGAACCGCCGCGTGGAAGTCGAGGTGGTTGGCACGCGTACGCGTCGCTGATCCCGGACTCTTGCGGCCGGCACGCCGGCCGCCCTCCAGGAACCCCGCTTCGGCGGGGTTTTTTTTGCCCCGGGGGTGTTAATGCTCAGTTGACCCAAGAACGGCGGAAAGCCGCGCTCAGCCTCGCTCTCCAGGCAGGCCCCGGAATTTCTCGAGTAGCAGATAATCACACCCTGCCCCTACAATCCCCGCTTCGCACTCGCCCGGACCCTTCGATGCCGTCGATCGAAACGACCTCCGGCTTCTTCGTCGTTGCCGTCGTTCTTGGCCTCACGCCGGGCCCCGACAACACCTTCGTCCTGATGCAATCGGTCGCCGCCGGCCGCCGTGCGGGCCTGCTCGTCGTCGCCGGCCTGTGCGCCGGGCTGTGCGTGCACACCGCTGCCGTGGCGCTCGGCCTGGCCGCTGTATTCGCAGCCTCCGAGACTGCATTCCTCGTGTTGAAGGTGGTCGGTGCGGCCTATCTGGCCTATCTCGCCTGGCAGGCCTTTCGCGCCCCGGCGCGCGATCTCGACGAGGACGGTGCCACCCCGGCAAGCGGCCGTGCGCTCTTCGTGCGGGGCATCGCGATGAACCTGACGAACCCGAAAGTGCTGCTGTTCTTTCTCGCCTTCCTGCCGCAGTTCGTACAGCCCGGTGCCGGGCCGGTCGCACTGCAGATCGTCTGGTTCGGCTTCTGCTTCATCGTCGCGACGGTGATCACCTTCGGCGCGATCGCGCTTCTTTCGGGCGCCCTCGGCGACTGGCTTCGCCGCTCGAAACACGTCCAGCTGTACCTGAATCGCCTCTGTGGCCTCGTGTTCGCAGGTCTTGCCGTGCGGCTGCTGACCTCCGGGCGATGATGCGGGATCGAAGGACTCGCGCCCATGCGAAACTTCGGCCATGCCACAGACACACACCCCTTCCCAGTCCGCGCCCAGCGCGAACGTCGACCCCGCCGAACTCGCCAAGTTCCAGGCGCTCGCCGCGCGCTGGTGGGATCCCGACTCCGAGTTCCGCCCGTTGCACGAGATCAACCCGCTGCGACTGCAGTGGATCGACGAACGCGCGGCGATCACCGGCAAGCGCGTGCTCGATGTCGGCTGCGGAGGCGGCATCCTCTCCGAATCGATGGCGCAGCGCGGTGCGCTCGTCAAGGGCATCGACCTCGGCACGCGCGCGCTGCAGGTCGCCGAGCTGCACTCGCTGGAAAGCGGCATCGAGGTCGACTACGAGCGCATCGCGGTCGAGGCGCTCGCGCAGCGCGAGCCCGCCGCCTTCGACGTCGTCACCTGCATGGAGCTGCTCGAGCACGTGCCCAGTCCCGAGTCGGTGGTGCGTGCGTGCGCGGCGCTCGTGCGCCCCGGCGGCTGGGTCTTCTTCTCTACCATCAACCGCAATCCGAAGGCATTCATGCTCGCGATCGTCGGCGCCGAGTACGTGCTCGGACTGCTGCCGCGCGGCACGCACGAGTACGAGAAGTTCATCCGGCCGTCCGAGCTCGCCGGCGCCGCGCGCCGATGCCGGCTGCAGACCGTCGAGGTGACCGGCCTCACCTACAACCCGATCACGCGCCAGTACCGGCTCGATCCGAAGGACCCCGACGTCAACTACATGATGGCGTGCCGGCGCATCGATGCGCAGGGTGAGGTCCGATCGTGAGCGCAAGTCCTGCTGCTCTCTCGAGCGCAGCCGCACGCTTCGTCGATTCGCCGCCGCAGGCGGTGTTCTTCGACCTTGATGGAACGCTCGCCGACACGGCGGCCGACCTGGTCGCACCGGTGCAGGCGATGCGCATCGAACGCGGGCTCGCGCCACTGCCCTTCGAAGTGATCCGCCCCTATGCGTCGATGGGCGCACGCGGCCTGCTGGGAAAGGGCCTCGGCGTCGAACGCGACGCGCCCGGCTTCGAGGCGCTGCGCGACGAATTCCTGCAGCGCTACGAGGCGGCGATGAACGTGCACACCTGCCTCTTCCCCGGCATGGCCGAAGTGCTCGATGCGCTCGACGCCGCGTCGATCCGCTGGGGCGTGGTCAGCAACAAGTTCGAACGGCTCGTGCGCCCGATTCTCGCGTCGCTCGGCGTGCTCGAGCGCTCGATCTGCGCGATCGGTGGCGACACGACCGCCTTCGCGAAGCCGCATCCTGAACCGCTGCTGCACGGCGCCCGCCTCGCCGGCGCCGACGCCGCCGCCTGCATCTACGTCGGCGACGACGAGCGCGACATCGTCGCCGGCCGCGCCGCCCGCATGCGCACCGTCGCCGCCGCCTACGGCTTCTGCGGCGACGAATCGCCGCCGCGCAGTTGGGGCGCCGACGCGCTGGTGGACGAGCCGCGCGAGCTGCTGTTCCTGCTCAGCTTGCGCTGATCAGGGCAGTGAAGGGTCAGTTCGGTTTTCCCCTTCACCCTTCACCCTTGACCCTTCACTGCCCTGATCACATAAACCGATCCAGCAACCGTCGACTCGTCGCATCGAGCGCCTCGACGTTTCGCACGAGATAGTGCACGCCGTTCTCGTCGGCGATCAACAGCACGTTGTCGGGCAGTCGACGGATCGCTTCCTCGCCGCGCAGCACGAAGTGCGTCTCGCCGCGGTCGGTGGCAACCTGCCAGGTCGACGGCGTGAAGAAGCTCGACACCGTGTGAATACGGCGGATCTCCGGGACGAACTCGCGTGAAGCGAGTTCCTCCTCGACGATCGCGCGCGTCGCCGCATCGAGCGACGACAGATGGTCGATCCAGACGCGTTCGCGACCGTCCGCGCCGAGCAGCGAGATTCCTTCGTCAGCGGCCGAGATCGGAAAGGCGCGAACCGGCACGACGCCGACGTGCACGGCGCCGTCGACGTCGCGCAGCACGAGGCGTCCGAAGGCATCGCGCGACAGCGAGAAGGCTGTAGCGTCGTCGTTCGAATGGGGCTCTCGCGAGCCGCGAGCGGACAGGTCATTCATGCCGGGCTCTCGACGACGAGCGCTTCGCGGCGATCGTCAGCGTTGCCTGCGGATGGCTCGATCTCGGCACGGCGCTGCTGCGCACGATAGAGCTCGAAGTACGCGCCCTCGCGCTGCATCAGCTCGTCGTGCGTGCCGGTCTCGACGACGCGTCCGCGGTCGAGCACGACGAGACGATCGGCCTTGCGCAGCGTACTCAGCCGGTGCGCGACGGCGATCGTCGTGCGCCCCTGCACGAGGTTGTCGAGCGCCTTCTGGATCTCCTGCTCGGTGGCGGTGTCGACCGACGACGTCGCCTCGTCGAGGATCAGGATCTGCGGATCGATCAGCAGCGCGCGCGCAATCGAGATGCGCTGGCGTTCGCCCCCCGACAGTGCCTGGCCGCGCTCGCCGACCAGCGAGTCGTAGCCGTGCGGCAGTCGCAGGATGAACTCGTGCGCGTGCGCCGCGCGTGCGGCGGCAACGATCTCCTCGCGCGAGGCTTCCGGTTTTCCGTAGGCGATGTTCTCGGCAATGGTGCCGAAGAACAGGAACGGCTCCTGCAGCACGAGCCCGATGTGTCGACGGTATTCGGCGATGCGCAGCCGCCGGATGTCGACGCCGTCGACGCGGATCTCGCCGTCGGCGGGATCGTAGAAACGAAGGATCAGGTTCACCAGCGTGCTCTTGCCCGAGCCGCTGTGGCCGACCAGCCCGATCATCTCGCCCGGCGCGATGTCCAGGCTCAGGCCGCGCAGCACCGCGCGGTTGCCATAGCGGAAGTCGACGTCGCGGATCTCGATGCGCCCGTTCACCTGCGGCAGACGCACCGGGTCAGCCACTTCGGGAACGCTCGAGACGTGGTCGAGAATCTCGAAGATGCGCTTCGCGCCGGCCGCCGCCTTCTGCGTGTGCGAGACGATGCGGCTCATCGAGTCGAGTCGCGTGTAGAAGCGGCCGATATAGGCGAGGAACGCAGTGAGCACCCCCACCGTGATCCGTCCGCGTGCGATCTGCCAGATGCCGAAGCCCCAGACGACGAGCAGACCCAGCTCGGTGGCGAGCGTCACCGACGGCGAGAACAGCGACCAGGTGCGATTCAACCGGTCGTTGGCGATGCGGTTGTGCTCGTTGGCAAGGCGAAAGCGCTCCGCCTCGCGTCGTTCCTGCGCGAACGCCTTCACGACGCGAATGCCGGGAATCGTGTCGGCGAGCACGCTCGTCACCTCGGCCCAGATGCGGTCGAGCTTCTCGAAGCCGTGGCGCAGCCGCTCGCGCACGAGGTGGATCAGCCAGACGATCAGCGGCAGCGGCATCAAAGTGACGAGCGCCAGCCACGGATCGATCGACACGAGGATCACCGCGGTCATCGCGATCATCAGCACGTCGGTGGCGAAGTCGAGCAGGTGCAACGACAGGAAGACGTTGATGCGATCGGTCTCGCTGCCGATGCGCGCCATCAGGTCGCCGGTGCGCTTGCCGCCGAAGTACTGCAGCGACAGCTTGAGCAGATGCTCGTAGGTTGCGGTGCGCAGGTCGGCACCGATGCGCTCGCTTACCAGCGCGAGCAGCCAGGTGCGCGCCCAGCCGAGCGCCCAGGCGAGCAGCGCGGCGACGAACAGGCCGCCGAGATACAGCGACACCAGTTGCGGATCGATCGGTACGCCGTTCTGGAACGGGATCAGCACCTCGTCCATCAACGGCATCGTCAGGTACGGCGGCACCAATGTGAACGCGGTCGACGCGAGCGTAAGCAGGAAGCCGGCGAGCAGGCGCCGCCTGTACGGTCGCGCGAAGCGCCAGATGCGGAACAGCGTCCACGTCGACGGGCGCGATTCCGGCGCAGCCACGAGCCGGTCGTCGGCATCGTCGGTCGGCGATGCGTCGAGCGATGCGTCGGAAGCGGCAACCCGCGGGGCCTCGGCAGTGGAGATCCGGCTGGACGCCGGGCCCTCAACCGCCTGCGCAAAGCGCTCGACGAAAGCCTGCACGGCCGGCAGCTGCCCGAGCGTGAATCGCCACGAAGCGATGCGGCGTTCGTCATTGCATAGCCGCAGCGAGCCGACGCCGCCGTGGTCGGCGAGCTCGAGCCGCGATTCAGCAACCAGCGGAAAGGACGACACCTCGCTTCCGCCTGCGGCAAGAAACCACAGCCTCACCGGGGTCAAAAGGAGCAGCCCGCGACCGTACTGCAGCCGCGCGTCGAGGTCGAGCTCCACCCAGGCAAGCACGACGAGCGCCGCGGCGTCGGGAGACTGAACTTCGATCTCGCGTCGCCATTCCGCGGGTAGCGCGTCGACGAAGCGGGCGGCGGACGGAATCGTTGGCATCGAAACGGGGAAGCTTACTTCAATCGCGTCCCCACCCTAGGGGTCGTCCCGCATGGCGGCCGGGCGCGAGAAGTGCTTGCGGGTCAACCGGAAGTACGCTGCCGCGTTGTACGCCTACCCACATCCCGGATTCCTCCATGCTCTCTCCGCGCCCGCAGGGCAACGCCGACCCCCGGTTGGACATCGACATCATCGAGGTGCACTACATACGCGGGCCCGGACGGTGGACGTACCGCCCGGTGCTCGAGGCGGTCGTCGACATCGGCGGGCTCGAGGAATACCCGTCGAACCGCATTCCGGGGCTGCCGCAACGGCTCGAGCAGTGGCTGCCGGGGCTCATCGAGCACCGCTGCAGCTACGGAGAGCGCGGCGGTTTCCTGCGGCGCCTGCACGAAGGCACGTGGCCCGCGCACATCCTCGAGCACGTCACCGTGGAGTTGCAGGCACTCGCCGGAACCCCGAACGCCGGTTTCGGACGCGCACGCGAAACGTCGACCCCAGGCGTGTACCGGGTCGTCGTCCGCGCGTTCCAGGAAGAAACGGCACGCGCGGCGCTCGCCGCAGCGCGCGACCTCGTCATGGCTGCGATCGAAGACCGCCCCTTCGACCTCGCCGGCACCGTCACCGAGCTGCGCGCGCTGAACGACGAGCACTACCTCGGGCCGAGCACCGAATCGATCGTGCTCGCCGCGGAGGACCGCAGCATCCCGTTCATCCGGCTGAACGACGGCAACCTCGTGCAGCTCGGCTACGGCGCTGCGCAGCACCGCATCTGGACGGCCGAGACCGACCGTACCAGCGCGATCGCCGAAGGCATCTCGCGCGACAAGGACCTCACCAAGGAGCTGCTGCACTCGTGCGGCGTGCCGGTACCCGAAGGCCGCCCGGTCGTCGACGCAGACGACGCCTGGGCAGCGGCACTCGAGGTCGGGCTGCCGGTGGTCGTCAAGCCCAGCGACGGCAACCACGGACGCGGCGTCTTCACGAACCTCGTCAGCCGCGAGGAAGTTCTCGCGGCCTGGAACGTTGCCCGTGAAGAAGGCAGCGGCGTCATCGTCGAGCGTTTCGTGCACGGCAACGAACACCGGCTGCTCGTCGTCGGCGGGCGTGCTGTCGCGGCCACGCGCGGCGAGCCGGCCTATGTAACCGGCGACGGCCGTTCGACGGTCACCGAGCTCATCGACCTGCAGCTGAACAGCCACCCGCTGCGCGGCAGCACCGAAGACTGCCCGCTGAACTTCGTGCGCATCGATTCGTCGGCGCGCATCGAGCTTGCGCGCCAGGGCTTCGACGCCGACTCGGTTCCGCCGGCCGGCAAGCGGCTGCTGATCCAGCGCAACGGCAACGTCTCGATCGACGTCACCGAAGCAATGCACCCCGAGGTCGCCGCGATGGCTGCACTTGCCGCCGACGCAGTCGGCCTGGACATCGCAGGCATCGACCTCGTCGCCGACGACATCTCGCGTCCGCTGGACGAGCAGCGCGGCGCGATCGTCGAGGTCAACGCGGGGCCGGGGCTGCTGATGCACCTGAAGCCGGCAGTGGGCCGCCCGCAGCCAGTGGGCGAGGCGATCGTCGATCACCTGTTTTCCGAGGGCGCCAACGGGCGCATTCCGATCATCGGTGTTGCCGGTACGCGCAGCGGCGCACGCGTTGCCGCGCTCGTGGCGCGACTGCTGCACGGTGGCGGTCGAAAGATCGGGCTGGCAAACGCGCACGGACTCTTCGTGGACGAGCGCCGCATCCACGACGGCAACGCCGCACAGTGGAGCACAGCGTGCCGGCTGCTGCGCAACCGCTTCGTCGAATGCGCCGTCATCGAGAACGACGCGCGCGCCATCGTCTCCGAAGGGCTCGCCTACGACCGTTGCAGCGTCGGCGTCGTCACCTCGCTCGAGCGCAGCGCGCGCGTCGACGAGTTCGACGTGCGCACGCCCGAGCAGATGTATGCGGTGCTGCGCACGCAGGTGGACGTCGTGCTCGCCGGCGGCGCCGCAGTGCTCGACGCCGCCGACCCGATGCTCGCCGGGATGGCCGAGCTGTGCGAGGGCGAGACGATCTTCTACGCGACGACGGCACAAGGTGATGCACAAATCGACGCGCACGTTGCCGCCGGTCAGCGTGCGGTACGCATCGAACGCGGCCTCATCGCACTGCGCACCGGCGCGCAGGTCGAGCACGTCGCCGACGAAGACATTCTCGGCGACGACGAAACGCTCGACGATCTGCTGCCGGCGATTGCCGCCGCATGGGCGGCCGGCGCCTCGCCGCGACAGATCGCCGAACACCTGGCGGCGCTCGCGCTGAAACCGGCCGAAACCGTCGGCGAGGCGGCCTGAACTCACCCGCCGAGACGGCGGCGACGCACGATGCGTCGCCGCCGTACGGCCTCTGCGAACCACGCTCATGCACGTCGAACGAATCCGCGCGCTGCGCGGCCCCAACCGCTGGACCCGTGCCCGCGCGATCGAGGCACTGGTGCGCTGCGAAGATCACGAGTGCGAAGTCAATGCCATTCCCGGCTTCGTCGAACGGCTGCGCACGCTCTTCCCCGATCTCGTGCATCTGCCCAACGGCGCCAGCGCATCGCGTTCGCTTGCCCATGCGCTCGGTGCAGCCGCCTTCGCGCTGCAGTCGCGCGCCGGATGCCCGATCGCTTTCGCGCGCACCGTCGCCACTTCCGAACCGGGAGTGCATTACGTCGTCGTCGAGTACACCGAGGAAGCGGTCGGGCGCCTGGCTTTCGAGCTCGCCGAGGCGCTGATCGCTGCCGTAGCGGCCGCTGCGCCCTTCGACGTCGCTGCGGCGATCACGCGCCTTCGAGCGGTCGACGAAGACGAGCGGCTGGGCCCGAGCACTGGCGAGATCGTGCAGGCGGCTTGCACGCGCGGCATTCCGTACCGTCGACTCACGAGCGGAAGTCTCGTGCAGCTCGGCTGGGGCAGCCGTCAACGTCGTATCCAGGCAGCGGAAATCGATGCGACGAGCGCAGTCTCCGAGCAGATCGCGCAGGACAAGGAGCTCACCAAGCAGCTGCTGGCGGACGCCGGAATTCCGGTGCCCGAAGGTTTCGTCGTCGAGAGCCTCGACGACGCCTGGAAAGCCATGCAGCGGATCGCCAGCGCCGTCGTCGTGAAACCGCGCGACGGCAACCAGGGCAAGGGCGTGTCGGTGAACGTGCGCACCCGTGAGCAGCTCGAAACCGCCTGGGCGAGCGCACGCGAGTTCGAGCGCGAGCTGATCATCGAGCGCTGCATTCCCGGCAGCGACTTCCGGCTGCTCGTCATCGGCGGGAAGCTCGTCGCGGCCGCGCGGCGCGATCCGCCGGCCGTACTCGGAGACGGCGTGCACACGATCCGCGAACTCGTCGACGAGATCAACCGTGACCCGCGCCGCAGCGACGGGCATGCAACCGCGCTCACGCGCATCGCGCTCGATTCGGTCACCTGCGCGCGACTCGCTGCGCTGGGGCTGTCGCCCGAATCGGTGCCTGCCGTCGGAACCCGCGTCGTGCTGCGCCACAACGCAAACCTCAGCACCGGCGGCAGCGCAACCGACGTGACCGACGACGTCCACCCCGAAGTCGCAGCACGTGCGGGCGAAGCGGCGCGCACCGTCGGGCTGGACATCTGCGGCGTCGACGTCGTCTGCGAAAGCATCTCGCGACCGCTCGAGCCACAGGGAGGCGGCATCGTCGAGGTCAACGCGGCTCCGGGACTGCGCATGCACATCGCACCGTCCTACGGCAAGAGGCGCGCGATCGGCGAAGCGGTGATCTCGGCGATGTTCGACGCCGGCGACGACGCACGGATTCCGGTCGTCGCCGTCACCGGGACGAACGGCAAGACGACGACGGTGCGGCTGATCGCGCAACTGCTTGCCGAAACGGGCGCGCACGTCGGAATGACGACGACCGACGGCATCTACGTGAAGGGCCGGCGCATCGACGACGGCGACTGCAGCGGCCCGAAGAGCGCCCGTAACGTGCTGATGCATCCGCACGTCGACGCTGCCGTACTCGAGACGGCACGCGGCGGGCTGCTGCGCGAAGGGCTGGGCTTCGATCGCTGCCGCGTCGCCGTCGTCACCAACGTGGGCGAAGGCGACCATCTGGGGCTGAACCACATCGACGACGTCGACACACTCGCCGAGGTCAAGCGTGTCGTCGTGCAGAGCGTCGCGGTCGACGGCTTCGCGGTGCTCAACGCAGACGACGCACGCGTCGCGGCCATGGCGCAGTGGTGCCCGGGCTCGGTCATCTACTTCGCACACGACGCGACCAACCCCGTGCTCGATGCGCATCGGCTGCACGGCGGGCGCGTCGTATATGTCGAGGGCGGCGCGATCGTCTGCGCGCAACGTGGCATCGAGCAGCGGATCGCGCTCGACGAGATCGCGATCACGCGCAGCGGCACGATCGGTTTCCAGGTACAGAACGCAATGGCCGCAATCGGCGCCGCATGGGCGCTCGGACTCGACGGGTCGGTCGTGCACAGCGCACTGAGCCGCTTCACTTCCGATGCACGCTCGACACCCGGGCGCTTCAACATCTTCGATCACGCCGGCGCGACGGTGATCGCAGACTACGGCCACAACGTCGATGCGATCGCCGCGCTCGTGCAGGCGGTCGAATCGATGCCGGCGACACGACGCTCGATCGTCATCAGCGGTGCCGGCGATCGCCGCGACGAAGACCTGCGCGGACAGACCCGGCTGCTCGGCGCGGCCTTCGACGAAGTGATCCTCTACGAAGACCAGTGCCAGCGCGGACGCGCCGACGGCGATGTGGTCGCGCTGCTGCGCGAGGGTCTCGAGGGCGCAGGCCGCACGCGCGAGATCCGCACGATAAAGGGCGAGTTTGCGGCGATCGACACCGCGCTCGACGGACTTGCCGCCGGCGAGCTGTGCGTGATCCTCGTCGACCAGATCGAGCAGGCGCTCGCGCACATCGAAGCGCGCACTACGCAGGCCGCAGCGGTGGCCGCCGGCTGAGCGCGGAGCGGCGCGCTACCTGCGCGCCGTCGCCCGTTCGATGATCGCCGCGCAGTCGACCCCGCGCGGCAGCGTCCCGTAGTTGTGATGACCCGACGACGCGAGGCGCGACACGCAAAACGCGTCGGCGATCGCCCCTGGCGCATGCTGCACCAGCAGCGCCGCCTGCATCGCGAGCGCCATCCGATCGACGATGTCGCGCGCGCGGTACTCGAGCCCATCGAGATCGGCGAACTCGCGACGCAACGCGCCGACGTAGCGATCGAGCCCGGCGTTCGCACCCTTCGCCTTCGCCACCTCGGCGAAATACGCATCCACCGTCGCAGGCGTCTTCTGCATCGCGCGCAGCACATCGAGGCACTGCACGTTGCCGCTGCCTTCCCAGATCGCGTTGACCGGCGACTCGCGGAACAGCCGCGGGAACGGGCTGTCCTCCATCACGCCGCTGCCGCCGATGCATTCCATCGACTCGTAGGCGTGCTGCGGCGTGCGCTTGCAGATCCAGTACTTGCCCACCGCGGTGACGAGCCGCACCAGCAGTTCGTCGTGCTCGCTCTCGGTGCGCGCATCGAGCGCGCGCGCGATGCGCATCGTGAGCGCCACCGATCCCTCGTTCTCGAGCACGAGGTCGGCGAGCACGTTCTGCATCAAGGGCTGCTGGTTCAGCACGCGGCCGAAGGCCGAGCGCAGCGAGCAGTGGTGCAGCGCCTGCACGACCGCCGCGCGCTGCCCCGCCGACGAGCCCACCATGCAGTCGAAGCGCGTCATGGCGACCATCTCGATGATCGTGCGCACGCCGCGCCCTTCCTCGCCGACCATCCACGCGAGCGCGCCGCGCAGCTCCACCTCGCTCGACGCATTCGACACGTTGCCCATCTTGCGTTTCAGGCGCAGCACCTGCATCGGGTTGCGACTGCCGTCCGGCCGCCAGCGCGGCATCAGGAAGCACGACAGGCCGCCCGGCGCCTGCGCGAGCACGAGGAAGGCATCGCACATCGGCGCCGAGACGAAGAACTTGTGCCCGACGAGCTCGTAGGCCTCGCCCGAGCCCTGCGCTGCACCGACCGGGAACGCGCGCGTCGTGTTGGCGCGCACGTCGGAGCCGCCCTGCTTCTCGGTCATCGCCATGCCGATCGTCAATCCGGCCTTCTGCGCATCGGGCACGTTGCGGGGATCGTAGACGCGCGCGGTGATGCGCGGCTCCCACAGCGCGGTGAGTTGCGGCGTCGTGCGCAGCGTGGGCACGGCGGCGAAGGTCATCGTGACCGGACACTGGTGTCCCGCCTCGACCTGCGAGTGCAGGTAGATGCCGGCGGCCCGGGCGACGTGCGCGCCGGCGCGCGGATCGGTCCACGGCGACGAATGCAGCCCGCGCTCGATCGACGTCTTCATCAGCGTGTGATACGCGGGATGGAAGCGCACGAGATCGACGCGGTTGCCGAAACGATCGTGCGTGTCGAGCTCGGGCGGCACGCGGTTGGCGACCACGCCGAGGTCGAGGTATTCGGCGGCACCGATCTTCGCGCCGAAGGCCGACAGATCCGCGTCGGCCCAGTCAGCACCCTCGCGGCGCACCGCCTCCTGCAGCGCGGCGTCCTGCGCGTAGAGGTTGTAGTCGACGAGATCATGGGCGACGTTGATCACCTCGTGCGTCTCGGCGAGATAGAGCGAATCCTTCGGCAGCGGTTCGGGAGCGTTCATGACAGCGTCTCCGGGGTCGAAGAGGACAAGGCGGCCGCGGAGCGCACCCGCCTGGGCGCGACCGGGGTCGCGGAGCCGAGGGTGGCCCGCTCCGGGCGCACGAGCCCGCCCGTTGCACCGAGCAGGAAGCGGCGCCAGATCGAATGGCCGACCGAATCGAAGCGACGCACGGCGTCGACGAAGGCACGCCGCGCGTCGACGTCGACAAGCGGTGCAGGCAACAGCGGATCGAAGACGAGCTGGCGGATCGCGTCGTTGCCCAGCAGGAAGGATTCGCGAGCCGCTGCCTCGATCGGCAGCGCCGGCGTTCCGGCCGACCAGCGCGCAAGCCAGGATTCGAGCAGCACACGCGTCGCGCGGTAGCCGCGGTCGAGCGCTTTCGTGTCCCAGAGCTTCGCTGCCCGATGCGCACGCTCGCCGTCGAGCTCCCGCGCGACGAACATGGCCGCCTCCGGCCCGAGTCCGAGCCGCGCGAGCCGCTCGCGCACCGCAGACACGCCGCCGGCAAGATTGTCGGGACGCACGAACAGCCCGGCATCGAGCTCACGCAGGCCGAGCAGGCCGAGCGCACGCTCGCGGGCACGAACGGCAGGACGGTCGCTGCGCGAAAGCGCGCCGACGTGCACGACGATCCATCCGTCGTCCCAGTCGCGCACGCGAAGCTCGATATCGCGCCAGGTGGAGATGTCGCCGGCAAGCCCCTGGGCTTTCGGACCGAGACGGTACTGCCCGCGCTCGATCGGCTCGATCATCCCGCTGGCAGCCAGCCGCACGAGCGCGACGCGCACGCTGTTCTCGCGGATGCCGAAGAGCGCGCACGAGGCGATCGCCTCGCGGGCCGAAAGCCGTCGGTGCGCGGTACCCAGGAACAGGTTCAGCAACAGATGGCGGGGTTCGGGACGGTGTTCGGCGCGCATGGGGAAAGATTACACTCATCGACGTCAGATGCGCGAACAAGTAATGTTCTTCCGGGGGCTTGAAACCGCCCCGGACAGCCTATACTTGGGAAGTGCGCGAGTCGTCGCGCACGTGTTGCCAGATACCGAATTTCGGGGCCGACCAGGTTTCGACGTGGGTAGCGAAGCGGCACAGGGCATGCCGAGGCGCCTTTTCCTCGTAAATCCATTGGCAAAACCACAAACGCCAACGACGAGCGTTTCGCACTGGCCGCTTAAGGCCTGAGCCGCTGCACCGGGTCGCCGACAGCCCGGGTTCCGCAAGGAACTGCAGTGTCATTCATGTCGGCTCGTGCCGCATCGGGCTACTTGATGCGGAGCTAAAACCAAGGTGGCTGGATTCAGGTCGGCCTGTCGATCGGCTAAGCCTGCGTCGAGATCCAAATTGATCGACTAAGCATGTAGAACTGGTCGTAGAGGACTTGCGGACGGGGGTTCGATTCCCCCCGGCTCCACCAATACTGAAGCCCCAACTGTTATCAGTTGGGGCTTTTTCTTGTCTATTTGCGCCAGTTCCCGCGTGTTGTTGGGGGTTCCTGCGGAAGCCTGCGGACTTCGCCAGCCGCCCGAATTGGCCGTTCCGGACCACATTCCACTCTCTCCTGGCCATTCCTCGCTCCGACCTCGCTCCCTGGAACTGGCCCGAAGTCCGCAAAGGCCGCAACGCAGGCCCATACAGATCAAAGGGTTACGCGCGGACGAATCAAGCGGTTGGATTGCAGCATTGGCAACCGGAGTGGGCAAACGTCCCTAGCGCAAAGCCAGCAGTCTTATCGTGCGTTCTATTCGATCTGGTCAAACAGTTTCTGCGCAGCGAGCCTGGCAGCGGCGTCTTGCGCCGGAGCAAGCGGTTCAAGATCTACCCCGTCACGACCTGCGACATAGGCTGGACCGCCGACGTCATCGTCGTAGTCCGAACCGTCCTCGTTGATGGCGTAGTGCGCGTCCCGAGTCAGATCCGTTCCGACCAACTGCGAGAGATACACCCACGTCCAGCATCGCTGTAGGTCACCTTGATCGTGTTCCTCAATGAGCTGGAGCATGGCGTCCGTATCTCCCCTCTCGGCAGCCAGCGTCAGCCAATGCTTGGCGTCTGAAGTGCGGCCCATGCGTTCTGCGATAGCCGCAATCGCTGCTGGGTCAGCATCGACGCCGTGGCGCGGCTGCTCGAAGAAGGACGGATCGTCAAATCGATCCGCCAAGTCGAGAAGTGCATCCTGATTCCCCAGTCGACTGGCCTCCCTAAGGTGCCACGAGTACTTCTCGGCTTGAGCGAGACGAGCCTCGTGGGCTTCGGCCCACTCCTTTTCCACCCCCGTCAGGACACGGCCCTGCTGCCCCTGGGAGTACCAATAGGAACTTCCAGCTTCCGGGTCGTCTCCATCGTCAGGGGCGTGCATCAGCGCCAGCGCGTAGTGAGCCAGGGCATTGCCCTTACTAGCCGCCGCAGCCAATCCATCTAGAAGGATCGGGCCGAACGCCTCGTCGCCAGGGTCGAATAGCTCATCCTCGTCGTATTCGAGCTCTTCGTCTTGGCTGGACGACTCCCCTCTCAAGCGACTGACCAATGACGGGATGCTGGCAATGCCGATCTGGCGCTCTGCCAGGAAAGATTCCAGCGCCGACGACGCCAGAGTCGCGGTGTCAGGTTGATACCCAAGCTCGATGCAACGCCGCTTGATGAGCGCGCTTTGCGGGACCACCCGCCGATCGTTCTGGCGAAGTTCCGTGAGTACGGTGCCAACGCCAAACGCGGCGTGCGAGTTGAAGCCGAAGGAAGCTGCCAACAGCTCGTAGACGTGGGCTCGCTTGAATGAGCCACCAGTGCTGGCCTGAAGGTGCTGCTGCGCGGAATACGCGAGCTCTTTGATTGTCATGACAAACCTTTCCTCAATGCCACGCCGATTTCGGGTCAGGCGCACACGTTTAAGTCCCCGACGACGAGGCTCAAAGAGAGGTTTTCAATGACAGTGAGACGAAGCCTTTTTTTACTCGTGTGCAAGTAAGGTGGGCACCTCGCCACATTTTATCGGCGGCAGGCCGATTGGTCTACCTGAGCCGGGCGCGCTGGTCATCCCACAGCGCTGGTGGATCCACCGCCAGGTCAAACAGCGTGACGTGGTTGGGCAGGGCGTCGTCGAGGATGGCGTGCACCTTGTCCCACAACTCGCGGTCGATGATCGGTGGATGCTCGGCCTGGTACCACTGCTCCTTGTGGCGCGGGTCAGCACAGTGCCCGCTGCCGGCCGCTAGTCACGGTCGCGCTTCTTGACCTTGCCGGTCTCGATCAAGGATGCGATGCGGCGTTTGTTGCGCTCCAGCAGGTTGCCGTCGGTCTTGCGGAACTCCACCTCTTGCAGGCGGTAGGCAATGCGCCGCTCCAGGAACTGGCGGTTGTGGGTGGGCGTGTCGTCACCGAAGAGCCTCTGCCAGAGCGCTTTGATTTCCGGCATGGGCAGCTCGGGCAATCGTGCGATCTGTGAGGCCATCGATGGTGGCGCGGTGAACTTGTCGGTGTTGGCCTTGTGGACGGGCGAGAGTCGGCGCTGCGAAGACTGACGAGCCCATTTGCGAGCAGCGACGCGATCTCGCGCCGACGCTGCTCCGGGGTCATCCGGCCGGGGGGAACTTGGTTGATCTCATGCATCGGTATCGGTCCTGTCCATCAAACTCGCTTGAATGGCGAAATTCTCCGGACGACCCCTCACCGACACCATGAGGGAGTTTCGAGCGCCTGCGTGCTGGCGCTGGCTCCTGCAAAAACGAGACCGAATCAGGTGGCCAGTTGATGGGCCAGGACGGACTTCATGAGCTGGTTGCCGGTGGGCGATGACGTCAGCAGATCCCTGATCCGAGTCTTGATCTGCTGCGCGTCCACGCTTGCCGTTGATGCCGCCTTCATGACTGCCGAGTAGGCGTCGAGCACATCGGTACCGGTGATCTCGAAGCCGTGCCCGAGCGAGATCCACCGCAGCGAAGCAAGGCCGGCAGCGACCGCGAACTCAGGCTGGCTCTCGGCAAAGTCTCTGGCCGCTCGGGCCAGCGTGCGCGGATCGGTAGGGCTGGTGGTCGCCAGCTCGATAGCGACGTTGAACAGTCCGGCATCCTTGGCGGCCGCGAACCACTTGCCTTCGGCGCCGGGCGTGCTGGCAACCAAGTCGCGCAAGATCTGCTCTGGTGGCGTGCTCGGGTACTTCTTGGCGATGGCCCGGAAGGTGGCCAGGTTGGTCGTACCTTGGTTGGCTTCGATCGCGTAGCGCCGGTATGCATCGTCGGCCAGTCCCGACGACAGCAGGATGTCCTCGCAAGCCTCGGCGATCTGCCAGCTCGGATCGTTCAGGCCGCGCGATTGCTCGGCGTAACGAATCGCCTCCGCCTTCTTGCCCGTCGCCACCAGTGCTTTGACGCCCCACTTGCGGTCGTGCCACCACTTGAATGGCGCCCGCTCCAGCAGCGCGAGCAGTTGATCGTGGCGATCAGCGGCATACAGCGAAGCAAGGCATGCACTCGTCCCCTTGAAGAACCCGTGACCGGTGGATCGATGGCTCCAGACGTGTTCGACAAGAGGCAGGAGTTCGTCGACCCACACCACCGCCAGTTCGGGGGTGCCGCACAGCTCGCCCCAGTGCTCGCCGAGGGATTCGATGTAGGGGATCTCATCGTCTTGCAAGGCTTGCCACAGACGTTCCAGCCAACGCTGTCGAACGCGCCGATCGACGTCAGCCTTGGCGATGATGGGCACCAGGGTGTCGATAGCTCGGTTCACCGTTGTGCCCAGGGCTCCGGAGGAGCTGTCGACCTGCTCCAGCGCTGGCGACAGCTTCTCCAGCAACGTCACGGCGCCCTCGGCCGCGAGCACTGGGTCCTTGCGTGCTACTGCCTTGATTTCGGCGAGCGCTTCCTTGATGCGCTGGATTGGCGTGTCTGATCGCCAGCCGAAGGCGTGACGGCGAAAGCGGGAGGTGAACTGCCACTTGTGCGTGGTCATGATCGATCGGCCATCAACTACCGGACGGGATGCTGCTGCGCTGATCTGCGTGCGGAGGCTGCCGAAGAACTCGGACCATCGGCTTCGGAACGATCGGCTGTCAGCGAACATGGACGAAAGGTAATCGATCACAGAGCTATCGACCAGGTTCGTGCGACTCTGGCGTTTACTATTCCGGGTTATGCGCTGCAAGCTATTATGCTATCTTACGCAGCACCCCGGACGGTTGAAAATGATCCGCTGTCACCTATCGACGCTCATGGGCCGAGAAAAGCTTCGCATCGCTGACGTTTCGCGGCGCACGGGGCTGAATCGCAGCACGATCACCGCTCTCTACAAGGAGACGAGCACGCGGGTCGATCTCCCGGCCATCGAGCAGCTCTGCCGGCTGTTCAACTGCCAGGTCGGCGACCTGTTCGAGTACATCGAAGACGACCGCCAGGTGAGCGCATGACGCTCGGCGCCGGCCGCTGGCACGTCATCGCCGAATCCAACTTCGCTTGGGAGCGCGAAGCGCTGGAATGGCTTCGAAGCAATCTTCCTGACCGTGACCCCTGGCACGTCTGGACCAACTTCGAGTTCATCGACGACGAGGGCAAGGTCAGCGAGGTCGACGCGCTAGTGCTCTCCCCTGCCGGGCTCTTTCTCGTCGAGATCAAGAGCCGCCCTGGCGTCCTGACCGGCGACGTACACAGTTGGACCTGGACGACCGATGGCCGATCGACCACGGTCGACAACCCGGTCATCCTCGCCAATCGCAAAGCCAGGCGCCTGGCCAGCCTGCTCAAGCGGCAGCCGGCCATCACCAAGGCCAAGATTCGCCTGCCCTTCGTCGAGCCGGCCATCTTTCTCTCTTCCACCAGCCTGTCGTGTCGGCTCGAAGGGCTGGCCAGGTCGGCCACCTTCCAGCGTGGCCGATCCGGTGCCGTGGACGACCCGGGGATCGTCGGGGCGCTGTCCAACGGCGTCACCAACCGCTCGGCGACCACCGTCGACTCGCAGCAGGCGCGCGCCATCGCTCGCGGCCTCACCGAGGCCGGCATCCGCCCCTCCAACAAGCACCGCCAGGTGGGCGACTACCGGCTGGGCAAGCTGCTGTCCGAGGGTGAAGGGTTTCAGGACTGGGAAGCGCAGCACGTCAGCATCGACACGGTTCATCGCCGTGTCCGCATCTACACCGTCGCCTCCGCCTCCACCCCCGAGGCCCGTGCCACACGCGTGCGCCAGGCGCGGCGCGAGTTCGAGATCCTCGAAGGCATAGACCACCCCGGCATCCTGAAGGTCAAGGACTACAAGGAGACCGAACTCGGCCCGGCGCTGATCTTCGACCACGACCCCAAGGCGATGCGCCTGGATCACCTGCTGCGCGACCACGGCAAGGACCTTTCGGTCACCCAACGCCTGCAGCTGGTGCGCGACATCGCCGAGACGCTGAAGTACGCCCACTCGAAGCGCCTGTACCACCGCGCCCTGGGGCCGCAGAGCATCCTCGTTCATGGCATCGGCAGCGGTGCGTTGCACCTGCGACTGATGAATTGGCAGACCGCCGCACGCAACCCCGGCAACGTCGCTGAGTCCGCGTCGCCCTACACCGTTCACCGCACCACCGGCACCCAGCACGTCGAGGATTATGTCGAAGACCCGGGGATGATCTACCTCGCCCCGGAGACGACCCGCGCCGACCCCGCGCACGGGCCGAGCCTGGATGTGTTCTCGCTCGGCTGCATCGCCTACCAGCTCTTCAGCGGCCAGCCACCCGCCGAGTCGGTGCTCGACCTCGCCGAGAAGCTGCGGGTCGGTCAGGGGCTGCGCCTGTCGGACGTGATGGATGGCTGCGGCGCGCGGCAGCAGGAACTGATCCAGTTCGCCACCTGCCCCGACGTTTTGGCCCGCTATGAATCCGTTCAGGACTTCCTGGACGATCTGGATCGCGTCGAGGACGAGCTCACCACCCCCGACCCGGAAGCCACGGTCGACCCCAGCGTCGCCAGCGCAGGCGATCGCCTGTACGGTGGCTTCACCGTCGTCAAGCGCATGGGGCGCGGCTCCTCCAGTGACGCGCTGCTGGTGCGCAAGGACGGCAGCGACGAAGAGCACGTTCTCAAGGTCGCGTGCGACGTCGCGCACAACGACCGCCTGGCCGCGGAAGGCGAAGTGCTCGCGCGACTGCATCACCAGAACATCGTCGCCCACCGCGAGACGCTCACGGTCGCCGGCCGCACGGCCCTGCTGCTCAAGAGTGCCGGCAACCGCACGATGGCCGAGAAGCTCAAGGAGGAAGGACGCCTGTCGCTCGACATGCTGCAGCGCTTCGGAGAAGAGCTGATCGAAGCGGTGAACCACCTCGAAGCCGAAGGTGTGGCCCATCGCGACATCAAGCCCGAGAACATCGGCATCGCCGAGAACCGCACCGGCAAGCTGCAGCTCGTGCTGTTCGACTTCTCGCTGTGCCGCACGCCGGCCGACAACATCACGGCCGGTACGCACCCTTACCTCGACCCGTTCCTGTCACTGCGCCGCCCGCCGCGCTGGGACCTGTACGCCGAGCGTTTCGCGCTGACCATCACGCTCTATGAGATGGCGGTCGGCCAGCCGCCGATCTGGGGTGATGGTCAGACCTCGCCGGCCATGCTCGACGTCGAGGCCACCATCGAAAGCGACGTCTTCGACCCGGTCACGCGCGAGGGCTTCACCGCGTTCTTCTCGAAGGCCTTGAAGCGCGACTACCGCGAGCGCTTCGACAACGCTGAAGACATGCTGCGCGCATGGCGCGCGATCTTTGCCGCTCGGCAGACGGTTCATCCGGGCGAGACCGGCGCAGCGGAGGGCCTGGCCGCCATCGCCATGACCGCTACACCGCTCACCACGATGGCCGAACTGGGCTACAGCCTCGAAGCGCAGGACATCCTGGAGCGCATGGGCATTCACAACGCCCGCGAACTGCTGGCCGTCGATCGCATCCGCTTCCGTTATCTGCGAGGCGTGGGCGACAAGATCCGCAAGGAGATTCGTCTCACCGCCAAGGAACTCGCCCGCCTGCGGCCCGACCTCACGCAGGGCCGCAGCACCGCGCACGACGCGGACGAGGAGGTCGGCGGCGCCGTCAGCGTCAATGAACTGGCAGCGCAGCTGCTACCTCGCCGCCCCGCCGGTGATGACCGGCCGGAGGAAGCCGCTCTCGCCCACTACCTCGGGCTGGACGACAGCGTGCAGGCCGGAACCTGGCCCAATCTTGGCGAGTCGGCGCAAGCCAATCAGGTGGACCGAGGCACGCTGACCGCCGCGCTCATCAAGGCCCGCGAGCGCTGGCTCAAGAACCCCGCCTTCACCGAGCTGCGCCAGCAGCTCGACACCCTGCTGCGCAGCCAGGGCCAGGTGATGAGCGCTCATGAGAGCGCCATGGCCCTGCTCGCACTGCGCGGCTGCGCGGCGCAGGACGACGCGGAGCGGCTGCGCCAGGCCAGCGCCGTGCTGCGGGCGGCGGTCGAAGCGGAATCGCACCTCGACCAGCCGCGATTCGAGGCGTTCGACCATCAGCCCTGTGCGTTGATTGCCAGCGCCTCGGCCTGGGCCGACTACGCCCGGCAACTCGGGGCTGCCGCAGACGCATGCGCCCTGGCCGACCCCCTGCTCCCGCCACCCCGGGTGCTCGAAACGCTGGAAGGCGTTCCCCTGCCCCCTGCCTTGGCTGCTGAAGGCGCGCCCACCGCAGCGCTGACCCCCACCCGGCTGCTGCGTCTGGCCGCCTCGGCGTCGCGCAAGGCGGCCTTGTCCAGCCGACAGGAGATCTACCCCCGCGGCATGGCGCCGCTGCAGGCCCTGCGCCAGTCCCTTGGCGCGCTGATCGGCGCGCCGCAACTGCGCCTGCGCGAAATCCAGGACCGCGTGCGCGGCCGCTACCCCGAGGCCTCAGCATTGCCCGGCCGCCCCGAGCTGGACCGCCTTCTTGAAGAGGCTGGCGCGCCGCTGAGTTGGGATCCATCCGCCGCGGAAGGCGCTGGCGCCTACCGACTCTCGACCTTGGGCAGCGCGCAGACTGCGGGCACCACCACGGCGTTTTCGCGTCACACCACCGAGCTCTCCATGCGGGCCGCCGGCGACGGCGCCGGCGCGGAACTCGCCGACGCCGCTGGAGTCGAGGAGCGCCTCACGCGAAGCCTTCAACAAGGTGGCCTTCTGGTGCTGACCGTTCACCCGCGTATTGCGCGCCGGGCAGAAGCTGAACTGCTGCACCGCTTCGGGCAGCCTGAGACTCAGCCCGCTCCTCTGCAACGCGTGAACTTCGACGCGCTGCTGCTAGGCGCACTGCGTGAGCAGGCAACAGCCGCCCGCGTCGACTGGAACGTCGTCCTCGAGGCCGACGCCGCCGACCGCGGCAGTCGGCGCTGGATCAACCTGCAACGCCTAGTGCAAAGAACCCTGCCCACGCTGCGCGCCGCGCTGCTGCACGGCACGGCGCCGATCCTGCTGGTGAGTGCCGGCCTGCTCGCCCGCTACGACCTGATGACACTGATCACCGAGGTCGAGGAGCACGCTGGCCGCCCGGGCCACACGCCCAGTGTGTGGTTGCTGCTGCCCACGACGCACCAGGGCCTGCCGGTCATCGATGGCGTCGCGGTGCCGATCGTGAACAACATCCAGAACACCCGCACGTTGTCGCTGGCGCAGGCCTGGGTGGAGAACAAACACCGCGCGAGCATCGCCTCGTAGACCCACGCCGCCGCCATGCCGAACGCCACAACGGGAAGAACAGCTCAGTGATCAACGCCCCCCAACTGCTCGCGGACCTGACCCGCCTGCTCAAGCGCCTCGAAGACGATTTGCGCCAACGCATCGCGGAAGTGGCCGAGCTGAAGGCCGGCCTGCAGGCCGAGTGGCAGGCGGCGCGCGACGCCGAGCGCACGGCAGAGACCTTCGAGAGCTGGGCCGAGCAGGTCATCACGCAGGCCGGCGTGCACTGGCTGCTGAGCTGCGTGTTCCTGCGCTTCATCGAAGACAACGAACTGATCGAGCGCCCCTGGTTGGGCGGGACACCGGAGTCTGGCCGTCTGGCGCTTGCGCGCGACCGACACGAGGCCTACTTCCGCGAGAAACCGCTGGAGAGCGACCGCGACTACCTGCTGGCGTGCTTCCGCGAGGCCGGCACGCTGCCCGGCCTGCACACTTTCTTCGACGAGGCGCACAACCCGGTCTTTCGCCTCGGCATCAGTGGCGACGCGGCGATGGCGCTGCGCCATTTCTGGCAGCAGGTGGACCCGAACACCGGCACGCTCGCGCACGACTTCACCGACCCCGACTGGAACACGCGCTTCCTTGGCGATCTGTACCAGGACCTGTCTGAAGCCACGCGTAAGCGCTACGCCCTGCTGCAGACGCCGGAGTTCGTCGAGGAGTTCATCCTCGATCGCACGCTGACGCCGGCGATTCGGGATTTCGGCTTCCGCGAGGTGCGGATGATCGATCCGACCTGCGGGTCAGGGCACTTTCTGCTGGGCGGGTTTCGGCGGCTGGTCGATGAATGGATTCGGCACGAGCCGGCGCGCAACCCGCGTGACGTCGCCCAACGCGCGCTGGACGCGGCCGCCGGCGTGGACCTCAATCCGTTCGCCGTGGCGATCTCGCGTTTCCGCCTGTTGGTGGCGGCGCTCAAGATCAGCGGCGTCCATCACCTCACCGAAGCGCCCGACTTCAAGCTGAACGTCGCTATCGGCGACAGCCTGCTACATGGCAAGCACTTCGGCATGAAGGCTACTGAGGGCATGTTCGAGAGCGCCGAACACTATGCGGGGACCGGACTCGCTCACGCCTATGCCACCGAGGATCTGACCGAGGTGCAGCGCATCCTCGGGCGGCAATACCACGCGGTGGTCGGCAACCCGCCCTACATCGTCGTCAAGGATGCAGCGCTGAACGCGGCCTATCGGCAGCGTCACGCGAGTTGCCACATGAAGTATTCGCTCGGCGCCCCGTTCACCGAGCGCTTTTTCGCGCTGGCGCTGACCGGCAACGGCCAACCCGCGGGTTTTGTCGGCATGATCACCGCCAACAGTTTCATGAAGCGCGAGTTCGGCAGCAAGCTGATTGAGCAAGTGCTTCCGCGGCTGGACCTCACGCACGTCATCGACTCCTCGGGCGCGTACATCCCAGGCCACGGCACGCCGACCGTGATCCTGTTCGGCCGCCACCGCGCGCCGGTGAGCGACACAGTGCGCACCGTGATGGGCATCAAGGGCGAGCCGAGCACGCCCGACGACCCGGCGCGCGGGCTCGTGTGGTCTGCCATCGTCGGGCAGATTGACGAAGCAGGGTCGGAAAGCGAGTTCGTCAGCGTGGACGACACGCCGCGGACCACGTTCGACAAACACCCGTGGAGCATTGGCGGCGGCGGCGCTGCAGAGCTTCGCGAAGCACTCGAGGATGTCGCCGACTGCCGCCTTCGCGAGTCGGTCGAGTCGATTGGATTCATGGCGATCACCGGCGAGGACGACGCATTCTTAGCGCCGCCGCACATTGCATCGCGGATCGGTGCACCGACCCGTGAGTTCGTGGTCGGCGACTTGGTTCGGGACTGGGGAATCCAATCCCGTGATCGAGTTGAGTTTCCATACGTTGAGACGCCGAGAGGCTTCCAGCCTGCTCCGTATGCGACCGGCTCTGGATACGACCTGTGGTCATGGCGCAATCGCGTGTTTCTCAGATCCCGTGTGATGTTTGGCAAGACCGCTGAAGGGCACGGCTTTCGGTGGGATCAGTACATGCAGTTCATCGAAAGTCGCGTAGCCGCGCATTTCCTCATCACGTTCGGAGAGGTCGCCACCCACAACCACTTCGTCCTCGACCGCGGCGGCAAGGTCTTCAAGCAGACGGCGCCGGTGATCAAGCTGCCCGCCGGCAGCAGCGAGGACGAGCACTTGGGGCTGCTCGGCCTCCTCAATTCGTCGGTGGCGTGTTTCTGGTTGAAGCAGGTGTGTCACAGCAAAGGTGGTGGCGGTATCAACGAGGGCCACCGGGGTGAGAAGTGGGAGTTCTTCTTCGCCTTCAACTCGACGAAGGTTGCGGAGTTTCCCCTGCCGTCTGAACAGCCAGTTTCCCTCGCAAGGGCAATCGTGACTGAGACGGAGCATCTGGGTTGGTGCATGCCTGCACCGCATCTGCGGTTCGCTGACGAAGGCTCGCAGCACCTTCCGAGCATGCAATCGCTCGACGATCTCAGGGCACGCACAAACCGAACACAGCACCGAACGATCGCCTTGCAGGAAGAGCTGGACTGGCGGTGTTACGAGATCTACGGGCTGGTCTCGAAGAGCGAGCAGACGGTCTCGTTGACACATAGCGAGCCGCCCGAAGTGCGCCTGGGCGAGCGCGCCTTCGAGATCGTACTGGCGCGGCGCATCGCCGCCGGCCGCGAAACGACCACCTGGTTCGAGCGCCACGGCTCGACGCCCATCACCGAAATCCCCTCGCACTGGCCCGAAGACTATCGACAGCTCGTCCAGCGCCGCATCGACCTGATCGAAAGCGACCGCAACATCGGCCTGATCGAACGCCCCGAGTACAAGCGTCGCTGGAACACGCCGGCCTGGGAAGACCTGGAACAAGCCGCGCTGCGCGATTGGCTGCTCGACCGGCTGGAGGCCCCGCACCTTTGGCCCGCTGACCCCGACCACCCGCCGCAGCTCACCACAGCCAACCGCTTGGCCGAAGCGGTGCACAGCGACGCGGGCTTCATGCAAATTGCGCAGCTGTACGCCGGCCACTCGGGCTTCGATCTGACGCAAGTCGTCGCCGAGTTGGTCTCCACCGAATCGGTACCCTTCCTGCCCGTCCTTCGCTACACCGACACCGGCCTGCGCAAGCGCACCCAATGGGAAGACACCTGGGCGCTGCAGCGGCGCGAGGACGCCGGCGAGGAGGTCGGCAAGATTCCCGTGCCGCCCAAGTACCAGAGCAAGGACTTTCTGAAGGCCAACTTCTGGCGCCTGCGTGGCGGCCTCGACGTTCCCAAGGAGCGCTGGGTCAGCTACCCCGGCTGCGAACGCGGCGCCGACACCAGCCTGGCCGTCGCCTGGGCCGGCTGGAACCACCTGCAGCAGGCCACCGCCCTGGCCGCCTACTACCTGGAGATGAAGGACAACGAAGGCTGGGAGCCCGCTCGCCTGCAGCCGCTGCTCACCGGCCTGCTGGAACTGGTGCCCTGGCTGGAGCAGTGGCACAACGAAATCGACCCCGCCTACGGCGAGCGCATGGGCACGTACTACCGCGGCTTCGTCAACGAAGAAGCCCGGGCGCTGGGGTTCAGCCTGGACCACGTCCGTGCGTGGAAGCCGGTCGTCACGGCGGCGAAGCGCGGCCGCAAGAGAGCTGCGGCCGCGTCGAGGAACTGAGCATGTTCGACCGCAACGTCCCGTTCAACGAGCTGTCTCCACTGCCGCCGGCGGCTGCGGTGGAGACGCCGGCCGTGCTCAAGAAGGCAATCGTCGCCAGCCGCGCGCTGGCCGAACTCAAAGGCATGGCCGAACGCATGCCCAACCAGGCCATGCTGATCGACAGTCTGGTGCTGCAGGAAGCGCGTGCATCGTCCGAGATCGAGAACATCCTCACCACGAACGACGAGCTCTACAAGGCCGCCACAGATGAAGCGCAGCCGGCCAGCGCCGAAGCCAAGGAGGTGCTGCGCTACCGGCAGGCGCTGAACCACGGATTCCGCCAGATCAGGGAACGGCCGCTTGCCACGAACCTGTTCATCGAGATCGCCCGGCTCATCAAGCAAACCGACTTCGACGTGCGCCGCACGCCCGGCACGCGCATCGCCAACAGCCGCGGCGAAACGGTCTACACGCCGCCCGAAGGCGAAGCGATCATCCGCGACAAGTTGCGCGATCTGGAGCGTTTCATGCACGCCGACGACGAGTTGGACGTGCTGGTGAAGATGGCGCTGATGCACTACCAGTTCGAAGCGATCCACCCCTTCCCCGACGGCAACGGGCGCACCGGGCGGATCCTGAACATCCTGTACCTGGTGGACCGCGGGCTGTTGAACCTGCCGGTGCTGTACCTGTCGCGCTACATCATCGACCACAAACCGGCCTACTACGAGGGCCTGCGCCGGGTCACCGAGGAAGCCGCCTGGGAGGACTGGCTGCTGTACATGCTGGACGCAGTCGAGCAGACGTCGCTGCGCACGCACCAGCAGATCACCGACATCCTGGCGCTGATGGAGACCGTGCGCGAGCGCGTGCAACGCGAGGCGCCAGGCGTCTACAGCAAGGACTTGGTCGAGCAGATCTTCCGGCAGCCCTACTGCAAGATCCAGTTCCTCGAACGCGCGGGCATGGGCACCCGCCAGACCTGCGCCAAGTACCTGCGCGAACTGGAGCGCCTGGGCGTCCTCCACGGCCAGAAGATCGGCCGGGAGATGTACTTCATCAACCAGGCGCTGTTCGAGTTGCTGACGCGATGAGCCGTCGAGATCACTAGGGAACAATACGTGTTAAATATTTGCATTATTTTTAACATGTCCTGACGACATGTTCGTTTGGCAACCACGTCCGCGCCAGCAGCCGGCAGGCGAGTAATAAAAAACGAGGGCCAAGACAGTTTGGTATGAGAAATCTGCGGCTCGGCATAAAAAAGCGGTGCTACCGGTGATCGGTTACGCGTACCTGCTGTCGTGCATTCCGCTGCGCATGCCGCCGCTGATCCGGCCGGCCCAGGTTCGGCCGGTGACGCGAGTCGAGCGCATGCCCGAGCTGCTGGCCGTGCCGCGGCACGTCGCACCCGCTGCGGACGCCCCGGTGCTCGAGCATGTGCTGTTCGCGCTCAAGCACGAAGGCACGCGCATCGACATCCTGCACGAAGCGCTAAAGCTGGTGCCGGCCGAGGATCTGGCGCGCGCCCTGAGCGCGCAGCGCCAGGGTGCCTACCTGCGCCGGGCCGCGTTCATCTGGGAGAAAGCCAACGAGCAAGCGCTGTCGCTGCCATGGGACTCCACCGGCGGCAACTATGTCGACTTCTTCGAGGCGAGTCGCTACTACACCGGGCCGCAATGGGAGCGCAGTCGCAGGTACCGGGTGAACTTCAACGGCATCGGGCCTTACGAGTTCTGCCCGGTCGTAGCGCGCAACGCCGTGCTGGAGCAGCGCGGCCAGGCCGTGCTCGAGCGGCTGCGCACCTGGGTGAACGATCCGCGCAACCTGGGCGTGCTCGACCGGGTGGTGAACTGGGCGTACCTGAGCGAGACCCGCGACTCGTACGCCATCGAGAACGAAACCCCGGCGCCAGACAAGGAGCGCGCCTTCCTGCAGACGATGGAGCAGCTGCGCGACCAGCGCCCGCTGTCCGAGGAATACCTCGTCGATCTGCAGAACCTGGTGATCACGAGCGCGATCAGCAAAGAGCAGGCGTTTCGCCACGAGCAGAACTGGCTGCAGCGCGGCGGCCACGGCGCGTTGGCGGTGCGCTACCTGCCTCCTCCACCCGCAAAGGTTAACGAGCTGATGAACGGGCTGATGCGCATGGCCAACGCACGCGAAGGCAACGTGCCACCGCTCGTGAAAGCCGCATTGGTGAGCTTCGGCTTCGTGTTCGTGCACCCCTTCATGGACGGCAACGGACGCCTTTCACGCCTGCTGGCGCACCACAGTCTGAGCTATCACGGAGCATTGCCGACGGTGAACGGCAACCCGGCCATCCTGCCGCTGTCGGTGGCGATGAAGCGACACGAGGCCGACTACCTGGCCGCACTGGAATCATTCAGCAGGCCGGCGCGACAGCTCTGGGACGTGACCTGGATCGCCGACAACGAGTTCCTGTTCGACTTCCGCTCCTCGCCCCTCGTGTATGCGCACTGGAGCGGCGAGGCTGCTGCCGAGTTCATAACCCGCTGCGCCGAGCAGGCGCTCGAGCAATCTCTGATCGACGAGACGGCGTTTCTACAGGACTACGACCGGGCATACGAGCAGATCGACCGGGAGTTCGACCTGCCGAATCGAACGATCAACCTTCTGATCCAGTGGATCCGCCAGAACAACGGCCGTATGCCCGAACGGCGCAAGAACGCCACCGAACTGCTGTTGCTGAAGCCGCCGCAGATCGAGCGCATCGAGGCCATTGTCGCGGGCTGCTTCTCACGCGACGAGAACGCCAGGCACTGACAAGGACCGACATGCCCCTGATTCGCGAGTTGATCGCCATCCCCGAGCGTGTGCATCAGGGCGATTTCGTCCTGCAGCTCACCAAGGGGGTCACCCATCCGGAGCAGACGCTGCGCGACTACGTGGTCACGCCGCAGCTGGTCGATGCCTTCAACAATGCCTTGGGTTTCATCCAGCAGGCCGTGCAGACGGCAAGCAGCAAGGCTGCATACCTTCATGGCAGCTTCGGCTCCGGCAAGAGCCACTTCATGGCGGTGCTGAACCTGCTCCTGGCCGGCAATACGCAGGCACGCTCGATCCCGGAACTGGCCGATGTCGTGGCGCGCCACAGCTGGACGAACGGGCGCAGATTCCTGCTCGTGCCGTATCACATGGTCGGCGCGCGGGACATGGAATCGGCCATCCTCGGTCAGTACGCCGAGTTCGTGCGCAGGAAGCACCCCGAGGCGCCGGTGCCCGGTTTCTACCTGGCCGAGGGCCTGTTCAGGGATGCACGCGAACTGCGTGAGCGCATGGGTGATGAGCCCTTCTTCGCCCAGTTGAACAAGGGCGTTGGCGGCGCGGGCGGTGGCGGCTGGGGCGAGTTCGAGAGCGGCTGGGACGCCGCCAGCTTCGAAGCGGCCATGCTGGAGCCGCCCAATGGCGAGGAGCGTTCGCGCCTGGTTGGCGACCTGATCACGCAGTATTTCTCGGCGTACCGCAGCCTGGCCAGCAGCGGCGAGTCGTTCGTCTCGCTCGATGACGGGCTCGCCATCATGAGCCGCCATGCCCAGGCGCTGGGCTACGACGCGGTCATCCTGTTCCTGGACGAGCTGGTGCTCTGGCTCGCGAGCCACGCTGCCGACGTCAACTTCGTGAGTCGCGAGGGCACCAAGCTTGTCAAGCTGGTGGAGGCTGGCAACGCGGATCGGCCCGTACCGCTGATCAGCTTCGTCGCGCGCCAGCGCGACCTGCGCGACCTGGTGGGCGAGAACCTCGCCGGCTCGGTGCAGTTGCAGTTCAGCGATGTGCTCAAGCACTGGGAGGCGCGCTTTCACCGCATCACGCTGGAAGACCGCAACCTGCCGGCCATCGCCGAGAAGCGCGTGCTGCGCCCGGTGAGTGAAGCCGCGCGGCAGACGCTGCAGGCCACGTTCGACGACGTGATGAAGATGCGCAAGGACGTGCTCGACACCTTGCTCACCACCACGGCCGACCGGGAGATGTTCCGCAAGGTCTATCCGTTCAGCCCGGCGCTGGTGCAGACACTGATCGCCGTTTCGGCGGCACTGCAGCGCGAGCGCACTGCGCTAAAGCTGATGCTTCAGTTGCTGGTGGACCGGCGGGCGGACCTCGAGCTCGGGCAGCTGATCCCGGTAGGCGACCTGTACGACGCCATCGCCGAAGGCGACGAGCCGTTCTCGGAAGGCATGCGCCTTCACTTCGACAACGCGAAGCGCCTGTACAACCAGCGGCTGCTGCCGATGCTGGAGCGCCACCACGGCATCACCTGGGAGGCCATCAGGCTCGGCCAGGCGGATCCGACGGCAGCCAGGAACCTGCGCAACGACGCGCGGCTGCTCAAGACACTGCTGCTCGGCGCGCTGGTGCCCGAGGTGGAATCGCTCAAGGGCCTGACCGCGCAGCGCCTGGCTGCGCTGAACCACGGCACCTTCCGCTCGCCCATCCCCGGGCGCGAGGCGCAGGATGTGCTGCGCAAGTGCCGCGAATGGGCCAGCGAGATCGGCGAGATCAAGATTACCGAGGATCAGAACCCGGTGATCTCGATCCAGGTCACCGGCGTCGACATCGAGCCGATCCTGCGAGCGGGCGAGGCCAACGACAACACCGGCAATCGACGCAGGAAGATTCGCGAGACCCTGTTCGAGCAATTGGGCATTCAGGATGCCGGCGGGTTGTTCACGACCTATGAGTTCGTCTGGCGCGGCACGCGGCGTGACGTCGAGCTGCTGTACGAGAACGTGCGCGAGATGACCGACGACCGCCTGCGTGGCCGCTCGGGCGCCTGGTCGGTGGTGATTGACTTTCCATTCGACGACGCGAATTTCGGCCCGGCGGATGACCTGGCACGTCTGGGCGCGTACCGCGGCGGCGACACGCGGACCCTCGTGTGGCTGCCCTCGTTCCTCAGCAACAAGGCGCTGGCCGACCTAGGCCGACTGGTGGTGCTCGACTACATCCTGCAAGGCGACCGCTTCGACAACTACGCTGCGCACCTTTCGTTCGTCGACCGTGTGCAGGCCAGGGCGCTGGCCAGGAATCAGCTCGACCAGTTGCGGATCAAGCTCCGATCACAGCTCGACGTGGCCTACGGGATCAGCAGCGAGCCGCGCGACGCGGTGAGCAATCCGCTTACGGCAGACCAGCAGTTCCAGTCGCTGGATCCAACGCTGTCGCCGCGACCTCCCGTGGGCGCCGACTTCCGCAGCGCCTTCGAGAGCCTGCTGGGCCAGCTGTTCGCCCACCAGTACCCGGCGCATCCCGAGTTCGACACCGAGATCAAGGCCAGCATCATCAGGAAGGTCTGGCCCGAAGTGCAGAAAGCGATCGAATCGCCTGGCCAGCGCGGGCTCGTGCAAGACAGCTCGACACGCAGGCTGGTACGCGCCGTGGTGAATCCCTGCCAGCTCGGGCAGATGGGCGAGACGCATCTGCTGATCGAACCCCACTGGCAGTCACGATTCGGGCAAAGCCACGCACGCGACGGCGGCGGGCCGATCACCGTAGCCAAGCTGCGCCGCTGGATCGACAGCCCGGTGCCGATGGGCCTGCCGATCGAGCTGCAGAACCTGATCATCCTGGCGTACGCTGCGTCCACCAACCGCCGCTTCACGCTGCGCGGCGGGCCGGTCGAGCCCACCATCGACAGCCTGTCCGACGACCTGGAGTTGAAGGAGCAGGCGCTGCCCAACGCCGCCGACTGGCAGACGGCGCTGCAAAGGGCCTCCAGCCTCTTCGGCCTGACGCTCGCGCAGACGCTCAATGCGGCCAACGTCGGCCGACTGGTCGATGACGTGAAGCAAGCGGGCGCGGCCAAGCGCGAGGCAGTGGGCCGGCTGGTGGCCCAGGTCCGTGACCGCTCGAACCGATACGCGGGGGGCGCGACCGGTGCCCGTCAGCAATCGGCGGAATCGGCGCAAGCGCTGCTGGCCACGCTCACGCAGGCCGCAGAAGGCGATGTCGTGACGTCGCTGGCGACCGCGACGCTGAATACCTCGGAGGCGGCGGTGAGCCGCACCCTGGGCCAGGCGCAGGCGTGCGCCGATGCACTCACCAACGGCAACTGGCAGTTGTTCGACGTGGTCCGCGATCTCGGGGACCATCGACGCGATGCGGCGGCCGGCATCATGACTCGCCTCGCCGAGGCGCTGACCGCCGACGAGCATGTCGTCCCGCTCGAGTCGCGACTGGCGGAGCTCGAACGAGACGCGATGCAGTTGCTCGCGGCCGCTGCGCCCGCGCAGCCACCCGCACCTGCACCGGTGCCGCCTGGCGGGGGTGCTGCACCCACGCCACTGCCCCCGGTACTGCCACCTGCGCCGGGCTTCAACGGCCCGGAGGTGGTGGAAGAGAAGCAGGCGCTTCATCTGAGCGGCGCCGACGCGGTGGCGGAGTTGGAGGACCTGAAGGCGCGCATCGCGCGCGACCGCGATCTGGAACTCACCCTCAGCTGGCGGCTGGAGCGCAAGGGCACGAAGCTATGAGTTTGTCGACTCCGCAAATCGCGGCGCAGCTCGAGCGGGTGCTGGCGAGCGATCCGTCGACCGTGGCCTTGGCGATTCGGGCGAAAGCCCGTCAGCCGTGGCCCGAGACGCTGAACCAGCGTGGCCGACTGTTCGCGCTGCGGTGGTGCGAGTCGTCGCTGGCCATCCGCGAGGCGCTGTGCGATGTGGAGCAGCATGACCCGGCAACGGCGGGGCTGGTGGTCCTCACACCGTTGGCGACACATGAGATCGCCGAAGACATCGCGGCGCGCCTGGCGCGCGCGCGAGTGTTTCAGCCGGAGGGTTGGGACATCGTCCGTCAGCTGTTCCAGGCCAAGGAGACCGACGCGCGGCTGGGGCGCTTTGCCTGGATGCCGCAGTGCCTGATCGACGGTGCGACACAGGGCCCCTACCCGCCCGTGGCCAATGGCTTTCTCGGCCTGGAGACGGCGTGGCAGGAAGTGCTGCAACGGTTTCTCCGGATCCCGGCGGCTCGCCCGGACGCCGTTTCTCTGCTGACCTGGTCGATGACCGCTGGCGCCGACGCCGCGCTCGATCAGCTGCCTGCGGCAGCCAGGACGGACGTGATGCGCTGGCTTTCGGAGGCGGCCGGCAGCGCGGGGGAAATGGTCCTGGGCTGCGTCGAGGCCGGTCGCACGGCCGACGCCTTGCCACTGGGACTGGTTTGCGGCGTGGTCTTCGCACCGGAAGGCGAAGGACAGGCGGCGCTGGGCCAGGCTGCCATCCGCCTCGAGCGGTTCGTCAACGACAAGCACATCGGCGTGCCGGAAGGCCGGGCGTGGGCGCGCGCCGCGGAGCAAGTGGTACGGGCAGCCGGATTGGAGACCGCGCGCGCCACGCTCGACCGTGCAGATGCCTTGCTGCGGGATCTGCGCGTCGCCGAGTTCGCGCACTTGAGCGATCTGCTTCCCGCTGCGCTGGATCAGCGGATGCAAGACTTTGCGCTCGCCCTGTCTGCGCATGTCTCCGAACCCACCGAGGCCAACCTGGCCCAGGTGGAGCGGCAGGCCGACCGCGTGCTCAGACATACGTTGATGGCGGCCCAGCCGCCGCGCGCGGAGCGCGTGGGGATGGCACGCCGTCTGGCGCGTTGGCTGCTGACCGCACCCCGATCAGCGGCGTCGCTGCCGAGTGCCGTGGCCTGGCAGTCCGACGAAGGCGCCTTCGTGGACTGGGCACGTTTCCGTCTGCTCGGCGGCGACGAAATTCCGGAGCTTTCGCAGGCCTACGGCGCGTGCCGCGAGGCGCTGATCGCACGGCGGAACAAGTTCGCCAAGCCGTTCGCCCAGGCGTTGATCGAGTGGAACGCGAACAAGCCGTCCATCGACGGGCGCCTGGTCCCGGTCGAATCCGTACTCGAGCATGTCGTGGCGCCGATCGCTGCGGCGCAGCCGACCTTGCTGCTGGTGATGGATGGGCTGAGCATCAGCATCTTCCGGGAACTGTTCGCGCGCAGCGCCAGCCATGGCTGGGCCGAGATGGTGCCGAGCGACCTCGGGCAGCCTCTGGTCGGCGTGGCGGCACTGCCGACCGTCACCGAGGTCAGCCGTGCCAGCCTGCTTTGTGGGCGGCTCACGCTGGGAGCCGCCGCGCAGGAGCGATCGGGATTCGCTTCGCACGCGGCGCTGCTGGCGCACAGCCGCGGCGGAGCACCGCCCCGGTTGTTCCACAAGGGCGATCTGGCCGACGCGACCAACCTGTCACCCGAGGTGCGCGCGGCGATCGCGGACCCTCATCAGCGCGTGATCGCCGTGGTCTACAACGCGGTCGACGATCACCTGAGCGGCCCCGACCAGTTGCATCAACGCTGGACGCTCGAAGACCTGCGGCTGCTGTTGCCTCTGCTGCGCGATGCGCGGGAAGCGAGGCGCGTGGTGGTGATCACTGCCGACCATGGACATCTGCTGGAAGACGGCACGACCCAGGTGAGTAACCAGGGAACTAAGGGCAGCGAGAGCGATCGCTGGCGCCCGGGCACGGACAGCCGCGCGCCGCACGAGGTGGCGGTGAGTGGCGGACGCGTGGTGACGAGCGATGGCTCGAACACGGTCGTGTGCCTCTGGGGAGAAAGCACTCGATACGGCGGACGCAAGAACGGCTACCACGGTGGCCTGTCACCCCAGGAGGTGACGGTGCCGCTCGCCGTGATGGTGCCCTTGGGGCTCAACCTGCCTGGATGGACGCCCGCACCGCCTGCTCAGCCGGAGTGGTGGGAGCTGCCGCCGATCCAGAAATCGAAAGAAGCCAGGCACGCGGTCGCACCACCCGTGCGACCCGCTGGCCGCAAGCCGACCGCACAGGTGGGTCAGCCTCAGCTCTTCGAGGAGACCGAGTTGCCGCCAGGAGTTGCGCCAGCGGCGCCGGACTGGATCAGTGCCTTGTTGAGCGGGCCCATCTATGCATCGCAAAGGCAACTGGCTGCGCGGGTTGCACTGCCCGACGAGAAGATGCGAGCGCTGCTGAGCGCGTTGTCCGAGCGTGGCGGCAAGCTCTCGCGCGCTGCGCTGGCCCAGCGGCTCTCACTGCCGGAGATCCGCCTCGGCGGCATGCTGAGCGCGGTCAGGCGGATGTTGAACGTGGACCAGGCTCCGGTACTGGTCATCGATGAGGCGGCCGGAACCGTGGAGTTGAACATCGCGCTGTTGCACCAGCAGTTCCGCGTCGGCGGCCCAGGGAGCCAACGATGATCAGCGCCGCACGGCGGGAAGACATCGTCGGCGCCCTGCGTCGCGGTACCGTGCCGAGCAGCGGCCTGGACGCGCTCGCAGTGGGCATCGAGTCGTTCGCGCCCACCCTCGACGAGGAGCTCGCAGCGGTCGCCGCCGGCCGCGGGGGATTCAAGGCCGTGCGCGGCGAGTACGGCACCGGCAAGACCTTCTTCGGGCGCTGGCTGCAGGAGCGAGCGCGCGCCCGTGGCTTCGCGGCGACGGAAGTCCAGATCAACGAGACCGAAACGCCGCTGCACCGGCTGGAGACGGTCTACCGGCGACTCGTCGAGCACCTGGGCACGGCAGACACCGCGAGCGGCGCCTTCCGCGGCGTCGTCGATGGCTGGTTCTATGCACTGGAACAGGATGTTCTGGCCGACGCGTCGGTCGATCCCGACGACGCCGAGGAACTGCTGTCGCGCACCGATACGCTGATGGAGGCGCGCATTGCCACCATCAGCAAGACTGCCCCTGCGTTCTCTGCCGTGCTGCGCACCTACCGGCGCGCTCTGGCGGCCGGGGATGGCATGTTGGCCGACGGTCTCATCAGCTGGCTGGCGGGGCAGCCGAACGTGGCGGCCAGCGTCAAGCGCGCAGCGGGCATCAAGGGTGACCTCGATCATTTCGGCGCCACGAATTTCCTGGTGGGCCTGCTCACCATCCTGCGCGACAGCGGCTACTCCGGGCTGGTCATGGTGCTGGACGAGGTGGAAACGCTGCAGCGCATGCGCACCGACACCCGCGAGAAGGGCCTGAACGCTCTCAGGCAATGGATCGACGAGATCGATGCGGGGCGGTATCCGGGTCTCTATCTGGTGGTCACGGGGACACCGGCATTCTTCGACGGCCCCCAGGGCGTGCAGCGCCTTGCGCCGCTGGCCCAACGTCTGCACGTCGACTTCGGCACCGACCGTCGCTTCGACAACCCGCGGGCGGTCCAGATCCGCCTGGCACCCTTCGACCATACGGCCCTGCTGGCCGTGGGACGACGCGTCCGCGACATCTACGCCGAAGGCCGCCCCCACGAGCAGCGCCTGCGCAGCGTCGTGGACGACAGCTACCTCGACACGCTGGCTCGCGCCGTGGCCGGCGGCCTGGGCGGCAGGATCGGCGTGGCGCCGCGGTTATTCCTGAAGAAGCTCGTCGCCGACATTCTGGATCGTGTCGATCTGCACGAAGACTTCGATCCAAGCCGGCATTACACGCTGACGCTGGCCGAGAACGAGATGTCGGTAGTCGAACGGGCAGCTGCAAGCGCCACTTCGGTGGACGACATCGAGCTGCCGTGAGCGAGTTCGAGCAGTTGCACCCTTCCCTGCAGTACCACGTCGTCAACACGCTGGGCTGGAGCACGCTGCGCCCAACCCAGCTGGCGGCGATCGCGCCGATTCACGCGGGAACTCATTGCCTGCTGCTCGCGCCGACCGCCGGTGGCAAGACGGAAGCGGCGGCGATCCCGATCCTTTCGAGGATGCTTGTCGAGGCTTGGCCAGGCACGAGCGTTCTCTATGTCTGCCCGATCAAGGCGCTGCTGAACAACCTGGAGACCAGGCTCTCGCATTACGCCGGCCTCGTGGGACGCCGCGTCGAAGTCTGGCACGGTGACATCTCGCAGTCGCGCAAGAACCGGGCGCTCAAGGATGCGCCGGACATCCTTCTCACGACGCCCGAATCGGTCGAGGCCATGCTGATCTCTGCAAGGGTCGATCGGCCCGCGTGGTTCGGCAACCTGCAGGCGGTGATTGTCGACGAGCTGCACGCGTTCGCCGGCGACGACCGTGGCTGGCACCTGCGATCGGTGCTGCATCGACTGGATCAGTATCTGGAGCGACCGCTTCAGCGCATCGGCCTCTCTGCAACGGTGAGCAACCCGGGCGAGTTGCTGGCCTGGTTGGCACCCACCGGGAGCAGAGCGGTGGTCGGCAGCGCGAGCGTGAGCACCGATGCCGACGTGACCATCGACCACGTCGGCTCGCTCGAAAACGCCGCCACCGTGATCGCGCGGCTGCACCGTGGTGAGAAGCGGCTGGTCTTTTGCGACTCCCGCAGCAGCGCGGAGCAACTGAGCAGCATGTTGCGGACGCACGCGATCCGGACTTTCGTCAGCCATGCCTCGCTCAGCTTGTCCGAAAGGCGACAGGCCGAAGCGGCGTTCTCGGAGGAGCGGGATTGCGTCATCGTCGCCACGTCGACGTTGGAGCTCGGCATCGACGTGGGCGATCTCGATCGCGTGGTTCAGATCGACTCGCCATCAAGCGTCTCGTCGTTCCTCCAACGAATGGGCCGCACGGGCCGGCGGACCGATGGCCGTCGCAACTGCCTCTTCCTGACGACGAACGACAACGCCTTCCTCCTGGCCCTTGGCGTGACGCAGAAGTGGTCTGAGACTTGGGTCGAGGCGGCCGTGCCGCCTGCAGAGCCATGGCACATCGTCGCGCAGCAGGCTATGGTGCTGAGCCTCGAGCGAGGCGAGCTCGCGACGCGGGAGTTGGTCGAGCTGCTCCACGGGTCGTTCCCGGAACTGCACATCGCGGACATTGAAGTTCTCGTCGAGCACCTGGTGGGACAGCAGTTTCTCGATCGCTCCGAGGGCGTGGTGCGGGTGGGCCCGCAGACCGAGCGCAGCTACGCGCGCGGCCACTACCGCGATCTGCTTGCGTCCTTCAGCGGCTTCCAGCTGCTGACCGGCAGGCACGGCGCCGCCGAAGTCGGTTACATCGACCCGACCGTGTTGACCGGCGAGCGCGACGACCGTCTGCTCTTGCTGGCCGGTCGAAGCTGGCGCGTCACCGACGTCGACTGGTCGAAGCGGATCGTGTGGCTGGAGGCCGCTGCCGAGGGCGGCAAAGCGCGCTGGATGGGCGGCGCACGCAGTCTGGGCCGCGAGGTGTGCCAGGGCATCCGCACGGTGCTCGCGAACGGCGTGTCACGGATGATCACTTTGTCTCGGCGCGCACGGACAGCATTGGAGACGCTGTCCGAGGAGATACCGATGTCCTCGGGAACGAACTTCGTGATGGCTCGTTTCGAAGGCGCTCCTACGCAAACCTGGACGTTCGCTGGCACGCGAGCGAACCGCACCTTGGCTCGACAGGCGTCGATCGGTACAGCGAAGGTTCGCTTCGATGCGTTGAACGTGCAGGCACCTGCCGCGACCCTGGCCGCCACGCTGCCTGAACGCATTGAGCTGACGGGAGACGAGATCGCGGCTTTCCACGAGTCCATCAAGTTTGCCGACTGCGTTCCGAGGCAGCTGATTTCTAGAACGATTGTGGCGAGAAATTTCGAGGTGTGCTGATGCCGAGAATACGCAAAGTGGAGATCAGGCACTTCAGAGGGATTCGGGACCTCTCCTGTGCCTTCCCGGATCAACTGCCTCATCGGTCCCGGCGACAGCGGAAAGTCATCCATACTCGACGCCATCGATCCTCGGGCCGGTGCTCAGTCGCCGAGCACCCTCTTCTTCACCTCGTCGATCCGCTCACGCACCGCCTGGTGCGTCGCCTCCCCGAACGGCGGCCGGCTGCGCGCGAGCGCGCCTTCGGCGGCGCCCTGGTGCAGTACCGTCTTCGCATTGCTGAAGGTCCGGAACCCCTCGTGCCCCCGATAGCGCCCCATTCCGCTCGGCCCGACGCCGCCGAACGGCAGCGACTCGTAGAACAGCTGGCAGCGCACGTCGTTGACGACGATGCTGCCGGTGGCGACCGACCGCACGACCTGGGCCTGCTCGGCCTCGTCGGAGCCGAAGTAGTAGGCCGACAGCGGACGGTCGTTGCAGCGGATCTCGTCGAGCGCCTCGGCGAGGTCCTCGTACTCGAGAACGGGGAGCAGCGGCCCGAAGATCTCTTCCTGCATCACGCGCGTGTCGCGCTTTGCGCCGGTGAGAATGACGAACGGAAAGCGACCTTGTTCGCCGAGCCTCTCGAGCGACGCGCCCGGGGGATGGAAGCGCAGCTTCGCCCCTTTCTCCTCCGCGTCCTCCAGCAAGGAGCGAAGACGGGCGAAGTTGCGCTGGTCGATCACCGAGGTGTAGTCCTCGTTGTGCAACAGATCCGGATAGATCGCGTCGGCCGCCTTCTCGAATGCGGCGATCCATTGCTCGGACTGTCCCTTCGGCACGAGGAGATAGTCGGGCGCAACGCAGACCTGCCCGGCCGAGGCGAGCTTGCCGGTGACGATCCGATTCGCCGCGGCCTCGAGATCGGCTCCCCGGCCGATGACGACGGGGCTCTTCCCGCCCATCTCGAGCGTGACCGGAACGAGGTTCTCCGCGGCTGCGCGCATGACCTGTCGCCCGACCGCCGACGAACCAGTGAAAAGCAGATGATCGAAGGGCTGTGCGGCGAATTCCGCTGCCACACGGCTGTCTCCGGTAACGATGGCCAGCTCGTCGCGTTGGAAAAACTGTGCGAAGGCAGTCTTCATCGCTTCAGCCGTCTTCGGAGCGAACTCGGAGAGCTTCAACATCACGCGGTTGCCTGCGCCGAAGGCGCCTGCCGCCGCGATGCTGGCGAGCAGCACGGGCCCGTTCCACGGCACGATCGCACCGACGATCCCGAGCGGCTCGTAGTGCACCTCGGCCCACGAGCCCTGCTCCTCCACTTCGGGCGGAAGCGAGACACGGACCGGCTCCATCCATTGCGCCAAGTTCGCCTTCGTGTACTCGACCGCCGCGATCGTGCCGAGGATATCGCCGGTACGGCTCGAGAAGCGGGAGCGACCGCCGAAGTCGGCGTTCAACGCCTCGACAAGCGCGTCCTCGTGCGTCAGCACCGCCTTCGACAGGCGGGTCAGGCGATCGAGACGTAGCGCGAGGTCCGGAGACCCCTCCCGGCGAAACGCAGCGCGTTGCGCGTCGAGAATCGCTCGTACTGATTCGGTCATTGTTACTCCTTGTTCGACTCGTCGGCGCCCATCATGGACGACACACGATGTGCACAAGCGCCTGTCGGCCTTCGTTGCGCACGACCTGCATCGCACGAGCGAGCGCGGCGGGAAGTTCGTCCGCGTCGTGCACGGTCACGCCGTAGCCATCGAAGGCCTCGACGATCTTCGGGTAGTGCGTCTCACGCCCGAAGTCGACGAGCGGCATCCGATCCAGTTTCGCCGCCCACCCGTCCGGATGCACGCTGAGCACACTCTTGCGCACTTCGTTCCATCCGCCGTTGTCGAACACGACCACGAGCAGCGGAAGCTTCTCGGCAGCCGATACGAGATGGCACGACGTAGGGACGGCATAGTGGTACGCGCCATCGCCGACAGTGCACACGACGATGCTCTTCGGCCGCGCCGCACGCACTCCGAGCGCCGCGGCGAAGGCCCATCCCAGTCCACCCGCGTGCGACGGGCCGAAATAGCTCCCCGCCGCTTGCGGCGCCGCGATGCGCAGGTCGACCGGGTACTCGTTGACGAGTACGGTGTCGTCGGACAACAGCCGTGCGACGCATTCACTCGCCCAGGTGAACGTGATGCCGGTCTTGCGGGCATCCTCTTGGATCGCGCGGTCGAGCGCCGCCCGATCCGCCTTCCGACGTTTTTCGTGCGCGGCAACGCGGCGCGAAGCCACGGTCGGGTCGACCCGATCGGCGACGAGACGGGCCAGATCGCGCAGCGCCGTCGCCGGATCGGCAACGAGCGGCACGTCGCAGCGGAAGCTGCGCATCGGGTAGCGCTGGTAAAACGGATCGATGCCCAGTTGGATGACGCGTGTCGATTCGGGCATCGGCACCCGCGCCTCGAACCAGGGCACGTCCGACTCCACGACGAGGATGACGTCCGCCTCCGCCAGTTCCTGTCGCGTTTGGGAAGCGAAGACGTAGCCGAGGTGGCAAGGATGCGAAGGCGGGAAGTTCGCGTATACCGGACTCGCCTCAAGCACACCGAAGCCGCCCGCATCGGCGAGCGCCACCAGCGCGTCGCGCGCAGCGACGTCACGTCCGGCTTCGGAGGTGACGATGACCGGCTTCGTCGCGGCGGCGAGCAACTCGACCGCTTCGGCCACGCGCTGCGGATCGGGATGGCGCTTCGCGGCGACGGCTCGACGGCCGGGAACATCGGCGGAAACCGAATCGATGGGCTGGGCGAGCAGTTCTCGCGGAACCGTCAAGTAGACCGGCCCGCACGGCTCTGCAGTCGCGACTTCCAGCGCCCGATCGAGGACCGCCTCGAGCTGGTCGGCATTGCGCAACTCGTAGTCCCACTTCACGAACTCGCGGACGAGGGCGCCCTGATCGAAGCTCTCCTGAGCCCACAGCACGTGAATGTCGCGTGCCCCGACCACACCGCGCCGCTCGGAAATCGGCGAACGCGCGGCGATCAGGATCACCGGAATGCGCGAACGCGACGCGTTGATGATGCCGCCGAGCGCGTTGGCGGTTCCGACGGTCGAGTACAGATAGACCGCCTGCGGCTCTCCGGTGGCGGCGTAGTACCCGTGCGCCATCGCAACTGCCGTCTGCTCGTGCGGCGTGACCACGCCCCGCAGCGTCTCGCTGCCTTGCGCGTTCTTCTTCGCGATCGCCTCGAGCATCGAGGTCGGCGCACCGCCGAACAAATACTTCACCCCCCGCACCTGGAGCAGCTCCAGGATTGCCTCTCCCACGGTCTCGACCGGGAACGTCTGTCTGGCCATCGGTTCTCCGTTGCCTGTGATTCTCTTCCGGCGTTTCGGTTCGGCCGCCGATCGCTACATCCGGCCCGGCAGCCAGAGGACGATTGCGGGCAATAGCACGAGCAGCGCGATCCGCACCAAGTCGGCGACCAGGAACGGAACGAGCGCCCGAAACACCGGACCCGGATCGATGTCGCGCAGCGCTGAGGTCAGCACGAACACGTTCATCCCGAACGGGGGTGTCAGCAGCCCGATTTCGATCGTGACGACGACGAGAATGCCGAACCAGATCAGGTCGATTCCCGCGGCGTCGACCAGCGGCAGGATGATCGGCAGCGTGACGAACAGCGTCGAGAAGCTCTCGAAGAAGCACCCGAGAAACAGATATAGCAAGATGATCAGCAGAACGAGCACCAGCGGCTGCGGATCGGCCTCGCGCACGAGGTCGCCGAAGGCTTCGGGCGCGCCGGTCATGCCGATGAAGTTGCCCATGATCAGAGAGCCGAGCAGGATCGGGAACAGTGCGCCCGTCGTACGAACCGCGCCGACGAGCGCCTGCCGCAACTGCCGGCGATCCATACTGCCGCGCACGAACGTGAGCAGAAAGGCGCCGAACGCTCCGATGCCCGCGCCTTCCGTCGCGGTGAAGATCCCGCCGTACATACCGCCGACGACGAGCGCGAAAAGCGCGACGACGCCCCAGACCGGGTAGATCGACGCCAGCCGCTCCTTCCATCCGAACGACTCACCCCGCGGGCCGGCCCTCGGGTCGCGCCACACGACCCAGACGACGGCGCAGACATAGAGGACGATGCCGAGAATGCCGGGGAGGATTCCAGCAAGGAACAGCTTGGCGATGTTCTGTTCGGCCAGGATCCCGTAGATGATCAGGATGACGCTGGGTGGAATGAGGATGCCGAGCGTGCCACCAGCCGCGATCGTCGCCAGGGAGAAAGGCGCCGAATAGTCGAAGGAGCGCATCGGCGGATACGACACCTTCGCCATCGTCGCCGCCGACGCGACGCTCGAACCGGAAATCGCCGCGAAGCCGCCCGACGCGAGAATGGACGAGATGGCCAGTCCGCCGGGCAGCCGCCCCATGAACGCGTAAGCCGAGCGAAACAGGTCGTGCCCCAACCCGCTCGTCGATACGAAGTTGCCCATCAACACGAAGAGCGGAATCACCGACAGCGAGTACGCCCCGAGCTCGAAGGCGGTGCCTGCTGCCATCTTCCCGGCGACGCCGATACCGAGGTAGTGCGCGTAGCCGAAGAAGCCGACGAGACCGAGCGCGAGCCCGACCGGCATTCGCAACAGGATCAGCACGAGCAGGACGGCGAGCCCTGCGAAGAACTCGGGCACCTCAGTCGTCCCCCAGCGGGCGCTTCACGACGACCGACAGCACCGACAACACGGCTGCGACGAAGAGAGCGCCCGCAACCGCCCACGCCACCGGCGCCAGCGGCAGGTGCATCACCGGCGTGAACTCCACCCACTTGCCCTGCCCCAGTTCGAAAACCCAGAAACCGAGGAAAAGGAACGCGATGGCAATCACAAGGCGGAAGGCGACGCGTGCGGCACGCTGGAACCGAGGGACGCGGGCCAGTAGCGGATCAAGCAGCGTCACCTCGATGTGGTCGTCACGTGCCATCGCGACGGCGATGCTCGCGAAGATCATTACCGCAAGCAGCACCTCGGTAAGCTCGAAACTCGCCGCGAGCGGTCGCGCCAACAAGTACCTGAAGACGACGTCGACCACCGTGGTTAGCATGATCGCCGCCAGCAGCACGGAAGCGAGCAGCTCCAAAGCCGAGACGACCGCGTGGCGAAAGCGCTCCATACCTGCCGCTCAGCCTCGGGATTACTTCGCGGCGTTCGCCTTGGCGATCTCGTCGCGAAGCTCGGCCAGAGCAGCCGCTGCGTCGACGCCCGTATCGCTGGTCGCCTGTTTCGCCCACGCCTCCTCGGTTCCGGCAAAGCGTTCGCGGATCTGGCCGACGAACGCATCCGAGGCATCGTGATGCTTCCCGCCCTTGTCCTCGAAGAGCTTCCACCCACGCGTATCGGCCTCATCCGACGCGCGACCGGCAATGCGAGAGAAGGCCTCACCGGTGACTTTCTTCAGCGCCGCCTTCTCTTCCGCCGACAGCTTTTCGTATTTCGCCGGATTCATGATCAGCGCGAAGCTGGCGTTGTGGAAGCCACCGGGCACGGTCGTCACGTTCTTGATCAGATCCTCGAGCCGCCAGCCGCCAAAGACGTCGGCCGGCATGAACGCGCCGTCGACGATTCCGCCGTTGATCAGTTCGTACAGCTCGCTGGCCGGTCGCGTGAGCGGCGCGGCGCCGAGCGCCTCGGCGACCTGGAACGCGATCCCACCCGGCGAGCGAATCTTCTTGCCCTGCAGCGACGCCACATCGTCGAACGGTTTGCCCGGAGACATGAGGTGACCCGGTCCGGGCGTGAACATCGCCAGCGGCACAACGCCCTCGTGTTCGTTCGCCTTCGCCAGCCGCCGCTCGAATACACGCTGATACGCGACGGACAGCGTCTCGGCCTTGTCGGCGAGGAACGGCATCTCGGCAACCTTCGTGAGCACGAAACGTCCCGACGTGTAGCCGTGCGCGATGAAGCTGATGTCGACCAGTCCGTCGCGCACGCCATCGAAGGTTTGCGCGGCGCTCATCGGCGCGCGCGGCAGGTAGCGAATCTTCAGCAGACCGCCCGACTCGCGCTCCACCATCCTCGCCCACTCGTTCTGCATCAACTGCGTGAAGTGGTGCTTGGGCGGAGTCCACCCCGAAACGGTGAGGACCGTCTGTGCATGCGCGAGCGTACCGCCCGCGGCCAGCGTCACCACTGTAGCGGCGCTAGCGAGCATGCGTCGTGGAAATTTCATTTCCTTCCTCCTGATCTTCATTTCCGTCCTTCCTCCATGACCGCTTGCCGACAGCGCGGAGAGGTCAACTAAACAGCGCCCGCAACTTCGCGTACCAGTCGTCCGCGGGATCGGCAAGGCGCAAGTGCGTGTCGAAGTGATCGTCGTCCCGATGTACATGCGTAGTCACCCTCCCCGGCTGACCGGCGAGCGCTTGGTGCATCGCTTCGCCTGCCCGCTGGATGTGCGGCATATCCCGTCCGCCCCAAGCCAGATGGAATGGCGTCCGATTGCCTTCGACGAGCAAGATCGGGCTCGCATCCGCATCGTCCGAGCGTCGTTGCAGCAGATACTTGTAGACTCGCGCCTCGCTGCTCGTCTCGTCGACATCGCCGTAGCGGAGATCGAACGGAGTGCTCACCGGCATGCAGCCGACGACCGATCCGGCCTCGCGCCGCAACACCGCCATCGAGGCGAGATGCCCGCCCGCGGAGTGTCCGCCGATCACGATCGCCTCGGCATTGCCACCATATTCGCCGACGCGGGTCCGCACGAAGCGCAGCGCGTCGCGCGCGTCCTCGTACTGTGCCGGCCAGCGATGGCCGGGCGCCAACCGGTAGGTGACGGCGACGAGCAGCGCCGGCAGGGCCGTGACGGCCGGCGCCATGAAGCGCAACCACTGCAGTCCGCCATTCATCCAGGCACCGCCGTGCAGAAAGACGAGCACCGGCAGCGCTGCTCGCGCGGTCAGGGGCGGCGCGAAGATCTCGAGCCGTTGCGACGGATGCCCGCCGTACGCCAACCGCGATACAGGCGCACTTGCCACGGCGTGCGACAGACGCGTCGCCCGCTCGTCGTAGGCCGCAGCCCCCGCCGGGGCTCCCGTGAATGACCGACCCGCTTCGCCGCGCACGCAACTTCCTTCGTTCGTCCGATCCGGATTGATACCGGACAGAGAACGTCGCGTACATGATCCGCAGGGATCATTCGCTCCTCACGAGGTCGATCAGTGCGTCCGTGGACCCTCTTCACGCCCCGAGGATACGCGGGCACGGTGCTGATAGAACGCCGACAGCAACTCGCGCCGGTTCGCGGTCCCGGTCTTGTCCAGAATGCTGCGCATGTGATTCTTCGTCGTCGGAAGCGCGATCCCCAGCGCACGACAGATCTGCGCATTCGAGAGCCCCGCGAGCGCATACTCGAGCACTTGGCGCTCGCGCTGCGAAAGGCCCCGGGTGAGCGGCGACTGATCCTCGTCCGGCAGCGAGGTGCACCAGGCACTGGAGAACACCGGCTGGATCGCCTCCAGCCTCTCCATCTCCTGCAGCGTGAACTCCGCGCTTGCGGGCGAGCGCGCGAAGCGCATGCCGCCCCGAATGCGGCCCCGATCGTCGCGAAAGAACACCTCGGCCTTGAAGAAGACGCCGACCGCGTGCCGAAAGCCGGTGAGGTAGTCGGCCGGTTCGTGCACGCAGCAGAAGCCTTCACGCGTGCCGAAAACGCTCCTCTCTTTCCCCGCGAAATGCCGGGGATGATAAGGGTCGAGCGCGACGAAGCGGCGGTACAGGTCCCCCCAATGCCGCTCGCTCCAGCTACTCAAGTGGCCGAAGGGCTCCATCGCACTGTCGACCTCGTACACGATCACCCGGTGTGCGGGAACGAGCGCAGCGGCGGCACGCAGGATCGACTCTTTGACGCGGTCGCGGTTCGACAACGGTACCTCCCCGGCGCGGAAACGGCTTTTGTCCGGGGAATGTATCCGAAACGGGCGCAACGGCCTCGAACCTCGTCCCCCTCGACGAGCATGTCCTCGATGGCCTCGAGCAGCGCTCTCGTCGTCGGCCTGCGCAGGCGCGATTTACCATCTCCTTCAATAACTCGCCGTAGCGCTTGGTCGCCAGAGCCAGATCGATCCTGGTCATTCTTCTTCTGGAAGCAGTGCAGAACGTAGACGGCTTCAGCGAACGACGCGTTCGAGTCGCTCATCTCGTCGCGATACGCGCGAGCACGAAGCAGCATCGGGCCTCTTCGTAGTACGGTAGTTGCACGCGTCAGACGAAGTCGACCCACGCAATCTATGTCGCCCGGTGATGATCCTTCGACGCCTCCACGCCACTGCGCCAATGCTCAAGAGTGCGGTTGCGTGAGCGAGTCCGTAAGGGCCGAGGAAATCCCTGAGAGCCGATGAGGAGTGGTGGTCCTGCTGGGGCTGGTCGCACCGCCTCTGGTGAGCCAGGGCTCGCCGTCGATTTGAAGCCCGGATAACTGCCTCAACTCATGACGAAATCTTCCCCTGAAAACCTGGAAGCCTTCCTGCGCCGCCAGAGCACGTCCGACCTGGTTGACCTCGTGCTCAGCCTCGCGCAGGAGCACGACGCAGTGCTGGCGCGCCTGGCACGCATGCAACTGGCCGACCGCCCCGACAAGCTCGCCGCCGGCTTCAAGAAGACACTGGCGAGCCTGCGGCGCTCAACGCGCTTCTACGACTATCGAGAGGCGCCTGCATTCGTACACACGCTCCGGACCTGGCTGGATCAAGTCGTGCGTGAGTTGCTGCCGATCGATCCCTCGGCTGCTCTGTCGCTTTTCGAGGCGTTCATCGACGCCGACGAAAAATGGTTCGAGCGCGTCGACGATTCGGACGGGCTGATCGGCGAACTCATGCAGGCCGCCTGTCGGTACTGGTTGCAGGCTGCCGCGCAGTGCAACGCGCCGCCCGGCGGCTGGTCTGATCGCCTGCTCGCGCTCTACGCCGGCGACCCGTACGGAGTGCGCTCGGACTTGTTGCGCTGCGCCGGACTGCTGCTCGATGCGCCGGCGCAACGTGAACTCGTCGCCCGCTTCGAGTCGCAACTGACACGAACGCTCGACTCGGCCCCTGGCGGCCGGCAATTGCCGATCGGTGTGTTTCACGCCTCGGCAGCGCTGTCGCTGTTGGCTGTATCACTCGACGACCCCGACATCGAGGTACGCGCGACGTTGCGCCACAGCCCGCAACCGAACGCCTTGCAGCGGGAACGATTCGCACGCGCGTATCTCGACGCAGATCGACCGGAAGACGCTCTCGCCTGGCTGCAGGAGCGCTGGGACCGTCACGAACTCACGCGCCAGAATCTTCTGGCCGATGCGCTCGAGCGACTCGGCCGCTTCACCGAAAGTCTGCCGATCCGACAGCAAGTGTTCGAATCCACGCTCTCGGAGCTCGATCTGGCCGACTGGCTTCGACACCTGCCGCAGGCAGAGCATCCGCAAGCGATCGCGCATGCACGCAAGCTCGCACTTGTACACGACGAACTGATCGACGCAGTAGCGCTGCTGCTCGAGCTCGACGATGCGGCGGCCGCCGAGGAGCGCTTGCTCAGCGAAGCAGCGCGCATCGACGGCCGGTCGTATACGCGACTGGTTCCGCTGTCCGAAGCGTTGCGCGCTCGTGGTTGTCTGCGCGGCGAAGTCGCTATCCATCGCGCACTGCTCAATGCGATTCTTGATCGGGGCTACGCGCGAGCCTACAGACACGCTGCCCGCTACTGGAAGCGGCTGGGCGAGATCGACGCAAGCGGGGTCGAAATGACTCCACTCGTCTCGCACGAAGAGTTCGCAGCGGGAATCCGTTCACGCCACCGGCGCAAGACGTCATTCTGGGCGTACGTGAAGGGAACGCGCCGCGATCGCCACGATGACGATGACGACGGCGAACGCAACGACGCAGGTAAAATCGTCGGATAGCGCTTATCCACCGCCGCGCGATCGGCGCCTCCAACGCAAGACTCGCGCGGCGGTGGATAAGCCGTCTGCGGCTGCCGGACACCTTCGTTCTGTCCGCATCGCTGACACTAAAAAAACACGCCGCGCAACAACGGCCCTGCCTCAGCGGGCTACTGCAATTGCAGTCTTCGTGAGACTGGCGCAGCATCGCACCCAAGTACGCTGGCTGAGTCAGCCCGACTGATGCCCGTCATCGCATCGCCCCTGCCCGCCCACGCGAGCACCCACGCCGGCCCCATCTCCTGAAACCCGGCGGGCGCAACGCCCGGAGATACGCGTCCGATCAGCGGGCAACACGCATCCGCTTTGCCTCAGCCGATCCCGGTCGATCACGGCGGGCATCCGCCGAAAGGCCACTGCTGCAGTTTCCGTCGCGCGCTGCGCCAATCGTCGACGTCAATCGACTGCGCCAGCCGCGTCGTCACTACGCGGCGCGAGCCGGTAGTGACGACGCGCATGCTGCCCCAGCGCGCAAGCGTTTCGTCGGGGCTGTCGCAAGTGACGTCCCCACGTGACGGGCTCCTCCCCTGGCGCGTCAACCCCTCGGGCCGTGCAATTCGGTCTGCACCCGCCCGCTCCACGCGGGCCTTCGAGCCACAGTGCCAACCGGCGCACCCCGAGCCTTGGGGCAATGGCTCACCCGATGGTCGGTCTTCCCGCAGGAAGCCGCATCGGTGCCAATGCCGCGTGCCGCGGCGGCCAACAGCAACACCCGGCACAAAACGGGAGTGGTGTCCCGTGTCCCCTGTAGTTCTCGCAACGCCGAGGCGTTCGAGACGGACAGAAACACTGACCGAGCCTGCGTCATACACCAGCGACAACGAAGAACCGAACACCGGGGCAGTCAACGGAGAACGAAGCGACGAGCAAAACGAATGCGGGATCTGAACTATCAGCTCAAGCAGCTATGCCGACGGAACCGCGACGGCAGCTTCGCCACGCAGCGTGACCGAGAGCGCGTGCTGGACCTCGTGGCGAACCAGCTTCGCGAACTCGGCTATCGACACATGGCTGCAGCAAATCTCAAGCCGAAGCACGTCCAGAGTCTGATCGAACGCTGGCAGGCCGAAGGGCTCGCCGTCGGCACGATCAAGAACCGCATGGTGCAGCTGCGATGGTGGGCCGAGAAGATCGGCAAGCAGAACGTTATCGCCCGCGACAACGACTACTATGGCATCGGCAATCGACAGTACGTCACCAATATCAGCAAGGCGCGGCAACTGACCGGCGACGAGCTCGCCAGGATCACGGACCCGTACACGGCGATGTCGCTGCGGCTGCAGGCGGCCTTCGGCCTGCGGCGCGGGG
>CAZIDY010000001.1:0-356443 GCA_964538505.1 uncultured Limnobacter sp. | reverse complement strand
CCAACGTGTTCGTGATGGGCAACGCCATCGAGATCCTGCGCGCCTTCGACTTCCGGCTCGTCTTCCCCGAGATCACCTCGCTGCAGATGGGTGTGCGCCGGGTCTCCGAAGACTACCTGCGCGAATCCGAAGACTACGGCTACTCGCCCGACGTCTGCTCGTACGTGAAAGCCGACGTCGGGCTGATCCTGCGCGAGCACAAGCACCCGGCCGGCACGATCCCGAAGGCCGACATCGCCATCACCTCGAACATGTGCGCCACGTTCATCAAGTGGGGCGAAATCTGGGAGCACATGCTCAACACGCCGACCTTCACGCTCGACCTGCCCGGTCAGCGCTCGGGGAACTGGGTCGTGCGCCCCGGCGACGCGCAGCACATGGCCGACGCGCAATGGGTCGAGGCGCAGTTCCGCGACCTGATCGAACGCTGCGAGAAGATCACCGGCAAGAAGCTCGACATGGACCGCCTCGCCGAGATCGAGGACGACGTCAACAAGATGATCGGGCACTGGAACAACGTGATGGCGCTGAACCGCGTGTGCCCGGCGCCATACAACGCGATGCTCGACGGCCTCACCTACATCGGCATCATGAACATCTATCGCGGCACAAAGGAAGGCGTCGAGTTCATGCGCCGCCTCGAGGAAACGCTGCGCGCGAAGGTCGCCCGCGGCGAAGGACGCGTCGCCGAGGAGCGCTTCCGCCTGCTGTTCTCGGGCACGCCCTGCTACGTGTCGATGCGCCGGCTGATCGAGCTCTTCGAAACCTGGGGCGGCGTCTTCGCGTATTCCGACTACCTCACCTTCGCCGCCGGCGGAATGGATGCCGCCGAGGTCCGCTACGACACGTCGCGTCCGCTCGAGAGCCTCGCCGAGGTCACGGCGCTCGCCGCACAGCGCGGGCTGTCGAACCAGTTCTTCTCGCACGAGCGCCTGGCGCAGCAGATCAAGGACTACGACGTCGACGGCATCGTCTTCCACGGCATCAAGAGCTGCCGCTTCGTCTCGTCGGGAATGGCCGACACGCGCAACTACATGAACGAGCGGCTGCGCCTGCCGAGCCTGTACATCGAATCAGACCTGATCGATCCGCGCTACTGGTCCGACGCGCAGATCAAGAACCGCGTCGACGCGTTCTTCGAGTCGCTGCAGAAGCGCGGCGGCGCCGCGCCCGGCACGACGCAATCCAACGCCCACACCCTCATCGGGAGTCACTCATGAAATACGTTGCCGGAGTCGACGTCGGATCGACCCAGACCAAGGCCGTGATCATCGACGAGAACGGCAAGATCGTCGGGCGGGCATTGCTCGACATGGAAACGAGCATGATCACCGTCGCCGAAGACGGATACAAGGCGGCGCTCGAGAACGCGGGCATCGACGAAGCGAAAGTCGTGCGCATCGCGGGCACCGGCTACGGGCGCTACAACGTCACGTTCGGCCACGAGCAGGTCACCGAGATCACGTGTCACGCACGCGGTGCCGTCTCGCTCTTTCCGAACACGCGCACCGTCATCGACATCGGCGGGCAGGACACCAAGGCGATCTCGGTGAAGGCCGACGGGCAGGTCGACGACTTCACGATGAACGACAAGTGCGCAGCCGGCACCGGACGCTTCTTCGGCGCGGCTTCGTATGCGCTGGAGGTTCCGCTGGGCGAGCTCGGCATGCTCGCGCTGCGCTCGAAGAACCCGGTGCGCATCACGACCACCTGCACCGTGTTCGCCGAGTCGGAGATCATCAGCCACCTCGCCAAGGGCATCCTGCCCGAAGACGTGGTGATGGGCGTGCACCAGGCGATCACCTCGCGCTGCGTCTCGCTCGCCCGACGCGTCGGCATCAACCCGGAAGTGACCTTCACGGGCGGCGTAAGCCGCAACCAGGCGATGGTCAAGCTGATCGAGGAATCGATCGGGATGAAGCTCAACGTGAGCCCCGAGGCGCACTTCTGCGGCGCACTCGGCGCGGCGCTTTTCGCGCGCGACCACGCATTCGGACACACCGCCGAGCCGGCGGTCGCCTGAGGGAGAAAGACATGATTCACGCTGTCGGCATCGACATCGGCTCCACCTACACGAAAGCGATCTGCCTGAACGGCGATCGCGAGGTCGTCGGCATGGCCGTGCGCCGCACGGGCTTCAAGCTCGCGGTGGCCGCACAGGCCGTCTTCGACGACCTTCTGAAGAACTGCAACCTCGACCGCTCGCAGATCACCTATGTGAGCTCGACCGGATACGGGCGCTACGTCGTCGACTTCCGCCACGCGCAGGTCACCGAGCTCACCGCGCACGCACAGGCATCCACGCAGCTGTTTCCCGACACCCGCACGATCCTCGACATCGGCGGACAGGACATCAAGGCGATCAAGGTCGACGCCGAAGGTCGCGTCAAGGCCTTCCGCCTGAACGACAAGTGCGCGGCCGGCACCGGCGCCTTCCTCGAGAAGACGGCGCGCTACCTCGGTCTCAAGACCGAGGACATCGGCCCCTACGCCAGCCGCTCGACCGATCCCAAGCCGATCAGCAGCGTCTGCGCGGTGTTCGCGGAATCCGAGGTCATCAACCATCTGGCCAACGGCGTCCCCGCCGAGGACATCATGATGGGCGCGATGGTCTCGCTGGGCGGACGCGCGATCCAGCTGATGCGTCGCGTCGGCCTGGAACCCGGCTACATGCTCACCGGCGGCATGACGCGCAACATCGCGATGATCGACGCGCTGCAAAAGTCGCTCGGCGAGCGTTTCCACGTGGCACCCGACGGACTCGGCCAGCTGAACGGCGCCTACGGCGCGGCCTATCTGGGTCTGCGTCGCGTCGAGAAGCTGCATGCCGAAGGCAAGCCGATCCCGCCGACGGCGGCCGAGCTCGGCGGCGAGGAGAAGAAGCCCACCCGCCGTTGGTCGGCAATGTCGCTCACCGATACGCCCTTCGCGCTGTCCGACGAATGTCCGGTGGTTGCCATCGAGGCGATGCGCGGACAGAAACCGGCGCACCGGATCAGCGCCGAGGAAGTCAGGGCAGAGGCCGAGGCCGAGAAGGCCGTGCCCACGGCCGGCTGAAACCGAGGGGAGAAACCGCGATGACACACGTCGTCACCGAATCCTGCATCAACTGCCGGCACACCGACTGCGTCGAGACCTGCCCGGTCGATGCCTTCCACGCCGGGCCGAACTTCCTGGTCATCGATCCGGACGTCTGCATCGACTGCGCGGCATGCGTTCCCGCATGTCCGGTCGAGGCGATCTACATCGAAGGAGACGTGCCGGGGTCGATGCACGCGTACGTCGCGCTCAACGCCGAGCTGGCACAGGTGTGGCCGGAGATCACGCAGAAGGAAGATCCGCTTCCCGATGCGGAGCACTGGGGCACCGTCACCGACAAACGCGCCGAGCTGAAGGAATCGGCATAAGGGGCTGAGCCCGCGGAGCAAACGAGATGGAAACGATCAACGACTTCATGATGAAGGACCACCAGCTCATCGACGGCTTCCTCGAGCGGGCGGAACAGGCGGCGAAGGCCGGCGACTTCGCCGCGCTCGAGCGCGAAGCGACCGAGTTCCTCGACCGGATCGCCGTGCACATCGACGTCGAAGACCGGCTGCTCTTCGCCGCCTTCGAGGAGCGCACCGGAATGAAGGAGGCCGGTCCGTCGGTGACGATGCGCGAGGAGCATCGCGAGATGGAGCCGATCTTCGACGCGATGCGCGAGGCAGTCGCCGCGCGCGACGCCGCGAAGTACCTGAGCTCGGCCGCGCAACTCGTCCAGATCCTCGCGCCGCACAACCAGAAAGAAGAAACGATGATGTACCCGATGATCGACGACGCGATGGGCCCGGATGTGGGCGCCCTGCTCGACGAAGCGAAGGCGTCGATGACGGCCTGAGGTGCGCCGGGCGTCGGGCGGCCGGCTGTTCGGGCCGCCGCCGAACAACCGCCGATCGACGACGCATTCACTCGTAATCCGGACGTTCCCGCTCGTGGAATCGATTCCACGAGCGGGAGCGCTCTTTTTGCGAGCGGCGGGTTGTTCTGCGGGTGTCTCGGCCTCACGGTCGACCCGGCGGCCCCCCTCGAGATGTCGGCGTCCTGCGAAGGCTTGATACCACCGCAAAGCCCGGTCCCATGTCGAGACGAAGCTCCCACGCACCCTCTCGGCAAGGCTTGTGATCGCCGAAGTTACCGAGCTCGACACGGTTTACGCGCCGGTCAACGGCGATCCTGACCTTGCGGTCTTTCAGCTCGGCAGGTGCTCGTAGCGGGCCATCGCGACCCTGCTATCCGCCTTCCGCCTTCCCCCTTCCCCCTTCTCTTCCTAAATGGCCAGATACTCGTGCCGCAACTCGACGTTGTCGATGACCTCGCGTGCGGTACCGTCGAAGACGACCTCGCCCATGTCGAGGATGATCGCGCGATCGGAGAGGTTCAGGGCGGCGATCGCGTTCTGCTCGACGATGATCGTCGTGAAGCCGAGCTTCTTCACTTCGCGCAGGATGCGCTCGATCTCCTGCACGATCACCGGCGCGAGCCCTTCGTAGGGTTCGTCGAGCAGCAGCAGCTTCACGTCGCGCGCGAGTGCGCGTGCGATCGCGAGCATCTGCTGCTCGCCGCCCGACAGCGTCACCGCTTCCTGCAGGCGCCGCTCGGCAAGGCGCGGAAAATGCTCGTAGAGGCGCTCGAGCGGCCATCCGATGGGCTTCTCGATCTGCGCGAGCTTCAGGTTCTCCTCGACCGTCAGCCCGCCGATGATCCGCCGGTCTTCCGGCACGAGCGCGACACCCGCGCGCGACGCCTGGAAGGACTTCATTCTGTGCAGCGGCTGGCCGTCGAGCCAGATCTCGCCCGCTGCAAGATGCGGATCATCGAGACGCGCGATCGTGCGCAGCGTCGAGGTCTTGCCCGCGCCGTTGCGTCCGAGCAGCGCAACGATCTCGCCGTCGTGCACGTCGAACGAGACGCCCTGCACGATGTAGCTCTCGCCGTAATACGAATGCAGGTCGCGGCAGGAGAAATACGCCGGCTTCGAATCGGCGGCGGCAGGCGCGGCCGGTGCAGTGATCGTCTCGGTCACAGGTGCGCTCCTCCGAGATACGCTTCCTGAACGCGCGGGTCGCCCTTGATCGATTGCGGGTCTCCCTCCGCGATCACGGTTCCCTGCGCGAGCACGCTGATGCGCTGCGCGAGCGAGAACACGACGTGCATGTCGTGCTCGATGATGATCTTCGTGATCTTGCGCTCGCCGATACGCTTGAGCAGGTCGATCGTGTTGTTGGTGTCGGCGCGCGACATGCCTGCGGTCGGCTCGTCGAGCAGCAGCAGCTTCGGATCCTGCACCAGGCACATCGCAAGCTCGAGCCTTCGCTTGTCGCCGCGCGACAGCGTGCCGGCAATCGTCTCGCGCTGGTCGGCAAGACCCACGTCATGGAGGATGTGCTCGGCCTTCTCGCGCACCTTCTTCTGCGCGTCGGCACGAGACCACGCGTGCAGCGCAAAGGCCCCGTCGCGACGCGCGAAGGTGGGGATCATCACGTTCTCGAGCAGGCTCAGGTCGCCGAAGATCTCCGGCGTCTGGAACACGCGCACGACGCCGGTCTGGTTGATCTCGTGTGGCGCGAGCCCGATCAGCGAGTTCCCGTCGAAGGTCACCGTGCCGGTGTCGGGCGTGAGCCTGCCGACGAAGCAGTTCAGCAGCGTCGACTTGCCGGCGCCGTTCGGGCCGATGATCGCGTGCACCGTGCCTTCCTCGACGCTGAGATTCACGTCGCGCAGCGCGCGAAGGCCGCTGAAACTCTTGTTGACCGACTGTACTTGCAGGATTGCCATTTCGCTGCGCCCTCTCACTCGATGGAACGCTCGACCGGCGCATTGGCCGAGGCGAACCGGCCTGGGCCGCCCGGGTGTGCCGTGCGCATGTGCGCACCCGAATGTGCGGGGACGTGCGCTCCCGGAACCGGCGTACGGTGCGCTGCGCCGGCGGGCGCATGCGGCCCGTGGCGCACCGCGTGTCCGGCACCGGCAGGCCCGCGTCCCGAACGCCGCTGACGATCGCGCCGGAAGAGATTGCCGATCCGACGGATGCCTTCCATCACGCCGCCCGGCAGGAAGATGACGATCAGCATGAACAGCAGGCCGAGCGTCAGGTGCCAGCCGTCGCCGACGAACAACCCGACGACGCTCACGACGCCGTTCTCGATGCCGTCGGGCAGGAAGGCGAACGCGTCGTGCAGCATCTGCGTATTGAAGGCAGAGAAGATGTTCTCGAAGTACTTGATGATCGCTGCGCCCAGGATCGGGCCGAGCAGGGTTCCGGCGCCGCCGAGAATCGTCATCAGCACCACCTCGCCCGAGGCCGTCCACTGCATGCGTTCGGCGCCGGCGAGAGGGTCGGTGACCGCCAGCAGCGAACCGGCCAGGCCCGCGTAGACGCCCGAGATCACGAAGGCCGCGAGCGCGTACGGACGCGAATGCACGCCCGTGTAGTTCAGCCGATTCTGGTTCGACTTGATCGCGCGCAGCATCGTGCCGAAGGGCGAGCGCGTGATGCGCAGAGCAACGATGAAGGCGATGATCAGCAGCACTGCGCAGAAATAGAAACCTGACCAGCCCTGCATCGGGATGCCGAACAGCTCGGTCGACGGAATGAGCGTGCTCTCACCGCTCAGCGCGGTGTCGATCACGCGCGGATCGCCGCGCCTGATCTGCAGGCCGGTCTCGCCGTTGGTGATCGGCGTGAGCACCGAGTACGCGAGGTTGTAGCCCATCTGCGCGAAGGCGAGCGTGAGGATCGCGAAGTAGATCCCCGAGCGGCGCAGGCACAGGTAGCCGATCGCCAGCGCAAACAGGCCGGCGACAAGCATCCCGAACACGACCGCCGGAATCACGTTCATCGTCAGCAGCTTGAAGCTCCAGACCGCCGTGTATGAGCCGACGCCGAGGAATGCCGCATGGCCGAAGGACAGGTATCCGGTGAGCCCGAACAGGATGTTGAAGCCGATCGCGAAGATCCCGTAGATCGCGAAGCGCTGCAGCAGGTCGGGGTAGGAGCCGCCGAGCGGCTGCATCCACAGCGGCATCGCGAGCACGGCGATCGTGAAACCGAGGATCAGCAGGAGATCGCGGGAGGAAGTGGTCTTCATGCTGGGGAGCTCCTCAGGTCTCCATGACGCCGGCGCGTCCCATCAGCCCGCGCGGACGCACGAGCAGGATCACGACGGCAACCAGGTAGATGATGATCTGGTCGATACCGGGAATGAGGTTCTTCACCTCGTTCATCGACGCGAAAGACTGCAGGATGCCGAGCAGGAAGCCCGCGATCACCGCGCCCGGCAACGAACCCATGCCGCCGACGACGACAACGACGAAGGACAGCACGAGAAAGTCCATCCCCATGTGGTAATCGGGCGAGAGGATCGGCGTGTACATCAACCCCGCCACGCCGGCGACGATCACCGCGATCGCGAAGACGATCGTGAAGCGTCGCTGGATGTCGATGCCGAGCAGACCTACCGTCTCGCGGTCGCGCATCCCGGCGCGCACCACCATGCCGAAGGTGGTGAAGCGCAGGAACGCGAACACCAGCCCGATGACGACGAGCGAGAACGCAAAGTAGATGAGCCGCCACCACGGGTAGCCGATCCCGTCGCCCAGCCCGAGCCAGGCACCGACGTTCGCGCTGCCCGCAAAGGCGGCCGGCGCCGACGTGGGGATCGGGTTTGCACCGAAGTACGCCTTGACGATCTCCTGCAGCACGATCGCCAGCCCGAAGGTGACGAGGATCTGGTCTGCGTGCGGTCGACGATAGAAATGCCGGATCAGCCCGCGCTCGAGCGCAACCCCGAGCACCCACATCACCGGTATCGCGAGCAGGATCGACAGGGGCACCGAGTAGTCGACCAGCGTCCTGCCGAAATCGCCCAGCCAGATTTCCAGATAGGGAATCTCCTTGTAGGCGTCGAAGAACGTGATGCTCTCGTCCTTGACCCGTTGGGAGATCGTGAACAGCCGATTCAGCGTCACCGCACAGAACGCGCCGATCATGAACAGCGCGCCGTGCGCGAAGTTCACGACGCCGAGCGTGCCGAAGATCAGCGTGAGGCCGAGAGCGATCAGCGCATACGCGCCGCCCTTGTCCAGGCCGTTGAGCAGTTGCAGAAGGATCGCGTCCATCGTCGTTCCGGCGCGCCGACGCGCGCTCGAGGCGCACGTGCTGGTGTTCGGACCCGCCCGGTGCGGCACGTGGCCGAACCGGGCGGTCTGTGGGCTCCGGCCCGCAGGCCGGTGCTCAGGTCTGCGACCTCAGGAAGCCACCTCGTAGGGGCCGAGTTCGCCGCCGCCCATGTCCTCCGGGTACTCGACCTGCGCACGCGGCACGACCTGAACGATCTCGAGCATGTCCCACTTGCCGCTGGGCTTTTCCTTGCCCTTCACGACCAGCACGTCCTTGAAGCACTGGTGATCGCCCTTGCGGTATTCGGTGGGGCCGTTGCCCAGGCCATCGAACTTGAAGCCTTCGAGTGCCTTGATCACTTCCGGCGGGTAGAAAGTGCCGGCGGTCTCGACCGCGTTCGCGTACAGCAAGGCCTGCGCGTAGCAGGTCTGCGCCGCCTGCGACGGCGGGAAGCCGTATTCCTTGGCGTAGGCCTTGGTGAACGCCTTCGTGCCTTCGTCGGGCAGTTCCCAGTGCCAGTTGGCGGTACCGAGAATGCCCTGCGCGGCTTCGCCGGCGCCCTGCACCATCAGCTCGGAGTACAGCGGAACGACGATCTCGAACTGCTTGCCGTTGACCTGCTTGTCGCGCAGTCCGAACTGCACCGCCTGGCGCAGCGAGTTGACCATGTCCTTGCCGTAGTGGTTCAGGATCAGCACGTCGGCGCCGGAATTGACCGCCGGCGTGATGTACTGCGAGAAGTCGCCCGCGCCCAGCGGTGTGCGCACCGCGGAGACGGTCTGCCAGCCGATCTTCTCGGTCGCGTCCTTCAGCGACTCCTCCTGCGTCCAGCCCCAGGTGTAATCGGCCGTCAGGTGATACGCCTTGCGATCCTTGCCGTATTCCTTGGCGAGCACCGGTGCAAGCGCCTGGCCCGACATGTATGCGTTGAAGAAATGCCGGAAGCCGTAGCGGCGCCGGTCCTTCATCGTCGTGTCGTTCGAGTGGGTCAGGCCCGCCATGAAGATCACGCCCATTTCCTGCGAGAGCGACTGCACGGCCACCGCAACCGCCGACGACGAGCCGCCGGAAATCATCAGCACGCCGTCCTTCTCGATCATGCGCTTGGCCGAGGCGCGCGCCGCGTCGGCCTTCGTCTGCGTGTCGCCAGTGACGTACTCGACCTTCTTGCCGAGAATGCCGTTGCCCTTGAGCTTCGACGGCTTGAACGTCGCCATCGCGCCGCCGTCGCCCTCGCCATTGAGCTCCTTGGCGGCGAGCTTGTACGCGCGCAGCTCGTCGGCTCCCTCGTCGGCGTACGCGCCGGTCTGCGGAACGTTGAAGCCGAGCACGATCGACTTCCGGTCGCCCGGGTTGTTGCGGAAGTTCTGCGCCCACGCGTTGCGGGTGAAGAACAGCGGCGAGGCGAGCGCGGTCGCGCCCAGTGCCGCGCCGCCCTTGATGACCTTGCGCCGGCCGTTTTCTCGGGTGTCGCTCATTTGATCGGTCCTCCTTTCGTGATGGAGACTGCGTTGGGCGAACCGGAGCCGGCCGCCTTGCAACTACGACAAGAAGAATGCGCGCGCACTGTCAACCGCACAACAAGTCTTTGACAAATCACAAAGATTTTGTAAAGAATTCGCGTGTGCTTGGTCAAGGTGCGTGAATTTTTTTCATCGCAGCGCAACATGCCGAGCGCAATCCGCACCGCAACGAAGGGAACGACCGGATGCCCCCGTACTCGCCCGTCGGCCCCCGCATCCGCGAGCGGCGCCGCGCGCTCGGCATCACGCAATCGGCTCTGGCCGCGCGCATCGGGATCTCGGCGTCGTACCTGAACCTGATCGAAAGCGGCCGGCGCAGCATTGGCGGCTCGCTGCTCAAGCGCATCGCCGATTCGCTCGATGTGGCGATCGACGAGCTCGACGGTGCCGCTCAGCGCCGACTCGCCGACGATCTCGCGTCGCTCACGATGGAGCCGCTGCTCGCGGGGCTGCAGCTCGACACGACGAGCGCGGAGCGCTTCGCCACCCAGAACGACAGCTGGGCGCAGGCGCTGGTGCGGCTGCATCGCACCTCGCTCGATCGACTCGAAGCGGTGCGCGCGCTGTCCGATCGACTGAACCACGACCCGTTTCTCGGCGACGCCGTGCACTCGATGCTCAGCCGCGTTGCGGCGATCCGCTCGTCGTCGGAGATCCTCGAGACGGTCGACGACCTCGAACCGGCACAACGCTCGCGCTTCCTCTCGATCATCGCGTCGGAGAGCAGGCGCCTGTCGGACGTCGCGCAGGCGCTCGCGGCGTACTTCGACGAGGCGCACACGGGAACGCGCTCGGTGACGCCGGCCGAGGAGGTCGACGACTTCCTGCTCGAGCGCGGCAATCACTTCCCGTCGCTCGAGCAGACCGCCGTCGACTTCCGTGCCGCAGCAGGGATCGAGGGTGACTGCGGCGAAGCGCAGCTCGTGCGCTACCTCGGCGAGGTACACGACGTGCGCGTGCGCGTCGGCCCCACCGACGCGCCCGAGGCGGCAGCGGCGCATCCCTACGCGACCTGGGACGCCGGCTCGCGAACGCTCACGCTTCCCGATGGGGTGCCACGCACGACGCGCCGCTTCGAGCTCGCGAAGTTCGCCGCGCAGGAGTTCCACCACGGCAGCCCGGTAGCCGCCGAGGTGTCGGCGTCACCGCTGCTCACGAGCGATGCGGCAAGACGCCGCGCCACGCGCGTGCTCGTGTCGTATCTCGCATCGGCGATCCTGATGCCCTACGACGTGGTGCTCGAGACGGCGATCACCACGCGCTACGACCTCGACCGACTAGCGCGCCGCTTCGACGCGAGCTTCGAGCAGATCTGCCACCGGCTCGTCACGCTGCAGCGCACCGACGCAGCGGCGATCCCGTTCGCGTTCCTGCGCGTCGATGCCGCCGGCTTCGTCACCAAGCGCTACCCGCTGCCGCATCTGCTGATGCCGCGACATGGAAGCGCCTGCCCGCTGTGGCCGGTCTACCAGGCGTTCCAGTCGCCCGGCGAGCTCGTGCGCCAGCTCGCCGAGTTCCCCAACGGCGCCCGCTTCCTGCTGCTCGCGCGCACCGACGAGAAGGCGCGTCCGACCTTCGGAATGCCGCGCCGTCTGGTATCGGTGATGCTCGCCTGCGACGCGCTGCACGCCGATCGCACGGTATACGGCGAAGGCATCGACCTGTCGTCGACCGCACCCGCGATTCCGGTCGGGCCGAACTGCCGGCTGTGCGTACGGCACGACTGCTGGTACCGGCAGGAAGACCCGATCATCGACGCATGACCCGCAGCATCGCCGTGGCGTCGTTCTTCATCCGGCGCCGCAGACCCGCTACACTTCTTCGGATTTCTCCCGACAGGCGCCGCATCTGAGACCAGGACAAACATCGATGAATACGCGGGTGCTGATCGCGGAAGATGAACCGCACATCGTCGAATCGCTGAGCTTCGTGCTGCAGCGAAGCGGTTACGAGGTCTCGTCGGTGCTCGACGGCGAGGCGGCAATGGCACGCCTGCACAGCGACCCGCCCGACATGGTGATCCTCGACGTCATGCTGCCGAAGCTCAACGGCTTCGAGGTCCTCAAGCGCCTGAAGTCCGACCCCGCACTGCGCTCGATCCCGGTCATCATCCTCACCGCGAAAGGGCAGACGCAGGATCGCCGGATGGCCGAGGAAATCGGTGTCGACGGCTTCATGACCAAGCCGTTCTCGAATCGCGAGATCGTCGACGAAGTGCGCCGACTCGCGCCGCGTTGAAGCGCGGGGTCGATTCACGGCGCCGCGCGCGCCGGGCACCGATGGAACGCAGTCGAACCGCCCGCCCCGCACTCGCGCAATCGCCTCGGTTGCGCGACGCGGCCGTGGTGCTGCCGCTGCTCGGCCTGTTCGCCTGGATGCCGCCGCTCATCGGCCTGTTCACCACATCGGGACGAGTGCTCGGCGTGCCGCTGATCGTCGCCTGGCTGTTCGGCATCTGGCTGGCGCTGATCGTCGCGGCGTTCTGGTTCTCCCGCCGGCTCGATATCGAAGACGAGCTCGACCCCGACGACGTGACGACCGCGCTCGAGCGCTCCGATCGGGCGGGGATGCCGGGTCACTGAATGCTGTCGCCGAACTTCGTCCTGATCATCGCGCTGCTGTACGTGGCGCTGCTGTTCGCCGTCGCGTTCTACGGCGACCGGCGCGCACGCACGGGGCACATCGGCTGGCTGCAGTCGCCGGTCGTCTACACGCTGTCGATCTCGGTGTACTGCACGTCGTGGACGTTCTACGGCGCGGTCGGCTCGGCCGCACGCGACGGCCTCGAGTTCGCGACGATCTACATCGGGCCGACGCTCGTCTTCGTCGGCTGGTGGGTGCTGCTGCGCAAGCTCGTGCGCATCGGCCGCTCGCAGCGCATCACGTCGATCGCCGACATGATCTCGTCGCGCTACGGCAAGAGCGCGAGCCTGGCGGCGCTGGTCACGCTGATCGCGGTGGTCGGCGCCACGCCGTACATCGCGCTGCAGCTCAAGGCCGTCACCGTGAGCTATCACGTGATCACCAACACCGGGCCCGAGGCATTGAGCGGCGTGCCGATGGTCGGCCCCGACTACCGCACCGGATTCTGGATCGCGACGGGCATGGCGGTATTCACGATCCTCTTTGGCACGCGCAACATCGACGCCAACGAAAGGCATCACGGCGTCGTCGCGGCGATCGCACTCGAGGCGGTCGTCAAGCTCGCGGCGCTGCTCGCGGTCGGCATCCTGCTCGTGTTCTTCGTCGCCGGCAGCCCGGGCGAGCTGTTCGAGCTTGCGTCGCCCGAGCTGCTGCACGCCGACGAAGTCTTCGGTCCGCGCTGGATCACGCTCACGTTCCTGTCGGCCACGGCAATCATCTGCCTGCCTCGCCAGTTCCAGGTGACGGTGGTCGAGGTCTCCAGCGAGCGGCACCTGCGCACGGCGTCGTGGCTGTTTCCGCTGTACCTGTTCCTGATCACGCTGTTCGTGCTGCCGATCGCGATCGGCGGGCTGAGCCTGCTGCCCGAAGGATCGAACCCCGACATGTTCGTGCTCACGCTGCCAATGTGGGCCGGGCAGGACACGATCGCGCTGCTCTCCTTCCTCGGCGGCTTCTCGTCGGCGACGTCGATGGTGATCGTCGCCTGCATCGCGCTGTCGACGATGGTGTCGAACCACCTGATCATGCCCGTCGCACTACGCTTCGGCTGGGTGCCGGTGAGCGCGAGCGGCCAGATCCGCAGCTTCCTGCTGATCAGCCGGCGACTGAGCATCTGCGCGATGCTGCTGCTCGGCTTCCTGTATTTCCGGCTCAGCGGCAACTCCGATGCGCTCGCTTCGATCGGGCTGATCTCCTTCGCCGGCGTCGCGCAGTTCCTGCCGTGCCTGCTCGGCGGCCTGTACTGGCGCCACGCCAACGCCACCGGAGCCTTCGCCGGGCTGCTCGCCGGATCGCTGCTGTGGGCCTACACGCTGTACCTGCCGAGCTTCGGCGGCTTCCTGCTGTCGCCCGAGGACATCGAGCACGGGCCGTTCGGGATCGCGCTGCTGCGCCCGCAGGCGCTGCTCGGTCTGGACGGCGTCGATCCGCTCGTGCATTCACTGTTCTGGAGCCTGTCGCTGAACACGCTGCTGTTCGTGCTCGGCTCGTTATGGCGCGACCCGAAACCGCTCGAGCGACTGCAGGCGACGCTGTTCGTCGACGTGTTTCGCACGCCCGCCGACGCTGCTGCGGCGCTGATCCGCCGCTCGGCAACGACCTACGACCTGAACCTGCTCGCGCAGCGCATCCTCGGCGCCGACGAGGCCGGACGCCTGTTCCAGGACGCCGGCACGCCAGGGCTGACACCGGCCGGCACCACGAAAGCCAACGACGCGTTCATTTCGCAGCTCGAGCGCAAGCTCGCCGGCAGCGTCGGCGCCGCTTCGGCGCGCGCGATGATCTCGCAGGTGGTCACCGGCGAGACGATCAGCCTCGACGAGCTGATGCAGATCGCCGACGAGACACAGCGCATCCGCGAATACAGCGAGCGGCTCGAGCGCAAGTCGCGCGAGCTCGAGATCACGGCCAGCCAGCTCGGCGAAGCCAACGAACGATTGACGCAGCTCGACGCGCAGAAGGACGACTTCCTCAGCCAGGTGAGCCACGAGGTGCGCACGCCGATGACGTCGATCCGTTCGTTCTCGGAGATCCTGCTGGAGACGCCCGATCTCGACGCGACGCAGGCGCGCCACTTCCTCGCGATCATCCACGAGGAGAGCGTGCGCCTGACGCGCCTGCTCGACAGCACGCTCGACCTGAGCCTGCTCGAGCGCGGCGAGGCGCCGTGGGCGCTCGAGCACATCGACCCGGAAGCGGCGCTCGATCGGTCGGTGCGCATGTGCCACGGGCTCGCCGCAAATACGCGCGTGCGACTGATCGACGGCGATCGTGCGGGCGGCGTGCTCGTGCACGCCAATGCCGATCGGCTGAGCCAGGTCTTCATCAACCTGATCTCGAACGCGATCAAGTACAACACGAGCGACGCGCCGTACGTGCGCGTGAGCAGCTGCCTCGTTGATGGCCAGTACGCGATGCTCGTCGAGGACAACGGCCCCGGCATCCGGCCCGAGGAGCGCGAGCTGATCTTCTCGAAGTTCGCACGCGGCTGGGCGCATACGCAGACCTCGGTCGTCGGCGCCGGGCTCGGGCTGGCGATCAGCTGGCAGATCATGCGCCGGCTCGGCGGCGCCCTCACGCTGATGCCCGACAGCGGCCGGGGCGCCTGTTTCCGCGTCTCGCTGGCGGCGATCGACGCGCACGAGAGCCGGATCGCGCAGGCTTGAGGGCGGCAGCGGCTTCGCCGCAGCCCTGCCGGCCGGGCTGCATTGCCGGCTACGATGGAGCTTTCGGCCCGGTGGATCCGACCGGGCAAAGCCGATGACCGAAACCGAAGCCCGGAACGCACTGCTCGTGCGCGCCTTCGAACTGGCCCCCGCCGGCGTCGTGAACTGGCACGACGACGATCGCGCGTGGGCGAGCCGCGCCGCGGCCGAGGTCGAAGGCGCGCAGGCACCCGGCGAGCGCTTCGTCGCGCGACGGGCAGAGCTCGCGCTCGAGCGGCTCGGCACCCGCGAGCCATCGGTGCGCAGCGCACAACGCAGTACCGACTGGAGGCCCTGGTTCGGCTGGGCGCTGCCCGCCTTCGCCGCGCTCGCCGGGCTCGCGACCGATGCGATCGGCCCGGCGCGACATGTCAACGTCCTCGCTCCGCCGTTGCTGGCGGTGATGGCGTGGAACCTGGCCGCGTACGTGTCGATCGCACTGCGCGCCGTGCTGCGTCGTCGCGGACAGGCCGATCGAGGGATCATCGCGCGTGCGATCACACGCGCCGCTCAACGTGCGATCGTTCCGGCGCGCGAGCCGGCGATGATGCGTTCGCGCGAGGACGCCAGCGGGCGCAGGCGTGCGCGCAGCGCGGTGGTGGGCCGTTTCGCCACCGACTGGGCGCAGGCGAGCGCCCGGCTCACCGCCACGCGTGTCGCCCGCGTGCTGCACGTCTCGGCGATCGCCTTCGCACTCGGCGCGCTGGCCGGCCTGTATGTGCGCGGGCTCGCTTTCGAATACCGCGCGGGATGGGAGAGCACCTTCCTCGACGCGCAGGCGCTGCGCACGGTGCTCGACTTCATCCTGATGCCTGCGTCGCTGATCACCGGCATTGCGTTGCCCGACGTCGCGCGGCTCGAAGCGATGCGCCTGCCCGGTACCCCGGGCGAGAACGCGGCGCCGTGGATCCACCTGTACGCGGTCACCATCGCGCTCGTCGTCCTTCTTCCGCGCACGCTGCTCGCGCTCTACGACCGGACGCTCGAGCACCGCCTCGCCCGCTCGTTCGAGCTGCCCACCTCCGACCGATACTTCGCGTCGCTGGTACGCGAGCATTCGGGCGAGGCAGCGCTCGTGCTCGTCGTGCCCTGCCACTTCGCTCCGTCGCCGCAGTCGACGCTGACGCTCGGCACGATGCTCGCCGGCGTCTTCGGGCACACGATGCGGCTCGTCGTCGAGGAAACGATCACCTATGGCGACGAGGAGAACGTCGACGCGGCATTCGCGGCTACACCCGACGCGGCGGTCGTTCTCGCACTGTTCTCTTCGAGCGCGACGCCCGAGGCCGAGACGCACGGCGTCTTCGTCACGCGCGTTCTCGCCGCTCGTCCGGACGGCAGCGACTTCGTCGCGCTCGTCGACGAGTCGGCATTCGTGTCGCGTTTCGGCGGCGCCGACGCAACCTCGAATCGCCGGCGCGACGAACGCCGCAGCGCCTGGAAACGCCTGCTCGCCGCATACGAATGTCGTCCCGTCTTCGTCGACCTCGAACGCGACGAAGCCGCCGAGGCCGGCCGCCGCCTGCGCGAAGCGCTCGACCGTCGCATCGCGCAAGCCGTTCCCGCATGAGCGAAGCCCGAACGATCTCGCTGAGCCTCGTCTCGCACACGAACGTCGGCAAGACGACGCTTGCGCGCACGCTGCTCGGGCGCGACATCGGCATCGTGCGCGACGAAGCGCACGTAACCGAATCGGCCGAGGCGCACACGCTCGTCGAGACACCCGACGGCGACCGTCTCACGCTGTGGGACACGCCGGGCTTCGGCGACAGCGCGCGGCTCGCTCGTCGGCTCGAATCGGCAGGAGATCCGATCGGCTGGTTCGTCGGACAGGTCTGGGACCGCTTTCGCGATCGCGCGCTGTGGGCAAGCCAGCAGGCAGTGCACAACGTGCGCGAGCAGGCCGACGTCGTGCTCTACCTCGTCAACGCCTCCGAGCCGCTTGCGCAGGCCCGGTACATCGACGACGAGATGCGCGTGCTCGACTGGATCGGCAAACCGGTGATCGTGCTGCTGAACCAGCTCGGCCGGCCACGACCGACCGCCGAGGAAGACGCCGAGCTCGACGAGTGGCGACGGCACCTCGCGAGCGCGCGACCGGTTCGCTCGGTGCTGCCGCTCGATGCCTTCGCCCGATGCTGGGTGCAGGAAGCGACGCTGCTGCGCGCGATCGCAGAGGTGCTGCCCATCGAGAAGCAGACCGCGTGTCGCCGTCTGGTCGACGAATGGTTGCGGCAACGCCGCCACGACTTCGACGCGTCGATCGACGTTCTCGCGCAGGCGCTCGCGCAGATCGCCGTCGATCGCGAGCCGATCCCGGAGTCGAAGATATTCGATCGACTGCGCGACGCGGCGCACGCGTTCACGCGCAACTCCTCGAACGAGAACGCAATGCCTGTGGCGAAGCGACAGGCGATGAAGGCACTCGCACAGCGCCTGGACGAAAACCTGCGATCAGCCACCGACCGACTGATCACGCTGCACGGTCTCGGCGGACGCGCGCCTGCCGAGATCATCGAACGCCTCGCCGAGCACTACGAAGTCAGCAGCCGGCTGCCCGAGGGCAAGGCCGCGATGCTCGGCGGCGTCGTCACCGGCGCGCTGGCGGGGCTGAAGGCCGATCTCGCCACCGGAGGCTTCAGCTTCGGTGCCGGAATTCTCGGCGGCAGCCTGCTCGGCGCGATGGGTGCCTTCGGCCTGGCAAGGGGCTACAACCTCGTGCGCGGCGGACCGGAGCCGGCGGTCACCTGGAACGATGCGGTGCTCGACGAATCAGTACTCGCTGCGCTGTTGTCGTATCTGGCGGTTGCGCATTACGGCCGCGGCCGGGGCGACTGGAGCGCCTCCGAGCACCCGACGCACTGGCAGGCGCTCGTGAAGTCGGTGCTGAAGGAACATCACGAGCGCTTCGAGCACGCGTGGTCGCTGCGCGGCGAAGACGGCGCCGAGCCGATGCTGGCATCCGCGCTGCGGCCGGCACTGGGGGGCGCGACGCTCGACGTGCTCGCGCGGCTGTACCCGGCTGGCGTGCGCGACTCGAAGCTCGTCGTCCCGGATCCGGTGCACGACATCACCTGAGCTCTCCGGCGTCCACCTGGATCCCCGGCGCAGATCGCTCCCGAGGCGGCACCGCTCGCAGCGCCGCGGTGGCCGCCGCCGGGCGCCGGTTTTGCTACCGTTCATCGACTCCGAAGCGCCGCCCTGTTGCCTGCGTCCGACGCATTGAGCAGCATCCGAAACGTCCCGACATCCGTCGGGGCGTATACTGCTCGACGTTCTTCGGGCGCCCGATGTTGGCGCCGAGCCGAGCCCACTGGAGTTTCGAACATGCGCTCGACCCGTTCCCGGATAGCCCCTCGGATCGTCCGATTCGCGTCGCTGGCCACCGCCGCCGCGACGCTCGCTGCGATGCCGCTCGCATCGTCCGCGGCCGAACCGGCAGCCACGCAGAGCTTCAATCCGCACAACTTCAAGTTCCCGGCCGGCGTGTATCGCTGCGAACTCAATCGCAGCGTCGACGTCCGTCAGGTCTCGCCCGACCTGCAGAGCGCCGTGCTGAATTTCAACAAAAAGGAATATCGGATGAAGGCAGTGCACGCACGAAGCGGCGCACTGCGCTACGAAGACGACAAAGCCGGAATCGTCTGGCTGATCATCGCCGGCAAGTCGATGCTGCTCGACACGAAGCACGGCAAGCAACTGGCGAACGAGTGTAAGACCTAGAAGAAAGAGAAGGGGAAAACCCCAGAATCGGGGTCAGACCACGGTTGCGTGTAACCGTGGTCTGACCCCGATTCGTTTCCCGGCCCCCGATGTTTTCCCCCTTCTCCCTTCCCCCTTCTCCTCCTCAAAGACTTGCGCGACCTCCGGCGATCATCGAGACTGCGCGGCTACGTAACCACGTAGTTCGCGCGTGACGATTCCGGAAACAGTTTCCTCCCAGCGGAATCTGCTCGAGGTCGACGGGCTCACGCTCGCCTTCGGCGGCGTGCAGGCGCTCGGCGGCGTCGGCTTTTCGGTGAAGGCCGGCAGCATCACTTCGATCATCGGGCCCAACGGCGCCGGCAAGACCTCGCTGTTCAACACGATCTCGGGCTTCTACCGTCCAGCGCGCGGCACGATCCGTTTCGAAGGACGTGACATCACGCGGCTGCCGGCGCCGAAACGTGCGGCACTCGGCCTCGCACGCAGCTTCCAGAACATCGCGCTGTTTCGCGGGATGACGGTGCTCGACAACATCAAGCTCGGCCGGCACTGCCACCTGCGCACGAACATCTTCGACGCACTGCTCTATTTCGGACGCGCGCGGCGCGAGGAGATGGAGCTGCGCGCCGAGATCGAGGAGCGCGTGATCGACTTCCTCGAGATCGACCATATCCGGCACGCCCCGGTCGCATCGCTGCCCTACGGCCTGCAGAAGCGCGTCGAGATGGCGCGCGCGCTCGCGATGCGCCCGAAGATCGTGCTGCTCGACGAGCCGGTCGCAGGAATGAACCGCGAGGAGACCGCGGACATGGCCCGCTTCATCCTCGACCTTCGCGCCGAGTGGGGCGTCACCGTGCTGATGGTCGAGCACGACATGGGCATGGTGATGGATCTCTCCGACCACGTCGTCGTGCTGAACTTCGGGCAGGTGATCGCGCAGGGCACGCCCGACGAAGTGCAGAACGATCCGGAGGTGATCCGCGCATACCTCGGCTCGGGCCGCGTCGACGCGCTGCGCGCGCGCCTTGCAGGTGCAGCGCCAGCGGAGCAGGCAGCGTGAGCTTCGACTGGCTGTTCCTGTTCGAGATCTCGCTCGCCGGCCTCGGCACCGGCGCGTTGTACGCGCTGACCGGCCTTGCCTTCGTCGTGATCTACAAGGCCACGCGGGTCGTGAATCTCGCGATCGGCGAGATGCTGATGATCGGCGCCTACGTGTTCTTCGCGTTCGCCGCCGGCATGGCGCTGCCGATCTGGGTCGCAATCATTGCTGCGATCGTCGCCGGAGGGCTGCTCGGCGCCGTCGTCGAGCGCACGATGATCCGGCCGATGCTCGGCGAATCGCCGATCTCGGTGTTCATGGTCACCGTCGGGCTGGGCTCGATCCTCGTCGGCCTGGTCGAGCTGATCTGGACCGCCGACCCGCGTCGGCTGCCCGAGTTCCTGCCGAACGATCCGATCTTCCTCGGCGAGGCGTACGTCTCGCCGAAAGTGTTCTACGGCTTCTGGGTGGCCGCGGCACTGATCGTCGCGATGCTGCTGCTGTTCCGCTTCTGGCGCGGCGGCGTCGCGCTGCGCGCGACCGCCTCCGACCAGGCGGCCGCGTACTCGATGGGCATCGACGTGCCGCGGGTATTCTCGCTGTCGTGGATCGCCGCCGGGATGATAGCGGCGGTGGCCGGCATCGTCGTCGGCGCGATCGGCGGCATTTCGTCGACGATGGGAATCTTCGGTCTCACCGTGCTCGTCGTCGTGATCTTCGGCGGGCTCGACAGCATCGCCGGCGCGCTGGTCGGGGGCCTGTTCATCGGGCTCGTCGAAGCCTGGGCCGGTGCCTATCTCGGCGGCGAATACAAGGTGCTCACCGTCTTCGTACTGCTCGTGCTGATCCTGATGGTGCGCCCGTACGGGCTCTTCGGCACGCACGAGATCGAGCGACTGTGATGCGCCCCCTGCTCTTGCGGAGAACGACGACGTGCGCATAGGCCTCGCGCGTCCCGGCTACGCCGCCGACGAGGCGCTGATCGATTCGCCCACGCAATGGGTGTGGATCGGCGTGCTCTTCGCCGGGCTGCTCGCGTTCCCGTTCATCGCCAACGAGTACTGGCTGTACCTCGCGTGCCTGGTCGGCATTCACGTGGCGAGCGCAACCGGCCTGAACATCCTCACCGGCTACACCGGGCTCGTCAGCCTCGGCCAGGCGGCGTTCATGGGCATGGGTGCATATACCGTTGCCGTGCTGCAGGCACGCTGGGGCACGCCCCCACTGCTGAACCTCGTCGCCGGCGGCGGCGTCGCGATGCTGGGCGGGCTCGTCGTCGGCATTCCTTCGCTGCGCGTCAAGGGGCTGTACCTGGCGATCGCGACGATCGCCGCGTCGTTTATCGCGCACTTCATCTTCGCGAACTGGGATTCCGTAACCGGCGGCACGGCAGGAATCACGGTGGCACCGGCACGGCTGCTCGGCATCTCGCTCGACACGTCGTTTCGCATCTACTGGCTGATCGTGCCGCTGACGGTGGCGATGGTGGTCGGCGCTGCGAACCTGTTCCGCACGCGCATCGGCCGCGCGTTCATCGCGATCCGCGACCGCGACATCTCGGCCGAGGTACTCGGCATTCCGCTGCTGCGCTACAAGCTGCTGTCCTTCGCGGTCTCGTCGTTCTACGCCGGCGTCGCAGGCGGACTGTGGGCGTACTTCTTCCGGGTCGTCACGCCGGAGAGCTTTCCGCTGATCCTGTCGATCTTCTATCTCGCGGCGATCATCGTCGGCGGCATGGGAACGATCCTCGGCGCCATCCTCGGCGCGACCTTCATGGCCATGGTTCCCGAGGTGCTCAAGCTGATCGTCGGCTGGCTGCCGCTCGGCGCGAACGCGACGCTCGTGCTGTCGCCGGTGCGCACGATCGTGTTCGGCGCACTGATCGTCGGATTCCTCGTCTTCGAGCCGAACGGGCTCGCCGAGATCTGGCGCCGCGTGCGGCGCTTCTTTCACCTGTATCCGTTTCGTACCTGAACAACCGGGTTTCCAAGGAGGAGCACGATGACCGTCTCGAAAAGCCGTCGCAACGCCGTCACCGCGATCGCCGCAGCCACCGGGCTGGCGCTCGCACCGAAATCGGCCTTCCCGCAACAGGCCGGGGACATCGTCATCGGCGGATCGATCCCGATGACGGGCGTCTTCGCATTCGCCGGCATCGGCATTCACGCCGGCATCCAGGACTACGTGAAGATCGTCAACGACGCCGGAGGCATTGCCGGCCGCAAGCTGCGCTTCGTCCCCGAGGACACCGGCTACAAGGTCGACGCGTCGGTGGCGGCGTTCAAGAAGATCACGAGCCAGGAGGAGGTGCACCTGTACTACGGCGACTCGACCGCCTTCTCGAAGACGATCAACCCCGAGCTCGAACGCATGGGCTCCATCCTGATGTCGGGTGCCTCCTTCGCCAGCGAAATCAACGATCCGACGAAGTACCCGCACCAGTTCCTCGTCGGCCCCGACTACACCGAGATGTTCGGCATCCTGCTGCGCTACATCGCGAAGGAGAAGCCCGGCGCGAAGGTGGCCTTCGTCTACTCCGACACCGAGTTCGGCCGCGACCCGATCGAGAAGAGCCGCGAAGCAGCGAAGAAGCTCGGGCTGAACGTCAGCGGCGAGATCATGACGCCGCCGGGCAGCGTCGACGTGTCGGCCGAGGTGATCAAGCTGCGCCGCTCGGCGCCCGACTACACGATCTTCCACGGCTACGTGCTCGCTCCGATTCCCGAGTTCATCAGCCAGGCCCGGCAGATGGGAATGAAGAGTCACTTCATGGGCACGTTCTGGACGATGGATCACTCGATGGTCATGAAGATGGGCGAGGCGGCCGAAGGCTTCATGGGCGTGATGCCGTTTCGCTACTACTACGACACCGAAGGCAAGGCGCCGATGCTCGAGAAGATCCGGCAGATGCGGCCCGAGTACCAGAGCACCGCGTACCTGCAGGGGTTCCTGACGACGATGCTGTTCACCGAGGCGGCGAAGCGCACGCTCGAAGCCGGCAAGCCGATGACGGGCGACAACCTGAAGGCGGCGCTGAACTCGATCCGCGACTTCGACACCGGCGGCATCATCGGCGTGCCGATCTCGATTCCCGGCAACTCGATTCCTGTCGGCCGGATCTACCGCGCCGACGTGAAGCAGCAGAAGATGATTCCCACCTCCGACTGGATCGTCCTCGACTGAATGTACGAGTGAATCTGCAGCGCACGTTCGAACGGACATGAACGACGCCGTCCTCGAGGTCGAGAACATCGAGGTCATCTACAACCGTGCGGTGCAGGCACTGCACGGGCTGTCGCTCGCCGTGCCGCGCGGCGCGATCGTCGCGCTGCTCGGCTCGAACGGCGCCGGCAAGTCGACGACGCTCAAGGCGGTGTCGAACCTGCTCGCGCTCGAGGACGGCGAGATGACGCGCGGCAGCGTTCGCTTCGACGGCGCCGACACCGCGCGGCGACGTCCGCACGAGCTCGTTCGCGCCGGGCTCTTCCACGTGATGGAGGGCCGCCGCGTCTTCGAGGACCTGAGCGTCGAGGAGAACCTGCTGTCGGCCACCTACGCGCTGGCCGGCCGCAATCGCAACGGCAACTCGCGCGAGCGCTTCGACCTCGTCTACGAATACTTCCCGCGCCTGCACGAGCGGCGCCGCGGGCTCGCCGGCTATCTGTCGGGTGGCGAGCAGCAGATGCTCGCAATCGGCCGCGCGCTGATCGCACGCCCGACACTGATGCTGCTCGACGAGCCGTCGCTCGGGCTGTCGCCGCTGCTCGTCGAGGAGATCTTCACGATCATCGCGCGCATCAACGCCGAGCAGCGCGTCTCGATGCTGCTCGTCGAGCAGAACGCATCGGTGGCGCTCGCCGTCGCGAGCTACGGCTACATCATGGAGAACGGCAGGATCGTCATCGACGGCACGGCCGACCGGCTCGCCGCCGACCCCGACGTGCGCGAGTTCTATCTCGGGATGGGCGGCGCGGGCGAGGCGCAAAGCTACCGCGCGATCAAGCACTACAAGCGGCGCAAGCGATGGCTTTCGTGAACCCGCTGCCGAATCCGCTACCGGAGCGCACGCTCGCGCAGATGCTGCACGAGCAGGCGCGCACGCGGCCCGACACCGTCGCGATCCGGCAGAAGGACTTCGGCATCTGGAAGCCGATCGACTGGCGCACCTGGCTCGAACGTTCGCGACGCGTCGGCCACGGCCTGCGCGCGCTGGGTCTGGGCGAGAGCGGCCACGTCGGCGTGCTGTCGGAGAATCGCATCGAATGGGTGCTCGCGCAGCTCGGTGCGAGCCTCGTCGGCGGCGTCACCGTCGGCGTCTACCCGACGAGCCCGACCGCCGAAGTCGCCTACGTGCTCGCGCACGCCGACGTCGAGATCGTCGTCTGCGAGGACCAGGAGCAGACCGACAAGGTGCTCGAGGCGCGCGATCAGCTGCCGCGGCTGAAGAAGGTCGTCGTCGTCGAACGCAAGGGGCTGCGCAACACGCCGCCCGAGCATCAGGACCTGCTCGTCGCCTTCGACGAGCTCGAAGCGCTGGGCGCGGAGCACGAAGCCGCGCACCCGCGGCTGGTCGACGAGGTGCTCGCCGCGCAGCGCCTCGACGACGTCGCGCTGATGATCTACACGTCGGGATCCACCGGCAAGCCGAAAGGCGCGATGATCACCTACCGCAACATCCGCGGCGTCGTTCCCGGCATCGTCGAGCGGCTCGAGCTCGGCCCCGACACGAAGCACCTGTCCTACCTGCCCCTGTGCCACGTCGCCGAGCAGATGTTGACGACCTTCGTCCCGATCTACGTCGGCTCGCAGGTCGCCTTCGGCGAATCGATCCGCACGGTGCAGGAAGACCTGCGCGAGATCGCCCCCACGATGTTTCTCGGCGTGCCGCGCATCTGGGAAAAGCTGCACGCGTCGATCCTGATCCGCATGCAGGAAACCGGCCGCCTGAGACGCGCGCTCTTCGAACAGGCGATGCGCCGGTGCGAGCCCTTCGCGGAGAAGTCGGCGAAGCGGCGCAGCATCGGCGAGAAGCTCCTCTTCGCCGTGTCGTACCTGCTCGTCTTCCGCTCGCTGCAGAACTTCATCGGACTGCGCCGCGCCCGCGTTGCGCTCACCGGCGCCGCGCCGATCCCGGCGGCGGTAATCCGCTTCTTCCGCACGCTCGGCGTGCCGCTCGTCGAGGTCTACGGACTGACCGAATCCACCGGGATGATCACCGGGCAGCGGCTCGACGCGGTACGCATCGGCACGGTGGGCGAGCCGACGCTCGGCGTCGAGCACCGCATCGGCCCGGATGGCGAGCTGCTCGTGCGCGGCGACATCGTCTTCGCCGGCTACTATCGCAACGCCGAAGCCACCGCCGAGACGATCCGCGACGGATGGCTGCACAGCGGCGACGTCGTCGAAGAAATCGACGGGCAGCTGCGCATCATCGACCGGCTCAAGGACGTGATGATCACCGCCGGCGGCAAGAACATCACGCCGTCGGAGATCGAGAACGCGCTCAAGTCGAGCCCCTATGTGCGCGAGTGCATCGTGATCGGAGACCGCCGGCGATTCGTCTCGGCGCTTGTCCAGATCGACTTCGACACGGTCTCGAAATGGGCCGAGTCGCAGCGCATCGCGTTCACGCACTTCCGCTCGCTCGCCGAGCACCCGCGCGTGCGCGAGCTGATCGAAGGGGAAGTCGCGCGTGCCAACGAGCAATTGGCGCAGGTCTCGCACATCCGGCGCTTCCACCTGCTCACGAAAGAGCTCGACCACGACGACGGCGAGGTCACGGCGACGATGAAAGTGCGTCGCGCGAGCATCCAGTCGGCGTACGCCGACCAGATCGAGGCGTTGTACGCCTGAGCGGTCCCGCCGAGGAAAATCGGGGTCAGACCACGGTTACTACGTAACCGTGGTCTGACCCCGATTTCCGATTTCCCGTCAGGCGGCGGACGCCTTCGCGCGCTTGGCCTGCATTCTCTGCGCGGTTTTCTCCAGCCCGACGACGAAGCGGCTGTGCTTGCCGCGCGCGACCTCCTCCACCGCGTCGCGTGCCGAGAACTCGAAGACGACGGCAGGGCCGTTGACTTCGGCCACCTTCACGGTGATCTCGACCCACATGTCGAGCAGCGTCGCGCCGACGTGGTCGAACTCGACGCGCGTGCCCACCGAGTCCTTGCCTTCACCGACGTGCGGAAGGATCAGCTCGCGACAGGCGACTTCGACATCGTAGAGCAGGCTGGGCGTGGAATACACGCGCAGCTGGTCGCCCATGAAGCCGATCGTACGGCCCTGGTCGACGACGATTCGGGAGGTGGCGCTCAGTCCGGGTTTCAGTGCATCGCTCAATGGTGCGTCCTCAGCGGTTGTCCCCGCCCGGTCGGCGGGTCTTCAGGTAATCGGCGTTGTGGCGCGCCTCGAAGTAGCGCACCAACGCCTTCGTGCCGCGCGTGCAGTTGCGAAAGCAGCACACGCCCTGGTCCATCAGGCCGGCCGCCATCGCATCGTAGAGCTTGCCGCCGTCGAGAATGCCGATCAGCGGTTTGTCGTAGCGCGCGGCCAGCGGCGGCATCAGGTGGACCGTGCTCTTCGGATCGCTCAGGTCGTAACCAGGACGCAGCTTGCTCTGCTCGAGCGCGCGCACCGACGGCGCGGTCGGGTCGAGGCCGACGATGACTGCGTCGATGTCCGGTTCCTGCAGGAAAGCTTCCGAGATCTCGAGATGCGCTTCGTCGTCGGCTCCGGGATTGATGTCGAGCGGGTTGCGCACCTCGACCAGCTGGTCGAGCTTCTTGGCGACGAGGATCTGCTCGATCCGCTTCACCGTTTCTTCCTCGAGCGTGCCCATCTGCATCGAGAAACTGTCGGACTCGATGTTGTCGGCCATCGCCACCGCTTCGAAGCCGGCGCCGCTGAGCGCGCCGAGACGGTTGCCGCCCACCTTCTTGTCATGCAGCGCGCCGGCAATGTAGAAGAGGTCGTCGAAGGTGTTGAGATCCTCGGTGACGATGGCGCCGGCATGTCGGACTACCGACTCGAAGAGCGCCAGGCCGCCGGCAATCGACGCGGTATGGCCCATGACGCCGCCCTGGCCGGGTGCGGTGCGCCCTGACTTGTAGACGACGATCTGCTTGCCGTTGAGCACTGCCTTGCGCACCGCCCGGGCGAAGTGCAGGCCGTCGAGATCCTTGAAGCCTTCGACGTAGATGCCGAGCGTGTCGATCTCGGGCAGCTCGGCGAAGTAGCTCAGCATGTCGCCGTGCGTGAGATCGGTCTGGTTGCCGAGCGCGATCATGTAGGCCGGGTCGAGCCACGGATTCTGCGACAGCCGGGTGATCATGAAGGCGCCGCTCTGCGAGAGCATCACCGAGTTGCGCACCGGCTTCTTCTGCGGCTTGGGCAGCCGCTCGAGCGGTATGAACCAGGAATCGTAGCGACCCGGATGCGACACCACGCCCAGGCAGTTTGCGCCGAGGAAGATCGGGCCGCCGTCGGGCTTGCCGTGCGCGGCGTTGATCCGTGCCGCCAGCGCCGCCGCCGGCTCCCGGCTTTTCTTCGTCTCGCCCATGCTGCCCGGGATCAGCATCACCGCCTCGACCGAGCCGGTATCGATGATCTCGTCGACGAGCGCGTAGACCGCGCTCGCCGCGACGGCGACGATGAGCAGGTCGAGCTTGCCGTCAATCGCGGCAAGACCCTCGACGCAGCGCACGCCGTCGATCTCCGTCTCGCCGGGTTTCAGGACCAGCAGCTGCTCCTTCGAGTATCCCGAGCCGATCAGGTTGCGCAGGATGATGCGGCCGAAGTTCATGCCGCTGCCCGAGACGCCGATGATGCCGATGCGCTCGGGGTGGATCAGCTTGTCGATCTTGGCGATCGGTCGCGGCAGCCGCCCGGGCTGCGGCGCGGAGAAGCTGCACCGGGCGCCGCGCACGAGGAGTCGGGATCCGGACTCGACGCAATCGACCTCGAGCGCCTGCAACACGAAGTCGGCATCGGGCCGCCCTGGCGCGAAGGCCTGTGCGAGCGCCAAAAATCGGGCGAAGCATTCCTCGACGCCTTTCTCGGGCGCAGCGCGGTCTTCACGCCGCGCCACGGCGGCGATCTTCTGCCAGGCCAGCGTGCGCTGGAACAGTCGCAGGAAATCCGGTGCGTCGGTAAGTTCTGCGGCGGCGTAGACCGACGCACGGTCGCGCCCGAACTGGCCTTCGTCGAGCTCTGCCTCCAGCCCACCAAAGCCGGCGCCGATCACCATGCCGAATTCGCGGGTGCTGTTCAGCGTGATCCGCATCCCGGCACCGCCGGCACTCCCATCGGCGTCGAGTACGAGGCCGAGTTCGGCGAGCAGCCCGTTCAGGCGCTCGCCCTCGAGGCTGTCGCGACCCTGCCCGGCCGCTTCGCGGAATAGCCCGGTTGCCCGTGTCACAAGAGGATTGCTCACGTCTCGACCTTCCGTCCGAATCGCTTCGCTGCGAAGGGCGAACGTTACCACGTGGCGGAAAGTGCTCGAGCCGGGCGAGCCGAGGTGCGCCCGGAAGCAAAAGAGCCAGGCGGCCGGGCTCCTCAGTACCAGTCGTTGAGCATCACGCCGAAGCCGAGGCGACGCACGCGGGTCTGGTAGTCGAGCATCGACTCGCCGTAGCCGTCGAAGTACTGGATGTGCCAGCGCAGATCGGGGCTGAAGCCGGTCGGCCGGCTCCAGTCGAGCTGCACGGCGCCCTTGCCCGAGCGCGCGAGGCTGCGCCGCATCGTGAGCGTGAAGTTGTGCACGTCGCCGACGTAGCCGAGCTTCAGCTCACCGTCGCCGACGAAGCGTTCGATGTCGGGGTTGTCGTCCCCCTCGGGCGAACCCGGGAACGGCTTGCTGCTCTCGGGGATGCGCCACCATGGACGCAGGCCCAGCCACCAGCCGTCCGGACGATCGAAGCGGAAATCCGCGAAGAGTCGGTTCCAGCTGCGCGAGCTCTCGCCGGAGCGTCCGTTCGACTGATGCACGAAGCCCGCGCTCGCCAACTGCCAGTCCCAGCCGAGCACGCGTCGTTGCGGCTTCCACGAAGCGAACAGCTCCGGTTCGTGGCTGTACTCGCGGAACGGGCTCGAGCGGTCGCGGTTGTAGGCCTGCCACCAGGACTGGCCCGTGTAGGCGAAGAACAGCGCCGCGCGCTCGTCGAACAGCGGCGGCGACAGAGCGAACTTGAAGCTGATCTGGAACTTGACCTCGTTGCGCTGCACGCGCGCGTCGGTGGGAGAGGTAGCCGGCGCGTCGAAGGCATGCGAGAGCGGATCGATGTAATTCGGCCGATGCGGCAGCAGCGCGAAACGCCCCGCCCGGCCCTCGAGCGCCAGGCGACGCGCCACGGGAGAGGCAGGCTGCGAGGGCACCTGCGAGGGCACGACAGCGACTTCGCTCGCACCGGGTGTTTTTTTCGGCGAAGCGGCTTGCGGAAGAGCCTCGCACTGCCGGCGCACCGAATCGACGGTGGCGTCGTCGGGCGCCCGCCGTAGCGCGGTGAGCAGGCACTGTTCGACCGCTGTGTGTTCGATCGCCGTCTGTTCGATCGCGGTCTGCGCGCCCGCCGCGATCGGAGCACAGGCGACACCGACAAACGCGATGCAGGAGAAGCGACGGAAAAACGGCATCGCGCGATTGTGCGGCAAGCACGGCGGGTGCCTCGGCGAGCAGGGAAACGGCGAACCGGGTCGCTGTCGTATCCGCGATCAGTCGACGCCGAGCGCCTCGCGCTGCATCTGCAGGAAGACGTTGTACGCGTTGCGTCGGTTCGCGTCGTCGAAGGCGGGCAGCGACGAGAAGCGCGACCAGTCGATGCGTGCGTAGGCTTCCTCGAAGTCGAGCAGCTCGTCGACTGCCTCGCCCATCCCGGCGCGCAGGAACAGCAGATAGTCGCGCGTGAGCGCGAGATCGGCCAGCGCGTCTTTCGAAACCGGGCCGTGTCCGGTGACGACGACCCGCGGACGATGCGCCGCGAGCTTCTCGAGCGCAGCCAACCAGGCGCGCGGGTCGGCGTCGCCGACGAAGGGAACGCGGCCGGCGAAGATCAGGTCGCCCGCGAAGAGCACGCCCTCCTCCTCGACGAGCATCATCAGGTCTTCATCGGTGTGCGCCGGGCCGGCCGGCAGCAGGCGGAAAGTGACGCCGCCCAGGCGAAAGACGGTTTCGCCGTCGACGTAGTGATCGGGCGCGACGATGCGCGCTTCGTCGGTCACCCACGGTGCCAGCGATTCGCGCCTCTCGGCCAGGCGCAGTGCAGGTGCGTCGGTGGCGAGATAGTCGCGCACCGAACGATGCGCCCAGATCTCGGCACCCGCTTCCTTCAGCGCCTGCACGCCGTAGAAATGATCCGAGTGATAGTGACTGAGCACGACGCGGCGCACCGGCTGCTTCGTGATCGCCCGGATGCGCTCGAGCAGCACCGCACCGAGTGCCGGCGTACCGAGCGCATCGAAGACGACGACGCCATCGTCGGTGACCACGAAGCCCGCGTTCGAGTTGAAGCCCTGGTTCTGCAGCGACACCATGCCGCTGTCGCCCTGCACGTACCAGACGCGCTCGCTGACCTGTTTCGGCTCGACGTCGACGGTGACGGCGGCGGGCTCGCGCGCGCCGGCCGACTGCGGCGAAGCGAGGACGATACAGAGCGCCGCGAACGCAGCGACGAGAAACGCCACCCGGGACGCCCCCCGGGACGCCCCCCGGGACGCGATCTGCGCGCGATGCCCGCTCACTGCAGCTCGATATCCATCTCGATCGCCTCGATGCCCGCCCGCGCGCAGCGCTCGTCGGCATCGCCGCCCGGCGCACCCGAGACGCCGATCGCCGCGATCGTCGATCCGCCCGCCTCGATCGGCACGCCGCCGCCGATCGGCATCATCCGCGAGGCCGCGCGCAGGCCGCTCATCGTTTTGCCGGCCTGCGTCTCCTCGGCGAGCATCGAGGTCGTCATCCGGAACGACGCGGCGGTCCACGCCTTGTTCGTCGCAACCTCGACGGTGTGCGCTCCCGCGAAGCGGTCGCGCACGAAGGCCTGCAAAATTCCGCTGCGATCGGTGACGGCGACGCCGACCTGGAAGCCTTCCTTGCGGCAGGCCTCGAGCGCCGCCATCGCCGCCTTGTTCGCCAGCTCCGCAACGAGCGAGCGCGTGCTGAACGTCGCCTCGGCTGCCCGCGCGTCGAAGGGTGCGAGCGAGGCGAAAAGACCGGCGGCGACGAGCGTCGCACCGAAAATGCGAATCGAGAAGACTCTGTTCATCCCTGCGTTCCGTCCTTCAGCCAGCGCGCGAGATCGGCAACGTCCTCGGGAAACATCTCGCCGATCTCGAGCTGCTCGAGGCGACCGCTACGGCCGACGACCCATAACACCGGCAAGCCTTTCGGGCGGCCCAGCACCGCCTGCCATTTCGCGTCGAGCATCGCCGCGTGGAATGCGAAACCGCGCTCGCGCATGTAGCGCACGGCGTCCTCGGGCCTGCGATCGATCGACAGGCCGAGCACCTCGAGCCCCGATGCGACATGCGCGCGGTGCAGCCGGTCGATCTCCGGGTTCTGCCGCGCGCAGAACGGGCACCAGCTGGCCCAGGTCTCGACGACGAGTACCTTGCCTTGCCAGTACGTGGGCGCGATTTCCCGGCCGTCGAGCAGGCGCACCGACGGCAGCACCATCTGCGTGCCGATCGCCGGCGTTGCGGGCTGCGGCGGGGACGCCGCACGGCCTGTGCCCGGCAGCACCCCAGCGGCCCAGGCGGCGCCCATCGCGGTAAACAGGCGACGCCGCGCATGCATCGTTCAGGCCATCCCGGGGTTGTCGCCGACGCCGATCAGGCGTGGCTCGTTCACGCGACGCGGCGTGACCGTGCCCTTCGCCTTCAGCCAGCGCTCGACGACCTCCCACACCGGCTCGCCGCTCGCACCCTCGGCCACCGGCGCCCAGCCCGCGACGCGATAGCTGCGCGAAGCTTCGACGGGCTCGCCGTTCAACCGCATGTCGGAGATGCGCGAGCCGGCAGCCGCACCCGGCGTGCACGCGTAGGTCATTCCGCCGACGCGCACCATGTCTCCGCCCTGCTGGTAGTACGGATCGGGGTTGAACAGATTGTCGGCGACGTCCTCGAGGATCGTCTTGATCATCTCTCCCGACATCTCGGTTACCGTCGTATGCGGATAGGTGATCGCCGTCTGGTCCATCAGGCGCTCGCGCGTGATCGCCTCGCCCGGCAGCAGCGAGGTGCCCCAGCGGAAACCCGGCGAGAAGGCGATCTGCGCGTCCTTCTCGTCGAGCAGCGCATCGAGGATCAACTGGTCGAAGGTACCGTTGAAGTTGCCGCGCCGGTACAGCAGCCCTTCGGTGACCGCGAGCTTCTCCTCGAGCTTCGCACGATGCGGCGCACGCACGCCGTCGATCAACGCCTGCATCTGCGCGTTGGCCGGCAGCAGGTTCGAGAACACCGGCAGCAGCCGATAGCGGAAGTCGGCCACCCTGCCCGCCTTCACGTCGAAGTCGAGCAGCGCGAGGAACTTGCCGTTCGATCCGGCGTTGGTGACGAGCGTCGTGCCCTTCGCGTTGCGCACCTGCACCGGCTGCGGAACCCCGTCGTGCGTGTGGCCGCCGAGGATCGCGTCGAGCCCGGTGACGCGCGAGGCGAGCTGCAGGTCGACGTCCATGCCATTGTGCGACAGCAGTACGACGACCTGCGCACCCTTGCCGCGCACTTCGTCGACGATCTGCTGCAACCGTTCGTCCTGGATGCCGAAGCTCCACTGCTCGACGAAATGGCGCGGGTTGGCGATCGGCGTATACGGGAACGCCTGCCCGATGATCGCGACCGGCACGCCGTTGATCGTGCGCAGCGCGTGCGACGGAAAGACCGGATCCTCGAAATCGGTCGTCTTCACGTTCTGCGCGACGAAGTCGATGTGGCCTTTCAGGTCGCGCGCGATGATCTCCTCGACCCGATCGGCGCCGTAGGTGAACTCCCAGTGCGCCGTCATCACGTCGACGCCGAGCAGCTTGCACGCGTCGACCATGTCCTGGCCCTTCGACCACAACGCGGTGGCCGAGCCCTGCCAGGTATCGCCGCCGTCGAGCAGCAGCGCTCCGGGGCGCGATGCGCGCAGCCGCTCGACGAGCGTGGCCAGGTGCGCGAAGCCGCCGACCTTGCCGTAGGTGCGCGCGGCGTCCTCGAAGTCGAGGTACGTGAAGGCGTGCGCCTCGCGCGTGCCGGGCGCGATGCCGAAGTGCTTCAGCAACGCCTCGCCGACGAGATGCGGCGGGCGGCCGACCGCGTCGCCGACGCCGAGGTTCACGCTCGGCTCGCGAAAATGCACCGGCATCAGCTGCGCGTGGCAGTCGGTGAAGTGCAGCAGGCTCACGTTGCCGAAGGAGGCGATGTCGTAGAACGACTCGGCACGCGCCGAGCCCGGCGACGCCGCTCCGGCAGGCAGCGACAGGCCCGCGGCCGACGCGGCCGCGAGCAGTCGCAGGAACTCGCGACGATCGATCATCGCCGCTGGCCGCGCCGGCAACGCAGGCCGGGCACTCCGCTTCGCATCGTCCCGCCCGTCACTGGTTGACCGGAGACGCGGGATCGAGCAGCAGCGCCATCACGTCCTTCAGCTGCGCCTCGGTGAGGATGCCGGCGTCGCCGAATCGCGGCATGTTGTTGCAGGCGGCGAACGCGTGGCCGTTCCACAGCCGCGTCCACGTGTACTCGAGGATCTCCTTCGAATTGCCGCGCAGCTTGCCGTAGTTGTGCAGGCTCGGGCCGATCGTGCCGTAGGCGATCTCCGCCTTCGACAGCTGGTGGCAGGCGTAGCAGTTGCCGCCGGCCACCGTCTTCTCGTTGTCGGTGTACTGCAGCCCACGGCCGCTCTGCGCGATCTTCTCGCCCGCCTTCCAGTCGCCGAGGAACTTGCCGTCGGCGGGGAAGCGCACGGTCTTCTTCGCGTCGGCCTCGAGGCGCGCACGCAGGTCTGCCGGCAACGGCCGGGTCGCGTACTCGCTGCACGCGCGCTGCAGCTCGCTCTGCTCGAGGCGATCGAGCTTGGCGATTCCCTTCTCGCGGAACGAGGTCATCAGCTCCTGCTTGACTTCCGCATCCGAGGCCGGCTGCGAACCGACCATCGACGCGCAGCCCGCTGCGACGACGACCGCCGCCAGCACGACGACGCTGCGTCGCGCGAATCCAAGTTTGCCTGGCATCTCGTCTCCTCTGTCTTATCGTTTGATCGCCGGCGAATCCATCTTGCCGCCCTTCGCGTTCACGCCCAGGAAGGTGATCACGTCGATCGAGGCGGGCGAGATGAAGACGAGCTCGGGGAAGCGCTGCTGGCGGAAGCAGTCGTTGAGCCGCCACTGCATCGTGCGCACCGCGCCCTGCGAGACCCGATACGCGGGCCAGGTCGTGAACGCGCGCTTCGCCGGCTCGGGCTTGAGCAGGTTGGGGAGATCCTGCAGGCGGATGCGCAGGTTGTCGTCTCCATGGCACGACGCGCACGAGAAGTCGTACGGGCCACCGCGATAGAAGAAGATCTTCTTGCCGCGCTCGAAGGAAGCGATCTCCTTCGGATGGCTCTGCGGAACCGCCACCGGCATGCCGCGCGACTGCTCGACGACGTAGGCGACGAGCACCTCGTTGTCGGTTGCGCGCTGGCCTCTGCTCGAGAACGGCTTCTTCGTCAGCTCGGCGCGGTCGAGGCCCTGCAGCGTGACCTGGCAGTGCACGAGACGCGCCTCGGCGTCCATCACCTGGTCGGTATCGGCGAAATAGCGGGGCAGCTCGACATACGCGCCCTTCAGCACCCCCGGCCCCTTGCCGAGGTCGCAGGCCTCGAGGCTTGCGTTCTTCGGTCCGCGCCGCGTCTTCCACAGCTCCTCGCCGCGCATCACCATCAGCTCGGCGGGGTTGCCGTCCTGCAGCATGTCGCGGTAGCGCTCGATCTCCGCCTGCGTGTCGGTCTGCGCGTACGCGACCGCCGCTGCGGCAAGCGCCGACGCTGCGATGCACAGCGATGCCATTCGCATGAATGTCTCCTCTAGTTGAATTGGTCCACCGCGCTGCACCGCCCGCGGCTTCAGCTCACCGTGGCTTCGTCAGTCCGCTTGTCGCCCTTGTTGTCCACCCAGGTGATCGCGATCTTGTCGCCGGGCTTGGCGTCGTTCACCTTGAACTGCAGGTAGGGGTTCTTCGAGATCGCCGGTCCCCAGTGCGCGCGCAGCACGGGCTTGCCGTTCAGCGTCGCGGTCACTTCGGTGATGTGCCAGGCGGGAATCACCTGGCCGGCAGCGTCCTTGCGCTGTCCGGTTTCCATTTCGTGCGCCATCAGCACGCGCACGTCGGCGACGCCATCCTTGGCGGTCGCGCGGATCTTCATCGGGTCTGCCATGTCGCAGGGTCTCCTGTCGGATTCGGGAAGGGCTCGATGCGAAGGAAACGACGCGTCAGCCGCCGCAGCCGCCGAGCGTGACCTTGATTTCCTTCTTCGCCGTGTAGTACTTGCCGTCGGCCTTCACCAGCGCGACGACGTCGGAGCTCTGCCCCATCTTGATGCGCATGCTGACCTCGGGCTGCGTGCCCTCGAGGATGTCGTATGCACCCGCGAGCGCATTCGGGTTCTTCTCCACGAGCAGCGCGATCGACTCGGTATTCGGCAGGTTGCTGCGGACCGCCACCGGCACGACGGCACCGTTCTCGGCAATGTCGGGCGAGACGATCACGACGTCCTTCGACTCGGTCGCGCCAGCCGCGCCGAGCGCCTTGAGCGTGTCGGAGACACCGGCTACCTGGAAAGCCTTCGCGTCGAAAGCCTCGGCCGCCGCGGTGCCGGGACGAAGCAGCCCCAGCGACAGCAGCGCACCGTACAGGCCCGCGCTGCCCGCGACCTGCAGCGTCGTGCGTCTGGATACGTTCATGAAAACAGTCTCCTTCGTTGGCCGATTGCCGGAGCGAATCGGAGTTGCGTCAAAGATAGATCGATTCTTCATCTGCGATCCTCGAGGATCCAGTTCACGATAACCCGTATGTCGTCGTCGGCAATCGCCGCATTGCCCGGCATCGGGACGTCGCCCCAGACGCCGCTCGTGCCGTTCTTCACGCGGCCGACGAGCAGCTCGGCCGCCCCCGGACGACTGCGGTACCGCTCGCCGACATCGTCGAAGGAAGGACCGACCATCCGGGTTGCGACCGCATGGCAGGCCATGCAGTTCGCCTCGCGCGCGAGATCGGCGGGCCTGCGCTGCTGCGGCACCGTCTCGAGCATCATCGCCTGCGCCATCGCGACGACTTCGGCGCCGTCGAGCCCGCTGCGCGGCGGGCTCGTCGTGTCGGCCCCCCGCACGGGACCCACGACGCGATTCTGCGCCATCAGGTTGCCGTGTGCATCGCGCGCGTGCTCGGGCAGGCCGACCGCGGCCCGGCGTGCCGCGTCGGTGGGGCAATCCCGCATGCAGGCGTCGCCCTGCACGTCGGGCTTGCCGTCGACGCGCCACATGGGCTCGTGGAACGACATCCCGTTACGATTGGGCAAGCGCTGCTGCACGGCCACGATATTCCGATCCGACAGAACGAAATCGGCGGGCACCACATCGGCGAGGTTCAGGATGTAGGCGGTGACCGCATAGACTTCCTCGGTGGACAACGACTTCGGAGCATTCCACGGCATCGCGCGCCGGATGTAGTCCCACAGCGTCGACACCTGCGAGAGCTTCATCATCGTGCTTCGCTGCGGGAAGTCGGGTCGCTTCAGGTTCGCGACGTGGCCGCTCTCGATGTCCTCCTTCGACGTGCCGCCGACGATCGGAGTGAATACCTCGTTCGATTCGCCGAAGGTGCCGTGACACGACGCGCACTGCGCCTCCCAGACCAGCTCGCCGTCGGCGACCGAGCCCGAACCGGGGGGCAGCCCCTTGAAGTCGGCCCGCACGTCGATGTCCCACGCCTGGATCTCCGAGCGCGTGGCCGGACGACCGATCGCCGCCCACGGCCGGGGGTTCGCCGCGGTACCAGCGTCGGCCTTCGCGCTGCTTCGAGCGACGGTCTTCGCCTCGGGTTTCGTGTCGAGCTTCGTGTCGCGATCCGCGTTCGCACGCTGCGTCTCCGCGGGTGACGCCGCGACCGCGCTCATCGGCATGGCAAACCCGAATGCCGCGACGGCAAGGCCGGCCGCGATCGACGCACGCATCGGCATGCGCACCCGACGCTCACCAGACCTGGACATTGAACACCTCACCCGAGTCGGCGACTCGCCACGACTGGATCGCGTTGTTGTGATAGATCGAGCGCGTCCCGCGGACCGCGCGCAGCTCGTTGATCTTCGGCTGCACGTGTCCGGTTTCGTCGATCGCGCGGCTCTGCAGCACGGCGGGCGAGCCGTCCCAGACCCAGTCGATCGAGAAGCGCGTGAGCGCCTTCGGCAGGACGAGACCGCCCAGCTGCGCGGTACGCCAGTTGCGCCCGCCATCGAAGGAGACGTCGACCCGCTTGATCCGTCCGCGTCCCGACCACGCGAGTCCGCTGACGTTGTAGTAGCCCTTGTCGAGCAGCATCTGTCCGCCAGAAGGCGTCGTGATGACCGACTTCACTTCCTGGATCGACGTGAACTGGCGGTGCTGGCCGTCGGGCATCAGGTCGACGTAGTGGACGGTCTCGTCCTTCGTGTACCAGGGCTGGTCGCCGACCTCGATGCGCCGCAGGTACTTGACCCACGACACACCCTGCACGCCGGGAACGACGAGCCGCAGCGGATAGCCGTTCTCCGGGCGCAGCATCTCGCCGTTCATTCCCCAGGCGACGAGCACGTCGTCGAGCGCGCGCTCGATCGGGATCGTGCGCGTCATCGACGAGCCGTCGGCGCCTTCGGCCAGCACGTACTTGCCCTGCCGGCGGTCGAAGCCGCACAGGTCGAGCAACGTTGCAAGCGGCACGCCGGTGAACTCGGCACACGACAGCATCCCGTGCGTGTACTGCACGGTGGGCACCGCCGTGTTGCTCCACTCCATCCCGGTGTTCGCACCGCACTCGATGAAGTGGATGCGTGACACCGACGGAAGGCGCATCAGGTCGTCCATCGTGAAGACGCGCGCCTCGCGCACGAGCCCGTTCACCATCAGGCGATGCAGGCTCGGATCGATGTCCCACCAGCCCTGGTGATGTCGCTCGAAATGCAGGCCGTTCGGCGTGATGATCCCGAACATTCCCTGCAGCGGCGCGAAGCTCACCGACGAAGCCGACACGCGCGTGAGTCCCGGGCTTTCGCGACGCTGCAGGTTGCGCTCCCATTGCGACGGAACGCCGTAACCGCGTGCGGCAACCGGCTGCCCGAGCCCCGTCGTGTGCGGCGGGATCTCGAGAATCGCCTTGTCGCCGGGGCCATCGATTCCCGGTGCCTCGCGCGGCGTCGATCCGTTGCTCGTGGAGCCCGCGGCGGCCCTCGCGGCAGCTCCCGCGCCGGCACCCATCGCGAGCGCCTTGCCCATGAAGCTGCGCCGCGCACGACGCGCGCGGTCGAGCTCCTCGGCCGACAGGCTGTTCTCGGGCGCCGGGCGGATGCGGCCGGCCATGCGGGTGGAGGCACCCTCCCCGCGCGCGCTTCGGGGCTCGAAGCGATCGTTCATCGGAACTCCTCGGTCGTCTCGAAACGCGCAGGCCATTCCTCGGCGAGCTGCCGCATCCCGGAGCGCGCTTCGGAGCGCTCGTCGTCGCGCGCGGCAATATGCGTGCAGACCGTGCGGCAGATCTCGACGAGCGCGCTGTCCCGTACGCCGTAATAGGTGAAGTTGCCGTCCTTGCGCCGGCTCAGCGCCCCGGCCCGGTACAGCGTGCTCAGATGACGCGAGACGTTCGTCTGTGTGGCACCGGTCTCGGCAACGATCTGCGAGACGCTCTTCTCGTCACGGCAGATCGAATGCAGGATGCGCAGGCGCGTCGGCTCGGACAGCAGCGCGAAATAATTCGACACTGCCTCGAAAACCTGGCCCAAAGCGTCCATGGCATCTCCTCGAAGTCCGGGCGCTCTGTTCGTTCTATCGGCGCCTCGGCTTGATAGAATGACTATATGAGCGCATAGTCATGCAGTCAAGCATCAGGGAAGCCGGAGTGCCCCGATCGATATCGAAACGGTTCGTTGCCGCGCTGTTCGGGCTCGTTGCACTTGCGCTCGGCGCACCGGCAGCCGCGGCAACCCCCGCGCTCGACGGCACGCGCTCACCGCAGGCCGTGCTCGCCGCGGGCGATGCCGACGTCATCGTCGCGCTCTTCTCGCTCCCCGGCTGCCCGTATTGCGAAGTCGTGCGGCGCAACTATCTGCGGCATCTCGAAAGCGAGATCCCGGGCGTGCGCGTCGTGGAATACGGCATTGGCGACGAACGGGCTTTTGCAGATGCGGGTGCGGGTGCAAGAGCCAATCCGAACATGCAGGCAGACGCCACGCGCGTCACGCCTTCGGCGAAGGACGCTCCATCACCCGCCGCGCTCGCCAAATCCTTCGGTATCCGGATCGCACCGACCGTCGTCTTCCTCGCCAACGACGCAGAGGAGGTCGCGGAACGACTCATCGGCTACAACTCGCCCGACTTCTATGGCGCGTATCTCGATCGCAGGATCACGAGCGCGCTCGAACGCGCGCGAGAGCCGTAGCCGACGCTTACCCGGCGCTTTCGGCGACGCAAATTCCATCGCTCGCCGAAATGCCCGCATTCCGGCACTTTTCGGCGAAGCGACTTCTATCGCGCGCCGAAATGCTCGTGTTCCGGCACTTTCCGCTGATGCAAGCCCTGACGCAGGACAGAAGTGCCGATTTTCGAGCCTTCTGACGTTGGCCCGCATACGAGCCGCCCGCTCGCGCTGGTTTTCCTCTTCTCCCTTCCCCCTTCTCCTCCCCAATCAATGAAAGTGCGTCGACTCCGGCTCCACATCCCCCGGCATCTCGGCGTGAACGATCTCGCCCTTGCCGTTCGGGTACAGCGGAACGCCGCAGTCGTCGCAGAACTCGGGCTCGCTGAGGTCGCGCCACAGCCGCACTTCGGCGACGCCGACCTCGCGCAGCACTTCGCGGATCTGCTCGATCGGCGGCGGGTCGTCCTGGTCGGACTCCGCGCCGAGCAAGGGCCAGACGATGCCGTGCGCGACTTCGTCTTCGTCGCGGATACTCAGGCCGATCCGGTATTCGTCGAGTCGCTCGTGGCCGAAACCGGCGACGGTAGCCTTGATGTCGGAGGGCTCGAGGTCGAGCGCGTGCGTGAGGTAATGAACCGCGGCGCGGATCGAGTACGGGCGCACGCGCCGGTCGGATTCGCGCAGGTTGATGTGATAGGCGTCAGGCAGCAGGCATTCGAAACCACAGCCCGGAAGCAGCGGCTCGATCGTCGGGCGCGCCTGCGCGATCCATGCTTCGAGGCAGGGAACGCGACCCGCATGATCGCCGGCCTCGGACTCCTGCCAGCGAAACACCGGTGCTCCTTCGGGCGCAGCGACGACGCCGAGCAGGAAGCGCGTGTCGGCGAGCATGTCGGCGGTTTCGGGCAGCGACTTCAGATCGACACGCGCCGTGCTGCCGGAGATCGCCGCCTGTCCGATGCGCCGCGCGAGACGGCGCAGCTCGGCATATTCGTCGGGAAGCTGGTCGATGCTGAACAGGTACGGCAGCATCTGGAACCGGACCGAACGTGCGAGCGTGTGCGCGCGCCAGTGCGTGGCGAGTGTCTCGGCCGCCGCGGCGACGATCGACCCCGACGGAATGCGAAAGCGCGTCCACACGACGAGCGGCGCAAGCACGAGCAGTGCTTCCCAGCGCTGGCCTTCGACCTCGATCGTGACCGTCTCGGCGGCTTCCTCGACCGCCTCGACGAGCGCACCGTAGGCTTCGCCGTCGGTCTGGTTCAGCCGGTCGAGCGCATCGTGCGCACCCTGCACGTGTCCGCCGTCGAGCATGCGTACGATGCGCGTGGCGAGCTGCGCTTCCCAGTAGCGGTCTTCGAGGCGACTGCCGGAGTTCGCCAGGCCGAGCGCGGCCGACACCAGTCGCTCGGCATCCGGCGACAGGTGGCTCTTGCGGTCACGCGATCGCGCGGGGCGATGTTCTTTCATGCTGGACTTGGTCATTCGGCCACAAGTGTAGTCGAATTCGCCGGCGTCTCCGGCGGGGGAACGGCGAGCACGGAGTCGAGCACGCTCCACAGCGCAGGCTTGCGGATCTGCGCCTCGATCGACGCAAGCAGCTCGCGGTGCGCCAACAGCTCGGTGTCGCTTGCCGCGAGCACGACGAGGCCGGCCGGAGGCCATTGCACGGATTCGCCGAGCGCATCGAGGGCTTCGAAGGAGGCGCCGATCGCGATCTCGAGGCTGTCCTGGCCACGCGTCATCGCGAGGTAGACATCGGCGAGCAGTTCGGCGTCGAGCAGCGCACCGTGCAGCTTGCGATGCGCGTTCGACACGCCGTAGCGCTCGCACAGCGAATCGAGCGAGTTGCGCCGCCCCGGGTGCAGTTCGCGCGCCATCGCCAGCGTATCGACGATGCTCGTTCCGAAGCTGCGAAACGGCGGCTGCCGCAGCCGCCCGAGCTCGGCATCGAGGAATGCGAGGTCGAAGGGTGCGTTGTGGATCAGGATCTCGGCATCGCGCACGAAGGCGAGGAAACGATCGGCGACATCGGCGAAACGCGGTTCGTCCTGCAGCCGCTCGCGGGTGAGTCCGTGCACCGCGAGCGCGCCTTCGTCGATGTCGCGTTCCGGGTTCAGGTACAGGTGCAGCGAGCGGCCGGTGAGCCGCCGGTCGACGATCTCGATGCAGCCGATCTCGATGATGCGATGACCATCGTCAGCCGAAAGGCCGGTGGTCTCCGTGTCCAGGACGATCTGTCTCATTGCGAAAAGGAAAACTAGCGGCGCGCGGACGCGCCGTGCTCGCTGCCCAGCGGCAGGCCCGATCCGCCCGAGGATGGCTCGACCTGCTCGGGCAGCACGTGACGCGGCCGCGATACCAGCGTGTAGATCGTCGGCAGCACGAACAGCGTAAGCAGGGTGCCGAAGGTCATTCCGCCGACGATGATCAGGCCGATCTGCATGCGGCTCTCGGCTCCGGCGCCGGAGGCGAATGCGAGCGGGACGGCACCGAGCACCATTGCCCCAGTGGTCATCAGGATCGGCCGCAGCCGCAGGCGCGCAGCCTCGATCGTCGCCGGCACGAGCGCGACGCCACGGTCGCGCATCTGGTTGGCGAACTCGACGATCAGGATCCCGTGCTTGGTGATCAGCCCGACCAGCGTGATCAACCCGATCTGGCTGTAGACGTTCATCGTGCCGCCACCCCAGCGCAGCAGCACCAGCGCGCCGGTGATCGACAGCGGAACGGTGAACATGATGATCAGCGGGTCGACGAAGCTCTCGAACTGCGCCGCGAGCACGAGGTAGATGAAGCACAGCGCGAGCGCGAAGGTTATCAGGAGCGTCGCCGACGACTGCTTGAACTCGCGCGTCTGGCCGTTGTAGTCGAGCGCGTAGCCCAGGCCCAGGTGCTCGCGCGCGAGCGACTCGACGACGTCGACCGCCTCGCCGAGCGAGGCGCCCGGCGCGAGGTTCGCCGTGATCGTCACCGCGCGCCGCTGCCCGAAGTGGTTCAGCTCGCGCGCAGTGACGCCCTCGCTCACGCGAACGAGACTCGACAGCGGAACCATCGTGTCGTTGCGGCCGCGCACGAAGATCTTCGAGATGTCCTGCGGCGTGCTGCGGTCGGCGGCGGCGAACTGCACGATCACGTCGTACTGCTCGCCCTGTCGCTTGAAGCGCGTGACCTGCCGGCCGCCGAGCGCGGTTTCCAGCGCACGGCCGATGGCGTCGACATCGACGCCGGCGTCGGCGGCACGATCGCGATCGATCTGCACCTTCAGCTCGGGCTTGTTCAGCCGCAGATCGGTGTCGACGCCCTGGAAACGCGGGTCGTTGTGAAGCGCGCGCATCATCGGCTCGAGCGTCGCCTCGATCGCCTCGTATGAATCGGAGCTGAGCACGACGACGTTGAGCGGGCGTTCGCGCGGCGACTGGCCGAGCGAGGCCGGCGCCACGGCGAATGCCTGCACGCCGGGAATCTCGCGCAACTGCGGCTGGAATTCGTCGAGGATCTCGAGGACCTTGCGGTCGCGCTCGGCCCAGTCGACGACGCGCATGAACGCGATTCCCTGCGTCACCGTGGGGCTGCCCGACACGACGAAGACGCGATCGGCCTCGCGGATCGACAGCGACGCCGTCTCGATGCGTCGTGCGTAGCGATCGGTGTAATCGATCGACGCGCCGTCGGGCCCGTTGAAGAGCGCGACGATCGTCGCTCGGTCTTCGACCGGCGCGAGTTCGCGTTTCGTCGTCTGGAACAGCCAGACGCTCGCGCCGGCCACCATCACGCCGAGCAACACGACCAGCCAGCGCACGCGCAGCGTCGCGCGCAACGCGCGCTCGTAGCCGCGGGCGAGTGCGCCGAGCACGTGGTCGATCGCGCGCAGCAGCCGCCCCGGGCTCGGGTCGTGTCGCAGCATCCGCGAACAGAGCATCGGCGTCAGCGTGAGCGCAAGGAAGCCGGAGACGAGCACGGCGCCCGCGAGCGTGAGCGCGAACTCGATGAACAGACGCCCCGTGCGCCCGGTGGTGAACGCGACCGGCGCATACACCGCGGCGAGCGTCAGCGTCATCGCCACCACCGCGAAGCCGACCTCGCTCGCGCCGCGGAACGACGCCTGCACCGGCTCCATTCCTTCCTCGATGTGCCGGTAGACGTTCTCGAGCACCACGATCGAGTCGTCGACGACCAGCCCGATCGCCAGCACCAGCGCGAGCAGCGTCAGCGTGTTGATCGAGAAGCCGGCGGCGAGCATCAGTGTGCTGACGCCGATCAGGCAGACCGGGATCGTGACGAGCGGAATGAAGCTCGCGCGCACCGTGCCGAGGAACAGGAAGATCACCGCCGCGACGAGCACGATCGCCTCGAGGATCGTCACATACACCGACTCGATCGAGCGCTCGATGAACAGCGTGTTGTCGTTGGCGATCTCGACGCTCAGCCCCTCGGGTAGCTCGGCGCGCAGCTTCGGCAGCTCCTCCTTCAGCGCCTGCGCGAGCGTCAGCGGGTTGGCCGTGGCCTGCTTGATCAGCCCGAGCGAGATCGCGTCGCGCCCGTTGAAGCGCACGATGCTGCGTTCGTCCTGCGGCGCGAGCGTCACGCGGCCGATGTCGCGGATGCGCACGGCGTAGCCGTTCACGCTGCGCACGACGACGTCCTCGAACTCCTGAACGCGCTGCAGATCCGATTGCGAGACGACGGTGAACTCGCGCTGCCGGCTCTCGATGCGCCCCGATGGCAGCTCGACGTTCTGCCGGCGCAGCGCGCTCTCGACATCGCCCGGCGTGAGCGAAAAGCCGGCCAGGCGATCGGGATCGAGCCAGACGCGCATCGCGAACTTGCGCTCGCCGAAGATGCGCACGTCGGCCGCGCCCGGCAGCGTCTGCAGGCGCGGCTTGACGAGGCGGTTCGCGATATCGGAGACCTCGAGCGGCGACAGGGACACGCTCGAGAACGCCAGCCAGATGATCGGGTTCGCGTCGGCCTCCACCTTCGCGATCACCGGCTCGTCGATCGTGTCGGGCAGCTTCGATCGCACGCGCGCCACCCGGTCGCGCACGTCGGCGGCGGCGCCGTCGGGGTCGCGCTCGAGGCGAAAGCGCACGGTGATCTGGCTGCGCTCGGGCCGCGAGATCGACGTGAGCACGTCGACGCCCTCGATGCCGGCGATCGAGTCCTCGAGCGGCCTGGTGACCTGCGACTCGACGATGTCCGCCGAAGCACCGAGATAGCTCGTCGACACGGTGACGGTCGGCTCGTCGATCTTCGGGTACTCGCGCACCTGCAGCCGCGAATACGAGACGAGTCCGAGCAGCAGGATGATCAGCGACAGCACCGTGGCGAAGACGGGCCGCCGGATGCAGACGTCGGAGATGCGCATTCGCTAGCCGCCCGAGCGCGGCGGCTCGACGATGCGCACCTCGCTGCCCTCGGGGGCGAGCTTCAGCTGGCCGGCGGTGACGACCTGCTCGCCGACGCGGATGCCTTCGACGATCTCGACGTTTCCGTCGCGCCGCAATCCGGTGCGAACGCGCACGCGCTCGGCGCGGCCCTGCTCGATCCGGAACACGTACTGGTCGGCCCCCACGGCGAACACCGCCTCTTCGGGGATCATCACCGCCTGCTCGCGCTGTCCGAGCGTGAGCGCGATCTTCGCGAACATGCCTGTGCGCAGAAGGCCGTCGGGATTCGGCATGCTGCCGCGCGCGACGATCGAGCGTCCGTCGGCGTCGACCTTCGCATCGAGCGCCTCGAGCGTCGCCGGAAAGCGCCGACCCGGCCAGGCATCGAGCTCGATCTCGAGCTGCTGGCCACGGCGCAGCTGCCCCAGATACCGTTCGGGCAGGCGCAGGTCGACTTTCATCTGCGAGATGTCCTCGAGCGTGACGAGCGCGTCGCCCTCGCGCACGTAGTCGCCGGGGCTGACGTTGCGCAGGCCGAGCACGCCGGCGAAAGGCGCGCGGATCGACGTCTTCGCCAGTCGCGCCTTCGCGAGCTCGAGCTTCGCCTCGAGCACCTGCAGGTTCGCCGCCGCTTCGTCACGCGCCCGTTCGCTGAGGAACTTCTGCCTGGCCAGGTCGACCGAACGCTGGTGGTTCGCACGGGCCAGCGCGAGCTCGGCACGCGTCTGCTGGACCTCGGCGGCGACGATCGACGCATCGAGCGCGACGAGCAGCTCGCCCTTGCGGACCCGCGCGCCGCCTTCGAAGTGGATCGCCTGGATGCGCCCGGCAACCTCGGGCTTGAGGACGACCGACTCGGCGGCACGAAGCGTGCCGACGGCCGCGACCGTCTCGGCCAGAGAGACCTGCTCGGCACGCGCCGCCTCGACACCGATCGCGCCACGCTGTGCACCACCGTCCAACGGGCGCGCACCGGGCACGACCGGCACCGAGCGCGCGTCGGGATCGTCGGCGGGCAGGCGCGTTGCGGCGCGCAATGCGCCGCCCGGCGCCGCGATCTCGAGCGCCGGCGTCATGTTGCGGTTCAGGCCCCAGGCCCACCAGCCGAGGCCCAGCGCCCCGACGAACGCGATCAGGTAGAAGAAGGTTCGCTTCATCGACGCAGCACGCAACAGCTCAATCTAGCACGCTCAGCGCGCGGGAACGCCGCGATTGGCGAGCGCATCCGCCCGTTCGTTCTCCGGATGCCCGGCGTGACCGCGCACCCAGTGCCAGCGCACGTCGTGGCGTGCAACCTGCGCCTCCAGCTCGCGCCAGAGGTCCTCGTTCTTGACCGGCTTGCGATCGGCCGTCTTCCAGCCACGACGCTTCCAGCCCGGCAGCCATTCGGTGATGCCCTTCTGCACGTACTGCGAATCGGTGTACAGCTCGACCCGCACCGGGCGCTCGAGCGCGGCGAGCGCCCGGATCACCGCGGTGAGCTCCATCCGGTTGTTCGTCGTGAGCGCCTCGCCGCCAAACAGCCCTTTCTCGTGCTCGCCCCAGCGCAACAGCGCACCCCAGCCTCCCGGCCCGGGGTTGCCCTTGCACGCGCCGTCGGTATAGATGTGAACCGCCCCGGTCATGCCTTTCTGACACCTCGTATCGAATTCGCCTGGCGGTTGCAGGCAAATCGCGGACGGATTGTAATGGTCGGATCCGGAGGAGGACGCATGCTCGAAAGACAGGTCACGAAATACCTCGAGACGCTTCGCCAGAAGCATCCGATTCCGCTGCGCGTGCGCCTGTGGGACGGGTCGAGCATCGAGCTCGACGAGTCGCCGCAGGTCGAGCTGCACGTCAAGGACGTCGGCGCCGCCCGCTACCTGCTCAAGCCGTCGCTGTCGTCGCTGGGCGAGGCCTTCGTCGAGGGGCACGTCGACGTCGACGGAGACATCCGGGAGATCATCCCGATCGCCGAGCGGCTTTCGCTTGCCGGCGACGAGGAGAAAGCACCCGGCCGCCTGCCTTCGTGGATCGCGCGCCACACGCGCCGGACCGATCGCAAGGCGATCGAATACCACTACGACGTCTCCAACGAGTTCTACGCCACGTGGCTCGACTCACGGATGGTCTATTCCTGCGGCTATTTCCCCGCGGGCGACGAAGACCTCGAGACGGCACAGCGCCTGAAGCTCGACCACATCTGCCGCAAGCTGATGCTCGCACCCGGCAACCGGCTGCTCGACGTGGGCTGCGGCTGGGGCGCGATGGTGATCCACGCCGCGCGCGAGTACGGCGTGCAGGCGGTCGGCATCACGCTGTCGACGAACCAGTACGAGCTCGCGCGCGAGCGAGTCCGCGAGGCCGGGCTCGAGGAGCGTGTCGAGATCCGTTTGCAGGACTACCGCGACGTGCCCGACGCCGAGCGCTTCGACCGCATCTCGTCGATCGGCATGTTCGAGCACGTAGGGCTGAAGAACCTGCCCACGTATTTCGAACGCATCCACACGCTGCTCGAGCCCGGCGGCATCGCGATGAACCACGGCATCACGTCGGCCGATGTCGACAACCGATCGGTCGGGCTCGGCGCGGGCGAGTTCATCGATCGCTACGTCTTTCCCGACGGCGAGCTGCCGCACGTGGCGGTGGCAATCCGCGAGCTGTCGGCGGCCGGCCTGGAGCTCGTCGACGCGGAATCACTGCGCCGCCACTACGCGCGCACGCTGTCGTTCTGGTCGACCAGCTTCGAGGCCCACCTGCAGCGGCTCACCGCGCTCGCCGGCGATAAGCGCGCGCGCATCTGGCGCGTCTACCTGGCCGGCTGCGCACACGCGTTCGCCCAAGGCTGGATCAACATCTACCAGCTGCTCGCGATCAAGCCGAAACGCGACAATGCGGGCGCGGAAAGCCCACTGCCGATGTCGCGCGCCTACATGTACCGCTGATCGGGCGTCGTGTCGCGTCGCGCCGGAACCGGAGCAACGCGACGCGATGCGGCGATCGCGACCGGCGCGCGCTTGGGCAGCGCGGTGCGGCGCACCGGACCGACCAGCCGCATCGCGCGCACACGCTTGATCGCCGACACCACGTACAGCGCGCCGCAGATCGGCCACCACCGGTCGCCGGCGTCTTCCATGAAGCCCGTCCGATCGAGCCACTTCTGCGTGCGGCACGGCGGTCGATAGCAGCCGTAGCGGCCGCGATCGAACTCGAAGCTGAGCAGCTTGAACCAGTCGCGCAGCCGCGGCAGCGAGATGAACTGCCCGTTGCGAGGCACGAAGGAATCGCCGACGATCGCACGCGTCCACCACTGGCGCATGCCCCACAGGCTCACCGGATTGAAGCCGGAGACGATGACCCGTCCTTCGGGCCGCAACACTCGATCGACCTCGCGCAGTACCTGGTGCGGGTCGGCTGCGAACTCGAGCACGTGCGGCAGCACGACCAGGTCGAGCGACTCGGTAGCAATGGGCAACTCCTCGAAATGCTCGATCAGCAGATCGGCGGCGATGCCCTCGCCGAGGTCTTCCGGACGACGCGCGTGCACGCGGTGCGGCATCCGGTTGTCGCGCAATGCGTCGAAGCCGGCCTCGCCGAGCTGCAGCGCGTGAAAGCCGAACAGGTCGGCGACCGCGGCATCGAAATGCGCCTGCTGCCAATCGAGCACGTAGCGCCCGGGCGGCGACGCGAGCCAGGTGCGCCAGGCGATCAGCCGATCGGTTGTCGGCGAGACGGGCGCGAGAGTCGGTTCCTCGTTGGTCATTGCTGCGTAGTGCTTCTCGTACCGGAGGATCATCCCCGAGGACTTGCCCGTTGGCCCCATTGTAGCGGCCGACCGGCGCTACCGACTTGACCGTCGCACCGCGCTTCCCGTACGATCGCCCGCGGTCCTGTCGCGTCAAATCAGACAGTTAGGGGGCATCGTTGGTGTCGATTCTAGAAACGGTGCCCATTCGCGCGGCGCATTCCCGTTCCCCCGTCCTCCGGCTTGCCGCAGGCCTCGCGCTGCTGCTTGCGGCCGGCTGCTCGACGATCCAGACACCATCGGCGGCGGACCCCGCTCCGATCCTCGCTTCCCCGGCCGCAACTGCGGACGCAGCCGAACCCGCATCGACCGCGGTCGCTGCACTCGAGGTGCTGACGCTGCGCCCGGTGCTCGTCGACGAAGTCGCGGCAAGCGGTCCGGTGCACACGGCCGAAGCTGCGGCGCCCGCTTACGCCGACCTCTGGGAGCGAATCCGCGCCGGCTTCGCGATGCCCGAGCTCGCCACGCCGCTGGTGACCGAGAAGGAGCGCTTCTACCTGCAACGGCCCGACTACCTGCAGCGCATGTTCGCGCGCGGCAGTCGCTACCTGTTCCATATCGTCGAGGAGATCGAGCGCCGCGGCATGCCGACCGAGCTCGCGCTGCTGCCCTTCGTCGAGAGCGCAATGAATCCGACCGCGCTCTCCAGCGCGAAGGCGGCCGGCCTGTGGCAGTTCATTCCGTCGACCGGCCGCGCCTACAACCTGCAGCAGGACTGGTGGGTAGACAACCGGCGCGACGTCGTCAAGTCCACCGAAGCGGCGCTCGACTACCTGCAGAAGATCCACGCGCTCGCCGGCAACGACTGGTTCCTCGCGCTCGCCTCGTACAACTGGGGCGAGAACGCGGTCGCGCGGGCGATGCGGCGCAACCAGTCGCGCGGGCTGCCCACCGACTACCTGTCGCTGACGATGCCGGCCGAAACGCGGCACTACGTACCGAAGCTGCTCGCGCTGAAGAACATCGTGCTGCACGCCGCCGAGCTCGGTGTCGAGCTTCCGCCGCTGAGCAACGAGCGCTACTTCGTCACGATCGAGAAGACGCGCCCGATCGACCTCTCGCTCGCCGCGAGGTTCGCCGGGATGAGCGTCGATGAGTTCGTCGCGTTGAACCCCGCGCACAACCGGCCGGTGATCGCGGCAAGCCGCAACAACCAGATCAAGCTGCCGGCCGACCGTCTCGATGCCTTCCTCGAGGCGGTCGAGCGCCACGGCAAGGCGAGCCGCGCCTTCGCTACCTGGCAGCCGGTCACGCTGCAGCCGGGCGAGACGATCGAATCGATCGCGCGGCGTGCGGGGATCACGCCGGCCGAGCTGCTCGAGGCCAACGACCTTCGCCGCGGCCAGCGCATCCTCGCGGGCACGCGCATCCTCGCGCCGCAGCGGGCGGTCGAAGACGAGACACGCCTCGAGGGCTTCGAGGGGCCGCGCGTCTACGAGCTCGTCGAGCGACCTGCGGCCTTTCACCGCGTACGGCGCGGCGAGACGCTCACTTCGATCGCACGCCGACACGGAACGACGGTCGCGCGCCTGCGCGCGATGAACAAGGTCGGCAAGCAAGCGAAGGTGGGAACGGTGCTGAAGGTGCGCCCGGCGACGACGCAGACGGTGCTCACTACCGAGAACGGCGATCGCCGGATCGTGCGTCGCAACGACGACGAGCCGAAGATCGTGCACGCAGTGCTGCGCCGGCAGGAGGCTGCGGCCGCCGGGCCGGAGAACGCGTCCGCGAAGCGTCCGGCCGAAACCACGCGGGCCGCCAAGCCGGTAGCAGCGAAGCCCGTCGCCACGAAGCGCTCGAAGTCGCGCGCGAAGACGGCAGTGAAGCAGCAGTCGCCTGCAGCGACGAAGGCAGCTCCGCCCGTGGCGAAGCGGGTGAACAAGCGAACCTGACGGATTTCCTCCCCGGGCAAGAACCATCAGACCACGGTTACGCGTAACCGTCGTCCCCCGACGCCCCCAGCAGCTCGACCGTATACGCGTCGCGCGGCCGCGCGAACAGCGCCTCGGTCTCGCCCGACTCGACGATGCGCCCGTCCTTCATCACGATCACGTGGTGCGCCATCGCGCGGATCACTGCGAGGTCGTGCGTGATGAAGACGTAGGCCATCCGGTAGCGGCGCTGCAGCGACGACAGCAACTGCAGCACCTGCTGCTGCACCGAGACGTCGAGCGCCGAGGTCGGCTCGTCGAGCACGAGCAGGTCGGGCCGCAGGATCGCCGCGCGGGCGATCGAGATGCGCTGGCGCTGGCCACCGGAGAACTCGTGCGGATAACGATCGAGCGCTCCCGCGTCGAGCCCGACCTCGTCGAGCATCTTCGCGACCGCTTCACGCCGCTCCCCCGCCGTCATCGCCGGCTCGTGCAGCGCGAGGCCCTCCTCGACGATCTGCAGCACGGTGCGACGCGGCGACAGCGAATGAAACGGATCCTGGAAGACGATCTGCATGTGCCGGCGCTGCGCGCGCAGCGCTTTGCCGCCGATCTCGTCGAGACGCGTTCCGTCGAAACGGATTGCGCCGCGCGTCTCGGCCTGCGCGAGCCGCAACAGCGTCAGTCCGAGCGTGCTCTTGCCCGAGCCCGATTCGCCGACGATGCCGAGGGTATGCCCGCGCGCCAACTGCAGGTCGACGTCGCGCACCGCTTCGAAGCGGCGCTTGCGGAACCACCCTCCGCCGATCACGAAGCGGCAGCCGACGCCGCTGGCCTCGAGCAACAGCGGCGCCGACGGGTCGGCCGACGCCACCGATCGTTTCGGGCGACTCTCGATCAGCATCTTCGTGTACGGCTGCGACGGCGCCTCGAACAACGCGCAAGTGTCGGCCTCCTCGACCAGCCGTCCGTCCTTCATCACCGCGACACGGTCGGCAAAGGACCGAACGAGCGGCAGGTCGTGCGTGATCAGCAGCACCGACATGCCGAGGTCGCGCTGCAGCTCGTCGAGCAGCTCGACGATGCGGCGCTGCACGGTGACGTCGAGCGCGGTCGTCGGCTCGTCGGCGATCAAGAGCTTCGGCGAGCAGGCGAGCGCCATCGCGATCATCGCGCGCTGGCGCTGGCCACCGGAGAGCTGATGCGGGTAGCTCGAGAAGCGGCGCTGCGGCTCCGGCACGCGCGTGCGCTCTAGCAACTCGATCGCTCGGCGCGTCGCCTGCGCGCGCGAAACACCCTCGTGCCGCTCGATCGCCTCGCAGATCTGGTCGCCGATCGGATAGAGCGGATTCAACGCGCTCATCGGCTCCTGGAAGATCATCGCCATCTCGCGCCCGCGCACGCCGCGCAGCTCGCGTTCGCTCGCCTCGAGCAGCTCGCGCCCGTCGAAACGCACCGAGCCCTCGTAGCGCGCGTCGGCATTCAGGCGCAGCACCGACAGCGCAGTGACCGTCTTGCCCGAACCCGACTCGCCGACGAGCGCGAGCTTCTCGCCGGCCCGCACGTCGAAGGAGACGCGGTCGACGACGCGCGTCGAACCGCTCGCGCCGACGAACTCGACGACCAGGTCGCGCACCGACAGCAGCGTGCGCGCAGACCGGGCCGATGAACCGCCCGACGACGCGCCGGATGCCGACGCCGGGGCGTCAACCCTTGCGGGTGTCGAGCGCATCGCGCAGCGCCTCTCCGATGAAGATCAGCAGCATCAGCGTTCCGACCAGCACGACGAAGGTGCCGAGCGAGATCCACCAGGCATCCAGGTTCGCCTTGCCCTGCGCGAGCAGTTCGCCCAGGCTCGGCGTCGACGGCGGGACGCCGAGCCCGAGAAAGTCGAGGCTGGTGAGCGCGACGATCGCCGCGCTCATCCGGAACGGCAGGAACGCGATGACGGGCGTCAGCGAATTCGGCAACACGTGGCGTCGAATGATCTGCAGGCTCGACAGCCCGAGCGCGCGCGCCGAGGTTACGTACTCGAGCTGGCGGTTGCGCAGGAACTCGGCGCGCACGTAGTCGGACAGGCCGATCCATCCGAACAGGGAAAGGATCATCAAGAGGATCCAGATGCTCGGCTCGAACATCGACGCGAGGATCAGCAGCAGGTACAGCTCCGGGATCGAGCCCCAGATCTCGACGAACCGCTGCATCGCAAGATCGAGCCGGCCACCGAAATAGCCCTGCACGGCTCCGGCGACGATGCCGAGGAAAACGCCGATCGCGGTGAGCGCCAGGCCGAACAGCACCGAGATGCGAAAGCCGTACAGCAGCCGCGCGAGCACGTCGCGGCCACGATCATCGGTGCCGAGCCAGTTCTCCGTCGACGGCGGTGCGGGGTTCGGGCTCGCCGCGAAGTAGTTGATCGTGTCGAAGCGATAGCGGTTCGGCGGGAACAGCGCCCAGTTGCCGTCGCTGCTCAGGCGCTGCTCGATGAACGGATCGAGATAGTCGGTGGCAGTGCGGAAGTCGCCGCCGAAGGTTGTCTCCGGGTACGTGCGGAACAGCGGGAAATACAGCTCGCCCTCGTAGTGCACGACGATCGGCCGATCGTTCGAGAGCACCTCGGCAACGAGGCTCAGGCCGAAGATCGCGAGGAAGATCCACAGGCTCCAGTAGCCGCGCCGGTTCGCACGAAAGCGCAGCCACGCGCGCCTGCGCGGCGACAACGACGCGCGCGGCGGCCGCAGCATGCCGGGTGCGTCGCCGGCAAGCGCCGCGTTCGAGCTCATCGAGCGCTCGCGCGCATCATCCGGCGCTCGCGCCGAACTTCACGCGCGGGTCGACCCAGGTGTACGCGAGATCGGTCAGCAGCTTCGCCACCAGGCCGAGCAGCGAGAACACGTACAGCGTGCCGAGCACGACCGGATAGTCGCGGCGGATGACGGCCTCGTACGAGAGCAGCCCCAAGCCATCGAGCGAGAAGATCGTCTCGATCAGCAGCGAGCCGGTGAAGAACGCGCCGATGAACGCGGCGGGGAAGGCCGTAACCAGCGGGATGAGCGCGTTGCGAAACACGTGCTTGTAGAACACGCGCCGCTCGGAGAGCCCTTTCGCACGTGCGGTCAGCACGTACTGCTTGCGGATCTCCTCGAGGAAGGTGTTCTTCGTGAGCATCGTGGTAACGGCGAAACTGCCGACGATCAGGCACGCCAGCGGCATCGCCAGGTGCCAGAAGTAGTCGAGCACCTTGCCGACGAGGCTCAACTGATCGAAGTCGTCGGAGGTGAGACCGCGCAGCGGAAAGATCTGCAGGAAGGTACCCCCGCCGAAGAGTACGAGCAGCAGCACGCCGAGCACGAAGCCCGGGATCGCGTAGCCGACGAGGATCGCCACCGAAGTCCACAGGTCGAAGCGCGAGCCGTGGCGCACCGCCTTCGCGATGCCGAGCGGAATCGACACCGCATACACGATGAGGAAGCTCCACAGCCCGAGGCTGATCGACACCGGCAGCTTCTCGACGATCAGTTCCCAGACGCTCTTGTGATACAGGTAGCTCGTGCCGAGATCGAAGACCGCATAGCGGCGCAGCATGTCGAAGAAGCGCTCGTGTGCCGGCCGATCGAAGCCGTACATCCTGCGGATTTCCTCGATCTGCTGCGGGTCGACGCCCTGCGCGCCTCGATACCCGCCGGTGGCCGCCACCTCGCCGCCGCCGACACCGCCGCGCAGCTCGCGCACCAGCTGCTCCACCGGCCCGCCCGGCACGAACTGGATGATCGCGAACGAGACGACGAGGATCCCGAACAGCGTCGGGATCATCAGCAGCAGGCGCCTGGCTACGTAGGCAAGCATCAGGGTTCCGCCCACCAGGTCTTCAGCACCCAGCTGTTCGCCGCGTAGTACAGCGGCAGCGTCTGCGGATGCGCGAGCCCGCGGCGGTACGCGACCCGGTGCGCGGCCGCATAGAAATGCGGCACGAGATACCAGCCGGCGCGCAGCACGCGATCAAGCGCACGCGCGTAGACGACGAGCTCCTCGCGCGTGTCGCTCTGCAGCAGCTGCTGCACGATCGCGTCGACGACCGGGTCATGGATGCCGGCAAGGTTGTCCGAGCCCGGCTCGCTCGCCGCTGCCGACGTGAAGCGCTCGATCAGCTCGTTGCCCGGCGTCTGGCTCGCCGAGTACAGCGCAACGGCCGCATCGAAGTCGTAGTCGTCGAGCCGCTTCTGGTACAGCGCCGGGTCGGTGACGCGCAGCCGCGCGGCGATGCCCAGCTTCTCGAGGTTGCGCACCCAGGTGACGGCCACGCGCTCGAGCCCGCGCGAATAGCTGAGAATCTCGAACTCGAAGGGCTGCCCGGCGCCGTTGCGCAGCACACCGTCGTCGTCGACGGTCCAGCCGGCTTCTTCGAGCAGCACGAGCGCACGGCGCAGGTTCTCGCGCAGGCCGCCGGGGGCTTCGGTATCGGGCGGCAACACCGTCTCGCCGAACACCGCGGGGTCGAGACGGTCGCGCCAGGGCTCGAGCACGGCGAGCTCGCGCGGGCCCGGCCTGCCCTTCGCCTCCATGTCGCTGTTCGTGAAATAGCTGCGGCTGCGCACGTACTGGCCGTAGAACACCTGCCGGTTCATCCACTCGAAATCGAAGGCGAGCGCGAGTGCGTGGCGCACGCGCACGTCGGCGAACTCGCGCCGGCGCGTGTTCAACACGAAGCCCTGCATCCCGGCCGAGTTCGAATGCGCGAACTCTTCCTTGATGATCTCGCCCGATTCGTAGTGGCGCCCGGTATGGCCGCGCGCCCAGTTGCGCGCCGAGTTCTCGAAGGTCCAGTCGAACTCGCCCGCCTTGAAGCCTTCCAGGCGCGCGGTCTCGTCCTTGTAGTACTTGTAGACGACGCGGTCGAAGTTGAACATGCCGCGGCGCACGTTGAGATCCTGCCCCCACCAGTCCGGATCGCGCCGGTACGAGATCGAGCGGCCCCAGTCGCTGCGCTCGATGCGGTACGGGCCGCTGGTGATCGGCTCGTCGCGCGCGATCTGGTCGAAGGGCCGGTCGGCGCCCCACTTGCGCGAGAACACCGGCAGCTGCATGCCGATGATCATGTGCAGCTCGTGGTTGCGGCGCTTGAACTCGAAGCGGATCGTGCGCTCGTCGACCTCGACCGCGCGTGCGACGTCGCCGAAGTACTGGCGAAAGCGCGGGTGCGCCAGCGGCCCGACCAGCGACTCGAAGGAGTGGCGCACGTCGGCGGCGGTCACCGGGTCGCCATTCCAGAAGCGCGCCGCCGGGTTCAGGTGGAAGGTGATCGACAGCCCGTCGTCGGCGAATTGCATGTCGTCGGCGAGCAGGCCGTACATCGTGAACGGCTCGTCCTCGCTCGCTTCGGCGAGCGTCTCGAACATCAGCACGCCGAGGCCTTCGGCCGGAATGCCGCGGAACGTGAACGGATTGAGCTTGTCGAAGGAACCGAAGCCGGCGAGGTTCAGCGTTCCGCCTTTCGGCGCGTCGGGGTTCACGTAGTCGAAATGCGCGAAGCCGGGCGGATACTTCGGCGTATCGCCCCAGGCGAGCGCGTATTCGGCGCGCGCGGGGCCGGCCGCGAACAGCAGCAGCACCGCAAGGAAGGTGGCCAATGAGGGCGCCAATAAGGTGGCCAACGAGGTGGCCCATGAGGCGACCCGCGAGGCGGCGAGCCGGGCGGCGAGCGCAGGTGGAGCACGAAAGCGGCTCGACGCGCGTGCGACAATGATCATCGGCAAGAATTCTAGCGGAGGCCTCACGAATGGGATTCCTCAGCGGCAAGCGCATCCTGATCACCGGACTTCTGTCGAACCGTTCGATCGCGTACGGGATCGCCCGCAAGTGCCATGAGCAGGGGGCCGAGCTCGCGTTCACCTACCAGAGCGATCGCTTTCGCGACCGCGTCACCGAGATGGCCGCCGCCTTCGATTCGTCGCTCGTCTTCGCCTGCGACGTAGCCGAGGACGCGCAGATCGACGCGCTGTTCGCCTCGCTCGGCGAACGATGGGACGGCCTCGACGGTCTCGTGCACGCGATCGCCTACGCGCCGCGCGAGTCGATCGCCGGGCGCTTCCTCGAAGGCGCCAGCCGCGAGGCTTTCCGCGTTGCGCACGACATCTCGGCGTGGAGCTTCGTCGCGCTCGCCCGCGGCGCACAGCCGCTGATGCAGGGACGCAAGGCGGCGCTGCTCACGCTCAGCTACCTCGGCGCGATACGCGTCGTGCCGCACTACAACACGATGGGGCTGGCGAAGGCGAGCCTCGAAGCGGCGGTTCGCTACCTGGCGGCCGATCTCGGCCCGCAGGGCGTCCGTGTGAACGCGATTTCGGCCGGGCCGATCCGCACGCTCGCGGCCAGCGGTATCCAGGACTTCTCGAAGATCCTCGATCACGTGAGCTCGAACGCGCCGCTTCGCCGCAACGTCACGATCGACGACGTCGGCAACGCCGCGGCCTTCCTGCTGTCGGACCTTGCCGGCGGCATCACCGCCGAGGTCACCTACGTGGATGCGGGTTTCCATCAGGTCGCCGGCGGCATTCCCGGCGTCGAGACCTGATCCGTCGATGGCACGCCAACGATGACGGCACGCGAAGTCGCGCCCGAGACCGGAGCAGGCGCCGGCTCGCCCGAAGCGCCCCGTCTCACCTCCTTCTCGCACGGCGGCGGCTGCGGCTGCAAGATCGCGCCCGGCGTGCTGTCCGAGCTGCTGCGCGGCGGCGCACGTCTGCCGGTTCCGCCGCAGCTGCTGGTCGGCCTCGAGAACGCCGACGACGCGGCGGTCTACCAACTCGACGACGAGAAGGTGCTGGTGGCCACCACCGATTTCTTCATGCCGATCGTCGACGATCCCTATGACTTCGGACGCATCGCGGCGGCCAACGCACTGTCGGACGTCTACGCGATGGGCGCGCGGCCGATCCTCGCACTGGCGATCGTCGCGATGCCGATCGATCGTCTTCCGCTCGAGGTGATCGGCCGCATTCTCGAGGGCGGCGAATCGGTCTGCGCAAGTGCCGGCGTTCCGGTGGCCGGCGGCCACACGATCGATTCGGTCGAGCCGATCTACGGGCTCGTCGCGATCGGGCTCGCCCATCCTTCCCAGATCCGCCGCAACGACGAGGCGCGCCCGGGCGACCGGCTCGTGCTCGCCAAACCGCTCGGCGTCGGCATCGCATCGGCCGCGCTGAAGAAGCAGCAGCTGCCGCCCGATGGCTATGCGGCGATGATCGCGTCGACGACGCAGCTGAACGTGTCGGGTCCGGAGCTCGCGCGCCTGCCCGGCGTGCATGCGCTGACCGACGTCACCGGCTTCGGCCTGCTCGGCCACGCGCTCGAGATGTGCCGCGGCGCGCGCGTGCGTGCGCGCATCGCCGCGGCATCGGTGCCGCGCCTGCCGGGCACCGACGAGCGGCTCGCCGCCGGCTTCGCCACCGGCGCATCGACGCGCAACTGGGCGGCCTATGGCCACGAGGTGCGGCTGCCCGAAACCGATGATGCCGACCGGCTGCGTGCATTGCTCACCGATCCGCAGACCTCCGGCGGGCTGCTCGTTGCCTGCGAAGCGTCGGCGGTCGAGGACGTGCTCGAGATCCTGCATCGCGACGGCTTCGCATCGGCCCGCGAGATCGGCGAGGTGCTCGCGGGCGAGCCGGGCATCGAGGTCGTCTAGCGTCTTCTAGTTTGTCGTCTGCGCTGCGGCGGGCTGCAGCACCAGCACCGCGGCAGCGTCGCGCTCGATGCGCTCGCGCGAAGTCACCATCGGCAGGTAGCGGCCCTTCGACCACGGCTCGACCAGGTCGCCGTAGTGCGGCGAGAATCGATGGCCGCTCTGGCCGGTCGAATGGATGAAGCGCGACGCGTCGGGCTCGGCCAGGTCGTAGATCGCGCGATAACCGGCCGCCCAGCGATTCTCGAAGGGCGCCACCGGATCCCACGGATCGTGGCGCGCGAGATTGATCGTGCTCGGATCGCCGCCGCTGGGCACGCGCAGGTCGAACCACTTCGACAGCAGCCAGTGCCGGCCGAAAGGCCGGTGCGTCGAAACCGCCGGATGCAGCCGCCCCCATTGCCAGCTTTCCGGCTCGCCGCCGAGTCGGCGCGACAGCTCGTCGACGACCTCGTCGAGCGAGCGCGCCAGCATCTCGTCGCAAGCTTCGACTTCGGGCGTCGTGCGGTCGTCGCACCAGTGCGCGAGATCGGGCCGCTCGAATACGTCACGTAGCGGGTTGTGCCGCATCCGATGGCGTTCGAGCTGCACGAAGAGCTCGGCGCCGACCTCGTCCTCGAAGACGGCACGGCGCAGCCGGTCGATCCAGGCGACCGCGATCAGCGGCTCGGGCAACTCGGCAAGCATCGCCGGCGCATCGCGTTCGTCGGCGGCATCGGCCCATCGGCGCAGCAGCTCGAGCGCGTGGTGCGCGCGCTCGCTGCGCGCCTGCGTTCTCAGCAGGTGCGGCAACATCTCGCCGACGGCCGGCGAGCCGACATCGGCCTGCAGGGCAGCGAATGCGTCGACGTCGTGCACGTCGATCGCGCGCAGCTTGGCGGTGATCCGATCCGAGCGATAGGGCAGCGCCCATTCGCCGCCGAGGTAATGCGGATAGTCGTCGCCAGCGATGCGCTGGTTCGCCGTGACGAGCAGGCCGTCGTCGGGCTGCTCGCGCTGCGGCAGCTCGTCGAAGGCGATCGTGCCGACCCAGTCGTAGCGCGCGTCCCAGCCGGGCGCCGGAAGACTGCCGCGCAGCTCGTTGTCAGGACGGCGTAGCGGAACGGCGCCGGCGGCGACGAAGGCGATGCGCCCGTCTACGTCGGCAAAGACGACGTTCTGCTGCGGGCCGCGGAAATCGCGCAATGCTTCGCGAAACGACGCCCAGTCGGTGGCGATGTTCATGCCGAGGCCCGCGTGCACGGTGCGATCCTCGGGCGAGAGCATCGTCCACGCGAAGGACAGCACGTGCGACGCCAGGCCGCGTGCTTCGAGCACGTTGCGGCCGGACGCGAGCACGTCGGAGATCACCGGACCGTGTCGCGTCGAGCGCACGACGTGCTCGACCTCCGGCGCCCCCTTGACACGGATCGTCTCGGTGCGGGTCTCGAAGGCCGCCCAGCCATCGGGCGTGCGATAGCGGCCCGGATCGTCGGGATGGACCCGCTCGAGATAGAGGTCCTGGCTGTCGGGCGCGGTGTTCGTGAAGCCCCAGGCGAATCGATCGGAACGACCGACGACGACATAGGGCAAACCGGGCAGCGTCGCGCCGATCACCTCGAGGCCGGGCGCCGACAGGTGCGCGAGATACCACAGCGACGGCGCACCGAGCGGCAGATGCGGGTCGTTGGCAAGGATCGGCTTGCCGCTCGGCGTGCGGCTTGCGTCGACCGCCCAGTTGTTCGAGCCGAGGCTGTCGAGCGAGGTCGACGGCAGCACCTGCGCGATCGCGTTTGCCAGCTCGAGCGCATGCGCGGCGAGTCGGCCGCTCTTCGTCGCATCGGACTGCGCGGCCGCCTCATCGGCGTACAGCTTCGCCGGGTCGGCCAGCGGCAGCGGCGGTGTCGTGCCGATCAGCTCGGCCACCCGTTGCGGGTCGAGGCGACCGAGCAGCGCCAGTCGCAGCAGCTCGACGCCGTGGTTGCCGGAGAGGTCCCACGCCATCATCGTCGCCCAGCCGATCGAGTCGGCCGGTTCCCAGCGCTGCGGGCGAGCGCCGAGCAACAGGAATTCGGGCGAGAGCTGCCAGGGACGAGTGGCGACCTGCCCGATCCACGCGTTGATGCCATCGGCGTAGGCCTGCAGCGCCTCGCGCGTCGCCGCATCGAGCCCGGCTTCGATTCTCTCCGCGTTGCGACGGATGCCGAGCGTGCGCAGGAAACGGTCGTTGCCGAGCGCATCGGCGCCGAGCACCTCGGCGAGCGCACCGTGCACGATGCGGCGATTCATCTCGAGCTGCCAGAGACGATCCTGCGCGTGCAGCAGCCCGAGTGCGCGGAATGCGTCGCGCGGCGATTCCGCGAACACATGCGGAATGCCGTGGCGATCGCGAACGACGCGAACCGGCCCGTCGAGGCCGTCGAGCACGAGCTCGCCCGTGGTCTGCGGCAGCGCCAGGAAACGCCAGACGAGTGCGGCTCCGAAAACGAACACCAGCGCGAGCGCAAACAGCGTGCCGAGCAGCCGCACGAGTGGGCGCCGCGAGCTTCGCGGGCGTCGTCTTCGTGCCGAGACCATCGCCTCCTCCCCGCCGCCTCCCCGGAGCGGCGAACGCGGCAACGTATCATGGGCGGCCCGATTCCGCTGGCCCTGTTGCGCATGATTCCCGCAGTCGAGCTCGTCGGCGTGCGAAAGGCCTTCGGCGCGCATCTCGTCCTGGACGACGTCTCGCTGCGGGTCGAGCGCGGCGAGCGCGTCGCGCTGCTCGGCGAATCGGGCAGCGGCAAGTCGACGCTGCTGAACCTGATCGCCGGACTGGAGTCACCCGATGCCGGCGTCGTGCGCGTGCTCGGCCACGAGATGTCGGCACTCGGCAGCGATGCACGCGCGCGCGTGCGTCGCGAGTACATCGGCTTCGTCTTCCAGGCGTTCCATCTGCTTGCGCACCTGGACGCCGTGCAGAACGTCGCCGTGCCGCTGCTGCTGGCCGGACTATCGGCCGACGAAGCGCAAGGTCGCGCGGCACGCTGGCTCGACGACCTGGGCCTCGGCGCACGGCTGCACGCACTTCCGCGCGAGCTGTCCGGTGGCGAGCAACAGCGCGTCGCGCTTGCGCGCGCACTCGTGCACGAACCCGCGCTCGTGCTCGCCGACGAACCCACCGGCAATCTCGATCCGTCGACCGCGCAGCAGGCGCTCGAGCGGATCGCCTCGGCGATCGATGCCTGCGGTGCAGCGCTGGTTCTCGTGACGCACTCGGAGCAGGCCGCGCGCATCGCCGACCGGCGTGTGCGGCTGCAGCAGCACAAGCTCGAGAACGAAGGCGATCCGCCGTCGCGGCCGGAGAGGCTGCGTTCGTTGCAGCGATGAACGCGCAGCCGCAACGCACGCCGTACACGCTGCTGCGCTGGATGCTGCTTGCGCAATGGCGCGCACAACCCGGCCGTGCGTCGATCGCCGTGCTCGCGATCGCGATCGGCGTCGCGCTCGCGCTGTCGATCGCGCTGGTCAACCGATCGGCACTCGACGAGTTCTCCGCCGCGGTGTCGCGCGCCGAAGGCGAGGCGCAGGCACAGATCCGCGCGCGCGGCGACAGCTTCGACGAATCGCTCTATGCAGCGATCGCGGGCGCATCCGGGGCGCTCGTCGCGAGCCCGATCATCGACGCGCGCTTCGCGCTCGCCGACCGTCCGACGACTTCTCTTCGCGTGATCGGAATCGACCTCTTCCGCGCCGCGCAGGTGACGCCGAATCTCGTACCGGTACCGGCCGGCAACGAGCGGGAAGGCGCCCGATCGTCGCTCTTCGACGACGACGCGATCTTCCTGTCGAACGCAGCGCTCGCGTCGCTCGAGCTCGCCGAAGGCGAGCGTGTCGTGCTGCTCGCCGGCGGCGAGCGCGTCCCGCTACGCATCGCGGGCACGGTTCCGGGCGCCGCTGCGGGCCAGTCGCTGGCGGTGATGGACCTCGGAACGATGCAATGGCGGCTCGGCTGGCTCGGCCGCCTCAGCCGCATCGACCTTCGCTTCGAGCGCGGCGCCGACGTCGACGCGCTGCGCAGCGAATGGAGCGAGCGAACCGCCGCGCAGGCCTACTGGACGACGCCGCAGGCCGGCAGCGAGCGCGCCTCGACGATCTCGCGCGCCTATCGGGTGAACCTGAACGTGCTCGCGCTGGTTGCGTGGTTCACCGGCGCCTTCATCGTGCACTCGACGCTGGCGCTCGCGGTCGCGCGCCAGCATCGTGAGCTCGCGCTGCTCGCGGTGCTCGGCGCGCACGAGCGCTGGCTTGCGCAGCACGTGCTCGCGCAGGGTCTGTTCATCGGCACGCTCGGTGCAATCCTCGGGGTGGCGGGCGGCATCGCATTGGCCGCATTGCTGCTCGAGCACTCGGGCGGCGACCTGGGCGGAGGCTATTTCCGCGGGACGCATCCAACGCTGGTCGTCGACCCGCTGGCAAGCTTCGCCTTCGCGTTCGCCGGCATCGTCACCGGGCTGGCCGGCAGCCTTGCACCCGCGCATGCATTACGCCGGCTGCCGGCTGCCCGCGCGCTGCGTGCAGGCGGCTTCGAAGAGAGCATGCCGGTTGCGGGACGCCGCGGGCTCGCCCTCGCCTGCTTCAGCGTCGGCGCGGTGCTGCTGGCGCTGCCGCCGATCGGCGGAATTCCGTGGGCCGCGTACGCGGCGATCGCGGCATGGCTCGTCGGCGCCATCGCCGCGTTGCCGCGCATCGTCGGGTTCGTCGGCGCGCTCGCCGTGCGCAGCGTCGCAGGCGCAGGCGGCAAGGCACTCGGCTGGCTCGCAGTGCACCGACTGCACGGAGCACCGCGCAGCGCATCGGCGGCGATGTCGGCGATCGTCGCGAGCTTCGCGCTGGCGGCTGCGATGGCGATCATGGTCACGAGCTTTCGCGAGTCGGTCGCCGACTGGCTCGACGTCGTGCTGCCGGCCGATGCCTACGGCAGCGTTCCGGAAGGCGCGGCGGCAGCACCCATCAGCCCGGCATTGCAGCAAAGGATCGCGACGACGCCGGGTGTTGCGCGAGCCGAGTTCCTGCGCGTCGTCGACTGGAACCTCGACGCCGAGCGTCCGCCGGTGCGACTGCTCGTGCGCCCGATCGATGCGCGCGACCCGTCGGCGCGACTGGCGATCGTCGGTGCGATTCATGCAGCGCCCGAGAGCACGATTCCGGTGTACGTCAGCGAAGCGATGGTCGACCTGTACGGCTTCGCACCGGGGACGACGATCGAGCGCCCGTTGCCGTTGCCGGCGTCGCAGAGCGCGTCGATCGCACAGATCGACGCGACGGACAGCGGCAACCCGACGATGCCGCTGTTCGTCGCGGGCGTCTGGCGCGACTATGCTCGACAGCACGGAAGCGTCGTCGTCGACTCCGCCGCGTGGCAGGCGCTCGGCGGCGACGACACCGCGAACGACGTCGCCGTGTGGTTCGACGACCCGACACCGCGGGATGAAGCCTGGCGGGCGTTGCGCGAAACGGTCGGCGATGTCGCGGGATTCACGTGGCGCAGCAGCGGCGATCTGCGCGCACGGTCGCTGCGCATCTTCGATCGCAGTTTCGCCGTCACCTATGCGCTCGAGGCGATCGCGATCGCGGTCGCGCTCTTCGGCGTGGCCTCGACCTGGGCGGCCGAGGGGCTCGCGCGACGGCGTGAGTTCGCGACGCTGCAGCACCTGGGGCTCACACGCGCGCAGATCGCCGTGTCCTTCGCGATCGAAGCGCTGCTGCAGATCGTGATCGCGATCGGGTGGGGACTCGTCGTCGGCGTCGCGATTGCGCTGGTGCTGATCCACCGGGTGAATCCGCAGTCGTTCCACTGGACGATGGAGTTCGCGTGGCCGGGTGGCCTGCTTGCAGCCTCGGCGATCGGCCTGCTCGCGCTCGGCACGCTGGCAGCGGTGCTCGCCGCCTTGCGTTCCGTGGGCAACCCGGTACGCACGCTGGCGGAGGACACCTGATGCGCGAAACGCGTCGTCGGTACCTGCGCGCGGTCGGCCTGTGCGCATTGGGAAGCGCACTGCCGGGCGTTTCGGCGCTCGCGTCGCCGGCGCAGTATCCCGACGTCGTGCGCGGCATCGCGCTGTCCTTTCCGCACGACCATGGCGCGCACGATGCGTACCGAACCGAATGGTGGTACGTCACCGGCTGGCTGCGCCGCATCGAAGGCCCGCAGCGCGGCGAGCCGGCCGGCGTGCAGATCACCTTCTTTCGCTCGCGCACCGGGCACGACGCCGCGAACCCGAGCCGCTTCGCGCCGGTACAACTGCTCTTCGCGCACGCCGCGCTCGCGCTCCCCGAGCGCGGATCGCTGCTGCACGCGCAGCGCGCAGCGCGCGAAGGGCTCGGCCTCGCGCACGCATCGCGCACCGACACGAAGGTTGCGATCGGCGACTGGTCGCTGTGGCGCGAAGCATCGGACGTCTATCGCACGCGGATCGCCGACGCATCGCTGGCGATCGAGCTCGCCTTCCGGCCGAAGGCACCGCCGCTGCTGCAGGGCGACGCCGGCTTCTCGCGCAAGGGTCCGCGCGAGACGCAGGCGAGCTACTACTACAGCCGTCCGCAGCTCGAAGTGACCGGTACGGTCGGCGACGCGACCCGACGCGACGCCGTCGAAGGAATCGCCTGGCTCGACCACGAATGGTCGAGCGAGATCCTCGATCCGTCGGCCTCCGGATGGGACTGGGTCGGCCTGAACTTCGACGACGGCTCCGCGCTGATGGCCTTCCGCATCCGCAAGCGGGACGGCGGCACGCTGTGGACCGACGCGCGATGGACATCGGTGAAATCGGGGTCAGACCACGGTTTCCCACCGCAGGTCCGCTTCGAGCCGCTGCGTCACTGGACCTCGCCCCGCACCGGCGTCCGTTACCCCGTCGCCCTGCGTCTGTCGATCGACGAGCGCAGCTTCACGCTCGAGCCGCTGTTCGACGACCAGGAGCTCGACACCCGCTCGACGACGGGCGTCGTCTACTGGGAAGGCGCCGTCCGCGTGCTCGAGCACGGCGCCGAAGTCGGCTGTGGCTATCTCGAGCTGACGGGTTACGAGGCGCGAGTCACGTTTTAGGAGATCACGGCGAGAAGCTCCGCCGTGAAGCGAGAACTGCTCGTTTCGCGAGCGTTTTCCCCGTGGCAGAACCACGTCGGCGCGCTCGCCGTGGCACGCATCGATGCCAATGCGCGCATCGAACCGATCGAGACCTTCGTCGTCATGTCCCTGGAAAACTGTTACCCATGTGCGCGCTTGCACAAAGGGCAACCGCATCGCTGGTCGGCGAAGAAACCGTGGTCTGACCCCGGTTTTCCCCTTGACCCTTCACCCTTCACCTCACGAGATCATTGATCTCGATGATCGGCAGCAGCACCGCCAGCACGATCACGAGCACGATGCCGCCCATCACGAGGATCAGCAGCGGCTCGAGCAGGCTGGTAAGCGTGAGCGTGCGACGCTCGGTTTCCTGCGACAGCGTCGCGGCGGTGCGCTCGAGCATTGCCGAAAGCTCGCCGGTCGCCTCGCCACTGGCGATCATGTGAATCATCAACGGCGGGAACTGCCCGCCCGCCTTCAGCGCACGCGACAGCGACGAGCCTTCGCGCACGCGAGCGATCGCGTCCTGCACGTTCAGCCGCAGCGCGTCGTTCGACAGCGTGCGCGCACCGGCCTCGAGCGCGCGGATCAGCGGTACGCCGCTGCTCGTAAGGATGCCGAGCGTCGACGCGAAGCGCGCGGTGTTCAGCCCGCGGACCAGGCGCCCGACCACCGGCAGGCGCAGCGTGCGCCGATGCCACGAGAGCCGGAAGCTCGGCGAGCGCAACGCCGCACGAAAGCCTACCAGCGCCCCCACGACGAGCAGCAGCACGAGCAGCCCCCATTCGCGGACGAAGTCGGAGGTCGCCATCAGGCCGACGGTGAGCGCAGGCAGCTCCTGCCGCGTCTGCTGGAACACGCTGACCACCTGGGGCACCACGTAGGCGAGCATCGCGACGATGACGAGCATCGCGACGGCGGTGACGATCGCCGGATAGGTGAAGGCGAGCCCGATGCGCTGCGCCAGCGCGGTGCGCGACTCGATGTAGTCGGCGAGGCGGCTCATCACGAGCGCGAGATCTCCCGACTGTTCTCCGGCCGACACCAGCGCTCGGTACACCTCGGGGAAATCGCGCGGCTGCCGGGCGAGCGCCTGCGCCAGCGTCTGCCCGCCGACGACCTCGCTGCGCACCGCGGCGAAACGCTCGCGCACCGACTGCCGCTCGGCCTGCTCGACCACCGCATCGAGCGCCTGCTCGATCGGCAGGCGTGCCGACAGCAGGCTGGCGAGCTGGCGTGTGGCGAGTGAAAGATCGGCCGCAGAAAGGCGCCCGCCGATCGATCGGCCGCTGCCCGCCGCGCCGTCCTGCACCGCGCTCACCTCGAGCGGCGCAAGGCCCCGGTCGCGCAGCAGCCCGCGCGCGTGGCGCGGCGAATCGGCATCGATGACGCCGCGCGCGAGCTGGCCCGCAGCGTCCGCGGCTTCGTAGCGGTAGGCGGGCATCCAGGGGCTACTCGCGCGTCACGCGCAGCACTTCTTCGGTCGACGTGATGCCGGCATCGACCCAGCGCCTGCCGTCCTCGCGCATCGAGCGCATCCCCGCTGCGCGCGCCTGCGCACGGATCTCGTTTTCGGGCGCGTTGCGGTGGATCTGCGCGCGCACCTCGTCGTCGACGACGAAGAGCTCGTAGACGCCGGTGCGACCCTGGAAGCCGGTGCGGTTGCAGGCCAGGCAGCCGGCGGCACGCCATCCGCCCGCCACCGGGTCGGGCTGGCGACACTGTGGGCACAGCTTGCGGACGAGCCGCTGCGCCACCACGCCGAGCAGCGACGACGACAGCAGGAAGGGCTCGATGCCCATGTCGATCAGGCGCGTGACCGCCGACACCGAGTCGTTCGTGTGCAGCGTCGCGAGCACCAGGTGCCCGGTGAGCGAGGCCTGCACGGCGATCTGCGCGGTTTCCAGATCGCGGATCTCGCCGATCATCACGACGTCGGGGTCCTGCCGCAGGATCGAGCGCAGCGCCTTCGCGAAGCTCATGTCGATGCGCGCGTTGACCTGCGTCTGGCCGATGCCCTCGAGGTCGTACTCGATCGGGTCCTCGACGGTGAGGATGTTCGTCGTCGTCGAGTCGAGCCGGCCGAGCACGGCGTACAGCGTCGTCGTCTTGCCCGAGCCGGTGGGCCCGGTGACGAGAACGATGCCGTGCGGCTGGTGCACGAGCGTATCGAACTCGCCCAGCGTCTCGTTGCTCATGCCGAGCCTGCCGAGATCGAGGCGGCCCGCCTCCTTGTCGAGCAGCCGCAGCACCGCGCGCTCGCCGTGGCCGGTCGGCAGTGTCGAGACGCGCACGTCCATCGGCCGGCCGCCGATGCGCAGCGTGATGCGCCCGTCCTGCGGCAGGCGCTTCTCGGCAATGTCGAGCTGCGCCATGATCTTGATCCGCGAGATCAGGGCTGCGTGAAGCTCGCGCCGCGGTCGCACGACGTCGCGCAGGGTTCCGTCGACTCGAAAACGAACGAGCGACGAGGTCTCGAAGGGCTCGAAGTGGATGTCCGACGCGTTGTCGCGGCTCGCCTGCGTGAGCAGCGCGTTGATCATCCGGATGATCGGCGCGTCGTCCTCGGCCTCGAGCAGGTCCTCGATCTTCGGGATGTCCTGCAGCAGCCGCGACAGGTCCAGGTCGCTGGCGACCTCGTCGACCACCGCCGCCGCCGATCCTTCCTGCTGCGCGTAGGCGCGCGAGATCGCGGCCGACAGCTCGATCTCCGGCTTGCGCATGGTGACGAGCCGCAGCGGCAGCGTGCGCGACAGCTCGGCAAGCGCCTGCTGCGGCGTGCGCTCGCCGATCCACACCTCGACGGCGTCGTTCGAGACCGCCGCGACGAGCAACTGGTTGGCGCGCGCGAAACCGTAGGGGACGTAGCGCGCAGGTGAGACGGAGGCCATCGCGCCGTCAGTAGTTCGGTTGCAGAACGGGAGCGCTTTCGGAGGCGGGTGCGGCGCGCGGCGTCAGCGGCACGACGACCTCGTTCGGTGCCATGCGGATCACCGTGCTCGGCCGCGACGCGAACACCGGCGCCGGTGGCTGCGTCGGCACCGGCGCATAGGGCGACAGCAGCGTGCCCTGCTCGGCCGCCGACCGGATACCCGACCCGGCGGGCGGTGGTGCCGGCGGCATCGGCTGCAGCGGCGTCGGCGGAAACTCGGGCAGTGCCCAGTGCGGCGGCAGCGTCGCGCCCGCTCGCGAAGCGCGGATGTAGTCGTAGCGATCGGCGGTGACGCTGTGCGCGTCGTTGCCGTCTCGAATGACGATCGGACGCAGGAACACGAGCAGGTTCGTCTTCACGCGCCGACGCGTGTCGTAGCGGAACAGCTGCCCGACGAGCGGCACGTCGCCGAGCCCCGGAACCTTCTCCGCGGCACCGTCGATGCGTTCCTCGATCAGGCCGCCGAGCACGATGATCTGGCCGTCGTCGACCAGTACATTGGATTCGATCGCACGACGGTTGGTGATGATGCCCGCAGCGAGCCGCGTGTCCTGCACGCTCGATACTTCCTGGAAGATCTGCAGCTTCACCGTGCCCGACTCGGACACCTGCGGCCGCACGCGCAGCGTCGTGCCGACGTCGCGCCGCTCGATCGTCTGGAACGGATTGACCGACGCGCCTCCGGTCCCGGTAGCGGTGAACTGCCCGGTGATGAACGGGACGTTCTGCCCGATGATGATGCGCGCTTCCTCGTTGTCGAGCGTGAGCAGGTTCGGCGTGGCGAGAATGTTCGCGTCGGCGTTGCTCTCGAGCGCACGCGCGAGAAAGCCGAGATCGAGGATCTCGCCGACGCCCGGAACGTTCACCGTGCCGCGCACGATGCCGAGATTCAGCCCGGTACCGACGGTGGCGATGTTCGCCGCCGCATCGAGGATGTTCGCGCCGGTGCCGCGCGCCGGAAGGTTGGTGCCTCCGATCACGCGCGTCGATCCCTGCGGCGAAGAGAGGAACTGCCACTGCACACCGAGCTCGGCGGCCTTGTCGGCGCTGATCTCGACGATCAGCGACTCGATGAACACCTGCGCACGCCGCGCGTCGAGCTTGTCGATGACCGCACGCAGATTGCGATAGACCGGCTCGGGCGCGGTGATGATCAGCGAGTTCGTCGACGGATCGGCAGCGACGATCGCGCCGCCCGCCTGCACGGTTACCGGCTGCACCTGCGACGGCTGCAACGGCGCGAGCGAGGCTCCGCCCTCGCCCGGCTGCAGCGTGTTGATCTGCGACTGCATGCCCTCCTGCACGAACGGCCGCTGCGGCTGCAGCATCGAGTCGCCCTGCATCGGCGACGACGCGCCCTCGCCGCCCAGCACGCCGCGCAGCGTCTGCGCGAGCTTCACCGCTTCGGCGTTGCGCAGGTAGACGACGTTGATGTTGCCCGGTCGCGCGCTCGGCTGGTCGAGACGTCCAATGAGGCTCTTCGCCAGCCCGACCTTCGCCGGGCTCGCCGCGCGCACCAGCACCGAATTCGTGCGCGGGTCGGCCATCACGACGACGCGCTGGCCGGGATCGACCTGCGCGCCTGCACCGCCCGGCGGCTCGAGCAGCCGCTGCACGGCGACCGCGACGTCGGTGGCGATCGCATGCTGCACCGGCACGATCTCCACCTCGCGCGTCGTCGGACTGTCGAGCGTCGCGATGATGCGCGCGATACGCTCGAGGTTCGCCGCGTAGTCGGTGACGACCAGCGAGTTGTTGCTCGGATACGCCACGACGGTGTTGTTCGGCGAGATCAGCGGCCGCAGCACCGGGACCAGGTTCGACGCCGATTCGTGGTTCAGCCGGAAGATCTGCGTGACGATCTGGTCGCCCGCCGCGACCGGAGCGCGTCCGACCGACACCGGCGCCGACTGCAGCTTCGCGTCTGCCTCGGGCACGACCTTCGTCAGCACGCCGGTCTCGACGACCGCGAAGCCCTGCGATCGAAGCGCCGATTGAAGCAGGCGGTACGCCTGCTCGCGCGTCACCGGTTGCGGCGTCTCGAGCGTCATCTTGCCGCGCACGCGCGGGTCGATGACGAAGGTGCGTCCGAGCAGATGGCCGAAGGCACCGACGACCGAGTCGACCTCGGCGTCGCGGAAATTCAGCGTAACGAGATCGCGCTGCGCGGCCTGCGTCCCCTGTGACCCACCGGCCTGCTGTGCTGCTGCGTCCCGCGTGCAGCCGACGCCGAAGGCGAACGCAAACGCGAGCGCGAGCGCGAGCGCGAGCATCGCCGTACGACGCTGCCACCGCCCCCGCCCTGCCGCCGCGTTCATGCTCCGATCCTGATGATGGTGCGCTCGCCTTCGCGCGGTCCGATCAGCCCGAGGAAGGACTGCAGGCGATCGCGCTCGCGCGCTTCTGCGCTCGCTTCCGCGACGAAGCGCAACCCGCGGTTCGCCTCGAAGCTCCCGTTGCCCTGCAACCGGAGCGGACCATCGATTGTCGCGATGCTGAGCTCCGCCCGGTTGCCGCGACCGACGACGTCGACGCGATAGCTGCCGAGCGGTCGCACGGGTGTCATCGCCGACGACATGCCGCGCAACTCGATACGCGCGCGGCCATCGAGCCCCGCCGGCCGAAGAACGAGGTTATCCCAGCTCAGGCTCAGCGCACCCGCCGGACGGACGGTGTTCCACGGTGAGCCCAGTCCGCCGAGCTCGACCGACGGCAGCTCGATGGCACCGGCATCGATGCGCACCTCGCCCCAGTTGCCGTGCACGTGCACCGGGCGCGCGACCCGATCGAAGCGCAGTTGTGCATCGAGCTGGCCGACGAGCAGTGGCAATGCACGGATGCTCCAGTCGATCCGACCCGGAATCGCGACGCCGGGAACGAGCGCATCGTCGCGCCCGAACGCAGCCTGCACTGGCGCTGCATCGGCAGCGCGGGCGCCGCCTTCGGCCAGCACGAGCCGCGCCGAGCCGTTCCAGATCGTGCCCTCGGCCTGCGCAAGGCGCAACCGCCCCTGCGTCGCGTGCGAGAGTGCGGCATCGGCGTAGCTCGCCGGGGCGAGCGCCACGCCGGCGAGCAGCGTGCCGAGCAGCGCAAATACGACGTACGCGACCCAGGCCAACGGCCGGCGTGCCGGGCTGCCCTTCATTCAGCGCCCCTCCGCGCGCGGCGTCTCGAGCGCGAGCCGCACCGAAACCAGGCCGGGCTGCGCTTCGCGGGTGACCGATACGTCGGCGACCCGCAGGCGCATCTCGCGCGTCGTCGTGTCGACCCATGCCAGCCAGGCAGCATGCGGCACGCCGTCGAAGCGCAGGTCGAACAGCGAACCGTTCACCGACAGCTGCCCGAGCGCCGACGACAGGCCGGCACTGTCGATCGAGCGCTCGAGCTGCGTCCTGAGCAGCTGCGGCGAGTCGCTGCCCGCAGGGATCGCCGACAGCCGCTGCGCCTCTTCGGCGAGTGCATCGATGCGCGCCAGTTGCGTGCGCAGCGTCGGCAGCTCCGCCTGCAACGACTGGCGTCCCTGCCAGGCCGGTTCGAACAGCCACAGCCACACGGCGGCCGCGAGCAGCAGCGCGGCGCCGGCAATGACGATGCGCCGCTCGCGTGCCGCGAGCAGCTGCCATCGTTGCATCAGCGTCTCGATCATCGCGTCCGATCGTCAGCGAAGCAGCGCGACGGCCGCGGTCGGCTCGCGGTCGGCATCGAAGCGCACCGACAGCCCGAGCTGCTGTCCGCTGCGAACGAGCGCGTCGCGCGCCGCACGACCCTCGAAGAATCCCGGCTGAAAACGCACGCGCAGCCGCCCTTCGCGGAACTCGACCGCCGCCATCGCATCGATCGCCTGCGCGCCGAGCGCCTGCGAAAAGCGTGCGAGCAGCGGAACGAAATCGTCGGGGCCCGACTGACCGGCACGCGCGCGCAGGCTCGCCACCTGGCGCTGCATCTGCAGCATCGGATCGACGATGACCTGCGTACCGGGGAAAGCGTCCCGATAGCGCTGCTCGATGTGCGCACGCAGCCGATCGCTCTCGTTCGCGAGCAGCGCCCAGTGCAGGTTGAGCCCGGCGAGCGCGACGAGCACCGTCGCCACTGCAGCAGCCATCGGCACGCGCCAGGCGCGCCAGTCGACATCGGCGAGCCAGCGTCGCGCGGCGGTCCCGGCTCGTGCCGAACGCAGGTCGATCGGAGCGGCCACTGGAAACGCGAGGGCCTGCACGTCGACGTCGACACCGGCGCGGGCGGCCGCCTGCAGCACCGGCGCCTGCCACGTACCATCCTCGACGAAAGCGGTGACCCGAAGCCGTGGCTTCGCTGGCGCTGCCGCAGCGTCCGTCGGCGTTTCAACGACCGCCGGGGTTCCGGCAGCGGATGTTGCAGCGCCCGCAGCCACCGCGTCGAGCGCGCAGACGATCGCCTCGGCGCGCGCATCGGCATCGGCACCCGCGTTCCACCCGATTCCGTCGTGCACGCCCGTGCGTACTGCAAGCCCGTCGTTCAGGCATGCGAGCGCCATTCGATCCGAAGTGCTCGGCAGCACGAGCTGAGCGGGCCAGGCCGCCTGCACGCGAATGCCGCGCCGCTCGAACGCACCGACGACGAACTCGAGCCACGCACGATCGATCACCGCCACCAGTCGCTGCTGCGTGTCGTCGAGGCGCGGTCCGACTGCGCAGGCGCACGACTGCGCGTCCTGCAGCAGCAGATCCTCGACGAGATTCGGAAGCGCCTGCTGCACGCGGGCGGGCGACAGCGGCGGCACCGTTACGCGAAGCAGGTTCACGTCTCGCGCATCGAAGACGAGCGTGACCTGCTTCAGCGCGGGCAGCGCGTCGAGGCTCAGCCGAACGTAGCGTGCGGCTGCGACGCCACCGGACACGGTGACCGGATGACCGGCCGCGCCGCCTGCCTGCTCTGCGACGGACGCCGGAAGCATCACGAGCAGCACCGGCGCGCTTGCGAACTGGCGCTCGCCGATCGAACGCGGGGGTATCCAGACGATCGCCTGGCCCCGCTTCAGAACCTGTGCTGCCATACGAGTTCCACGTGGCGGCCGCCGCGATACAGCAGCGCTTCGCTGTTCGATTCGATGCGGCCGAAGCGTACCATCCCCCTTACGAGGAAAAAGTTCGACCCGACCGACAGCAGGCCTGCAGAGAGCGTCGGCGGCGACCCATCGAAGCGCGAACGCGCCACCTCGAGACTGGCGAAGTAGGTTCGCTGCCGCACTCCCTCCACGAAGCGACGCGCCGACTGAAGGTCTATATCCGGAATACAGGCGGCGAGCACTTCTGCCGGCGCGGTATTCAGGTTCACCCGGGTCTGCTCGATACGGGCCTGGCCGCTGCCGGTCGGCAGCTGCTTCGGCAGGAAGATCACGAAGGGCTCGAGCGCGTCGATGGTTGCGGGATCGAATCCCGGCACCGTCTGCAGGTCGATCAGCCGAACCAGCGGCAATGCGCGCGCCGACGCACGCACGCCATCGACGACCGGTGGATACGCCTGCAGCAGCCGCGCCTGCAGCGTCGCCGCAAGGCTCTGCGGCCGGTCGAGCAAGGCGAGCAGGCGCTCGAAAGCGAGCCGATGCTCGACCGACGGAGCCCCCTGGATCACCAGGTCGTTCAGGTTCAGCCGAGCCTGCGCGTCGAACATCTGCCCGACGAGCCGCGGCTCGCTGCCCGGTTCGTCGAGCCGCGCACCGCCCGTCACCGTTTCGTCAAGCACCGTCTCGGCAATCGGCGTCGCCCAGACCTCGCTCAGGTGATCGATACCCCCGGTGCTGTTGCGATCGACCTGCAACACGACGCCGGCCCAGTCGAGCACCGCCGCCTCGATCCAGCGCAACTGCGCCAGCGCGAGCCGGTTCTCGACCGAGCGGACCGTCACATGCTCGCGCCAGAACAGCGCACTGACGACGAGCGTCGCCAGCGCGACGATCAGCATCACGCTGATGATCGCCACGCCGCGCTCTCGCCGAGGTGCACCATGCCGCCGCTCCTCGCACATGCAACGCCCCAGCCGTGCCATCAGTTTCGCGCCGCGAGCACGCGAACGAGGCGCTCGCCGCCGCGCACGATCGTCAGCTCGAGTCCGTCGACGCGCGCAGCCGTCGCATTGCCCGTCAGCGTCGACGCAGCCATCCAGCCGCGCGACGGAATCCACGCACGGAACTGGATTTCATCGACATCGGCGAGCAACGGTTGCCAGACGAGCGGCTGCCCGGAAACCGGCTGCGCCGGGTCGGCAGTCGACGGCGTCCACGGGGCGAAACCGCGCTCGAGTCGCTGGCCATTCAGCCGATAGCGGACACGCTGCAACTGCAGCGGCTGGCTCGCGCTCGTCTCGCGCACCAGCGCAACTTCGGGCTGCATCTGCTCGCCGCGCGCGGTGAACGAGATCGCCGGCTCGTCCAGGCCGAGCAACCCGACCGCCCAACTCGCCCGCACGTCCTGCTCGAGCTGCGCGAAGGCGATGCTGAGCGCGCGCAGCTCGTCCGAAGACTCGACGATGCGATCGCGCGCACTCAGCACCGAATCCATCCCGCGCCAGCTGAGCACCGCCAGCACCGACAGCAACGCAACCGCGACCAGCAGCTCGAGCAGCGTAAAACCACACGAGCGGCCGGCACGCGTGCGCCGCAGCGCAGGCCTGCGCAGGCCGTCGATTGCAGGCGAGCGGCAACGCCTCACGGCAGCCTCGTCGAGAAGCCGACCAGGCGCGCGAAGCGGAACGACGCACGCTCGTCGAAGACGCTGATCTCCACCCGGCGGAACAGCGGATTCGGTGTCGAGAAGACATCCTCGCGACACAGCAGCGCGATACCGCCCTGGCTGCAGTCGAACTGGCGTCGACCAAGGTTCGGCCACTCGCGTGCGACGCGGATCTGTGCGAGCCGGTTCTCTGCACTCCATTGCGCGAGCGTGCGCGCGCGCAGCTCGGCACCATTGACGGCGAGCGAGGTCGTCGCGCGGATCGCTGCCATCAGCGCCACCGCCGCGATCGTCATCGCGATCAGCACCTCGACCAGCGTGAAACCGCCTGAGCGCCGCGTGCACCGCGTCATCGCAGCACCTCGAAGAGCCCCAGCCCGTTCGCGGCGATCGCCACCTCGTCGCCGTCTCGCCGCAGTCGCAGCAGGAACGGCGCATCGACCTGGTCGAGACCGAACTCGATCTCGTGCCGCCCGTCGCTGCGCTCGATGGCGAGCTCGGTAGGCCGCTCCCAGTTGCGCGGCCGCAGGTCGCGATCGTCGGCGAGCGGTCGCCAGCGGCGTTCGCGCCAGATCGCGAAACGGTAGCTTTCGTCGTCGGCCTCGAGCCGGATCGGCGCGCCGCGCAACTGAGCTTCCTCGCGCGCAAGCGAGAGCAGTTGCGCGAGCCGTTCGGCCTCGAAGCGCAGGCCGCGATCGAAGCCGCCGATCGACAGCGAAACGACGCCGACGAGCACGCCGGCAATGACGATCGTCACCAGCAGCTCGAGCAGCGTGAAGCCGCGCGCGCGGCTCGCGGCGACAGACGGCCGCTTCACCGCGCGGGCTCCATGCGCCTGGGCGTCAGCGATTCAACGACCAGTTGCCGATGTCGGCGGCAACGCCTTCGCCGCCGGGCTTGCCGTCGGCGCCGAGACTGAACACGTCGATCTCGCCGCGCACACCGGGATTCAGGTACTGGTACGGCTTGCCCCACGGATCGACCGGCGCCTGCTTCAGGTAGGGCTTCCAGTTTGCCGGCACCGGATCGGAGGTCGGCCGTTCGGCGAGCGCGCCCAGCCCCTGCTCGGTGGACGGATAGCGATAATTGTCGAGCCGATAGAGGTCGAGCGCCTGCAGGATCTGCGCGACCTCGGTCTGCGCTGCCTTCACGCGCGCCTCGTCCGGCTTGCTCATGATGCGCGGCACGGCGATCGCGGCAAGCACGCCGAGGATCACCACGACGACCATGACCTCGATGAGCGTGAAGCCGCGTTCGCCGGCGCAGCGCCGGCGATCGTCCGACGAACGGTGCATCCCCTCCCTCGGGGCGTCTCAGGAATGAGTCGGGCTATGATAGCAGCGCACTTTTCGCCGGCCTCCTCGCTCTTCTCACGATGAAACGCACGCTCCGGTCGCGCCGCTGGGCGCCGTCGATCGCGGCGGTCGCGGCTTTCGGCGTGCTCGGCGCCACCTGCGCCTGGTGGGCGCTGCAGCTGTTCGCACCGCCGATCGCAATCGCACCGGCAGGGTCGATCGTCGACACGCGCAGCGCGCCCGAGCTCATCGGCGCGCAGGCGCTGTTCGGCAGCACTGCTTCCGGGACGACGATCGCCGCCCCCGCCGACCTCGAGGTCCGCGTGCTCGGCGTCGCCGCCAGCACCTCGCGCGGCAGCGCCGTGCTCGTCGTCGGTTCGGGCGCCGCCCGTGCCTTCCTCGTCGGCGACGAAGTCGACCCCGGGCTGCGGCTCGTCGAGGTGCGCTCCGATGCCGTCGTGCTCGAACGCAACGGCGTGCGCATCGAGTTGCCGTCGCCGCAACGCCCGTCGGTGGCGCTGCTGTCCAGCGGACCGGAGGCGACCGACGCGGCGACTGCGAATCGAAACGCGCCGAGCGAGGCAGCTGCGCGAGGCCGCAGCACGGCAGACACCACCGACACCGCGCGCAGCGCCGACGCAGCGCCCGATGCCCACGCAGCGCATACTGCCGACCCCGTGCCCGGCGCGGCGCTGTCGCCGCGCGGCGGCGGCCCCGTCATCGATCCGTCGCGCTTCTCCGGGATCCGCGGCGGCGGCACACGCGCCCTCGGCAATCCAGCCGGCGGGCAGGCGCCTGCACAGAGCGCCGTACGCTGAGGTGAGTCCGCTCCCCATGTCGCATCCGGAACGGCAATACCTCGATCTGCTGTCCCGCGTTCTCGACCACGGCGACCGGCGCGTCGATCGCACCGGCGTCGGCACGCTGTCGGTGTTCGGTGCCATGGCGCGCTTCGATCTCTCCAGTGGCGAGGCGCCGATCCTCACCACCAAGCGCGTCTACTGGAAGACCGCAATCAAGGAGATGCTCTGGTTCCTCACCGGCGGCACGAACATCCGGCCGCTGCTGGAGCAGAACGTGCGCATCTGGAGCGACTGGCCGCTGGCACGCTATCGCGAAGCCACCGGCGAAGCGATCGACCAGCAGGCCTTCGAGCGGCGCATCGTCGACGACGAAGGCTTCGCGCGCGAATGGGGCGAGCTCGGGCCGGTCTACGGCCGGCAGTGGCGGCGCTGGCTCGGTGCCGACGGCCGCGAGCACGACCAGATCGCGCAGGTGCTCGAAGCGCTGAAAACGACGCCGTCGAGCCGGCGAATGCTGTTCCACGCCTGGAACGTCGGCGAACTCGACGAGATGGCGCTGCCGCCTTGCCACATGGTGTACCAGTTCCACTGCACGAGCGACGGCCGCCTGAACTGCCTGATGTTCCAGCGCAGCTGCGATCTGCTGCTCGGCGCGCCATTCAACTGGGTCGGCACCGTCGCGCTGCAGATGATGCTCGCGCAGCAGGCCGGCCTGCGCATGGGCGAGTTCGTCTGGATGGCGGGCGACGTGCACCTTTACCTGAACCACCTGGACCAGGCGCGCGAGCAGTTGTCGCGCACGCCGCGCGCGGTGCCACGCATGCGGCTGCTCTGCCATCGGTCGGGGATCGACGACTACACGATCGACGACTTCGCCGTCGAGGGCTACGATCCGCATCCGCCGATCCGCGCCGACGTCGCGGTGTAGAGAGGCTCGGCTCAGGTCACGTCGACTTCGCGTCGCTCGCCGCGCGCCGTTTCGCCGCGCGACGACTCGCTTCGCGACGCAGGCCGCGCAAGTGCGCGCCGTCCCGAACGCGACGGCTGGTTGCGCTCGATCCACTGCAGCATCGTCGCCAGCGTGATCGAGCTGAGCGTCGCCTTGGCGATCTCGTCGATCTCGAGCATCACCGACGCGAGCGCCTGGCCGACCGGCGTGTCCTCGCCGGCCTCGCGCCGGTCGCCGCCGCCGGGGGCGAAGTCCTCGAACAGCAGGATGATGTCCATCAGCGTGACGCGCCGTGCGTTCGCCGAGAATCGGTAGCCACCGCCAACACCGCGCACCGACTCGACGTAGCCCGAGCGCGCGAGCTCCGACAGCACCTTCGCCAGGTGATGCGGCGATACGTCGTACTTCTGCGCGATTTCCGACGCCGAAATGTGTCGCGTCGGATCGAAAGCGAACTCGAGCACACTGTACAGCGCGAGCAGCGTGTTCTTCTGCAGCCTCATGAAGCGCTGTCCCGGTCGATGGGGAAGAATGCCGAGCGCTCGAGGTCGATCTCGAGCGGAATGAACGGACCCGTCGTCATGCCCAGGCTGCGGAAGAACGACAGGATCAGCACGTTGTCGCGGGCAAGAATCGTGCGCATCGTTGCCACGCCCTCGCTGCGGAACCAGTCGGCCATCGCGGAGATCAGTTGCGTGCCGAGTCCGCCGAGCCGGAACTGCGGGTGCACGTCGATCGCGAACACCCAGCCGCAGGGCGGCGATCCGAACTCCCAGTCGCGCACTTCACCGATCACGAAACCCGCCACCCGACCGCCGGCCTCCGCGACCAGGAATCGGCGCCCGGCGCGTTCGGCGTCGCCGTACCGTCGGTGGATCGTGCGCCAGTACTCGGACTTCTCGAGCCCGGTGACAATGGAGTCGATGGCAATGACCTGCGCCAGGTCGGCAGGCCGAACCGAACGGATCGACACGACCGGCGCCGGCTCGTTCGCCTCGCCGGATCCGGCGCCCGAGCGCTGCGACGAACCCCGTGCCGGCGGCGCGGCGCTTTCGCGCCTGCGCGTCGATGCAGGCACCGGCTTGCGGAGGGCCCGCCCGTTCGCGCTCGCGTTGGGCCGCGCAGCCGCGCCCGACCGGGTCGTCGAGGACGTCTTCGCAGTCTTCGTCGCCGCCGCCTTCGCGGCCTTCCTGCGCGCCTGCCCGCTCGCCGGTCCTCTCGCCATGCGCTCCCCAAAAAGTGACGCAGATCAATTCAATACCTGCATCGGAGTACCAGAATAACCCGAAAGAGCAACATGCGATGGCGTGAATCGCGCACGCCCGAGCGAATCCGGAACGGTGTCGGTATCCGGCGATCCGGCGGGGCTTCCCGGCGGGCGTCACTCCGCGGTACGGTCGAAGGTTCGACGCAGGCCGCTTCCACAGCCCCAGAACGCGTCCACACAACAGGGAGACAGCATGAAATCGATTGGCAGAGCCCGCGTATTCGCGCGGATCGCGGCAACGGTGTTCGCGGCGTCGTTCGCCGCGGCAGGCAGCGCGTACGCGCAGCAGGAGCCGATCCGCATCGGTTCCTTCCTCGCGGTCACCGGGCCGGCATCGTTCCTCGGCGACCCGGAGCAGAAGACGCTCGAGATGTACGTCGAGCGCATCAACGCCGAAGGCGGCGTGCTCGGTCGCAAGCTCGAACTGATCGCATACGACGCAGGCGGCAGTGCGGAGAAGGCACGCACCTTCACCAAGCGCCTCATCGAGCAGGACAACGTCGACGTCATCATCGGCGGCACGACCACCGGCGAAACGATGGCCGCGGTACCGCTCGTCGAGCAGGCGCAGATTCCTTTCGTCTCGCTGGCGGGCGCGGTCGTCATCATCGAGCCGGTCAAGAAGTGGGTGTTCAAGACGCCGCACACCGACCGGATGGCCTGCGAGAAGATCTTCACCGACATGAACGAGCGCAAGCTGAGCAAGCTCGCGCTGATCTCCGGCGCCGGCGGCTTCGACCGCTCCCTGCGCGCCGAGTGCCTGAAGGTAGCGCCGAAATACAACATCGAGATCGTCGCCGACGAAAGCTACGGCGCGTCCGACACCGACATGACGGCGCAGCTCACCAAGATCAAGAACACCGCCGGCGTTCAGGCCGTCATGAACTGCGGCTTCGGCCAGGGTCCCGCGATCGTCACGAAGAACTACCGGCAGGTCGGCCTCTCGCTGCCGTTCTACCAGTCGCACGGCGTGGCCTCGAAGGAATACGTCCGGCTCTCCGGCGAAGCGGCCGAAGGCGTGCGCCTGCCCGCCGCCGCGCTGCTGGTGTCCGACATCCTGCCCGCCAACGATCCGCAGAAGCCGGTCGTCACCGCGTACCGGAGCGACTACGAAGCGAAGTTCAAGTCCGACGTCTCCACCTTCGGCGGACACGCGTACGACGGCCTGATGATCGTCGTCGAGGCGATCAAGCGTGCCGGCGGCACCGACAAGGCGAAAGTGCGCGACGAGATCGAGAAGACCAAGGGTCTGATGGGCACCGGCGGGCTGTTCAACATGGCGGCCGAAGACCACATGGGGCTGGACCTGAGCGCGTTCCGGATGCTGGAAGTGCGCAACGGCAACTGGACCCTCGTCGACAACAGCCGCTGATCGGCATTCCGGGCGGGATAAGCGCATGGGCGGCCAGGCAGTCCAGTTCCTCGCCAGCGGCCTGACCGCCGGCTCCATCTACGCACTCGTCGCGCTCGGCTTCTCGATCATCTTCAACGCCAGCCGGGTCATCAACTTCGCCCAGGGCGAGTTCGTGATGATCGGCGGCATGAGCGCCGTCACCCTCGTCGCCGCCGGCATGCCGATGCCGGTGGCGATCGTCGGCGCGATCCTCATCGCGGCGATCGTCGGCCTGGCGCTCGAGCGCCTGGCCGTCGGACGCGCGAAGAGCGCCGACATCGTTCCGCTGATCATCATCACGATCGGCGCGTCGATCTTCCTGCGCGGCGTGGCGCAACTCGTCTGGGACAAGAACATCCACGCGCTCGCCCCGCTGTCGGGCGAGACCCCGATCTCCATCTTCGGTGCCACGATCGTCCCGCAAAGCCTCTGGATCCTGGGCGCAACCGTGGCCGTCGTCATCGCGCTGTCGTGGTTCTTCCGCCGCACGATGCTCGGCAAGGCGATGCTCGCCACGTCGTACAACCAGCTGGCGGCGCAGCTCGTCGGCATCGACGTGAAGAAGGTGCTGTTCGCCAGCTTCGGCCTCGCTGCGGGCCTCGGCGCGGTCGCCGGCGTGCTGATCGCACCGATCACTTTCACCTCCTACGAAGTCGGCATCATGCTCGGCCTGAAAGGCTTCGCCGCGGCGATCCTCGGTGGGCTCGGCAGTTTCCCCGGCGCAATCGTCGGCGGACTCCTGCTCGGGCTGCTCGAGAGCCTCGGTGCCGGCTACGTCTCGTCGGCCTACAAGGACGTTATCGCCTTTGTCCTCATCCTCGTCGTCCTCTTCTTCCGTCCCGATGGAATCCTTGGCGCAGTCAAGAGCGAGCGGGTCTGAGCCCGTCGCGATGTCGACGCGCAGCCGGCTTTCGCCGCGGCTGGGCGGGCTGGCAGTGCTGGCGCTGGTCATCGCGCTGCTGCCCTTCGCGCTCACCAATGCGTACTTCTACGACGTCGCGATCCTCGTCGGCCTGAACGCGATCGTCTGCGTGGGGCTGAACCTGCTGATCGGCTACGCCGGCCAGATCAGCCTCGGACACGCCGGCTTCTTCGGGCTCGGCGCCTACGGCTCGGCGCTGCTGGTGGCGAACTGGGGTGTGCCGCCTTTCGCTGCCCTCGTGCTCGCAACCGCCGCGGTATCGCTGCTCGCCTGGCTCGTCGGCCGCCCGATCCTGCGGCTCAAGGGCCACTACCTGGCCATGGCCACGCTCGGTCTCGGGATCATCATCGCGATCGTGCTGGCCAACGAGGAGCAGCTCACCGGCGGCCCCGACGGCATGCCGGTGCCGCCGTTCTCGATCTTCGGTTTCGCCGTACAGGGCGAGAGCGTCTGGTACTGGGTGGTCGGCGGCTGCCTGCTCGTCACCGTCTGGCTGGCGCTGAACCTGATCGACTCGCCGAAGGGTCGTGCACTGCGTGCACTGCACGGCTCGGAAATCGCCGCCGAGGTCGTCGGCATCGACAGCGCAGGCCACAAGGTCATGGCCTTCGTACTGTCGGCGGCCTTCGCCGCCGCCGCCGGCGGGCTCACTGCCTTCTACAGCGGCTTCATCTCGCCGACGAAAGCAGCGTTCCTGCACTCGGTCGAGCTCGTCACCATGGTGGTCTTCGGCGGCATGGCGTCGACCTTCGGTGCCGTCGTCGGCGCCGCCGTACTCACCGTGCTGCCGCAGGCGCTCACCGTCGTCAAGGAATACGAGATGGTCGTGCTCGGCGCAATCATGATGGGAACGATGATCTTCTTCCCGCGCGGCGCCGTACCCACGCTCGCCACGTACTTCGGGCGCCGATCGCGATGAGCACGCTGCGCATCGAAGACCTGTCGAAGGAGTTCGGCGGCGTGCACGCCGTCGAGGGGCTCTCCTTCGAGCTGCAAGCCGGTTTCGTGCACTCGATCATCGGTCCGAACGGTGCCGGCAAGACCACGCTGCTGAACCTGCTCACCGGCGTCTACCTGCCGAGCGCGGGCCGTGTCTGGTTCGACGGACGCGACCTCACCGGGCTCCCGGCACACGGATTCGCCGCGGCCGGCATCGGGCGCACCTTCCAGAACCTGCAGATCTTCGCGAACATGACGGCGCTCGAGAACGTGATGACCGGCCGTCATCTGCGCGAGAACTGCGGCCTGTGGTCGGCGATGCTGCGCACGCCGTCGCTGGTGCGCGGCGAACGCGAGTCTCGCGCGCAGGCGCTGCAGCTGCTGCGCTTCGTCGGCCTGGCCGAGTACGCCGACGCCGGCGCCGACTCCATGCCCTACGGTGCGCTGAAACGCCTCGAGATCGCGCGTGCACTCGCCGGCGAGCCGAAGTTCCTGCTGCTCGACGAACCGGCCGCCGGGCTGAACCCCACCGAGTCGATGGAGGTCGCCGAGCTGATCCGCCAGCTCGCCACGCAGGGCACCACGGTCGTCCTCGTCGAGCACAACATGAAGCTCGTGATGGGCGTGTCCGACCACATCGTGGTGCTCGACTACGGCCGCAAGCTGTGCGAAGGAACCGCCGACGAGGTACGCAGCGATCCGCGCGTCATCGAGGCGTATCTCGGCGCAAGCACCGAAGAGGTCGCGCATGCTTGAAGTACGCGCACTGTCGAGCCGTTATGGGCGCATCACCGCGCTGCACGACGTGAGCCTGAGCGTCGGCCGCGGCGAGCTCGTCGCGCTCGTCGGCGCCAACGGCGCCGGCAAGACGACGCTGCTGCGCGCGCTCTCCGGCGTTCAGCCGATCGCCGATGGAAGCGTGCATTTCGAGGGCGCCGACGTCACGAAGGCGGCGCCGCGCAGGCGCGTCGGCATGGGCATCGTCCAGGTGCCCGAAGGCCGGCAGGTGTTCGGCCCTCTGTCGGTCGAGGACAACCTGCGGCTCGGCGCCTTCGTGCGGCCGGCACGCGAGCTCCCCGAAGGCCTCGATCGCGTCTATTCGCTGTTCCCGATTCTCGGAAAGAAGCGTCGCGAGCTCGCCGGCACGCTCTCGGGCGGCCAGCAGCAGATGCTCGCGATGGGCCGCGCGCTGATGACGCGTCCGAAGCTGCTGCTGCTCGACGAGCCGAGCATGGGGCTCGCGCCGCGTCTGGTCGCCGAGATCTTCTCCACCGTCCGCGCGCTGAAGGACGCGGCAACGACGATCCTGCTCGTCGACCAGAACGCGCGCGCTGCGCTGTCGATCGCTGACCGCGCCTACGTGCTCGAGGTGGGCCGCATCTCGCTCGCCGGCAGCGGCGCGGAGTTGCTCGGCAACCCGCGCGTGCAGCAGGCCTATCTCGGCCTGTGAACGACGGCATGCGACCGACGAACCTGTTGCAGCAACGCGGGGGGAAGGAATGAAGGCATCGCTGGCCAAGGGCGTTTCCGTCACGCGCCAGATCCACGTCGACCGCGAGCGCGCGATCGACTCCATGGACGACGACGCCCGCGTCTACGCCACTGCGACGCTCGTTCTCGACATCGAGCGCATCTCGCGCGAACTGCTGCTCGAGCATCTCGATGCGGGCGAAGACTCGGTCAGCACCCGCGTCGAGGTCGACCACCTCGCCGCCACGCTGATGGGGATGGACGTCGAAATCACCGTCACCGTGTCCGAAGTGAAGGGCCGCGCGATCTCCCTCGAGGTCGAAGGCCGCGACAACGTCGAGCCGATCTGCCGCGGCAGGCACAGCCGTTTCGTCGTCGGCGTGGAGACCACCCTCGCGCGGCTGGCCGCCAAGGCGCAGAAGGCCGGCCTCGCCTGAAGCACGACGAACGAATCATCCGCGAGAACAGGAGACCCCGATGGCCGTGACGACCAACGCGAACCCCGCCGCCCGCAGCGCGAGCAATGCGCACTCGCACCTGCATGGCGAATACGAGACGATGCCGCGCGAGCGTCTGGCCGAGCTGCAGCTCACGCGCCTGCGCGAGACGCTGCGCAATGCATACGACAACGTTCCGCTGCACCGTGCGCGCCTGGCATCGGCCGGCATCGACCCGGCAGCGATCTCCTCGCTCGAGGAAGTCCGCCACCTGCCGTTCACCGTCAAGACCGACCTGCGCGACCAGTACCCCTTCGGCATGCTGGCGCGACCGCTTGCCGAGATCAACCGCGTGCACGCGTCGTCGGGAACCACCGGCAAGCCGACCGTCGTCGCCTACACGGCGAGCGACCTCGACAACTGGTCGAATCTGGTTGCACGCTCGTTCGCCGCGGCCGGTGCGCGCGCGGGCGACGTCGTGCACAACGCCTACGGCTATGGGCTGTTCACCGGCGGGCTCGGCGCGCACTACGGCGCCGAGCGCCTCGGCTGCGCAGTGGTGCCGGTCTCGGGCGGCTCCACCGAGCGGCAGGTTCAGCTGATCGTCGACCTGAAGGCGCGTGTGTTGTGCTCGACGCCGTCGTACGCGCTGGCGATCGCCGAAGTCGCCGAGAACATGGGCGTCGACCTGTCCCGGGGGCCGCTGCGAATCGGCATCCTGGGTGCCGAGCCGTGGAGCGACGCGATGCGCCACGAGGTCGAAGCGCGCCTCGGGCTGAAGGCGATCGACATCTACGGACTGTCGGAGATCATGGGTCCGGGCGTGGCCTGCGAGTGCGAGCACCGCCAGGGCCTGCACGGTTGGGAGGATCACTTCCTGTTCGAGGTGATCGATCCCGAGAGCGGCACGCCGCTGCCGGAGGGCGAAGCGGGCGAGCTCGTGATCACCACGCTCACGAAGCAGGCGCTGCCGATGATCCGCTATCGCACGCGCGACATCACGAAACTCACGACCGCGCCCTGCGAGTGCGGCCGCACGCACGTGCGCATCCTGCGCGTCACCGGCCGCAATGACGACATGCTGATCATCCGCGGCGTGAACGTCTATCCGTCGCAGGTCGAAGCCGTGCTCGTCGGGCTGCCCGACGTCGCGCCGCACTACCAGCTCGTCGTCGAGCGCCAGGGCTCGCTCGACGAGGTGTCGATCGAAGCCGAAGCGCAACCCGGCGTGCCCGAGAGCGAATACACGCGCATCGGCAAGCAGATCGTGCACCAGGTCAAGACGATGATCGGCATCTCGACCTCGGTCGAGGTCAAGAAGCCGGGCGAGATCCCGCGCTCGCAGGGCAAGGCGGTGCGCGTTCGAGACCTGCGTCCCAAGGGTTAGGAACGCTGAAACGGAGTTGGTCATGAAGTTGAACGCGGCCTCGGTTCTCCTGCAGAACGGCCGGGCGCAGGACATCGCGCTCGTCTGCGACGGACAGACACGCAGCTACGAGCAGCTGCGCGAGTCGGTCGCGCGCGCGGCAGGCGCATGGCGCGCCCGCGGCCTGCTCCCCGGCGAGCGCGTCGCCGTGCAGTTGCCCGACGGATTCGCCTGGGTCGAGAGCTTCCTCGGCTGCATCTGGGCCGGCGGCGTCGCCGTCGGCGTCAATCCGCGGCTCTCGGAGGCGGAGTGGAAGGCGATGCTCGACGCCGCCGACTTCCGCTTCATTCTGGCCGACGCGCGCACCGAAACGCCGGCACCGTATCGCGAGCGCGTGATCACCCTCGAGGAGTGGCGAGCCGCGCACGAAGACAGCACCGCTGTCGAGCCGATGCTCTGCGAGCCGACGCAGCCCGCCGTCTGGGTGCATTCGTCGGGTACGAGCGGAAAGCCCAAGGCCGTCGTGCACGGCCATCGCTTCGCGCTCGAGATCGAGCGCGTCACCGCCGAGGTCGTCGGCGCCGACGCCAGCGACCGCATCTTCTCCAGCTCGAAGATGTTCTTCTCGTACCCGCAGACGAACGCGCTGTATGCGGGCCTGAAGCTCGGCGCATCGATCGTGCTCGATCCGGCATGGCCGACCGCGGCGGGTGTGGCCGAAACCGTCGCGCGCACGCAGCCGACGATCCTGTGCAGCGTTCCTTCGCTGTACCGAAACCTCCTCAAGGAGGGACTTGCCGCGCAACTCGTACGCGACGGCGTTCGCCGCTTCGTCTCCGCCGGCGAGGCACTCTCGGCCGACCTGCGCGACGAATGGCGTCGGCAGACCGGTGCTTCGATCGTCAACGGCTACGGCGCCTCGGAAACGCTCGTGCTCGTGATGACCGACCCGGACGACGGTCGCGGCCTGCGCCCTTCGCCGGGCATCGATGCACAGCCGCTCGCGGCAAACGGTGCGTCTCCCACGAGGCTGTCCTTCGATGCTTCGATGATCGCGCTCGGCTACTGGAACTCGCCGGCCGACCAGGCCGAGCACTTTCGCGACGGCCGCTTCTGCCCGAGCGACCTGTTCGAGGCGCAGGACGACGGTTCGTATCGATTCGCCGGCCGTGAAGGCTCGCTGGTCAAGGTGCACGGCCGCTGGGTCGACCTGATCGCAATCGAAGAGACGCTCGGGCTGGTCAGCCCCGACATCCTCGAAGCAGCTGCCGTGCTCGTGCCCGATGACGACGGGCTCGACGCGGTTGCGGTGTTCTACGTGCCGAAGGACGGCATCAGCGCCCAGCGAGCTGAATCGGCGCTTCGCGAGCACACGGAGACGATGCCGCCGTATCGGCGTCCGCGCTGGTTCCATCCGATCGATGCGCTGCCGCGCACGGCAACGGGCAAGCTGATACGGCGCAAGCTGCAGGACCTGCACAAGGGTCAATGACGGGGTTCGTGCGATCGCGGCAGGCGGCATTGCGCTCGCGGCAGGCGTCAGTGCCCCGGTGCGGTCGGTGTGCGGCTGTGCGCTGGCGCGTGGGTGCGGGGCACGACGAGGGCTGCGTTCGGTGCGGCTCACGCTGCGGCGGTCGGTGCTTCGCACCGACTGCCCTCCGCTGCTCGCCTCGGGGTCGTGCGGCCGAACTCGCTGCGCGCGCTTCGCGCGCTCCGCTCAGACAGGCGGCCGCAAGTCAGATTGTACGAGGCGCGCTTCGCGCGCCGACCCCGAGACTGCGCTGCTCGGCGCCGCAGAGATCGCTGCACCGAACGCAGCCCTCGCCGCGCCCCGCACCCACGCGCCAGCGCACAGCCGCACACCGACCGCACCGGGGCACTGACGCCTGCCGCGAGCGCAATGCCGCCTGCCGCGCGGAGTCGCTGCAATGAAGCGCTGGACCGAAACAGACGGCGTGCACATCGACGTGCGCGGCCTGCCGCCGCCGCAGCCGATGGTCGAGATTCTCTCGCTGGTGCGCACGATCGACGACGATCGCGCGGTCATCGTGCATCACGACCGGGAACCGCGGATGCTCTACCCCGAGCTTGCCGAGATCGGCTGGTCGGCCGAGATCGTCGACGGCGAACCTGGCGAGGTGCGACTGCGACTCGTGCGCGAAGCATGAGTGCCAAGCCAGCCCCGCGGCCGAAGCTGGCGGCCGGGTTCCTCGCCGGAGCGACGAGCCGGCTGCTCCCGGCGTCGATTCCGCTGCGCTATTTCGGCGCCGCCGCAGTCTTTCATCTCGCTGCGTGGATCGCGCTCGGCCTGGGCGCGGCGAGCGCGACACGCTTCGTCGGCGGCCTCGGCTGGCCGCTGGCGGCGCTGCATCTGGTCACGCTCGGCGTGCTCGCGATGACGGCGATCGGCGCGAGCCTGCAGCTGATGCCGGTCGCGACGCGCCAGCCCGTGCACTCGACGCGACTGCCGGGGGCGATCTGGTGGATCTACACCACGGGCGTGGTGGCGACGACAATCGGCATGGGCACCGGCGAGGCGGCGCTGCTCGGCGCCGGCGCGATCGCCGTAGGCGCCGGCCTGCTCGGCTTCGGCTTGCTCACCGCGCGCAACCTCGTCGGCGCACGCGGCATGGCGGGGATCGTCGCGCACGGGTGGATCGCAGTCGCATCGCTGGCGATCGTCCTGGTCAGCGCGGTATCGCTTGCGTTCACCTACCTCGGCTGGCCGCTGCTCGATCGCAGCACGTCACTCGCGCTGCACGTTGCCTTCGCCGCGTACGGGTTCATGGGCATGCTTGCGCTGGGCCTCGCCTACATCCTGGTGCCGATGTTCGCGCTGTCGCCGGCGCCCGACGAGAAGCAGGTCCGGATCTCCGCCGCGCTCGCCGCACTGGCGCTGGTGCTGGCCGGCCTGGCAGCTTTCGGCGCATATCCCGTCGCGCTGCGCATCGCCGCGCTCGTCGCCGGCGCAGTCTCGGTCGCGCTGCACCTGAAGCTCGCGCTGCAGGCGTTGCGAACGGGAATGCGCCGCGAGCTCGGGCGGTCGTTCCGGCTGGTGCGCGTCGCGTGGGCACTGCTCGTCGCGAGCCTCGTGCTCGCGTTGATGACCGTCCTTGCGCCCGATACGCCGGTGTTCGCGACGCTGTTCGGCATCGTGCTCGTTCCCGGCTGGCTGCTCACGCTCGTGCTCGGGATGATGCAGCGGATCGTCCCGTTCCTCGCGTCGATGCACAAGGCACCGGGAACGAAGCTGCCGCGCACGCCATCTTCGCTCACCGCCGATCGTCCACTCGCCGTGAACTACGTGTGCCACCTGTGCGCGATCGCGCTGCTGGCTGCTGCGGCGATCGTCGATTCGACATGGCTTGCGCTCGCCGCTTCCGTCGTCGGCACGGTGGGTGCGGCCGCGTTCCTCGTGTTCTTCGCGATTCTCGTTCACCGGATGCGCACGCCGCCCCCGCCCCGTCCGGGGGCCCGGCCACCGGCGGCCGTTGCTTGACCCGTATCAATGGTATCGGCGGCACGCACGCCTATTCTCGAACGGCGATGCAGAATTCGGAGCCGTCATGAATTTCCAGGGTCAGGTCGCTCACGCACTCGACGAGGAACACCGCGCGAACCTTGACCTTCTCGGCAAAGTCGAACAGGCCTTCGCGCGGGCTCCCCGCACCGGTGCCAGCGGCAACCCCGAGCTCGCGCGACTCGCCGGCGAGTTCGCACGCCACCTCGAGCAGGACATCGGCCGCCACTTCGATTTCGAGGAGAACGAGCTCTTCCCTCGTCTGGCCGAGTCCGGTGAAGGCGACATCGCCGAGTTGCTCGAAGAAGAGCACCAGGCGATCCGCGAGGCCGCCGAAACATTGCTGCCGCTGGCGCACGCCGCCGCCGCGGGCACGCTCGAAGACGCAGGCTGGACGCAACTGAAGGTCGGCATCGCCGAGATGGTCGAACGCCAGGTCGCGCACATCCAGAAGGAAACGATGGCGCTGCTGCCGATGCTCGAAGACCTGCTCGACGAGGAAACCGACCGCGAACTCGCCTTCGCCTACGCAACGAGCTGAACGTGCCCGGGTTGCCGGGCAAACAACCACGCTTCCGTTCGCACGCCTTCCGACTCATTCCGCAAGTCGACAGCAGGAACCTCCGATGCAAGCTTCCTACACGCTTCGCGCCGATATCCGCCCGCTCACCGCCAGCGACCTCGAAGAAGTCGTAGCCATCGACACCGCCGTCGAAGGTCATCCGCGTGGGCCCTATTTCGAGCGCCGCCTGCAATCGGCGCGCCGCGAGCCGAAACTGCACGCGCAGTTCGCAGCAATCGACAGCAAGGGCCTCGCCGGCTACGTGCTCGCACGCGTGCTCGAAGGCGAGTTCGGCCGCAGCGAGCGCGATCTGCGGCTCGAAGCGGTCGGCGTTCGCGCCGACGCACAGAGCCAGGGCATTGGCCGCGACCTGTTCAATGCGCTGTCCGAATGGGCGACGCGGCACGGCATCGCCAGTCTGCGCACGGAGGCCCGCTGGAACGACCTGCCGATGCTGCGCTGGATGAGCGCAATGGGTTTCGAACGCGCACCCGAGCAGATCGTCGATTGCGCGGTGGGCGGCGGCGCCTACCTGGCCGAGCGCGACGACCCCGTCCTCGCCGACGTGGCGGCCGCACCGCCTTCCGAGGTGGACTTCGGCGGGCAGGCGTCCAACGATTTCGAGCGGCTCGCACGCGACACCGCCGACGTTCGCGCGATGAACGCGGGCGAACTGCGCGAGATCGTCCGCATCGACCGCGCGATCACCGGGCGCAACCGCGAAGAGTACATGGCGCACAAGTTCGCCGAAACGACCGCCGACTCGGCGATCCGCGTCTCGCTCACGGCGCGCGTCGACGAAGACCTCGTCATCGGCTTCCTGATGGCGCGCGTCGACCTCGGCGACTATGGACGCACCGATCCAGTGGCAGTCATCGACACGATCGGCGTCGATCCGGCGTATTCGGGCCGCGGCGTCGGCCGCGCGCTGTTGTCACAGTTGTTCGTCAATCTCGGCGCGCTGCGCGTCGAGCAGATCGAATCGAGCGTTGCCCCCGAGGATCTCGGCCTGCTCGGTTTCCTCTACGACACCGGGTTCGTTCCTTCGCAACGCATTGCATTCATGCGACGCTTCGGCTGAACCGACGGAGGAAAGCCCCATGTCAGCGATGCCCGACGACGACGCTATCCGCGAGGCGCTACGCCAGGTAGACGACCCGGAGGCCGGCATGAACATCGTCGACCTCGGACTCGTCTACAACATTGCGGTGGGCGAGAAGGCAGTCTTCATCGATGTCACGATGACCACCGCCGCCTGCCCGATGGCCGACATGATCATGGACGACATTCGCCGGGTAGTGGTCGGGATGGTGCCGGAAGGCACCGCCGTCGAGGTCGAGCTGGTCTGGGATCCGCCGTGGACACCGGACAAGATGACCGGCTTCGCACGCGATCACTTCGGCTGGTCGCCGGGTTGAGGTGACGATCCCCGCCGACGGCGCAGTCTCGCGCGCGGGCGGCCTGCCGCCCGCGGGGCGGGTTCCGCTGCTGATGCTCGGTTTCATCGGCCTGCTGTTCGGAACCGGCGCAGGTCTCGCCCGCCTGGGCTGGCCGATGCCCGACGCGATCACCGGCGCGGCCGTATTGCACGGCCCGCTGATGATCGGCGGCTTCTTCGGCGTGGTCATCGCGATCGAGCGCGCGGTGGCGATCGGACGCTACTGGGCCTATGGGGGCCCCCTCCTCGCGGGCATCGGCGCAGTGCTCGCCGCCTTCGCCGGCGGCGGCGCACCCGTTCTTTCCTGGGCAGCACTGTTCTTCCTCGGCGGCGGCCTCGTGTTCCTCGCCGCGTCGCTCGACGTGCTGCGCAGGCAGCGCGCGCTCTTCACCGCAACGCTTGCGCTCGGCGCCGCCTGCTGGCCGATCGGAAGTGCGTTCTGGCTCGCCGGTTATCCGTTGCACGCAATCGTTCCGTGGTGGCTGGCGTTCCTCGTGCTGACCATCGCCGGCGAGCGGCTCGAACTGTCGCGTTTCCTGCCGCCTTCCCCGGGCGCGAGGAACGCGTTCGGCGCGATCCTCGTCGCCGTCATCATCGGGCTCGCCGGCTTCGCCACGCGCTGGGGTGGCCTCGTCTTCGCCGCGGCGCTGCTTGCACTGTCGGTGTGGCTACTGCGCCAGGACATCGCGCGCCGCACGGTGCGTGGCCGTGCGCTGACGCGCTTCATCGCGCTGTGCCTGCTTGCCGGCTATGCCTGGCTCGCGGTGGGCTCGATCGTCGCGCTGCTCGCCGGAGGTTTCGTGCCCGCCAACAGCGCCTACGATGCCGCGCTGCACGCAATCACGTTGGGCTTCGTGTTCTCGATGGTGTTCGGGCACGCCGCAATCATCCTGCCCGCCGTGCTGCGCGTGTCGCTGCCCTATCACGCTTCGTTCTACCTGCCGCTCGTGCTGCTGCACGCATCGGTGGCGATCCGGCTCATCGGCGACGCGGGTGCGGGCTACGGCTGGACTCGCATCGGCGGCCTGCTCAATGCCCTCGCCCTCGTCGCCTTCATCGCGACGATGCTCGCCGCCGTCGTGCGCGGCAGGCGTTCGCGAGCACAGGCACAGACGGGCCCCGCACGCGCCTGACACCACACGGTACCTTCCCGGTACCCTGTCCGCGGATATCTTCCAGGGCCTGATCACAGGCCCCAACTGCCTGCGGATCAGGATACCTGCCGATGGCAACCGCCAGCGAATACCTGCGTTTCATCGTCACGCTGATCGCCGTCGTCGACCCGTTCCTCGCGGTGCCGATCTTCATCACCGTGACGGCGTCGATGCGCACCGAGGCGCGAACGCGCCTGGCGCGCGCGGTGGTGCTCACCGTGTTCCTCGTGCTCGTGCTTGCGACTTTCATCGGCGAACCGCTGCTCGCACTCATAGGAGCGAGCCTGCCGTCCTTCCGCGTCGGCGGCGGCCTCGTACTGCTGCTGATGGCGCTGGCGATGCTCAACGCCGAGGCCGGCGCAGTCCGCCACTCACCGGCGGAAGTGCAGGAGCTCGAGCAGGGCGACGTAGGCGGCGTCGTGCCGCTGGCGATTCCACTGCTCGCCGGGCCGGGCGCGATCAGCACGACCATCCTCGCAGCGGAGGCCGGCGGATTCGTTCATCGGCTGCTGATCGTCGCGTGCATCGCGATCATCTGCGCGATCGCGTGGCTCGTGCTGTCGCGCGCGCATCTGATTGCAACGCGCATGAGCCTCACGAGCCTGAACATCGCAACGCGCATCCTCGGCCTGCTGCTCGCCGCGATCGCGGTACAGACGATGGCCGAGGGGTTGCGGGAACTGTTGCCTGGACTGTCTTGAAAGAGAAGGGGGAAGGGAGAAGGGAGAAGGGGAAAACCAGCGCATCGATCACCGTTGCGCTCGGGTTTTCCCCTTCTCCCTTCTCCCTTCCCCCTTCCCTTCCTGTGACTCAGCCTCGAAGTGCCTCGTACTTCGCCTGCAGCTCCTCGGGCGTCTCGCGGAAGTCGGGGTGCGGAACGATGCAGTCGGCCGGGCAGACGAGCATGCACTGCGGCTCGTCTTCCGCGCCGACGCACTCGGTGCAGCGCATCGGGTCGATGACGTAGATGTCGCCCTCGCTGATCGCCTCGTTCGGGCACACCGGACGGCAGGCGTCGCAGGCCGTGCAGTTGTCGTTGATCATCAAAGCCATTTCGATTCTCCAGGACGGCTATGTACGGAAGCAGGATCGGGCACCCGGCGCGGGTGCTCAGGCCGCCTCGAGTTCGCGCAGCTTCTCGTGGCGGAATGCACCCCACAGCGCCGCGCCGATCGCACCGGCGTAGATCGAGTCGGGGTGGTTGACGACCTCGACGTTCACCTTCTCGTTGGCCATCTCTTCCTGGATCGCCGCGAGCAGCCCGGTGTCGAGCGCGAGGCCTCCGGTGAGAAGTGCCGTGCCGTACTTCACGCCGGTGACCTTGAGCAGCTTGACGATGCGCGAGGCCATCGACAGGTGGATACCCTTCAGGATGTCGGCCGTGGCGATGCCGCGCGAGACCATGTTGATGACGTCGGTCTCGGCGAGCACTGCGCAGATCGAGCTCACCTTCTCGGGATCCTTCGACTCCTGCGAGAGGCCGCCGATCTCCTCGACGGCCACGCCGAGATAACGCGCGATGTTCTCGAGGAACTGCCCCGAACCCGATGCACACTGGCTCGTCATCTTGTAGGCGAGCACCTTGCCGCGCACGTCGACGTTGATCGCACGCCCGTTCAGTGCGCCGATGTCGACGATGGCGGTGGCACCCGGATGCAGGAACACACCGCCGCGCGCGTGCGTGGTCATCGAGTAGAAGTGGCCGGTGGCGAACTTGACGTTCTCACCCTCGCCGGTGGTGGCGATGTAGTCGATGTCCTGCGGCGACAGGCCGGCGTCGGCGATCACGCCGTCGTGGCCTTCCTGTGCCAGCGTCATCGGGTCGCGACGACGGATGCGCTCGCTGCGCTTGGCCAGCCACTCCGGTTTGTCGCCGTCTACGCGGAACAGCACGGTCTTGACCGCGCCCGAGCCGATGTCGATTCCGATCGTGTAGGTCATTCTCGTTGCCTCTCGTTGCGACGGGTTCAGACGCGTTTCTCGGCGGTCTTGCCTTCCTGCACCACGGCGCGGTACGCGAAGGTGGCGCCGCCGAGCGCTCCGGTGTAGATGGAATCGGGGTCGATGTTCAGCGTGAGCTTGCCGTAGTTCTCCTCGACCAGCTCTTTCAGCGCCTTCACTGCGGCCACGTTGTTGGCCACGCCGCCGGTGAAGGTGAACTCGTCGCGGATGCCGCCCGAGCGCGCCAGGATCGACATCGCGCGCAGGATGATCGCGCGGTGCAGACCGGCCATGATGTCCTCGCGCTTGTCGCCCAGCGACAGGCGGTCGCGCAGCTCGGCGCCGGCGAACACCGTGCAGGTCGAGTTGATGCGGATCTGCTTGGTCGACTTCATCGCCATCGGCCCCAGCTCGTGCAGGCCCATGTTCATCTCGTCGGCGATGTAGCCGAGATAGCGCCCGCAACCCGCCGCGCAGCGGTCGTTCATCTGGAAGCTTTCGACGATGCCGGCCGGATCGACCTGGATCGCCTTCGTGTCCTGCCCGCCGATATCGAGCACGGTGGCCGTGTTCGGATACATGACGTGCGCACCCAGCCCGTGGCAGAGGATCTCCGAGCGCACATGCTCCTTCGAGAACGGCAGGCGCGCGCGGCCGTAGCCGGTGCCGACGACGTAGGTTTCCTCCATCTCGGTGTCGAGCACACCCTTGATCGGCGCCTCGACCTGCGCGCGCCGGTTCTCGGTCTCGGGCAGCGCCGCGAACGTGCGCTCGAGCGCCGCCAGCAGGTGCCGGCGGATGGAGTCGGTGTACACGCGGTTCTCGACCTCGATGATCGAGCGGTCGAAGATGTTGAGCAGGTAGTCGTAGCGCGTACCCGCCTCTTTCGCGACGACTTCGCCGGTGGCCAGGTACTGGCTGCCCGCGATGTCGCGGAAGAAGTCGGACTTGCGGTTGGCGCCCTCGACGAACATCGACGGCGCTTCGACCTTGATGCGCTCGAAGGTTTCGTTCAGCGCTTCGCCGACCGCCTTCGTGTCGTCGCCGAACTTCGCCGTCTCGAGACTGCGGTTGCAGGTTTCCTCGAGGTCGTCGAGCTGCTCGAGATACTGCTCGGCGCGGAAATCGCGCTCGAGCTGGCCGAGGAACTTGTCGAGCGAGCCGTTCAGCGCGCCGCTGCTCGAGAGCTCGCCGCGGAACAGGTGGAAACGGCTGTTGACCAGCGCCTCCTGCTTGGCGACCTCGGCCGCCGTGTCGTAGTTCGAGCGCGAGTTCGTGATGCCGCGCCCGAGGATGTTCTGGTTCTCGTCGATGACCACGGCCTTGGTGGTCGTCGAACCCAGATCGATGCCGATGAAGCAGCGCATGGTGGCTTTTCTCCGTTTACGCCGCGGCAAGCGCGCTGCGCTTTTGCTTGACCATCTGGAAGTAGCTCTCGAGCCGGTTCTTGACGTTGGCCGCCGAGAAATAGCGCGGATCGACGAGGTCGGTCTCGATGAACGCGGCCGGCTTGCCGGTGCGCTTCTCGACTTCGCGCAGGATCAGCAACTGCCCTGCCGAGAAGCTGTTGCAGCTCTTGATCGAGTTGATCAGCAGGCCGTCGGCCTCGTACTCCTCGATGTACTTGCAGATCATGTCGACGCGCGACGGCAGGTTCAGGTTCGTGTAGCAACCGAGGCAGTACTCGGCAAGCGACTCGAGCGGCTTGTCGGGGTTGTGGCGGAAACCGAAGTCGTACAACCCGCCCACCTTCGCGTAGGTGGAGGAGACGACCACCGCGCCTTCCTCGTAGAACATCTTCCAGAAGTCGCGGAAGCTGGTCCAGTTGGGCGGCCCCTCGACGATGAGACGGTACTTCTCTTCGGTCATCTCGCCGTCGGGCGTGATCGGACCCTTGCCTTCGCGCACGCGCTGCTCGATCTCCTCGCGCAGCATCCGGTAGAACTTCGTGCCGTCCTTCGAGCCGCGGAAGGCCGTGAAGATCGGACCGATGTAATAGACGGCACCGAAGTAGCCGTCGATGGGCGACGGACGGTTCTTCGCCGACTGCAGCACGGCGACGAGGTCTTCCTCCGCCTTGGCCGACTCCTTCATGTATTCACGAAGGCGGTCGATGTCGAACTTCACGCCCGACACGCGCTCGAGAGTCGGGATCACCGACTCCTTGAGCTGGCGAACGACGTAGTCGCGCATGTTCGGCGCGATCTTGCCTTCGCCCTGGTACGGCACGTGGAGCATCGTCGTCTCGCAGCCGTACTTGTGGCGGATCAGCTCGAACCACTTCATGAAGGTGAAGCAGCCGGTGTAGCTGAGCAGCAGCACGTCGGGCGTCGGCAGCGGATCGCCGGTGGGGCCGATCTCGCCGCCGGCCATCATGCCGAGGTCGGACTTGACGTAGGTGCAGACGTCTTCCGAGTGGCCTTCGCGCTCGGCGTCCATGATGAACTTGCCCGACTTCTTGCGCATGCCGTTCTGCAGCGCGTTCGTCTCGGGCAGGCTGCGCGCGAAGTCGAAGCACATCAGCAGCTCGTTCAGGTTGCCCGGAACGAAGGTCGCCGCCACCTTGCGCCCTTTCTGGTGCGCGGTGGCGAGATCCATGTAGTTCGCGTTGATGAGGTCCTTCTGGAGCGACATCGCGTCGTCTTTCTGGACGTCCTGCGGCTTCTTCGCCGCGGCAACGGGTCTGGCGGCGGTATTCATGCGGCGCTCCACAGTTTGATCGAGTCGGCAAAGGTGCCGGCCTGCTCGCGGATCGGAGCCATCTGGCCGGTGTTCTCGGCGTACTTGAACGCCGTGTACGGAACCTTGTGCTTGGCGAGCACGTCCTGCAGCATCGGACGCTCGAGCAGCGCCGGATCGCAGAACGACGGCGCGGCGAAGATGACGCCTTCGGCAGCGCCCTGCTTCACCTGCTTGAGCAGGTACTGGCCCTTGTCCTCGCGCTTCGCGTCGTACTTGGCAGCGGTGGACGCCGAGCGGTGCAGGAAGGCCTTCGACAGCTCTTCGAGCGGCTTGCCGACCGTGGGCACGTCGTCGAGCAGCCAGCGCGTGACGAGCATGAAGTCGTCGTCGACGATGTAGCAGCCGGCCATCTCGATCGACTTGATCAGGTTCAGCGGCGGCTGCTCGCAGAACGAGCCGTTGATGACGATGCGTGCGTTGTCGCGCTTCGGACGCGCGACCGTGTCGGTGGCGGCGAGGTAGTCGCGCACGAGTTGCGTGTGCTCCTCGGGCGGCAGCACCATGCCGGCACGCAGGATCAGGTAGACCTCGGAGGTCGGCGCCTGCCACGGCTTGGCGGCACGGTACGCATAGAGCTCTGCGATCGCGCGGCGGTTCTCGTTGTAGACCGCGATCGACGCGTCGAGGTCGGCATCGGTGATCGTCTTGCCGCTCAGCTTGCCGAGATCCTCGCGCAGGATCTCGAGCTCCTGCACGTAGAAACGTCCGCCGACCTCGTCTTCGTAGTTCTGCGGAACGTCGAAGTAGCGGACGTACTTGTCCTTGAACATCAGCTGCCACATGCCCGACAGGTTGCGGATCACGTCGCAGATCGACGGGAACAGCATGCCGTCGAGGCAGTCGAGCCGGCCGGTGAGCCCGAGCTCGATGGTCGAGCGCGGGATGCGGCAGATATAGCTCTGGTAGTAGGCGTCGCCCTGGATCACCTCGAGCTGGTCACCGCCGCCGAGGATGCCCACCGGCAGCATGCCCGCCGCGTGGATCAGCTCGCGCGGCACGTACACCGGCATGTAGCCGATCGCCTTGCGGCCGGGTGCGGCCGCCTTCCATTGCTTGACGGCGTTGAAGTCGAGGTCGTCGAACAGCGTCTGGCAACGCTCGACGATCGCCTGAACCGGGTTTGCGTTGGTCATCAGTGGTGCTCCCATGCGGGCTTGCGTTTGGCGAGAAAAGCGGCCAACCCCTCGTTGGCGTCGCGCGTTTGCATCAGTTTCTCGAGATACAGCGCCTCGACCTCGGCCAGGCGCATGCGCACCTGGCGGATCATCGGGGCACGCACTGCGGCGAGCGCGAGCGCGAGGCTCGATGCGCTCCTGTCGGCCAGATGCGCATCGAAATACGCGAGCGCGGCGGCCACCGGATCGTCGGCCACCTGGAACGCCAGCCCGATCGCCTTCGCCTCGTCGGCACCGATAGAGCGCCCGCTGAACAGCAGGTCTTCGGCGGCCGGCCGGTTCACGCGGTAGGGCAACAGCACGGAAGCCGCCGGCGCGAACACGCCGAGCTTCATCTCCGGCTGGCCGAGCTGCGCATCGGGCGAGACGAAGATCGGCCCACCCGCCATCGCCACCTCGAGCCCGCCGCCGAGACACTGGCCGCGCACGGCAACGAGAATCGGCGCCGGATACTCGACCATCGCGATGACGAGCGCGTGCAGCGTGGCGAGCATCTGCGCGCAACGCTCGCGCAGATGCTCCTCGACGCTCGCGCCGAAGCTGAAATGCGGCCCTTCGGCATCGAGCAGCACGGCGCGCAGCTCGCGCCGGCTGCGGTGTGCGGCGAGCGCCTCGGACAGTGCGCCGAGCATCTGCGCATCGACGATGTTCGCCTTGGGGCGCGCCAGCGTGAGATGCAGCAACGCGCCGTCGCGCTCGAGCGCGACCCGCAACGGCGAGTCGGGCGACGAGGGGGCCGGGGACTGGGCCATGCGCTTCAGCCCTTCTTCGCCTTCGGCTGGATGGAGTCGTGCAGCGGACCGACCCAGCTCTCGCCGGCGGCGAGCTTCTGGCGCAGCAGGATGAAGTCGACCTCACGATCGTCCTTCGTGCCTGCGTTGAACGCGGTAAAGCCGGCACGCGCTTCGGTCATCATGTTCAACGCCAGCCAGGCGCGCGCGTTCTCCTTGTTCTTGTTCCAGATCTCGAGCTTCGGCTTGCGCAGCTCCTCGAGCGTCTTCGTCATGCAGTCGGGGAAGGTGAGCAGCATCTTCGCGCACAGCTCCTCGACCTTCTCGTCGAGCAGCGAGAGATCGACGGTGCCGCGCTTCATCAGCGCCTTGGCTTCCTGTGCAGCGTCGCCGGTCTTCGCCTCGCCGTAGGCGTTGCGCCCGTATTCATCGAACTGCTTCTGCGTCTCGACCAGCGGGTTCGCGACGAACTTGCCGTCGACCTTCAGCGCCGGAACGACATCGGTGAGAATGCCCATCTGGTAGGCCTTGTGCGCCGAGAACGGCTCGCACAGCACGCAGGCGGCCATCGCGCGCTCGGCGCCGACCATCACCGGCAGGAAATCGGTGGCACCACCGATCGGGGCCGAGCCGTGCTTCGGACCGGCCTGGCCGTAACGGGCGAGGTCCGACGAGACGGAGAAGTCGCAGGCCATGCCGATTTCCTGCCCGCCGCCGATGCGCATGCCGTTGACGCGGCAGATCACCGGCTTGTCGCAGGCGAGGATCGCCGAGACCATGTCGTTGAACAGGCGCATGTACTGCCGGTACTCCTGCGGATGCCCGGCGTAGTACTCGGCGTATTCCTTCGTGTTGCCGCCGGTGCAGAAGGCCTTGTCGCCGGCACCGGTGAAGACGACGCAGTTCACGTCGCGCGCGTTCGACGCGGCGCGGAACGCGAGGATCACGCCCTTGACCATGTCGGTCGTGTACGAGTTGTACTGCTCGGGGTTGTCGAGCGTGATCCACGCGTTGTACAGCCCGGGAACGGTCTTGCCGTCCGGCGTCTTCGCCGGGCGCTTTTCGTAGCGCACCTGCGGCTTCGTGATGTCGTCAACGAGGTCGTGGTTCTTGAAGTCGCGCATTTTTCTCTCCGCGGAGTCGTTCATCGTCGGGGCACTCCTTGTGTCCTTGTGTCAGGCGGGCACGAGCACCGCGCGCTTGCGGATCTCGCGGTTGTGAACCGCATCGAAGACACGGTTGATGTCGTCGAGCGCGTGCGTCTCGACGAACGGCTTGATCGCGACCTTTCCGTCGAGGACGAGGTCGAGCGCGCCGGCATACAACTCGGGCGGGCAACCCCAGTTGCCGATCGCGCGTGCATCGAAGGCCATGAGGTTCGACAGCCGCACCTCGACCTTGTCCATCGTGAAGCCGACCACCGACAGCGTCGCGCCGTGCACGAGCAGCCCCCACGCAGTGAGCTGGCCGGGCGCGGTGCCCGAGCACTCGAAGATGAACCACTCGGTGGTGGGCAGGCCGTTGGCCTTGGCGAATTCGACGATCGCGGCCTTGATCGCTTTTCCGTCGAGGCTGCGGCTGTTCAGCGTGAGCGAAGCGCCACCGGCGGCGATCGCCTCGAGCTTGGCGTCGTCGACATCGATGGCGACGACCTTCGCGCCGAAAGCGGAGGCGATCTGCACGCAGTAGCCACCGACACCGCCGGCGCCGATGACGACCGCGAGACTGCCGGGCTTCACGCCCGCACGACGCACCGCCTGGAACGGCGTGGTGAGCGCGTCGGCGACGATCGACACCTCGGCGAGCGTGAGCCCCGCCTGCTCGAGGCGCACCTCGTCGACGACACACAGGCCGCGCGCCGGAACGACGATATGCGTACCGAAGCCGCCCTGGATGTCGTTGCCGGGCATCCTCTGCTTGCGGCAGATCGTGCCGAGTCCGCGCTTGCACAGATCGCATTCGCCGCACGGCAGCACGGCCGGGATGATGACCGCCTTGCCGAGCCAGGATTCGGCACCCTTGCCCGCCTCGACGACCCGCCCGCTGATCTCGTGTCCGAGCGCTAGCGGCAGCGCATGGTTGGTACGCACGCCGTCGTAGAAGTAGCCGAGGTCGGTGTGGCAGACGCCGCAGCCGGCGATCGCGACAACGACCTCGCCGTCGCCCGCATGCGCGACGAAAGTCTCGCGCGTGAGCGGCGTCTTCGGCGCACTCATGATCCAGCGGTTCGCTTCGATGCTCATCGGAGTCGGGTCCTTCAGGTGCTGGTGAAAGACCTCCGCCCGCTGCGCGGCACGTGCATCGCCGGCGCGTTGACGGGGGCTTCCGCCGTTGTGTATCCTGTAAATTCGGTATTGCGGTACCGAATTGCCGGTATATGCCGATCATCGTGGAACAAAGCGCCTCGGCAAGCCTTGATACAAATCAACGGCCTCCCGGCATGGCAGCCGCAAAGTGCGAACCATGCACTCGACGTCGCAAGGCGTCGCTCTCGCGAAAGATCCTCGCAACGCAACAGGCACCACAGGCATGAACACCACATCGCGCGGCACGCGCCGCAGCATCTCGATCGCGATGGCGGGCAGCGGAGGCAGCGGCGTCATGACCGCCGGAACGCTGCTGCTCGACGCCGCCGCGAAGGCAGGTCTGTACGGGCTGATGGTGCGAACGAGCGGTCCGCAGATCCGCGGCGGTGAAGCCGCCGCGCTGATCCGGCTCGCCTCGGCACCCACCAACTCGCTCGACGACAGCTTCGACCTCCTGCTCGCCATCGACTGGCAGAACATCCATCGTTTCGCCGATGAAATTCCGATGCGCTCCGACGCGATCGTCGTCGGCGACGCCGACGAAGGCGAAGCACCCGAGGTGTTCCTGAAGAACGGCGCGCGCGCCGAGTCGGTTCCGCTGAAGAAGATGTCGAAGGCGATTCCCGGCAGCTGGACGAACATGGTCGCGCTCGGCGTTGCCGGCGCGATCGCCGGTATTCCGCTCGAGGCGCTCGAAGCTGCGCTGCGCGGCTCGTGGAAACGTGGCGAAGCGGCGCTTGCAGCGAACGTCGATGCACTGCGTGCCGGCTTCGAGAAAGGCGTCGGAATCGGCGCACTGCCCGCCGTCGAGCGGCCGGCCGGCGACAGCAAACGCTGGCTCATCAGCGGCAACGAAGCCGCCGGCTTCGGTGCACTGCGCGGCGGCATCCGCTTCGTCGCCGCCTACCCGATCACGCCCGCCACCGAGATGCTCGAGTGGATGTCGCCGGCACTCACCAAGATCGGCGGCACGCTGCTGCAGGCCGAAGACGAGCTCGCGTCGATCAACATGATCATCGGCGCGTCGTATGGCGGCGTGCCCTCGCTCACTGCTACGTCGGGGCCGGGTCTTGCCCTGATGACCGAAGCACTGGGCCTGGCGATTACTGCCGAGGTTCCGGTCGTCGTCGTCGACGTCATGCGGGGCGGCCCTTCCACCGGCATTCCCGCCAAGAGCGAGCAGAGCGATCTCTCGTACGCGGTGAACGGCCTGCACGGAGATGCGCCGCGCCTGGTGCTCGCACCCACATCGATCTCCGACTGCCTGGCGACGACGCAATGGGCGGTGCACCTGGCCGAGAAACTGCAGACGGCCGCGATCGTGCTCTCCGACCAGTTCATGGGCCAGTCACGCGCCATCATCGACGAACCGGCGAACACCGGCGTCGTCGCCGAGCGGCTTGTCGTCGAGGCGAACGCGCCCGACTTCAAGCGCTACCGCAACACAGAATCCGGCGTCTCGCCGATGTCGATCCCGGGCACGCCCGGCGTGGTCTACACCGCCGACGGCCTCGAGCACACCGAGACGGGCATACCGAGCAGCCAGAGCGCCGATCACCAGTTGCAGCTCGACAAGCGCGAACGCAAGCTGATGAAGCACGACTACGGTTCGGCCTGGGCCGACGTCGAGGGCGACGGCGAGCTCGCAGTCATCACCTTCGGCTCGGTCACCGGCGTCGTGCGCGAAGCGCTGGCGCGCGCGGCCGAGCGCGGCATCCGTGCGCGCCTGATCGCGCTACGACTGCTCGCACCGGCGTTGCCCGAGCGACTCGAACGCGCACTCGACGGCGTCCAGCGCGTGCTCGTCGTCGAACAGAACCACTCGGCCCAGCTGCTGCGCTACCTGCGCTCGGTCTACGACCTGCCCGGCAAGCCGCAGAGCTTCCATCGCCCCGGTCCGCTGCCGCTGCGCCCGGGCGAGCTCGCCGATGCCATCGTCGAATGGAGAAACCGATGAACGACGTCGTCACACCCGCCGAAGCGGGCAAGAAGCCGCTTTCCGCGGCGAACTACAAGTCCGCCTACAAGCCGGTGTGGTGCCCCGGCTGCGGCGACTACTCCGTGCTCGGGTCGGTGACGAAGGCACTCGCGATGCATGGCGCGCCGCCCGAGATGGTGGCAGTCGTCTCCGGCATCGGCTGCTCGTCGCGCATTCCCGCGTACACCTCGTGCTACGGCTTTCACGGCGTGCACGGTCGCGCGCTCGCGGCGGCCACCGGACTGAAAGTGGCCCGCCCCGAGCTGACGGTGATCGCTGCCGGCGGCGACGGCGACGGCTTCTCGATCGGCGGCAACCACTTCATGCACGCGTGCCGGCGCAACGTCGACCTCACGTACATCGTGATGGAGAACCAGGTCTACGGCATGACCAAAGGCCAGCCGTCGCCGACCACCGAGCCCGACTGGGATTCCAAGCTGCAGCCGGGCGGCACCGGAATGCGCACCTTTCACCCGCTCGTCATCGCACTGGCCTCGGGCGCGAGCTTCGTCGCACGCGCCTTCGCCGGCGACCCGAACGGAACGGCCGAGATCATCGCCGAAGCGATCCGCCACCCGGGCTTCGCTTTCATCGAGATCCTCAGCCCCTGCGTGACCTTCCGGCCCGAGCAGCGGGAGTGGAAGAACATCGCGCGCCCGTCGCCGGTCGGACCCACCGACGATGCAGCGCGTGCCGCACGGCGCCTGATGACCGACGACGGCTTCAACATCGGCGTGCTGTTCGCCGGCAGCCGCAAACCGCATCCGCTCGGCGGCAAGCCGGCCACGAAGACGGTGGAAGAGCTCGCCGCGGAGTTCGCGCTATGAATCCCGATCGAGTCCCGGGAACGCTGCACGACTTCATGCGCCAGGCACTGCAGATGGAGCTCGACGCGGCGGCGCGCTACGCCGAGTTCGCCGACGCGATGGAAACGCACAACAACCTCGAGGTCGCGGCGCTCTTTCGCAAGATGGCCGAGATCGAGGGCAAGCACGCCGACCAGATCATGTCGGAGATGGGCTGGAGCGAGATGCCCGGTCCGATCACGGCACGCCCCACGTGGGAAGGCTTCGAGGCACCCGAAACGGTGCCGATCGATGAAGTGCACTACCTGATGCAGCCGTTTCACGCGCTCACGCTCGCGCTCGAAAGCGAAGAGCGGGCCGAGCGCTTCTTCGCGCAGATCGCCGAAGTGGCCACCACCGAACCGGTGCGCAAGGCCGCGCTCGAGTTGCAGGAAGAAGAGCGCGAGCACGTCGAGCTGATCCGCAAGTGGCTCGCAAAGACGCCGAAACCCGATCGCAACTGGGCCGATGATCCCGACCCGCCGCGCTACACAGATTGAACATCCGTATCGAGAGACCATGACAATGAGAGCACTGCTTCCAGAGGGATGGGCTGCGCCCATCGGCTACGCCAACGGCATCGAGGTCGACGCCGGACGCATCATCTTCGTCGCCGGCCAGGTGGGCTGGGACGAACAGCAGAAGTTCCAGTCGGAAGAGGTCGCGCCGCAGTTCGACCAGGCGCTGCGCAACATCAAGGCGGTGCTCGCCGAGGCCGGCGCCGAGCCGCATCACATCTGCCGCATGACGGCCTACTGCTGCGACAAGCCGGCGTACATGGCGGCACGCCGCGAGCTCGGCAAGATCTGGCGCGAGCACATGGGCACGCACTATCCGGCGATGAGCATGATCTTCGTGTCCGACCTGCTCGACAACCCGGGCAAGATCGAGCTCGAGGCAACCGCGGTCGTACCGCGCTGAAGCAGCGCAGGGGCGCGCCGGGCCGTGCGCCCCCCGCTGACGCGGGCATCCGGCCCGCTACAATCGGCCGCATGCCTACCACCGAGCAAGCGACCGCCTCCGACATCACACCAGCTCGTATCACGCGTCCTCGCGTCACGCTCGTCGTCGCTCGTGCGCGCAATGGCGTCATCGGCGCCGATGGGCGGTTGCCCTGGCACCTGCCGGAAGAACTGAAACACTTCCGCGCGCTGACGACCGGCCATGCGATCGTGATGGGCCGACGCACCTGGGACTCGATCGGGCGCGCCCTGCCCGACCGACGATCGATCGTCGTGACGCGGGACGCACAGCGCGAGCTCACCGGCGCGGAGACCGCCGCGTCGATCGACGAAGCGATCGCAGCGGCTGCCCGTCCGGGCCCCGATCCCGCGATCGCCACCGACGAGGTATTCGTGATCGGCGGCGCGCAGATCTTCGACGCTGCGCTGCCGCTCGCGAACCGAGCGGTCGTCACCGAGATCGATCTCGACGTCGACGGCGATACGTATTTCGAAGGACTCGATACGCAGCGCTGGAGCGTCGTCGAACGCCGCGAGCATCGCTCGGCGAGCGGCGTGCGCTACACGATCGTCGACTACCGGCGCACCGCAGCGGCGGCCGCTTGAAACCTGCGCACGGCGAGCGTCCCTTGCGTGCGCTCGCGTATCTCAGCGCGGCGCAGATCTGCTTCGTTCTGCTCGACGCCACCGGCAAGCAACTGGCAACGGAGATCGGCATCCCGCTCGTCTCGCTCGTGCGCCACGCCGGTCACGCACTGCTGATGCTCGTTTTTTTCGCGCCGACGCTCGGCGCGGCGCTGTGGCGAACCGAGCGCCCGGGGCTGCAACTGCTGCGCGGCCTGTCGCTGGCGGGTTTCACGCTGTTCTTCTTCACCGCGCTCGGCCGGCTTCCGCAGGCGGACGCGACGGCCATCAACTTCATCGCGCCGTTCGCCGTGATGCTGCTGGCCGGTCCGCTGCTGGGGGAACGCGTCGGCTGGCCCCGATGGCTTGGCGCGACACTCGGCTTCGCCGGCATGCTGCTCGTCGTGCGCCCCGGCGCGAACCTCGATCCGATCGGTATCGTGTTCGTGCTGCTCACGGTCCTGTGCAACATCGCATTCCAGCTGCTCACGCGCACGCTCGCGATCCGCGAGAGCTCGCTGGCGACGATCTTCCTCAGCTCGCTCGTCGGCGCCGCCGTCTCGGCCACGGTGCTCCCGCTGCAGGGCGCCTGGGGCGGCTGGCCCGAGTCGCTCGATTCGCGGCAGATCGCGCTGCTCGCCTCGCTCGGCGTGACCGGCATGGTCAGCCAGTGGTTCTGGGTGCGCGCGTACTACTGGTCGAGCGCGTCGTTCATTGCACCGCTGATCTTCCTGCAGATTTTCTGGGCGACGCTTGCCGGATGGGGCTTCTTCGGCCAACTGCCGAGCGCGCTGAGCTTCGTCGGAATGGCGGTGATCGGCGCCAGCGGCGCAGCGGTGATGCTGCTCGATCGGCGCACGAGGCCGGCGCGGCCAGCCGCAACCGGAGGCTGAACCAGGCGACGGTCGGCATCGCGAACGCCGTGCCCGGTTACGGTTGGCCCACTTCCGACAGCACCCGCAGCGGCCCGGTCGAACGAATCGCCTCGATCTTCACCGGATCGCGCACGAAGAAGGTTCCGCCGTACGCGAGCGCGTTGATCGAGATCTCCTCGAAATGCTCGCGACTGCGCGGCACGAGCAGCATCCAGCCATCGGAGACGAGCAGGTTCGACGACGGCAGCAGGCCATCGCCATCGGGTCGCAGCTGCAGTCGCTCGAGCGCACAGCCGAACGCCTCGTGCAGGCCCGCGGCTGCGCGATCGACGGCAAGGCCGAGCGCGCAATCGACGCGCACGAAGCAGTGCCGGGCCTTCAGCTGCGGGTGCGTAGCGGTTTGCAGCGGCTGCGCATCGGAAGGCAGCCCCGGCAGCCATTCGCGCAGCGTGGCGTTGCCCGGCATCTCGGGAATCCATTGCACGTGTTTGTGCCGCTGGCTCGCGCCGGCTGCCGGGCCGCCGTTGTAGAAGCCGAGGCCGCCGGACTCGACGAGCAGCCGCGCGAGGGCCGCGAAATCGGAGCGATCGAGCGGCTCGAGCTGCTCGCGAAAACCCTGCGTCGCGATGACGACGTGCCGCTTCGAAACCGGGAACTTGTTCAGGATCGCCGTGTGCCGATCGCCGAGTGGCCCGAGATCGAGCGCCGCCTCCGGCGACAGGAACGGATTGAAGTTCGGATCGCGCGGACCGCCCGGGAACGACGCGCTCTTGCCGGCGAGTGTCGAAACCGAGCGAACGAGAAAGCGCAGGCCGCCGTCGAGCAGCGCGGTTTCCTCGGTGACGATCGGCTGCAGGTTGCCTTCGGCGATTGCACGCTCGGTGCGCTCGTCGACGTAGCGCAGGTATTCGTTCGGCATGGGCTCTCCAGAATGCAGCTTGCCTACATCGTCGGCTGCAGACCGACGACGACAGTGCGCGCCCGTACGCGCGAGAACACACCAGCCGGTACGTCGACCCGAATCGACTTCACCTCGGCGAGCGTGTGTGAATCGTAGATGACCAGTTGCCCGGCCGGCGCACCGAGACTGCGATCGCCCCGGTAACGCGCGCTCACGTAGAAGAAATCACCGCGCGCCGTGTACTCGGGGAAATGCGAGTGCGCGAGCGCACCGGCCACCTCGATCGTACGCACGACCTCGAGCGAATCCTTGTCGATCAGCTGGATCTTGTTCGCGTTCGGGCCCGTTCCGACGATGTCGACGATGATGTACGGTGCTGCCGGGTGCGCCGCGGGCGACTCGGTGGGCCCCACGACCGGAATCTGCCGGACGAGCTCGAAGCTCTCCATGTCGAAGACCGTGACCTCGAAGGACTTGCAGTCGGCCTCGCCGATGTTGGTGCCGATGCCGAGCAGCCGGCCCTTCGATTGCACGACCGCTCCCGATCCGAGATGCGGCTGGCAGCCCGCCGGGATCTTGCGCACGATGCGCTTCTCCTGGAGATCGATCACTGCATTCAGGTGATCGTCGTACGACGACACGACGAAATAGCGACCGTCGGGCGAGAGGAAACCGTCGTGCAGGTGCCTGCCGACGTCCTTGATCGCGGTGATCGGAAAGTCGGGCCGATCGAGATCGACGATCCACACCTGCCCGGCCTGCTCGAGCGCGACGATGAACACGTTCGCGAAGGGCGTCGCCAGGATGATGCCGGCGTCGGCCTCCACCCATTCGCCGTCCGGGTCGTCGCCGGCGAGCTCGAGCTGCCGCACCGGCTCGAGCGTGTCGGCGTCGAGGATCACCATCGTGTGCGGCACGTAGGAACCGGCCGCTACGTAACGGCCGTCGCTCGACACCGACAGCGAGGTCCCGTTCAGCCCGGCTCGCACGCTGCGCACGGTCTGCATCGAGAACATGTCGATCTTGTGCACGTAGCCCCGGTCGTCGCGCACGTACGCCCAGCGCGGCTGTGTCGGATGGAAATCCATCAGGTGCGGAGCGAAGTCCGTCGGTACTTCGCCGACCAGTCGATGCGTGCGGCCGTCGAAGAACAGCACCTTCGACCCGTCGCCCGCGGCATGGCGCCCGCGCGACATCACCGCCATCAGGTCGTCGAGCGCATCGATCCGGTAGACCGGCGCATCGGGAAGCGTGCTTTCGTCCGCGACGCGCACTTCGAGCGACTTGCGCACGTCGTCGATCCCCCACGAGAGCGTCTGCTTCGGCTGCGTCGTGATGAGCTGCGCGAGCAGATCGCGATCTTTCGCAGACAGCGCCCCGCGCCACGACGGATGCTGCGGCATCAGCGTGGAAGGCACGCCGCTGGAGATCGTCTCGGCGACCTGCGCGCGGGTCAGCTTCGTCTCGTCGCGGTTCAGTGCAGGCGCGATGTAGCCGCCGCGGTCGGCGCCATGGCAGACCGCGCAATGGCGGTCGAACAGCTGCTCGGCCCGCTCGAGATCCTGCGCCGATGCGGACGGCGCGAGAGCGGCAACGGCGATGCTCACAAGCAGGGAACGGATGCTTCTCGTTTTCATGGTCTGCCTCCCGGCGATATCACTCGTAGGGTCGCATCATCGGCTGGTGCAAGGAAGGCACCAGAGGATTCCGAGTCCGCAGGTCGGGGAAGCGATCGAAATCGCGATCGGTGGTCCAGAGCTCTTCCACGCGATGAGCGATGCAGATCGCCGCGATGCGCGCATCGTGTGCCGCGCTGCCACGCAGCGATGCGCGTTGCGAGAGCGCCTCCAGAAGCCCGAGATGCAGATCGGTTTCCCCGAGCACACGGCAACGCGGATGCGCCAGCCAGCTGCGATCGCTCACCGTGCCCTCGGCCGAATCGCGCACCCCTTCGGTAAAATGCTCCGGCCGCCCCCGTAGCTCAGTGGATAGAGCATCTCCCTCCTAAGGAGAGGGTCGCACGTTCGATTCGTGCCGGGGGCGCCAGCCGTTATTAACGCCGCCGCCTCAACGCCATCGCATACACGCCAAAGGCGCGGCCATCGAAGCACGAGCAACCCGCCTGCGACGACGAACGCGATGAAGCCGAAGTGGATCAGCATGATCAGGTCGGCTGCAACGCGCGCGAGCATTCCCTCGCCTGCGAGGACACCGGACCAACGGCGTGCCGGCACCCGGCACCGCACTTCTGCTCGGTCTCGGCATGGTCGCCCTGGCTCGCGGACTCCAGCGCAGGCCGGCAGCCGTTCACTTAAGACGTACCCTGGCGGCCCGCCCCCGCGGGCCGCTTGCGCGGGCGCGGGCCGCCCGTAGCAGCCCCCCTGAACAGCGCCAGCACCTTCGCGCGCAGCCAGCGCTGCGCCGCGTCCTCGTCGCTGCTGCCGTGCCACACCAGGCAGACATCGTAGGTCGGCGTGGCGAGCGGAACCGGCCACATCGCCAGCGCATGACGCTCGCAGGCGATCTCCGCGAACATCTCCGGAACGATCGCCACCAGCCCCGCGCGGTCGACGAGCTCGGGTAACGTGGAGAAATGGCGCGCGCGTACGACGATGCCATCGTGCAGGCGATGCCGCTCGAGCCGCTCGGCGATGCCCGCATGATGCGTTGCGGTCGGCGACGCAACGACGAGCGGGGCATCGCCGAAACCGCGACGCGTGCGCCATTCGCGCGGATGATCGGGGCGGCTGAGCGCCAGGTAGCGCTCGCGGAACAACACCTCGGAATGCAGGCCGCGTTGCTTCGGATCCATGATGCCGACGGCGAGATCGATCTCGCGGCGTGCCAATGCGTCGGCAACGCGCTCGGCCGGAACCGACGCGTTCGTCACCCGCGTTCGGGGCGCTTCGCTGCGTACCGCTTCGACGATTGCCGACAGGAAGACGATCTCGCCGAGGTCCGAGAGCGACAGGCGCCATTCGATCGAGCTGCTGGACGGATCGAAGGCCTCGCGTGCGCTGAGCGCGCCTTCGAGCTCCTGCAGGTGCCGCTCTACGAGCGGCGCGATGCGCGCAGCGAGCGCAGTGGGCATCAGCGAGCCCGGTGCGCGCACGAAGAGCGGATCGTCGAAGGCTTCGCGCAGGCGCGCCAGCGCGTTGCTCGTCGCCGGCTGGCTCAGCGACAGGTGACGACCGGCTTCGGTGACCGACCGAAATCGCGCGATCGCGACCAGCACGCGCAGCAGGTTCAGGTCGAGTCGCGCGAAGAACCTCGGATCGGGCGTTGCTCCGCTCGTGCCCGAACGCATTGACGACATCAATGCTCCGTATTCTGACAATCCATTTGACGAATATAGAATGTACGTTTAACTTGGCGGGCGATCAAGGGCGAGCGCGGCACGCGTGATTCCGCCGGCCGCCCGCTCCCTCCCGACCCCCTTTACCGCGGGAGTCTCCTCATGGAAATTTCCTTCAGCAGCGAGATCCGCTCGCTGGCGCTCGGCAATGGCGAAACCTTCCACGGCGAAGGCATCCTCGCCGTCACGAAGGCATTGCTGCAATCGGGCGTCACCTACGTCGGCGGCTACCAGGGCGCGCCGGTCTCTCACCTGCTCGACGTGATGGTGCAGGCGCGCGACTACATGGACGAGCTCGGCGTGCACGTCGAGGCGTGCACGAACGAGGCGTCGGCGGCAGCGATGCTCGGCGCGTCGATCATGTATCCGGTACGCGGCGCCGTCACGTGGAAGTCGGTGGTCGGCACCAACGTCGCCTCCGACGCGCTGTCGAACCTCGCATCGCCCGGCGTGATGGGCGGCGCGATGATCGTCGTCGGCGAAGACTACGGCGAAGGCGCGAGCGTCATCCAGGAACGCACGCACGCCTTCGCGATGAAATCCGGCATGTGGCTGCTCGATCCGCGCCCGAACCTGCCGAGCATCGTGAACATGGTCGAGCACGGCTTCGAGCTGTCGGAAGCGTCGAACACGCCGGTGATCCTGCAGCTGCGCATCCGCGCGTGCCACGTACGCGGCAGCTTCGTCTGCAAGGACAACCGCGCACCGCGCATCTCGACGCGCGAGCTGCAGAAGGAGCCGGCCGGCTTCGACTACTCGCGGCTGTCGCATCCGCCCGTCACCTTCCAGCACGAGAAGCTCAAGCACGAAGTGCGCATGCCCGCGGCACGCCGCTACATCGTCGACGCCGGGTTGAACGAGCTCTTCGAAGGCACGCACGACGCCGTCGGCATCATCGTGCAGGGCGGGCTCTACAACAACCTGATCCGCGCCTTGCAGACGCTCGGCCTGGCCGACGCATACGGCAATACGCAGATCCCGATCCTGAACCTGAACGTCGTCTATCCGCTCGTTCCCGAGCAGATCACGAGCTTCTTCGCCGGCAAGCGCGCAGTGCTGCTGCTCGAGGAAGGCCAGCCCGACTTCATGGAGCAGGAGATCAGCACGATCCTGCGCCGGGCCGATCTGCAGACAAAGCTGCACGGGAAAGACCTGCTGTCGATGGGCGGGGAGTACACCGCCGAGCTGATGCTGAAGGGGCTGTCGCGCTTCCTCGCGGAGCACGCGCCGGAGCTGCCGCGCGGCGGCGCCGACGAGCTGCTGCGCGAGGTGGATCTGCTGCGCGAGCAGGCCACGGAGGAATTCAAGGGACTGCTGCCCGGGCGGCCGCCGAACTTCTGCACCGGCTGCCCCGAGCGGCCGGTGTTCTCGGCGCTGAAGCTCGTCGAGCAGGAGATCGGCAAGCTGCACGTCTCCACCGACATCGGCTGTCATTCCTTTGCCACCTTCGCACCCTTCTCCTTCGGCAACTCGATCCTCGGCTATGGCATGAGCCTGGCCAGCAGCGCCGGCGTCAAGAACTTCCTCGCCACGCGCCCGATCGCGATCATGGGCGACGGCGGCTTCTGGCATAACGGACTGATCTCCGGCGTGTCGTCGGCGCTGCTCAACAAGGGCGACGGCGTGCTCGTCATCATGAAGAACGGCTACACGTCGGCCACCGGCACGCAGGAGGTCATCTCCACGCCCACGTCGGAAGCGCGGCGCGTCGCCCAGGGAACCAGCGCAACGCCCACCGAGGTGACGATCGAGAGCACGCTGAAAGGCATGGGCGTGAAGTGGCTGCGCACCGTCGACAACTACAAGGTCGGCAAGGTGAAGCAGACGCTGAAGGACGCGCTCACCTCGTCGTACGACGGGCTGAAAGTGATCATCGCCGACGGCGAATGCCAGCTCGAGCGCCAGCGGCGCATCAAGCCGCTGCGCGCGAAGATGCTCGCCGAAGGAAAGCGGGTCGTGCGCACGCGCTTCGGCGTCGACGAGGACACCTGCACCGGCGATCACTCGTGCATCCGGCTCTCGGGCTGCCCGACGCTCACGGTGAAGACGCCGACCGATCCGCTGAAGGTCGACCCGGTCGCGCACGTCACCAACGACTGCGTCGGCTGCGGCCTGTGCGGCGAGGTCGCGCACGCGGCCACGCTGTGCCCGTCCTTCTGGCGCGCCGAGATCGTCTCCAATCCGAACGCCTGGGATCGCTTCAAGCAGCGCGTGCGCGCGGCGATCATCGGCGCGTTCCAACCGGCATGAACGCGATGAACGAGAACCGCCCTCTCACGATCCTGATCGCCGCGCTCGGCGGCGAAGGTGGTGGCGTGCTCAACGACTGGCTCGTCACCTGCGCGATCGACCAGGGTCTGCCGGTGCAGGCCACGTCGGTGCCCGGCGTCGCGCAGCGTACCGGCTCGACCAGCTACTACATCGAGATGATGCGCACGCCCGCCGCCGACGGCGCGCAGCCGGTGTTCGCATTGAGCCCGATGCCCGGCGGCGTCGACGTCGTCGTCGCCAGCGAGCTGCTCGAGGCGGCGCGCACGATCGAGCGCGGCTTCGTGCATCCGAAGCGCACCACGCTGATCTCGTCGTCCACGCGCGTCTACACCACGCAGGAGAAGATGCAGATGGGCGACGGCCGCTTCGACGAGTCACTCGCGCATGCGGCCGCGAAACGCCTGTCGGCGAAGTACCTGACGCTCGACATGGCGGCGCTCGCCGCCGAGCACCGCACCGTGATCAGCGCGGTGATGTTCGGCGCGCTTGCCGGCGCCGGCGTGCTGCCGTGGTCGCGGGAGGTGTGCGAGCGCGTGATCCGTGAAGGCGGTGTCGGCGTTGCGACCAGCCTCGCGGGCTTCGGCGCCGCCTACGACATCATCGCGACCGGCGCAGCGCACGACGCGTTCGCAGCAGCTGCACCGTCGGCACGCGCGACCCCCGAGATGTGGGCACCCCTGCTCGCGACGCTGCCCGCCGCGATGCGCGAGAACGCCGCGCACGGCGTCGTGCGCGTGCTCGACTACCAGGACGCCGCCTACGCGCGCCAGTACGTCGACCGGCTGCAGCGCCTCGTCGCGGCTGCCGGCGACGCGCAGGGCCAGCCTACCGTGGCACAGGCGCTCGCCGAAGCCGCCCGCTATCTGGCGCTGTGGATGAGCTACGAGGACGTGATCCGCGTGGCCGACCTGAAGTCACGTCGCAGCCGGGTCGAGCGCATCCGCGGCGAGGCACGCGCGCGCGACGGCGAGATCCTGCGGATCGTCGAGTACTTCAAGCCCGGCGTCGACGAAGTCGCATCGGTGCTGCCCGGCACGCTCGGCAAGCGGCTGCGCGACTGGGCGGTGAAGAACGGCAAGCTCGACACGCTGAACCGCGGCATCTACCTGCCGAGCACGCACGTCAGCGGCTTCCTGATGCTGCGCTTCCTCGCGAAGATGCGGCGGATGCGGCGCGGGTCGCTGCGCTTCCGCGAGGAGCAGGCCGCCATCGAGCGCTGGCTCGGCGCGCTCGAGAAGATGCTGCCGGTCTCGCCCACCTTCGCGGCGGCGCTCGCCGAGCTGCCGCACGTGCTCAAGGGCTACGGCGACACGAACCGGCGCGGGCGCGCAAGCTTCGAGCGGATCTTCGATACCCTCGTCGAGCGTGCACTGCAGACGGGCAAGCCCGAGTCCGACGCGGCGCGCGAGCTGCGCGGCGCGATCAAGGCGGCGCTGGCCGAGCCCGAGGGCCGCGAACTCGAGAAAACGCTCGAGCAGGCCGGGATCGTTCCGCTGCCGCCGGTGGCCAAGCCGATCGTCTGGATGAAGAAGCCGCGCACGGCTCGAGCGGAAGATGTAGTACTTTCGCGCTGACGCCATACCGGCGCATCGTACGAACGAGAACATCCGAGGAGACGTCGATGATCCATCTACGCACCCCGCTCGCGGCCATCGCGGGCGTCGCTCTCGCCGCCGCCCTTGCCGTCCCCGCGCCTGTCACCGCACAGGACAAGCCGGTCGAGCTGCGATTCGCGAACTGGCTGCCTCCCACCCACCCGCTCGCGAAGCTCGGCTTCGAGCCGTGGGCGAAGTCAGTCGAGGCCGCGTCGAACGGCTCGATCAAGGTCGTGTTCTTCCCGGCGCAGCAGCTCGGCAAGGCGGCCGACCACTACGACATGGCGCGCGACGGAATCGCCGACCTGACCTGGGTAAACCCCGGCTACCAGGCCGGGCGCTTCCCGATGATCTCGATCGGCGAGCTGCCCACGCTGATCGGCAACGCCGGTCGCGGATCAGCGGCGCTCGACGCGTGGTACCGCGACTACGCGAAGTCGGAGATGAAGGACGTGAAGCTGTGCTTCGCGCACGTGCATACCGGCACGCTGCACTCGAAGCAGCCGATCGCCGAGCCCGCGGGGATCAAGGGGATGAAGATCCGGCCGTCGAACGGCACGATGGCGGCGTACATGTCGCTGCTCGGCGCGACCAACGTGCAGGTGTCGGCACCCGAGGCGCGCGACGCGCTCGAGAAAGGCGTCGCCGACGCGATCGTCTTCCCGTGGGAGTCGATCATCACCTTCGGCATCGACAAGGTCGTCAAGTACCACAACGACCAGACGCTGTATGCGTCGACCTTCGTCTGGGTGCTGAACCCGGGCTTCTACGACCGCCTCGCGGCCGGGCAGAAGAAGGTCATCGATGAGCACTGCAACAACGAGTGGGCCGGCAAGGTCGGCGTCGCCTGGGGCGACAACGAGGACGGCGGCAAGGGACGCCTGGTGGCAATGGGCGGACATACGATCGTCCCGATCTCCGCGGAGCAGAAGAAGGCGTGGCGCGACGCGGCCGAGCCGCTGTACACGCGCTGGGTCGAGTCGGCCGACAAGGCAGGCCACGACGGCAAGGCCGCGATCGAGGCCTTCCGCACCGAGCTGCAGAAGCGCGACGCGCTGTAATCGGCTCGGCGGGGGGGAAGCCGGGGAAAACCGGGGTCAGACCACGGTTTCCCCCCGCCGAGCCGTGCGCCTCTTTTCGGGATCGTCCACGATGAAACGCCTGCTGGCGGTCACCGAGAACGTCGCCGCGTTCTTCCTGCTCGCAATCGCGCTGCTCACCGCGGGCAATGTCTTCCTGCGCGACCTGTTCAGCGCAACGATCCCCGACTGGTTCGACGGCACGAAGCTGCTGCAGGGCATCGCGCTCTTCTGGGGCATCGCAATCGCCACCTGGCGCGGAGGGCACATCGGCGTCGACATCCTCTGGGAGCATCTGGGCCCGCGCGGTCGGCGCCGGATCGACCTCTTCGCGACGATCGTCACGACCGCGTTCCTCGTTCCGCTTGCATGGATGGTCTGGGTGAAGGTGTCGAACACCGGCACGCAGATCACCAACGACCTGCGTCTGCCGATCGTCTGGTTCTATGCGGCTGCGGCCGCAGGCGCGACGGTCGCCGCATTGCTCGGTGCGATCCGCGTCGTCGAGCTGGCGCGCGGGCGCGGCCCGGCCCACGGGGAGCAGTGACGATGGATCGCGATCTCGTCGCCCTGCTCGGCTTCGTCGGCATGTTCGCGCTGATGGCGGTGCGCGTGCCGATCGGCGTCGCGATGGGCATCGCCGGCGTCGCCGGTTTCGCTGCGCTCACCAGCACCAGCACCGCGCTGAACCTGCTGTCGAACGTCCCGCTGTCGGTGCTCACCGACTACAACCTCAGCGTCATCCCGATGTTCGTGCTGATGGGCGCATTCGCGTCGCACTCGGGGATGAGCAGCGAGCTCTTCGTGGCCGGGCGCACCTGGCTCGGACACCGCCGCGGCGGCCTCGCGCTCGCCACGGTGGCCGCCTGCGGCGGGTTCTCGGCGATCAACGGCTCGTCGGTCGCGACCGCGGCGACGATGACGCAGGTGGCGCTGCCAGAGATGCGCCGCGCCGGCTACGAGCCGGGCTTCGCGGCGGGCGTCATCGCCGCGGGCGGCACGCTCGGCATCATGATTCCGCCGTCGGTGATCTTGGTGCTCTACGGCATCATGACCGAGAACGACATCACGAAGCTGTTCGCCGCCGGCGTCGTTCCGGGCCTGCTCGCGATCGCGCTGTACTTCGTGGTGATCCAGTGGAAAGGCTGGCGCTCGCCGGAGAGTCTTCCGCGCGGCGAGCGCTACAGCTGGCGCGAGCGCTTCGTGTCGCTGAAAGACCTGTGGGCGGTGCTGCTGCTGTTCCTGTTCGTTCTCGGCGGCATCTACGGCGGCATCTTCACCGTGCAGGAGGCCGCCGGCGTCGGCGCGATCGGAACGCTGCTGATCGGCATCGTGCGAGGCCGTCTCGGCCCGCGGCAGATCCGTGCGGCGCTCGTCGACGCGCTGCGCGTCTCGTCGGCGATCATGCTGATCGTCGTCGGCGCCTATCTGTTCGGCTACTTCCTGACGATCACGCAGTTCACGCAGAAGGCGGTCGACCTGCTCGTGAACCTGCCGGTGGGTGCCTACGGCGTGCTCGCGCTGGTGATGCTCGGCTACCTCGTGCTCGGCGCCGTGATGGACGAGCTCGCGATGATCCTGCTGACGGTGCCGATCGTCTATCCGGCGATGCTGCAGCTGGGATTCGATCCGATCTGGTTCGGCGTCATCGTCGTGATGGCGGTCACCTTCGGGATGATCTGTCCACCGGTCGGGATGAACGTGTTCGTCATCAACTCGATCGCGCGCGACGTACCGCTCGGGCGGATCTACGGTGGAACGATGCCGTTCATCGGCGCCGATGTGCTGCGCCTGGTGACCCTGTGCGCGTTCCCGTCACTGTCGTTGTGGCTGCCGTCGACGATGGGACCCTGAGGGTTACGCCCCCGAGCGCTCCCACCCGCCGTGCAGGCGCGCGAGCATGTCGATCAGCTGCTGGCGCTCCTGTGCGGACAGCACCGCCGTGAACTCGTCCTCGTGGCGCATCATCAGCGTCTTCATCCGCCGCAACGACGACTCGCCCTCGTCGGTCAGGCGCAGGCTATGGCTGCGCCGGTCGTGCGGCGAGGGCTCGCGCGCGATCAGTCCGCGGCGCTCGAGCTGGTCGACCACCTTCACGATCGCCGAGCGATCGACCTCCATCGCTTCGGCCAGGCGGCTCTGCGCGAGACCGGGGTTCGACTCGATCACCTGCAGCATGCCGAGCAGGCCCGGCGTGATGTCCATCTCGGCGCCGACCGTGCGCGAGAAGTGCCGGAAGATCGCCACCTGCGTTCGTCGCAGGTGGTAGCCGAGCACCTGCGGCAACTGACCACAGGACAGTTGCTGCGCACCCCGCCCGGTGTCGGTGCGCGCAGTTTCGTCCGTGCGCGCCGCCTGGGCGTCCGGGCGCGCCGCATCGGCGCCCGCCGGCCCGTCCTCGGTGCTCGCCACCGCACGCTTCACGCCGCCGCTCCGTCCTTCCACAGCCCATCGATCAACTGGCGGGCAGCGGCCTGCATGACGCGCCGGCGGTACTTGGCGCTCACGACCGTGGTGCGCAACGGATTGCCCGTCTTCACGAGCACCTTCGCGAGATCGGCTGTCGTCGAGTCGTCCCAGCTGCGTCCGACGAATGCATCGGTCGACAGCATCATCGGCGCCGAGTTGGTTCCGGTGACCGCCACCCGCAGTTCGCCGATGCGATCGCCGTCGCGCCGCAGCGCGGCCGCGATGCCCACCAACGGGAAATCGACCGAGTCACGCTCTCTCATCTTCGTATAGCCGACCCGCCATCCGGCCACCGGCGGCAGCACGACCGCGGCCAAAGCCTCGCCCGGGGCGAGCGTCAGGTGCGCCGCGCCGTCCTCACGATACAGATCGACGATCTTCGCGCGACGCGCGGCGCCCTGCGTGGCGATCACCGCTTCGGCGTCGAGCACCATCAGCACCGGCGCGATGTCACCGTGATAGGTGGCGTAGCAGCGGTCGCTCTTGATGATGACGTGGCACTTGTCGCCCTTGTACTTCAGGCAGTAACCGTTGCCCTTGCGCCACCAGTCGCTCTGGTTGAAGAACACGCAGCGCGTGTCCTGGCACAGGTTGCCGCCGAGCGTTGCCGCGGCACGGTGGTTCGGGCCAGCGACCTGCAGCGTTGCCTGCGCAACGGCGAGGTAGTCGGCGAGCACATCGGGATGGCTTGCGAGCGCATCGAGCGTCACGCCGGCGCCGAGCCACAGCGCGCCTTCGACGCGGCGCACCGACGCGAGATCGGCGACGGCACCGAGGTCGATCAGGTCGGCGGGCTCGCCGAGCCCGCGTCGCAGGTTGACGAGAAGATCGGTTCCGCCGTTGACGAAGCGCGATCCGGAGAGCGTGGACTTCAGGCGCACCGCCTCGTCGAGCGTCTCGGGACGATGCAGGCGCAGTTCAGGCATCAGGTTCATGCTTTCGCTCCTTCGCGGGCTTCGAGCAGGTCGCTCACGCACTCGGCGTTCAGCGGCATCGTGTACGCGCGCACGCCGACCGCTTCGTGCACTGCGTCGGCCAGCGCCGGCAGGAAGCCGGCGAGCATGCCTTCGCTCGCTTCTTTCGCGCCGAAGGGCCCGTTCGGATCCATGCTCTCGACGATGATCACCTCGATGTCGGGGCTCTCGACCATCGTCGGCACCCGGTAGTCGAGCAGGTTGTTGTGCATCATCCGGCCTTCGTTGAAGGTGGTCTTCTCCGACAGCGCCTGCCCCATGCCCATCCAGACGCCGCCCTGCACCTGCCCCTCGACGGCGAGCGGGTTCAACGCGCGGCCGACGTCGACCGCGACCCACACCTTCTCGGCCGTGACCTTGCCGGTGATCTCGTCGACCGAGCACTCGACGACCTGCGCGGAGTAGCAGAAGCCCATCGTCGCGCCGATCGCACTCGCGCGGATCTCCTTGCTGCCCATGAACTCCTTCGGACTCGTGAAAGTGCCCTTGACGGTGATCGGACCGGTATCGACGAGCGCGGCCTTGACCACGTCGTGGAAGTGCAGCTCCTTGTCGGTGCCGACGACGCGGAACATCTCGCCGTCGCGCTCGATGTCGTCGGCGCTCGCCTCGAGCTTTCCTGCAGCCGCTTCGACCAGGATGCGCTCGAGCTGGCGCGCCGCGTCGATCGACGCATTGCCCACCATGAAGGTGACGCGCGACGAATAACTGCCGTTGTCCTTCGGCGTGAGCGCGCTGTCGGCCGACACCACGCGGATGCGCTGCCAGTCGACGCCCATCACTTCGGCGACCATCTGCGCGGCCATCGTGTTCGAGCCCTGGCCGATGTCGGCGGCACCGGTGAGTACGGTGATGCCGCCGTCGAAATCGAGCCGCAGGTTGACGACCGCGTGCGGCTCGCCCGTCCAGTGCTTCGGCGTCGTGGTGCCGGAGACGAAGTGTGCGCAACCGATCCCCAGCCCGCGACCTTTCGGCATCCTTCCGCGCCGCTCGTCCCAGCCCGAAGCCTTCTTCACCTTCTCCAGGCACTCGGGCAGGCCGTAGCTCATCACGCGCTGCGCGTAGGCGGTCACGTACGGAATCTCGGGCAGCACATTGCGCTGGCGGATCTCGATGTGGTCGATGCCGAGCTCGTCGGCCATCTCGTTCATCAGCGACTCGAAGGCGGCACGCGCATCGACCGTACCGTGACCGCGCTGCGCACCGCAGGGCGGCAGGTTCGTATAGACGCGCCAGGCGTCGTGCTTGATCGCCGGGATGTGGTAGATGCCGTGCAGCAGCGAGCCGGTGTAGAGGATGGTGATGATCCCGTAACCCGCGTAGGCACCGCCTTCCTGCGTGGCCTGCAGGTGACACGCCGTGAGCTTGCCCTCGCGCGTCATGCCCAGCTTCACCGTGACCTTGGTGTCGGGGCGTCCGCGGTGCGCGATGAAGGTCTCTTCGCGCGTCTGCAGCAGCCGCACCGTGCCGCCGGCCTTGCGTGCAAGCAGCGCCGCGATGATCTCGAAGTGCAGCGCCTCGGTGCGCTGGCCGAAGCCGCCGCCGAGGAAAGGCTTGACGACGCGGACATGCGCCTGGTCCATCTCCAGACACTGCGCAACCTTCAGCAGCACGTAGTACGGAACCTGCGTGGTCGTGTGCAGCGTGAGATGCCCGCGCTCCGGGTCGTACTCGGCGAGCGTGGCGTTCGGCTCCATCTGCGCGTGGCAGACCTCGGCGTAGTCGTAGCTCTTCTCGCGCACGAGATCGGCCGCGGCGAAGCCGGCTTCGGTGTCGCCGAACTCGGCATGCACCTCGCGCAGCACGTTGTTCGGTTTCTCGGCGTGGATCGGCTCGGCGCCCGGTTTCATCGCCTTCTTCGCGGTGAAATACGCCGGCAGCGTCTCGTACTCGACGCGGATGAGCTCGAGCGCGCGCGCGGCGGTCGCTTCGTCGACCGCCGCCACCGCCGCGACCGGATCACCGCGATAGCGCACTTTCTCGCGTGCGAGCGGAAACTCGTTCTCGGCGATCGGCAGCACGCCGAAGGGGATGCGGCAGTCGTCGCCGGTGACGATGGCGATCACGCCCGGCAGCGCTTCGGCGGCCGACGTGTCGACCACGAGCACCCGCGCATGCGGCACCGTGGAGCGCAGGATGCGCCCGCACAGCGCGCCGACCGCGGGCAGGTCCGCCGTGTACTTTGCGCGGCCGGTGACCTTGTCGACGCCGTCGATCAACGGCGTGCGCACGCCGACCAGGCCGACGCGCGACTTCTCGAGTTCCGCGACGCTCATAGTGCCTCCCTGCGTGCGACAGCCGCCGTCTCCACCGACTCGATGATCTTCACGTAACCGGTGCAGCGGCACAGGTTGCCGCCCAGCGCTTCCTTGATCTCGTCGCGGGTGGGATCGGGATTGCGCCGCAACAGCGCCTCGGCGGTGGTGATCATTCCGGGCGTGCAGTAGCCGCACTGCGCGCCGAGCTTCTCGTGGAACGCCTGCTGCAGCGCGCTCATCCGGCCGCCGTGCGCGAGCCCTTCGACGGTCTCGATGCGCCGACCTTCCATCTGCGCAGCCAGCGTCGAGCACGACAGGCGGGGCTTGTCGTCGACCAGCACCGTGCACGCACCGCACTCGCCGCCGTCACAGCCCTGCTTGGTGCCGGTGAGACCGAGGACTTCGCGCAGGTAGTCGATCAGCAGCATGCCGTCGGGGACGACGTCTTCGCGCTCGCGACCGTTGACGATGACGCTCAGGATCGAGCGCGCGCGCTTCTTCTTTTTCGGGGCCGGGGCGGCTGGGCCTCCCGCCACCGGTGTGTCTTCCGCAAGAATCGAGGACATCGGCCGCCTCCTGTCGAATGGGTGCCGGCTGGACGCTGCGGCAGCCCGTCTGGTGCTGCCGCCGAGAATTGTTTACCAGGTAAACATTCTGTCCGGCAGTCCTGTTGCGGCCCTTGATGTGCATCAACGGTTATCCGCCGGACCGGCGGAAGAAGAAGGCGATGCAGGCGACGCCGAGGCGGTCGCGCCGCGTCCCGGCGATTGCGCGTATCAGAGCGGCCAGCGCAGCGTGGCTGCAGCGGCGAACAGCACGAGCAGCGCCACAGCGATCCATCGGCTCGCCCGATCCTCCGCGGCGAAGACGAGCGGATCGTCGTGCATCCGCCCGCGCGCAGTCGCCAGCCACAACCGGCCGAGCAGGATCAGCAGCCCGACCAGCATCAGCCACAACAGTTGCGGCGCTTCGTAGCGCAGCGTGACCTCGGGCGTCTGCACGTAGAGCGCGAGAACGACGAGCGCGGCACACGAGGTCGAGATGCCGAGCGTCTGCAGCACCGGGAGATCCCCGGCCTGGTAGCCGCGACCCTCGGCGGTCTGCTCGTCGCGCTCGATCTGCGCGACGAGTTCGCCGCAGCGCTTGACCAGCGCGAGCGAGAAGAAGACGAAGACCGAGAACGCGAGCAGCCAGAACGACACCTCGACGCCGATCGCGGCACCGCCCGCCAGCACGCGCACGGTGTACAGCCCGGCGAGCGTCGCCACATCCAGCAGTGCGATCCGCTTCGCAAAGCCCGAGTACAGGCCCGTCATCACGAGATAGACGAGCACCCAGGCGACGAAGCTCGTGCCCACCGCTGCCGCCAGCGCGATCGACGCAACGAAGAGCGCCGCCGCCACCGGGAATCCGCCGCGCACCGACAGCTCGCCGCTGGCGAAGGGACGCTCGCGCTTGCGCGGATGCCGGCGATCCGAGTCGAGGTCAAGCAGGTCGTTGAGCAGGTAGCCGCTCGAGGCGGCCAGGCTGAACGCGACGAACGCGAGCGCGGCCTCGGCAACGGCGGACCACTCGTCGATGCGAAACGACGTGAGCAGCGGAACGAGCACCAGGGTGTTCTTGGCCCACTGGTGCGGGCGCAGCGCGCGCAGCCACGCGCGCAGCCGCACCGACCACGGCGCCCGCGCATCGAAGACCTCGCCCACGTCCGCCTGCCGACGCGCCGCCTCGAGCACGCGCGACGAGGCGCCGACGACGATCGCCCGGCGAGCGTCCGCGAAGATCGCGATGTCTTCCGGACCGTTGCCGCAGTAGTCGAAAGGCGCATCGCCTGCGTGCGCCCGGATCGCCGCGAGCTTTGCCTGCCCCTTCAGATTGTTCCGGCCGTCGCTGGACAGCACTGCATCGAAGAGCGTGCTGCCGCAATCGCTTCGCGTCGCTTCCGCGGCCTGCTCGGCCAGCGTGGCGTCGGCGGCGGTCGCGAGCACCAGCCGGCGACCCGCGGCACGCTGCCCGCGCAGCCAACCGACGAAGCGCTCGTGCCGCGGCATCGACGCGACATCGGGGCGCCCGATCTCGGCCAGCCGGCGCTTGAGCGCGGCACGGCCCTGCAGCAGGACGACCAGCGCGAGCAGCGCCGCGACGGGATTCGCGCGCAACGCAGCGGCGAACGACTCCCACAGCGTATCGGTGCGCAGCAGGCAGCCGTCGAGATCGACGTACAGGGGGATGCTTCGGTCTTCGCCGATCATGGCGACGCGATTATAGGCAGCACGTTTCGCGCATACGAACCAGGCAGCCGCGAAAGGAAGGTTCGCACTCGCTGCAGAAGTACATTATCTTCGCGAACCATGCGGCGTCTCGAGACACGGATCGACCCCGGCGGCACCCGGTCCGATCCGGAAACACAGCCATGAACGAAACACCCATGCCCTTGCGGAGTCGATGATGCCGTCGAGTGGACAAGTTGCACCCGTCCGTTCCGCCGCCGAGCAACGCCGGCTGCGCGAGGCGCTGCGCGAGCTCTTCGAGGAGCGGCTCGTCTTCAACCGCGTGCTCGGCCTGCGCGTGGAGTCCTTCGATCCTGCCTGTCCGCGCCTGTCCTTCGTGATGCGCCCCGACTTCGTCGGCCACTACCAGTCGGGCCGCCTGCACGGCGGCGTCATCTCCGCCGTGCTCGACGCCACCGGCGGCCTGGCGCTGATGTGCGCGATCGCCGAAAAGTTTGCCTCGGACGACACCGATCAGGTGCTGCACCGGATCGCGCGAATGAGCACGATCGATCTCCGCGTCGACTATCTGCGCCAGGGCATCGGCCAGCGTTTCGAGGCGAGCGCCCGCACGACGCGCCTGGGCGGACGCATCGGCTCGGTGCAGTGCCAGCTCGAAAACGACTCCGGTGTGCTGATCGCGACAGCAGCGGCTGCATACGTGGTCAGCTGAAGACACCCGCCGGCGGATCGTGGCGCGATTCGCGCTGCGCCTCGGGATATCCCGATCCACGCGATTCGCCGCTTTCCGTATTAGCGAGCAGCTGGTCGTCATCTTCGCCACCGCGATGCTCTGCGCGCTGCTGTATGCAATGTTCCGCTTCAGCCGGATCGGCGTCGCGATGCAGGCCGCCTCGCAGAACCAGCTCGCCGCCTGGTACATGGGCATCCCCGACTGAGCGGCGCGGTGAAGACCAGCGGCGGCGCACGGCGCCGTCGCTGGTTACAGCGTCTCCCACAGGAGTCGAACCGGTATGGCATGGAGGCCGTCACCGAAGCTCGCGCTCGTTTCTCCGTCGTAGAGCACGACGCCCGCCGCGAAGCGTTTCCCGGCGGCATCCTTCAGCTTCCTCAAGCCCTTGAAATCAGCTGCTGTTACGGTAGCCGAAGCCTTGACCTCCACCCCCGCCAGCTGCCCCGCGCCGCGCTCCAGCACGATGTCCACCTCGGACCCATCCTTGTCCCTGAAGTGGTAGAACCGGACTTCGTCCTCCTGGCCGCTCGCCTGCCGTCGCAGTTCCTGAAGCACGAATGTTTCGAGGAGTTGGCCGAGCATCGACCGGTCCTGCGCAAGGCTGCTCGCATCGAAACCAAGAAGGGCGCAGGCGATGCCGGTATCGCCCAAATGGAGCTTGGGCGTCTTGATCAGTCGGCTGAGCCGATTGCTGTGCCACGGCGGCAGCTCCTCGAGAAGGAACAATCGCTCGAGCAACGTTACGTACTCACGGATGGTCGGCCGACTGAGCTGAAAGGGACTCGCGAGATCGCTGACATTGATGAGGTGGGCGGTCTGCGCGGCGGCGAACGACAGCAGGCGGGGTAGCACGTCGAGCGACGCAATTCGCGCCATATCGCGAACGTCGCGCTGGACCAGCGTTTCGATGTAGTCGCGATACCAGGCTGCGCGTCGGCTCGATGTCGACCGCGCCAACCCTGCGGGATAGCCACCCGCCACGATTCGCTCGGCGAGATCCGCTCCGAGTCGTGCGCTCGTCCGCATCCGAAAGGCTCCAGTGAACAACCGATCGAGAAAGCGGGACGGATGGCCCGTCAATTCGCACTGCGCCAACGGGTGCAGCCTCAGAATGCCCATTCGCCCGGCCAACGACTCCGCGAGAGTCGGCAGGAGAAGCACGTTCGACGAGCCGGTAAGCAGGAACCGGCCGGGAGTGCGGCGACGATCGACGACCGACTTCAAAGCGGTGAAGACGGCCGGATTGCGCTGAACCTCGTCGAGGATCGCACGATCCGGAAGATCGGTGACGAAGCCCAAGGGATCGACAGTCGCCGCGGAGAGCGTCACTGCATCGTCGAAACTGAAGTATGCGTAGCCGCGAGCCTTCCCGACCTCTTGCGCCAGAGTGGTCTTGCCGCACTGGCGCGGCCCCTGAATCAGCACTACAGGCGTATCGGCCAACGCCTCTGCCAGACGGGCTTCTGCGAGCCGAGGGAAAAGGTAGCCAGACATCCGGCTGATTGTAACTTCAGACTCCGGCTATTTGAAAGTTTTATAACCGGCTGATTGAAAGGTAGATCTTCGGCTGCTCGAAAGCCAAGCGCCCGGGCGGTGCCTGGCAACCACCCGCGTTCAGCGCCCGCCCAGCCCCATGGAGCGCGTGATCACCTCTTTCATGATCTCGTTCGTACCGCCATAGATACGCTGCACGCGGGCATCGGCCCAGGCACGCGCCACCGGGTACTCCCACATGTAGCCGTATCCGCCGTGCAGCTGCACGCATTCGTCGAGCACCTTGCACTGCAGGTCGGAGCACCAGTACTTCGCCATCGACGCAGTCGTGGTGTCGAGCTTCTCCTGCATCAGCAGCTCGATGCAACGGTCGACGAACACACGCGCCACCTGCACCTCGGTCTGCAACTCGGCCAGCTTGAAGCGCGTGTTCTGGAACGACGCGACGGTGGTGCCGAACACCTTGCGCTCCTGCACGTAGGCGAGCGTCCAGTCGATCGCCGCCTGCGCGTTGTCGACCGCACCGATCGCGATCTGCAGTCGCTCCCACGGCAGCTCCTGCATCAGGTAGACGAAGCCCTGGTTCTCGTCGCCGAGCAGGTTGGCGACGGGCACCTCGACCTCGTCGAAGAAGAGCTCCGAGGTGTCCTGCGCCTTCATCCCGACCTTCTTCAGCCGCTTGCCCTTCTCGAAGCCCTTCATCCCGCCTTCGACGAGCAGCAGGCTCGTTCCCTTCGCACCGGCGTCGGGGCGCGTCTTCGCGACGACGATGACGAGGTCGGCGTGCCAGCCGTTCGTGATGAAGGTCTTCGAGCCGTTGAGCACGTAGACGTCGCCCTTGCGGATCGCCGTGGTGCGGATCCCCTGCAGGTCGGAGCCAGCAGCCGGTTCGCTCATCGCGATGGCGCCGATCATCTCGCCGCTCGCCATCTTCGGCAGGTAGCGGCGCTTCTGGTCCTCCGAACCGTAATGAAGCAGATAGGGCGCGACGATCTCCGAGTGCAGACCGAAGCCCAGGCCGGTGGCGTTCGCCCGCGCCACCTCCTCCATCACGACGATCGAATAGAGCTTATCGGCACCCGCACCGCCGTATTCCTCGGGCATCGTCGCGCACAGGAACCCCTGCTCGCCTGCCTGACGCCAGATCTCGCGATCGACGTAGCCCTGGTCTTCCCATCGCTCGTGATGCGGAACGACCTCGTTGTCCATGAACCGGCGGACCGAGTCGCGGAACATGTGGTGCTCGTCGGAAAACAGCGTTCGCTCGATCATCGCGGCTCCGTCGCGTCGGTAGACCAGACGCAAGCATAATGGAGGCGGATTCACGGAGTCGCCCGATGCCCGAAGCCTTCATCTACGAAGCGATTCGCACGCCGCGCGGCCGCGGCAAGAGCTCCGGCTCGCTCTACGAAGTCAAGCCGATCCGTCTGCTCACCACGTTGATGCACGAGCTGCAGCAGCGGCACGATCTCGACACCTCGCTGGTCGAGGACGTCGTTGTCGGCTGCGTCACGCCGATCGGCGACCAGGGCGCAGTCATCGCGAAAACAGCCGCACTTGCCGCCGGTTGGGACCTGAAAGTCGCCGGCGTGCAGGTCAACCGCTTCTGCGCTTCGGGACTCGAGGCGGTCAACCTCGCTGCGCAGAAAGTGCGCTCCGGCTGGGAGGATCTCGTGGTTGCCGGCGGCGTCGAGTCGATGTCGCGCGTGCCGATGGGCTCGGACGGCGGCGCCTGGGCGCTCGACCCCGAAACGAACCTGTCGACGCAGTTCGTTCCCCAGGGCATCGGCGCCGACCTGATCGCCACGCTCGACGGATTCTCGCGCGAGACGCTCGACGAATTCGGCGTCGAGTCGCATCGCAAGGCCGCCGACGCGCAACGCAACGGCCGCTTCGAACGATCGCTCGTGCCGGTGCACGACGAGATCGGGATCGCCCTCCTCGATCGCGACGAAACGGTGCGTCCCGAAACATCGGTCGAAGCGCTCGCGCAGCTGAAGCCGTCCTTCGAGAAAATCGGCGCGATGGGATACGACGCGGTGGCGCTGCGCAAGTACCCGCAGGTCGAGCGCATCGAGCACGTCCATCACGCCGGCAACTCGTCGGGCATCGTCGACGGAGCGGCGCTCACGCTGATCGGAAACGAGGAAGCGGGCCGCAGGCTCGGTCTCGCGCCGCGCGCCCGCATCGTGTCGGCGGCGCTCACCGCAACCGACCCCACGATCATGCTCACGGGGCCGATGCCCGCCACGCGAAAAGCACTGGCGAAGGCGGGGCTCACGGTCGACGACATCGATCTCTTCGAAGTCAACGAGGCCTTCGCGGCCGTCGTCCTGCGCTTCATCCGCGAGATGAACGTGCCCGAGGAAAAGGTCAATGTGAACGGCGGATCGATCGCAATGGGTCACCCGCTCGGGGCCACCGGCGCGATGCTCCTCGGCACGCTCGTCGACGAGCTCGAGCGGCGCAAGCTCAAGCGCGGCGTGGTCACCCTTTGCGTGGGTGGTGGCATGGGGATCGCGACGGTCGTCGAGCGCGTCTAGCCGCCTGCTCACACCATTACGGTATCGCGCCGGAGCGCCCGTCGTCAGGCGGAGTCGACGGCATCGCGCGCACCCGCGCTCTTCAGCAGTTCGCGCAAACGGACGACATCCGGCGGTTTCGCCATCACCTCCACGTCCTCCGGTGCGTCGCAGCGAAGCGCCTCCACACGAAACTCGCCCGACAACAGGATCGCAGGCGTGCGCCACCCCTCCATGCGGCGCAATTCCTCGATCAGGCGCAGCCCGTCCCAGCCGCCGGGGAGCCGGAAATCCGAAACGATCGCATCGAAAGATCGCTGCAGGCCCGAGATGAGCGCGATCGCGTCTTCCCCGCTCTGCGCGCACAACACCTCGAAGCCCCAACGCTCGAAGGTCCGGCACAAGGCGTCGCACATCGCGTCGTCATCCTCGACGACCAGCACGCAGGCATCCTCACCGCCCTGCGCTTCGATCTCGACATGGGCGAGATGATTGCGCCCATCGGCACCGGCCACGTCCGAAACATGCTGCCCGGCCTTCGCAGCCCACGCATCCACCGGCAACGGATACATCAGGGTGCCGGCAGCGCGGTGCGTCTCGCGTTCGGCCGCAGCAAGCCGGACGCCTTGTCGCGAGCCCGGCAGATGCAGCGTGAAAACGGTACCCGATCCGATTGCGGACGCCAGGCGGATCGAGTGCCCGGGCAAGCGCGAAACGGTCTCGCGGACGATGGAAAGGCCGAGCCCGTGTCCCTGCTTGGCGCTGCGCGAGGGGTTCGAAACCTGGAAATACTCGTCGAACACGCGCCGCTGGTCCGGGTGGTCGATACCGATGCCGTTGTCGCGAACAACGATTTCGAGCCCGCTGCGCAGCGTGCGCACCCGTACCAGGATCCAGCCCGGGCGGGACGGCGACGAGAACTTCAGCGCGTTGCCGACGAGATTGGCGAACACATCCCAGAGCCGGCTCTCATTGCTGACAACGCTGTACTTACCGGCCGCTGGAACCCGAACCACCAGGCGAACACCCGCCCGCGACGCGAGCCCGGAATAGACGCGTTCGATCCGCTGCAGCACGCCGCGCGGGTCCATCGGCGCCACCGGCAGCGGCATCCCGCGCTCGCGCAGCCCCAACTCCGACAATCGGTCGAGATCGCCACTGATCGCACCTACGCAAGCCTCGAGCCGATCGACCGTCTGCCGCGCACCAGCATTCAGACCGCTCTCCTGCTCCCTGAGATGCTGCGCATACAGAGTGAGGCTGGCGAGCGGCTGGCGCAGATCGTGGCTGACCGCGGCGAGAACACGAGTCTTCGCCGCATCCGCCTCGAAGGCCTCGCGAGCCATCGCGTCCGACCTGGCTCTTGCGTCGGCGAGTTGGCGAGCGCTCCAGAAAAGAGCGCGTTCGCGGCGCTCGATCTCGACACACAAAATCCATCCCACGAAATTCGCGACGATCAAGTACACACCAAGAGCCAATACATGGTCGTCCCCCTGAACTTTCACGCTCAGCAATGTCAGCAATGAAGCGGGGATGCACGCTGAAGCCACCAAGCCAACAGGAAGCCTAGTAAAGCCATAGCAGAGCCAACATGCCAACGTTGTGCCAACGACGAATCTATTGACAGCCAGTACGCCGGAATCGAGCGGTACGAACCCGAGTGATGCGACCACTAGGCAGCCGACCGCCATTGGTACGCCCACGCTCAGCCGAAAGGAACCAATGGCTCGCTCCTGCCGGAAGTGAAGGTTGGCAGCGGCTACGAAGAGGAACGCTGCCAAAGCCAATCGGGTTAGCTGCCGCGCTATCGAAGCTTGAGCGTCAATCGGGAACAACACGATCAACAACCAGAACGCGACCAGCATGCCCGCGGCGACAGTGAAGGCGATCTTAGCCAGACGCAGGCCAGAGCGCCGATAGATCGCCAGAAAGGCAGATTCGAGCGAAAAGTCTTCGAAGCGGCGTGGAGGCCGCAAGACTTTCATGACCTCGTCCTCGACTGTGGCATCTCAAATCACTCCGATCTGGAGGAAGTCGTTTCAAAGCGACAACTAGGCGAACCCCTAAAAGAACTCTGCCAAAGAAACCTTGTTGCCGGGAAGGTTCGTGGCTAACCTACCTAAGCCGTAGGTAGTACCTGCGGGGAAAAGACAGAAGGCGTTGACAACTACGGCGCCCGCGGACATGGGAGTCATATGCTTGAGTCGAGGGAGGAGCGCGCCAAGCTCTTGGACGCGCAAGCGGCGTTTGAGGACACGGCGGACGCCCCACTAGATTTCGGATCACTGTACGTACAACCCGGAGAAGAGCTACCAATCCGTGTTCGCGTCGTTCGAACTGAGAATCAACTACAGAAAGCGATCAAGGTGCGGGCGGATGCGTACGGGCGTCACACACCCGCCTTCGCAGATTCGCTTCGGTCGATCGAGGACGACGACAAGTCGCCAAGTTCGTTGATCTTGCTGTGTGAGTCGAAGGTTACCGGGGACGCAGTCGGCACGCTGCGCATCCATACCAATTTCGACGCACCGACGTACCTCGAACGAGTCCTCGTACTTCCAGACAAACTCAGATCCGCCGGCATCGCTTATGTGACGCGACTAGCGGTCGCGAACGGCGCCAACGGAAGCTTCGTGAAGCTAGCTATGTTCAAAGCGCTGTATCGCTACTGCTTCGCGACTCAAATCTCATGGATTCTCGCCGTCGCACGCGAACCAGTAGATAGAGACCTCATCCGTTTGGGCTTTCAAGACATCCTCCCCGTCGGTGAAAAACTTCGCCGACCCGAGGATTTCGGTGAGGTCGATGTTCGATCGCTGTATTTCAGCGTTCTCGACGCAGAGCATGAATGGCGGGCTACCGGCCACCCGCTCTACGAATTCATGGTGCGTAAGACGCACCCCGACATTGAGATCTTCTCTTCGGTCAGCAGCGCCTGGGCCACCCCCCGCCGGGCCAAGCGAGGAAGGCGGCAGACCGATTTGGCTCTCGCTGCTACCCAGATCATGGCGGTCTGACCGTCGCCGGACAGCCGTAGGACTCCAACGTCGCGAATTAGCGACACCGTCTACCGGTTCCGACTAGCCGCTTGTCTGACTGAGGACCGGAGTTCTCGTACATTGCGTACTTTCTGGGAAACGCCTCTCGGTCTTATCTGAGGCCAGCAGAGCCTATGGCCTCGACAATGAGAAGCAAGCTGCCCACTTGGACCCCAGTTTTTCGCTGGGCCGAGCAAGCTCTTTCTCGCGTCAACACCTTCATCGCTCTCGTCGTGATCGTGCTTGCGACGATCGCCGTCGCGTATGTCGCCGCGCACACAGAGCAGACCTTAAAGCTGCCCGACGAGATCGGCGCAGTCCTTCCCGACCCAAGAGCCGAATGGACGCTCCCCGAGGCGATTCTCAGCTTTCGTGAGGGTCGCTCCATTCCGCTCGAAAAGGGCGGAAGCCTACCTTTCCGTACCGTTTGGGTTCACGTCGACCTAACATCGCAGTTGACCTCCGAAGATCAAACTTTGGCGCTCGGATCGATTAGAGCGCGCGAGGCACTCTTCTGGTCCGTAACACAATCAGAGACTGGTGACCCGGTGGTAAACAGTCTTGTTTGGGAGCCGACTCAGAGTGGAATATCAATACACCTTCCTAATGGCAGAAAAACTAAACTAGAGATCTTTGGACGAATCCAACCTGATGCAATAAACCGCATCCAGCTATCGATCGGCTCGAAAAGCGAAATCCTTTCGCATAATTTCCGATTCGAACGAACCGGGGGATTACTGGTCGGCGCCCTCTTGATGGTCGCCTTTTTCAGCCTCGTAGTCGCGATATTCAACCGTGACCGGATCTTCTTTCTATACGCTGCCTGGTTGTTGACGACCCTGCGTGTAGCTGCCTATAACGGCGATTGGGACCTGCACTGGCTCTCAATCCCCATAGGAGGCGAGCCACTTCAGTTGTTTCTGCGGCTTAGCTATATTGCGCACAGCCTTATCTCTTTAGCCTTGTTTCAAGCTCTCTTTGGAAAAGAGCTACGGACACATCACCTCCGCCAGCCGATCGTTTTTCTCCAGTTCCTCACAGTTGCGATGTTTGCTCCTGCGCTGTTACTGGGACCAACGGATTCACTAAAAAGCCTGTGGGTGTTGAGCGCATTCACAATCGTTGCTGTCTTCTATGTATTGATCAGACTCGCGATAAAAGCACCTTCTCGTGAGCTCCTCTGGTACATCGGGTCTTGGACAATTACTCTGTTGGGCTCTATCGCTCAAATTGCTTTCTCAGTTGGGTTTAGCCGAGAAATCCTCGATGTCGTAAATAGCCAAACAACAGCCATAGGTTCTGCGCTGATGCTTGGTGTGACCCTTGCCCAACGGATGAACACCGAGCGGCAGGCACGCATAGCCGCCCAGAACAGCGCCATCACCGCTCTCCAGCGCTTCCGGCAGAACTACAACGCAACACCCGTCGGGATCTTCTCGATGAAGCTCGACGGCACGATGATCGAGCACAACCCCACGTTCGGAACGATGTTCGTCGTCGAGGGCAAGCGCGGATCGAAGGTCGGAATGAACTGGGCGTCGCTGCTGAGCGACGATGCGCTGGAGCGGATCGCCGAGCAGGCCGAAGGCAACCGGATGATGGACGCGGAGATCGCCGTCCGGCGGGTCGACGACAAGAAGCGCTGGTTCCATGTTCGCGCCGTGCGCAAGGCAGATCGCTACGAGGGCTGGATCGAGGACATCTCGGCGCGCAAGGAAGCCGAAGACCAGTTGAAGTTCCTCGTTCACCACGACTCGCTGACCGGGTTGCTGAACCGCCGGGGCTTCGAGATGGACCTGCACAAGGCCACGCGCGCTGCCGCGAGTCGGGTCGTCTGCCTCGCCTATGTGGATCTCGACCGGTTCAAGCTCGTCAACGATCTGTTCGGACACGCCGCGGGCGACCAGATCCTGCGTCAGATGTCGGCTCGGATGCGCGAGGTGATCGCCCCTCCGCATGTTCCTGCGCGGGTGGGCGGCGATGAGTTCGTCGTCATCATCGACTCGCTGCCGCTCGACGAGGCGCGCGACCTTTGCGAAAGGCTGCGCGTCGCACTGAGCGACCGCGCCTATCACTACCAGGACAAGGCTTTCAGCGTAACGGCGAGCATCGGGCTGATCCGCATCCTCGAAGGGATGCGCCCGGCGGATGCGCTCACCGCGAGCGACCGCGCGTGCGCCGAAGCGAAGCGGCTCGGCGGAAGCTCCGTGATCTGCTTCGACTCGAGCAGCAGCGAGCTGATGAACTATCTCGAGGAGATCAAGCTCGTCGCCGGCATGAAGGAACGCCTGCCGGTGGAGAATTTCTTCACGCTGCTGCAGCCGATCGTTTCGCTGCGCAATCCGCGGTCGAGCCTGTGCTACGAAGTGCTGATCCGGATGCGCGATGCCTCCGGTGCGATACTGCCGCCCGCCCGCTTCATTCCTGCCGCGGAACGCAACGGCCTGATGACGCAGATCGACCGCTGGGTGCTGCGCAGCACGCTCGAGTGGCTCGACGCTCAGCCCGTGCATCGCAACGACGTCGACTTCTGCACGATCAACCTGAGCGGCGCCTCGCTGAACGACGAGAAGTTTCTCGAGGACACGATCGCGCTCATCCGCAACCACTCGCATTCGACGCGCAAGATCTGCTTCGAGATTACCGAGAGCGTTGCGCTGTACGACCTGAACACGACACGGCGCTTCGTCGACACCGTGAAGTCCTTCGGTGCGATGGTCGCGCTCGACGACTTCGGCGCCGGCTACACGTCGTTCAGCTATCTGAAGGAGCTGCCCGCCGATCTGGTGAAGATCGACGGCAACTTCATCCGCGATGTCAATTCGAACCCCGCCAATTTCGCGATCACCCGGGCCGTTGTCGAACTCGCGCACGAGCTCGGAATGGGCTGCATCGCCGAATGGGCCGAGAACGCAGAGATCGTTCGCTCGCTGATCCAGCTGAGGATCGACTACGCCCAGGGATATGGCCTGTGCCGGCCGATCGAACGCGAGCGGATCCTGGCGGTGTCGAACAGCGCGGCACTGATCAGCGACGTTGCGACGACGGATCTAGTACTCGGCCGCGGAACTACGCCGCTCGAACCGGTCTGGGGAGCGGCGCTCCCGATCTGACCGCGTCGGTTCACTCGTACCGTTCCCGCACCGACCTGGCCGACGCCACGCAGCGTCGCAGCCTCTCGCGCTCGATCCGAGCGCCCTCCCCCGAGCGATTATGATTGGTCGCTGCAGCCCGTTTCCCGCGGGCCGGAGAGCGCATGTCGAGCATTCGATACCAGTCGGACGAGCAAGGGGTCGTGACGCTCGTTCTCGATACACCGGGCCAGTCGGTGAACACGATGGACGCGGCGTTTCGTGCCGATCTCGCGTCGATCGTCGAGCGGCTCGAAGCGGAACGCGGCAGCATCCGCGGCGTCATCGTCGCGTCCGCGAAGCGCACGTTCTTCGCGGGTGGCGAACTGCATGCGCTCCTTGCCGTGCGCCCGGAGGACGCCGCCGCGTTCTTCGAGGAGGTCCAGGCGCTCAAGGCGTGTCTGCGCAGGCTCGAGCGGCTGGGTCGACCGGTAGTGGCGGCGATCACCGGAAGCGCGCTGGGCGGAGGGTTCGAGCTCGCGCTCGCGTGTCACGCACGCATCTGTCTCGACGACGATTCGATCGAGCTCGGCTTGCCGGAAGTCACGCTCGGGCTGATGCCCGGTGCTGGCGGCACCGTGAAGCTGGTTCGCCTGCTCGGGCTTCAGGAAGCGTTGCCACTGCTCAGCGAAGGTCGCCGCATCCCGCCGTCGCGCGCGCTGGAGCTCGGGCTCGTCGATGCGCTCGCACCGAGCTCCGAGCGCCTGATCGCCCTCGCACACGCGTGGATCGATGCGCATCCGGATGCGCGTCAACCATGGGACGATCCGAAACACCGCATTCCGGGCGGCACGCCTTCCAGCCCCGCAGTGGCCGCAATGCTCGCGATCGCACCGGCGATCCAACAGCAGAAGACCCGCGGAAACTATCCGGCGCCTGAAGCAGTTCTTTCGGCGAGCGTCGAAAGCGCACAGGTCGACTTCGATACCGCAATGCGCATCGAGTCGCGCTACCTGACACGGCTGGTTGTCGGGCCGGTGGCGAAAAACATGATCTCCACGCTGTTCTTCCAGGCGAACGAGATCAGGAGCGGTGGCAGCCGTCCCGATACGAGCGAAAAGCATCGTTTCACCCGCGTCGGCGTCGTCGGTGCCGGAATGATGGGCGCCGGAATCGCCTGGGCCTGTGCGAGCCGCGGCATCGACTGCGTGCTGGTCGACGTCGGCCGCGAGAAGGCGGACGCGGGCAAGGCGCACTCGGGACGGCTCCTGGCCGAACGCGTGCGCAAGAGGCGTCTTTCCGCCGACGACGCCGAACGCGTGCTGGCACGCATCCAGCCGACGGCGGCGATCGGCGACCTCGCCGGGTGCGACCTCGTCATCGAAGCAGTATTCGAGAATCGCTCGCTGAAGGAGCAGGTCATCCGCTCGATCGCCGAAGTCGTCGACGAAAAGGCGATCGTCGCGTCGAACACGTCGACGCTGCCGATCAGCGGCCTGGCAGGCGCCTGCCCGCACCCGCAGCGCTTCGTCGGCCTGCACTTCTTCTCGCCGGTGGAGCGCATGCCACTGGTCGAGATCATTCGCGGCAAGGCGACATCGAAGGAAACGGCTGCAGCCGCCTGGGACCTCGTCGTTCAACTGGGCAAGATGCCGATCGTCGTCAACGATGGGCGCGGGTTCTACACGAGCCGCGTGTTCGGCAGCTTCGTCAACGAAGGGATGGCGTTGCTCGGTGAAGGCGTACCTGCCGCACTGATCGAGAACGCTGCCCTGCAGCTCGGCATGCCGGTCGGCCCGCTCGCGGTGCTCGACGAGGTTTCGTTGAAGCTCGCCGACGACGTATTGCACCAGGAGATGGCCGATGCGAAGCACGAGCATCAGGGCGACGGGCACGCGCATCTGCACACGCACGACGACGCGCATGCCCACGGACACGATCACGATCATTCGCACGGCAAAGCCAGCCGCATCCCCGAAACGGCTGTGTACGTCCTCGAGAAAATGGCGCACGGCTATCGGCGCATGGGCCGCGCCTACAGCGGCGGCTTCTACGACTATCCGGCCGACGCGGAGAAATCGCTTTGGCCCGGCCTGCAGGCTTTCGAGCGCGCACGGAACAAGGTAACGATCGACGACGTGCGCGACCGGCTGCTGTACGTGCAATCGCTCGAGACGATCCGTTGCATCGAGGAAGGCATCGTCGACACGGCACGCGACGCGAACGTCGGTTCGATCTTCGGCTGGGGTTTTCCGGCCTGGACGGGCGGCACGCTGCGCTTCGTCGATCACGTCGGCGCGCGTCGCTTCATGGAACGGGCGCGCGAGCTCGCACAACGCTACGGCGAGCGTTTCGCGCCGCCGGCGCTGCTCGAGCGCCATGCAAACGACGACGAACCGATCGGCGGCTCGTCCCCTTCGAAAGGAAGCACCGCGGCATGACCATGGTTCGTCCGGAAAAACGGCTGCATTCGTGGAGCGAACCCGCGACACCGCGACCCGCAGCGACGATCCTGCTGCTGCGCGACGCCGACGACGGCCCCGAAATCCTGATGACGCGGCGCTCACTCAACGCCAGCTTCGCGCCGGGTGCCTACGTCTTTCCCGGTGGCGTCGTCGACGCGGCCGATGCGACCGCTCACGAGCGCGGCATCGTCGACGTTCGCGACGACCAGACGCCGGAGACGATCTCGTACGCAACGGCAGCGGTACGTGAAGCCTTCGAAGAGCTCGGCGTGCTGCTCGCACGCGGCACGCGCGACGATCGCGAGCTGTCGCGCATCGCGGCGCAGCTCGGTGAACATCGTCATGAGAACCTCTTCGACCGACTCGCTGCGCAGGGGCTGCGTCTCGCGCTCGACGAGGTGCACTGGTTCAGCCACTGGATCACCGATCGCGATCTGCCCAAGCGCTTCGACGCCCGCTTCTTCGTTGCACGGATGCCCGACTACCAGGAACCCGTCGCCGACGAAGGGGAGCAGTTCGAGCCGATCTGGGTGAACCCTTCAGCCGGGCTCGAGCGTCACGAACGCGGCGAGTTCAACATCATCTTCCCGACGATCCGCACGCTGCGCCAGCTGTCTGCATTCGGCAGCGCCGACGAGATCCTCGCACACGCGCGTGGACAGAAGCGCATCTGGATCTCCTGCCCGCGCGCCGGCTGGCTGCGCGGCCAGCTCGAACGCTTCAGCGAGGAAGAGCTGCCCTACGGCGAGCTCGAGCTCGTCACCCCCGACGGCCGTGCCGAGCACACGCTCGACTGGCAATCGGAGCGCGTCGTGCCGCTGCTGCGTCATGTGCACCGACTCACAGCGCCGAACCCCGGCCGAATGACCGGTCCGGGAACCAACACCTACATCGTCGGGGAACCGGGCGACTGGCTGGTGATCGACCCCGGGCCCGACGACGCGGGCCATATCGCCCGCATTCTCGATTTCGTCGGCGACGGGCTGAAAACGATCGTCTGCACGCACGGGCACCCCGATCACCTGCCGGGCGCGATGCCGCTGCAGCGGCGCACCAAGGCGCCGATCCTCGGCCGCGCGAGCGGTGAAGGATTCCGACGCGAGTGGACGTTCCGCCCCGACCGCGAGTTGCAGGACGGCGAGACGCTGCGCGTCGGCGACTCGACGCTGCGCGTGCTGCACACCCCCGGACACGCCGAGCATCACGTCTGCCTGCTGCTCGAGGAGGACGGGCTGCTGTTCTCGGGCGACCATATCCTGAACGGCTCGACGACGGTCATCGCTCCGCCCGACGGCGACATGCGCGCCTACATCGAGTCGCTCGAGCGATTGGCGCGCGAGCCCTTCGAGTTCATTTTGCCCGCGCACGGGCACGTGATCGCGCGCGGCAAGACCGAGATAGCGCGGCTGATCGCGCACCGGATGGCGCGCGAGGCGAAAGTGGTCGACGCGCTGCAGAAGACAAACGGCGGCACGCTCGACGAGCTCGTGCGCTTCGCCTACGACGACGTCGATCCGATCCTGTACCCGGTGGCGAAATGCTCGCTCACCGCGCATCTGCTGAAGCTGCGTGACGAGCAGCGCGCCGACGAGAACGACGGGCGCTGGTCGCTTCGCTGAAACGAGTACGCGAAAAACCGGGGTCAGACCACGGTTACAAGTAACCGTAGTCTGACCCCGGTTTTTCGGGGGGCTGGCGCCGATCAGGCGCTCGCCTGGCCCTCTGCCGCAGCAGCAGCCGCGTCATCGGCAGCCGCGGCCTTCATCGACAGGCGCAACCGACCCTTGTCGTCGGCCTCGATGACCTTAACGCGCACCGCCTGCCCTTCCTTCAGGTAGTCGGAGACCTGGTTCACGCGCTCGTTGGCGATCTGCGAGACGTGCAGCAGACCGTCGCGGCCGGGCATCACCTGGACGATCGCGCCGAAGTCGAGGATCTTCAGCACGGTGCCGTCGTAGATGCGGCCGATCTCGACTTCGGCGGTGAGGTCCTCGATGATCTTCTGCGCGCGCTTGGCGGCATTGCCGTCGACCGCAGCGATCGTGATCGATCCGTCGTCCTGGATGTCGATCTGCGTGCCGGTACTCTCGGTGATCTGGCGGATCGTCGCACCGCCCTTGCCGATCACGTCGCGGATGCGCTCGGGATTGATCTTCATCGTGTACATGCGCGGCGCGAAATCGGAGAGATCTTCACGCGCGCCGCCGATCGCCTGCTGCATCACGTCGAGGATGTGCATGCGACCCTCGCGCGCCTGTGCGAGCGCGACCTGCATGATCTCCCTGGTGATGCCCTGGATCTTGATGTCCATCTGCAGGGCGGTGATGCCGGTCGTGGTTCCGGCCACCTTGAAGTCCATGTCGCCGAGGTGATCCTCGTCGCCGAGGATATCGGTAAGCACCGCGAAGCGGTTGCCTTCCTTGATCAGGCCCATCGCGACGCCGGCAACGTGCGCGCGGATCGGCACGCCCGCGTCCATCAGCGCGAGGCAGCCGCCGCACACCGAGGCCATCGACGAGGATCCGTTCGACTCGGTGATCTCCGAGACGACACGCAGCGAATATGCGAACTCCTCGGCGCTCGGCAGCAGCGGACGCAGCGCGCGCTTGGCCAGGTTGCCGTGGCCGATCTCGCGACGCTTGGGCGCGCCGAAGCGACCGGCCTCACCGGTAGCGAAAGGCGGCATGTTGTAGTTGAACATGAACCGCTCGCGGTATTCGCCGTTGATCGCGTCGATGATCTGCTCGTCGCGCGAGGTGCCGAGCGTGGCGACGACCATCGCCTGCGTCTCGCCGCGCGTGAACAGCGCCGAGCCATGCGCACGCGGCAACGCGCTCGTGCGGATCGAGATCGGACGAACGGTGCGTGTGTCGCGCCCGTCGATGCGCGGCTCGCCCGAAAGGATCTGCTGGCGCACGATGCGCGCCTGCAGATCGAACAGCATGTTCGACAGCGCGTTCGTGTCGGGCGGCTGCTCGCCTGCGCCGACGGCGTCGGCATTGATGCGCTCGATCGTCGCCTTCTCGATCTCGCGGATGCGCGAGACGCGCTGCTGCTTGTTGCGCAGGCCGTAGGCAGCACGCATCTCCTCGCCGGCGAGCTCGTCAACACGCGCCTCCCGCACCGTGTCCTTCGCCGGAGGCTGCCAATCCCAGGCGGGCTTGCCGGCTTCGGCGACCAGTTCGTCGATCGCGCGAATGACCACCTGCATCTGCTCGTGGCCGAAGACGACGCCGCCGAGCATGACGTCCTCGGGCAGCTCGTGCGCTTCGGATTCGACCATCAGCACCGCCGCATCGGTGCCGGCGACGACCAGGTCGAGCTTCGACGAGAGCATCTGGGTAGTGCTCGGATTCACCACGTACTGCCCGTCGATGTAGCCGACGCGCGCCGCACCGATGGGCCCATCGAAAGGTATGCCCGACAACGCAAGCGCGGCCGACGAGCCGATCATCGCGGGAATCGCGCTGTCGACTTCCGGGTTGCTCGACATGACATGCACGATCACCTGGACTTCGTTGTAGAAGCCCTCGGGGAACAGCGGGCGGATCGGGCGATCGATCAGGCGGCAGGTGAGGATCTCGCGCTCGGTGGGACGTCCTTCGCGCTTGAAGAAGCCGCCCGGGATGCGGCCGGCCGCATAGAACTTCTCGGTGTAGTCGACGGTGAGCGGAAAGAAATCCTGCCCGGGTTTCGCGTTGCGCGCGCCGACGACAGTGGCGAGGATGACCGTGTCGTCCATGGTAACGAGCGCCGAACCCGACGCCTGCCGTGCGACTTCACCCGTCTCGATGGTGACGGTGTTGGCGCCCCACTGAAACGTTCTTTTTGCGATTTCAAACACTTGATTTCCTTTCGAGCGGTGCAGAAGCAGGAAACCCGCAAGGTTCGCTTGCGGGTTTCGGCTCGTTCGTTTCAGCCGCGCAGACCCAGTTTCTCGACGAGCGCGCGGTAGCTGGCGGGATTCTTCCCTTTCAGGTAGTCGAGCAGCTTGCGTCGCCGGCTCACCATCTTCAGCAGGCCGCGACGCGAGTGATGGTCTTTCGCGTGCGTCTTGAAGTGGTCGGTGAGGTCGACGATGCGAGCGGTGAGCAGCGCGACCTGGACCTCGGGCGAACCCGTGTCGTTGCCGGTGCGCTGGAAGTCGGCGACGATCTTCGCCTTCTCGGTGTTGCCGATGGCCATGAATTTCCCCTGGGACGTTGACGTCGATTACGTCGTTACTTGCGGCACCACCGGGATGCGGTGCCGTGCCGCCCGGCCCCCTGGCCGGGCACTCCCCCGACCGCGGGGCCGGAGAAACCCGGGATTCTAGCGCACTCGCACCGAGCGAACCAATCGGCCTCGCCCGGAAGGCGGGCATGGACGATCGGCTCACACGTTCATCAGACGCCGGGTTGCGGATCGATGCGCTCCGCCCGCGAATGCAGCTTGTTCAGCGCGTTCAGGTACGCCTTCGCCGACGCGACGACGATGTCGGGGTCAGCGCCGACGCCATTGACGATGCGGCCCGATTTCGCCAGCCGGACCGTGACCTCGCCCTGCGACTCGGTTCCGGTGGTGATCGCGTTGACCGAATAGAGAACCAGCTCGGCGCCACTCGCCACGCGCGACTCGATCGCCTTGAAGGTCGCGTCGACCGGCCCGTTGCCGGTGGCCTCGCTCGTCGTGTCGGCGCCCTCGATCCCGATCGTCACCCGCGCATGCGGACGTCCACCGGTTTCCGAGGCCTGCGCCATCGACACCAGCCGGTAGTGCTCGTCGGCCTCGTGATGCACGGCCTGGTCGGAGACGAGCGCGTGGATGTCCTCGTCGAAGATCTCGGCCTTGCGGTCGGCGAGATCCTTGAAACGCTGGAAGGCCGCGTGCATCTCCTGGTCGGACTCGAGTTCGATGCCCAACTCCTGCAGGCGCTGCTTGAACGCGTTGCGCCCGGAGAGCTTGCCGAGCACGATCTTGTTGGCCGTCCAGCCGACATCCTCGGCGCGCATGATCTCGTAGGTGTCGCGCTGCTTGAGCACGCCGTCCTGGTGGATGCCCGACGCATGCGCGAAGGCGTTCGCACCGACCACCGCCTTGTTCGGCTGCACCGGGAAGCCGGTGATGCTCGAGACGAGCTTCGACGTGGGAACGATCTGCGTCGTCTCGACGCCGACCTCGAGGTTGAAATAGTCGCGCCGCGTCTTCACGGCCATCACGATTTCCTCGAGCGAGGTGTTGCCGGCGCGCTCGCCCAGCCCGTTGATCGTGCACTCGACCTGGCGCGCACCGGCCATCACGCCGGCGAGCGAGTTCGCCACCGCCATGCCGAGATCGTTGTGGCAGTGCACCGACCAGATCGCCTTGTCGGAGTTCGGCACCCGTTCGCGCAGCGAGCGGATGCGATCGGCGAATCCCTCCGGAACCGCGTAGCCGACGGTGTCCGGGATATTGATCGTCGTCGCGCCCTCCGCGATCGCCGTCTCGAGCACGCGGCAGAGGAAATCGAAGTCGGAGCGGCTCGCGTCTTCCGGCGAGAACTCGACGTCGTCGGTGAACTTGCGTGCGAAGCGCACTGCCAGACCGATCTGCTCGTGCACCTGCTCGGATGTCATCCGCAGCTTCTTCTCCATGTGCAGCGCGGAGGTCGCCATGAACGTGTGGATGCGCTTCGAGCGCGCCGCCTGCAGGGCTTCGGCGGCGCGCGAGATGTCGCGGTCGTTGGCGCGTGCGAGCGAGCAGACGGTGGAGTCCTTGATCGCCTCCGCGATCGAGCGCACCGCTTCGAAGTCGCCGTTCGACGAAGCGGCGAAACCCGCCTCGATCACGTCGACGCGCAGCTTCTCCAGTTGCTTGGCCAGTCGCAGCTTCTCCTCGCGCGTCATCGACGCGCCCGGGCTCTGCTCGCCATCGCGCAACGTGGTGTCGAAAATGATCAGCTTGTCGGCCATCGGAATGCTCCTGTAGCGCCTGGCCCGCCGGCGCGGGAGGCTACGAAAACTGCAAACGGAAAGAAGGGGAGGAGAAGTGTCAGCGCGCGGGGCGCAGTAGCGGACCGAGCACCGAAAGCAGGTGCAGGCCGCCGAGCGTCCGGTTGCCGGACGCCAGAAGAGGCAGGAGACGAAGAGCGCCGGTGGCGCCGGATGATGCGCGGCCGAGGCCGCGAGCGGGGTTCATCGGAAAAAATATAGCGGCTTTGGCGGGGGGCCGCAACCGAGCGGCGGGGTCAGGCCTTGGGCAGCGTGACCCCCGTCTGTCCCTGATACTTGCCGCCGCGGTCGCGATACGAGGTCTCGCAGACCTCGTCGGATTCGAGGAAGAGAACCTGCGCGCAACCCTCGCCGGCGTAGATCTTGGCCGGCAGCGGCGTCGTATTCGAGAACTCGAGCGTCACGTGCCCTTCCCACTCGGGCTCGAGAGGCGTCACGTTCACGATGATGCCGCAGTTGCGGACGAAGACACCGGCTTCCAGCGCGAAATTGCCGGCTTCGGGGGCGGTGAGGCAGTACACGTCGTGGTCGCCCGGCAACTCGCGGATACGCGCGATCTTGTGGTTTCTCGTTGCCGGCATCCCACGAAAGGCAGCGACGACATCCGGAAAGCGGCGGAATACCGACCGGTCGCAATCGAGCGCCCGAGCAGCGCCACGGATCGAGCCCGTCTCATCGAGTGCCGCCCTGACAAGCTCCTGCGTGATTTCGCTGCGCATGTTGATGCCGCGCGCGATCTCCGCCTGACGCCGCCGGCGGGATCCATCGTCGCGAGCCCATGCCTGCTGGGAGAGCCGCGATTGGCGAAAGCGTTCTTCGGCCCGTGCATAACGGCTCGTCGTCGCCACGCGATGCGCCTCGCGCGTCGCCTCGGTTGGATTGCGCCTTGCCTCGATCAGCTCGTCCCGAATGATCCGATAGCGGTCGTCGTTCCAGAAAGACAGCGCGCGCTCGCGCTGTGCGTCGGAAAACCGCGCCGACCATTCGGGGTCGAGTGCCCGTCGCGCCAGCGCATCACGAATCGCTTCCCCATGCGCGTGTGGATCGAACTCTTCGCCGTACGTCTCCGAGTTGTGCATGCGGAGATGCTCGGCAGCGTCCATTCGTTCGATGTTCGTCGGCCGATTGTTGCGTCGGTCGAAATCGATGTGGTGCCGGTGCGTCCCCGACACATCCGCATAGATGCCGTTACGCACGTTCCATTCGTCCGCCAGCCGGTGCGTAGGCAGCAGGTGGTCGTTCAGCGGCTGATAAACCATCTCATAACCGCGAAAGAGATCGCGATACAGCGGCATTAGCGAATCACCGGGGCGCAGCCGCTCGGCCGGCACCATGCGCCCGTCACGCATCATGAAATCGTGGTCGGGCGTGGCACGGATCCGCTCGCCGCTGTCCAACTCGATCTCGAGCAGCGAATCGCGGCCGATCCAGCGAGGCGCATCGAGCAGCGATACGATCAACCGGCCGTTCTGCCCGACGCTGTATCCCCAGAAGAGTTCGCCGTCGTCGTGGCGGCGCGCCATTTCCTCCAGCGTCGGGGCCGTCCCGTCGACCAGCGCCACCCGCGTGTCGCCGCTGAAGCAGCGCGCGTACGTTGACTTTCCGAGGCAGATAGTCAAGACACTCCTGGGAATCCGGAAGTACTCGACCGTACGCGCCAGCGCGAAGGAATTCGGCGGAATGATGCAGACATCGCCCGCGAAATCGACGAAGGAGTCGGCGTCGAAGTTCTTCGGGTCGACGATCGTCGAATTGATGTTCGTGAAGATCTTGAACTCGCGCGCCACGCGCACGTCGTAGCCGTAGCTCGATGTGCCGTAACTGACGATCTTCTGGCCGTTCGCCGTGCGCACCTGCCCGGGCTCGAAGGGCTCGATCATGCCTTCTGCCGCCATCCGGCGGATCCAACGGTCGGACTTGATGCTCATGTTTCGCTTCGAGAGGGCCTGCATTTCCGCGTTCGAGATTCTAACAATGGCCGAGGGCGGTCCGATTGGTGCATGATGCCGGTCACGTGCGCCGCGTACAGGCGCGCAACGAACCTGCCGCAAGAAGCAGGTCCGGACCAACCCGATCCCGCCGCGGCGCGGCGGGCGATCCGCCCTTCGAGGAGGCTACATGGAACAGACCGTGACGATGACGGTGAACGGCAAGCCCGTTTCAACCCGAATCGATCGCCGAACGCTGCTCGTCCAGTTCATCCGGGAGCATCTGCAGCTCACCGGAACGCACGTCGGGTGCGATACCGCGCAGTGCGGTGCATGCACGGTCCATCTGGACGGCCGCGCAATCAAGTCGTGCTCGATCCTGGCCGTGCAGGCCGAAGGCGCGTCGATCACCACGATCGAGGGGCTGGCCAACGGCGAGCTGCATCCGATGCAGAAGGCGTTCAACGAGTGCCACGCGCTGCAGTGCGGTTTCTGCACGCCCGGCATGGTGATGTCGGCCGTGCAACTGCTCCAGGACAACCCGAAGCCCACGGAGTCGCAGATCCGCGAGGGGCTCGAAGGCAACCTGTGCCGCTGCACCGGATACCAGAACATCGTGCGCGCGATCGAGCAGGTCGCCGCCGCCGGCAACTGAGCGAGCGGAGGACGACATGACCGATCTTTCGAACGCGCCCGCCTCCCCCATCGGCCAGCCGCTGCGGCGGCGCGAAGACCAGCGGTTCCTCACCGGCGTCGGGCAGTACACCGACGACGTCGTCATGCAGGGACAGACTTACGGCGTCTTCGTGCGCTCTCCTCACGCGCACGCGCGCATCGTCTCGATCGACACCGCGGCGGCAAAAGCCGCCCCCGGCGTGGTCGACGTGATCACCGGCGACGACCTCGCCGAGGCGAAGGTGGGCGGCCTGCCCTGCGGCTGGCTGATCCACTCGAAGGACGGCTCGCCGATGAAGGAGCCGCCGCACCCGGTGCTCGCGCAGGGCAAGGCGCGGTACGTCGGCGATACCGTCGTGCTGGTCGTCGCGGAGACCCTGCTGCAGGCGAAGGACGCCGCCGAGCTCGTCGAGGTCGATTACGACGTGCTGCCGGCCGTTGTCGACACCGGCACCGCCGACTCGGCGCAGGCGCTGGTGCACGACGACGTGCCGAACAACCTCTGCTACGACTGGGGGCACGGCGACAAGGCGGCGGTCGACGCGGCGTTCGCGAAGGCCACGCATGTCACGCGGCTCGACTTCGTCAACAACCGGCTGATCCCCAACGCGATGGAGCCGCGGGCGGCCAACGCCGTATACACGAAGCACGACGACAGCTACACGCTGTACGTTGCGAACCAGAACCCGCACGTCGAGCGGCTGCTGATGTGCGCATTCGTGCTCGGGCTGCCCGAGTCGAAGGTGCGCGTCATCGCGCCCGATGTCGGCGGCGGCTTCGGCTCGAAGATCTTCCTCTATCCCGAGGAGACAGCGCTCGTCTGGGCCAGCAAGCGCGTCGGTCGTCCGATCAAGTGGACGGCCGAGCGCAGCGAGTCGTTCCTCGCCGACGCGCACGGCCGCGATCACGTCACCACGGCCGAGATGGCCACCGACGCACAAGGAAACTTCCTCGCGCTACGGGTGAACACCGTCGCGAACCTCGGCGCGTATCTGTCGACCTTCGCGTCGGCGGTGCCCACGATCCTCTATGGCACGCTGCTCGCCGGCCAGTACCGCACGCCGGCGATCTACGTCGACGTGAAAGGGGTCTTCACGAACACGGCGCCGGTCGACGCGTACCGCGGCGCGGGGCGTCCCGAGGCCTCGTACGTCATCGAGCGGATCGCCGAGCAGTGCGCACGCGACCTCGGCATGGATCCGGCCGAGCTGCGGCGGCGCAACTTCATCACCGAGTTCCCCTACGCCACGCCGGTCGGGCTCACCTACGACAGCGGCGGCTACGTCGCGTCGCTCGACCGGGCACAGCAGCTCGCCGACGTCGCCGCGTTCCCGGCACGCAGGGAGGAGGCGGCCAAACGAGGCCTGCTGCGCGGGCTCGGCTACTCGTGCTACATCGAGGCCTGCGGCATCGCGCCGTCGAACATCGCGGGGGCGCTCGGTGCGCGCGCGGGACTGTTCGAGGCGGGCGAAGTGCGCGTGCACCCGACCGGCACCGTGACGGTGTTCACCGGCACGCACAGTCATGGCCAGGGGCACGAGACCACCTTCGCGCAGGTCGTTGCCGGCAAGCTCGGGCTGCCGGTGGAGAACGTCGAGATCGTGCACGGCGACACCGGGCGCGTGCCCTTCGGGATGGGCACCTACGGCAGCCGCTCGCTCGCCGTCGGCGGCACTGCGATCGTGATGGCGGTCGACAAGGTGATCGCCAAGGGCAAGAAGATCGCCGCGCACCTGCTCGAGGCAGCGGACACCGACATCGAGTTCGAGAACGGCGAGTTCCGCGTGGCGGGTACCGACCGCAAGGTGCCTTTCGCGCAGGTCTCGCTTGCCGCGTACGTTCCGCACAACTACCCGCTCGACAAGCTCGAGCCGGGGCTGAACGAGAACGCGTTCTACGACCCGAGCAACTTCACGTTCCCGGCGGGCACGCACATCTGCGAGGTGGAGATCGACCCGCAGACCGGGCACACGCGCGTCGTGCAGTTCGTTGCCGTCGACGACTTCGGCAACATCATCAATCCGCTGATCGTCGAAGGCCAGGTGCACGGCGGCGTCGCGCAGGGCCTCGGGCAGGCGATGCTCGAAGGCTGCCGATACGACCCCGAGTCCGGACAGCTGCTCACCGGTTCGATGATGGACTACACGATGCCGCGCGCCGACGACCTGCCGAACTTCGTCGTCGACACGACGGTCACGCCGTGCACGCACAACCCGCTCGGCGTGAAAGGCTGCGGCGAGGCCGGTGCGATCGGTGCGCCGTCGGCGTTCATCAATGCGATGACCGACGCGCTCGGTGTGCGCGACGTGCCGATGCCCGCCACCGCCGAGCGCGTCTGGCGTCTCGCGAACGCCAGCGCCTGAGGAGGAGCACAACATGTACGGATTCGAATATCAGCGTCCTTCCAGCGTCGCCGATGCCGTGCGCGCGGGCGGCGGCGACGCGCGCTACCTGGCGGGCGGGCAGAGCCTCGTGCAGTCGATGAAGCTGCGGCTCGCCTCGGCGAGCACCCTCGTCGATCTCGCGTCGATCAGCGGCTTGCGCGGCATCGCGCGCGAAGGCGCGGCACTGAAGATCGGCGCGATGGCGCGCCACTCCGAGGTCGCCCGCTCAGCGGAGGTGCGCAGCGCGATTCCCGCGCTGGCCGATCTCGCCGACGGCATCGGCGATCCGATGGTGCGCAACCAGGGCACCATCGGCGGCTCGCTGGCCAACGCGGACCCGGCCGCCGACTACCCGGCAGCCGTTCTGGGGCTCGGCGCGACGATCGAAACCGACCGGCGCACGATCGCGGCCGACGACTTCTTCATCGACCTGTTCACGACCGCGCTCGAGCCGGGCGAGCTGATCGTCTCGGTGCGATTCCCGACCGTGCAGCGCGCGGCCTACGTCAAGCTGCGCCAGCCCGCGTCACGCTTCGCACTCGTCGGCGTCTTCGTCAGCCAGGGCGACAGCGGCGTGCGGGTCGCCGTCACCGGTGCGCGCTCGCACGCGTTCCGCGTACCCGAGATGGAGCAGGCGCTCGCGCGCGACTTCTCGGCGAAGGCAGTCGAAGGCGTGCAGCTCGACCCGGCCGGCTGCAACAGCGATCTGCACGGCTCGGCCGAGTACCGCGCGGCGATGGTCAGCGTGATGGCAGGACGTGCCGTCGCGAAAGCGCTCGGGCAGTAACGGCAACCGGGATGAGCAGGAAAGGCATGCAGGCAGCGGACAGCAGCGGATCGAGCGGATGACACCGCCGAAAAACGTCGACGAAACACTCGCGCTGCTCGCCGGCGAGGACTACCTCGCCGGCCGCCCGCTCGCCACCGCCGTGTTCCTCGCGCTGCGGCTCGGGCGTCCGCTGCTGCTCGAAGGCGAGGCCGGCGTCGGCAAGACCGAGCTCGCCAAGGTGCTCGCGCGCGCGCTCGACGCGCCGCTGATCCGGCTGCAGTGCTACGAGGGGCTCGACATTGCTTCGGCGGCCTACGAGTGGAACGTCGCACGGCAGATGCTCGAGATCCGCATTGCCGAGGCCGGGCACGAGGCGAACCGCGAGCAGTTGCTGCGCAACCTGTACTCGCGCGAGATGCTGATCGAGCGCCCGTTGCTGCAGGCACTCACGCAGCCTTCGTCGCCGGTGCTGCTGATCGACGAGCTCGACCGCGCCGACGAGCCCTTCGAGGCCTTCCTGCTCGAGGTGCTCGCCGAATCGCAGCTGTCGGTGCCCGAGTTCGGCACGATTCGCGCCGAGCATCCGCCGATCGTCGTCATCACGTCGAACCGTACGCGGGAGATCCACGACGCGCTGAAGCGCCGCTGCCTGTACGCGTGGGTCGACTACCCCGATGCGGCGCGCGAGCTCGACATCATCCGGCGCAAGGCGGTCGGCGCGGACGAACGACTCGCGGAACAGGTGGTCGGCTTCGTGCAGCGTGCGCGCGCGCTCGACCTCTTCAAGGCGCCGGGCGTGGCGGAGACGATCGACTGGGCCAACGCGCTGGTCGCGCTCGATTCGCTGTCGCTCGACCCGCAGTCGGTGTCGGACACGCTCGGCGTGCTGCTGAAATACCAGGACGACATCGCGCGCATCGACGCGGGCGCAGGCGCAGCGATCCTCGAGGAGCTGCGGGCCGAAGGGGTCCTCGAGCGGCACGCTGCGCCGGGCTAGCCGTGGCCGGCCGGATCGCCGACAACATCGCGCACTTCGCGCGCGTGCTGCGTGCGGCCGGCCTGCCGGTGGGCTCCGACCGCGTGCTCGCCGGCATCGCCGCGGTCGAGCTGGTCGGGCTCGATCGGCGCGACGACGTGCACGATGCGCTGTCGGCGGTGATGATCGACCGGCACGAGCAGCAGCCGGTGTTCGACGCGGCATTCGCCGCGTTCTGGCGCGATCCGAAACTGCTCGAGCGCCTGATGTACCTGATGCTGCCGCGCGTCGAGGGTCGTGCGGGTGCGACGCCGCCGCCACAGCGGCCGCGGCGCGTCGAGGAAGCGCTCTCCCCGCCCGCGCCGCCGAAGACACCTTCCGCACCGCGCGAGGCCGACGAGCAGCGCATCGAAGCGCTGCTCGGCTTCTCCGAGCGCGAACGCCTGCAGCACGCGGATTTCGAGAGCATGTCGGCGAACGAGTTCGCACTCGCCCGCCGGCTCGCGGAGTCGGTGCCGCTGCCGGTACGTCCGCTGCGCACGCGCCGGCTCGGCCCGTCGGCGCGCGGACGCATCGACCTGCGCCGCGCGCTGCGCCGGCTCTCGCGTGCGCCCGACACGATCGACCTGCCCCGCTCGGCGCAACGCCTGCGCGTGCCGCCGCTCGTCGTGCTGATCGACATCTCCGGATCGATGGACCGCTATGCGCGCGCGTTCCTGCACTACGCATACGGACTCACGCAGCACCACCATCGCGTGCACACGCTGGTGTTCGGCACGCGGCTCACCGACATCACGCGCTGTCTGCGGCACCGCGACCCCGACGTGGCGATCGAACGCGCCGACGCGCTGGTGCAGGACTGGAAAGGCGGGACGCGCATCGCGTCGAACCTCGCGCTGTTCAACCGGCACTGGGCGCGGCGTCTGCTGACCGGCAACGCGGCGCTGCTGCTCGTCACCGACGGGCTCGACCGCGATGAGCAGGGATCGTTGAGCCGCGAAGCGGCACGGCTGTCGCGCTTTGCGCACCAGTTGGTCTGGCTGAACCCGCTGCTGCGCTACGAAGGCTTCGAGCCGCGCGCAAGCGGCGTGCGCGCGCTGCTGCCGCACGTCGACCGCATGCTTCCCGTGCACAACCTCTCGAGCCTCGCGGAGCTCGCGACCGCGCTGCGCGCGCCGGCCGCGCGCGGCACGCCGCGACGACTCGAGCAACCGAAGACGGAACCGCAACCATGGAACTACAGGGCGAACGGCTGATTCCGGCAACGCCGGAAACCACCTGGGCGGCACTGAACGACCCCGAGACGCTCAAGGCGTGCATCGCGGGTTGCGAATCGCTCGAGCGCGTCGGAGACGACGAGTACCTGGCAACGGTCGTGATGCGCATCGGCCCCGTGAACGCACGCTTCAAGGGCAAGCTGAAGCTGCAGAACGTCGTCGCACCCACGTCGTACACGATCGCCTTCGACGGACAGGGCGGCGCAGCAGGCTTCGGCAAGGGCTCGGCCGACGTGCAGCTCGCACCCGATCCGGGCGGAACCCGGTTGAGCTACACGGCGAAGGCGCAGATCGGAGGCAGGCTCGCGCAAGTGGGATCTCGCCTGATCGACGGCGCAGCTGCGAAAATCGCGGATGACTTCTTCTCGGCCTTCACGTCGCGCCTGAGCGCTACGGAAGAGGCTGTCGACGAGACGATGGTGCGCGAGCCGGGTGCGGCACCGGCGGCAGGCGTCGAAGCGCCGGCGCGTGTGCCGGTCGCGACGCCGGAACGCCCGGCGACGCGCTGGTTGCCGTGGGTCGTCGCCATCGTCGTCATCGCCATGCTGCTTGCGTACTGGCGCGGTTAGCGGCATAGCGTTTCAGGAGGTATTTGCGATGGACAGCATCGACCGTGAAGTGCTCGAGCACGCACGGGACTGGTTCGCCGAGGGTCGGCACGTCTGGCTGATCACGGTCGTCGAGACCTGGGGTTCGGCGCCGCGACCCGTCGGCGCGCTGCTCGCGCTGCGCGACGACGGCCTGGTCGTCGGCTCGGTGTCGGGCGGCTGCGTGGAGGACGACCTGATCGAGCGCGTTCGCACCGGAGAGCGCGTCGGCATGCCGTCTATGATCCTCTACGGCGTGAGCAAGGACGAAGCCGCACGCTTCGGCCTGCCCTGCGGCGGCACGCTGCGGCTGTTGCAGGAGCCGCTGAAGGACGCGCGCTGGATCGACGACGTGCTCGAACGCACCGCACGGCACGAGCTCATCGCGCGCCGGCTCGACCTCGAGACCGGGCGCGCAACGATCGAGGAAGCGCAGCACGGCGAGGCCTTCGCCTTCGACGGGAAGGTGGCACGCGCGGTGTTCGGGCCGCGCTACCGCATGCTGGTCATCGGCGCAGGACAGCTGTCGCGCGTGCTCGCCGAGATGGCCAAGGCGCTCGACTTCCAGGTGTTCATCTGCGATCCGCGCGAGGAGTACTTCAGCACGCTGGAGATGCCGCAGGTCACGTGGCTGCCGGGCATGCCCGACGACGTCGTCGTCTCGTTCCGACCCGACGCGAACACCGCGATCGTCGCGCTGACGCACGATCCGAAGCTCGACGACCTCGCACTGCTCGAGGCGTTGAAGACGCCGGCGTTCTACATCGGCGCACTCGGCTCGCGCAGCAACACCGCGCGCCGGCGCGAGCGGCTGGCGATGTTCGATCTCTCGCCCGAGGAAATCGGGCGACTGCACGGGCCGATCGGGCTGCACATCGGCAGCCGCACGCCGCCGGAGATCGCGGTCGCGATCCTCGCCGAGATCGTGTCGGTAAAGAATGGCGTCGCACCTACGCAGAAGAAGGAGCCGCAGGAAGAAGCGGCGTGCGCGACGGGGTTCTGATTCGAGGAAGAGGGAAACCGGGGTCAGACCACGGTTACGTTGTAACCGTGGTCTGACCCCGGTTTCCCGGCTTCTCCGGTTTTCCTGTAGCGGCGATCGACAGGACGAGGCGGCCGTCGGAAGTGTGTGCGCCTTCGACCGGCACGCCGTAGACGCGTGACAGCGTCGCCGGTTCGACGAGCGCGTCGACCGCATCGAACAGCATCGCTCCTCCCGGCAGGTAGACCAGCGCTCGCGTGCCCGCACGTCGCGCGTGATTCGGGTCGTGCGTCGAATAGACGATGCCGAGGCCGTCGTCGGCGAGCGATCCGAGCACGTCGAGCACACGGCCCTGATTGCCGAAGTCGAGACTCGTCGTCGGCTCGTCGAGCACCAGTGTCGAGGCTTCCTGTGCGAGCGCGCGCGCAACCGCTGCCAGTTGACGCTCTCCGCCCGACATGCGCGACAACGCGCGTGAACGAAAGGACTCGAGGCCGAGCCGCTCGATCGCGCGCGCGACGGCCGTGCGGTCGCCGCGGCCGGGCGCAGCCCCCGGTGCCAGGCGGCCGAGACGACCGAGCATCACGTACTGCTCGACGGTGAACTCGAAGGCCGCGCCGGGATGCTGCGGCACCCAGGCGACGCATTCGGCGAGCTCGCGCGGCGAGTGCTGCGCGAGCGGGCGCCCCACCCACGACACGCCGCCCGCCACCGGCGACACGACGCCGAGCAGCGTGCGGAACAGCGTACTCTTGCCCGAACCGTTCGGCCCGAGCACGACGACGATCTCGCCGCGGTCGAGCACGAGATCGATCGGATCGGTGAGCGCGCGCCCGCCGTAGCCGAACGCGAGCGCAGTCGTGCGCAGCAGCTCAGGCATCACACGATCGCTCAGGCATCACACGATCGCTCAGGCATCACGCGATCGCTCAGGCATCACGCGATCGCGCGAGCATCAGCACGAACAGCACCGGTGCGCCGATCAACGCAGTGAGCACGCCGGGCGGCACCTCGGAGGCGGCCATGTTGCGTCCGACCGTGTCGATCACGAGCATCAGCAGCGCGCCCAGCAGCATCGACACCGGGAGCACGCGCGCGAACGACGCACCGACGAGCAGTCGCGCGGCATGCGGCACGACGAGACCGATCCAGCCGATCACGCCGGCGGCGGCCACCGTAGCGCTGGTCGCCAGCGTCGCGCCGGTGACGAGTGAAAGGCGCAGCAGCGGAAGGCGCACGCCGAGCGCATGGATCTCGTCGTCGGACAGCGCGAGCGCATCGGCGCGCCAACGCATCACGACGAGCGGCGCAAGCCCTACGGCGCCGAACAACGCGAGCAGCGCGAGGTCGCTGCCGGTGATCGATGCGAAGCTGCCGAGCAGCCAGAAGGTGATCGCCGGCAGTTGCGTGTACGGGTCAGCGAGCGTCTTGATCAGCGCAATCAGTGCGCCGAGCACGCTTCCGATCGCGATGCCGGCGAGCACGAGGCTCAGCGTGCGATCGTGCAACGGCAGCAGGGTGCCGACCGAATAGACGATCAAGACGGCGACGAGCCCACCGACGAAGGCCGCACCCTGGATCGCGAACACGGTCCAGCCGAGGAAGATGCCGGCGACGGCGCCGAGGGCCGCGCCCGCCGATACGCCGAGCAGATCCGGCGCAGCGAGCGGGTTGCGAAACACCGATTGCAGCGCGACGCCCGAAGCAGCCAGCGCAGCGCCCACTGTCATCGACGCGAGGATGCGCGGCCCGCGGATCTGCCAGAGCACCGTCTCGGCCAGTGCACCGTCCGCGTCGTCGGGCAGCACGCCGCGGGCGATCAGGCGCAGCACCTCGGCCAACGGCAGCTCGAAGCGGCCGCTGCCCAGCGCATAGAGCGTCGTGACGACGAGTGCACAGACGAGGAGCACGACGACCCACCACCACGACGGACGCCATCCGCGCAACGACGAAGGAAGGGCGGCGCTCATCACGGGCGACGCGAAGCGGTCGTCATCGTGCGCTGCCGAGCAGCTCGCGCACCTGCACGAGCGACGGACGACGGTGATACAGCCATTCGAAGACCTCGACGATGCGCTCGTCGAGCCGGTACCGCACGCGCTGCGGATGGAACACCGCCGACAGCCAGACGATACCGACGAAGCGATTCAACGCCGGCGGCGCATCGAACCAGCCGAAGGGCAGCCGCGGAACGAGCAGCACGCGCCCGGCCCGTACGGCGTCGAGTCGAGACCAGACCGGATGGCGCTCGACCTCGCCGACGAAGGCGGCGTCGCTCGCCAGGATCCAGTCGGGACGCCACGCGAGCACCTGCTCGAAGGACACGCGCGCAAGGTTCGGCGCCTCGATGCGTGCGACGTTCACTGCACCGACGGTGTCGAGCACCTCGGCGTTCAGCCCGCCCGCAGCGGCGGTGGCGAGTCCGTCATGACCGCGCGCGAAATACACGCGCGGGCGTTCGCCTTCGGGCACGCGCTCGCGCAGTTCGGCCGCCGCATCGAGGATCGCCCGCACGCCGCGCGCGAGCGATTCGGCACGCGCGGTCTCGCCGAGCGCGTGGCCGAGACGGCGCAGCGTCTCCTCGGTGCGATCGAAGGCGCCGTCGTACAACAGGTACGGAATGCCGGTCTGTCGCTGCACCTGCTCGGCGAGCGACGCGTAGGTGGGCGCGACAGACCCGACGTCGACGATCAGCTGCGTCCGGAATGCGAGCAGCGCTTCGAGCGCGGCGGTGGAACCGCGACCGGTGAGTCTCCCGAGCTCCGGCCGCGCAGCGACCTCGGGGAGCAGGAACGCCGCCTCGTCGGGACGCACGCGCCGGCTCCATCCAAGCAGCTTGTGCGGCGCCAGGCAGTAGACGAAGACCGACGCGGGCGGCCCCGCGGGGAAGACGCGATCGGGAACCGACGCGAGCGAAACGCTTCGTTGCGCGTCGTCGATCAGCGCATGATCGAAACGCCCGCCTCGGGTGTCGGGAATGCGGGCGTCGAGTCCTGCGCCTGCTTCGGATCGCGCGCCCGCCGCGAACCCGGCGCCGAGCCGACTGGCCGCCGCAAGGCCGCTGCCGGCAAGCAGGGTCGCGAGCCAGCGCCGTCGAGCGCTCGCCGCACGTCTTTCGTCATCGTACGGAGCCGAATGCGTGCTTCGCGAGGATCGCCTGCCCATCGTCGGAGAGGATAAACCACGCCAGACGCCAGGCCGGCTCGGGCGCACCGCGCATCACCGTGATGCCGTACTGCGCACCGACGGCGAGCTCCGGCGGTATCTGCACCGAGACGAGATCGGGGAAGTCGCGCCTGGCCAGCAGCGCGTTCGTGCAGTAGGTGAGGAAGACATCGGCCTTGCGCGTGGCGACGACGTCGCCGTAGACGTTGCGGTCTTTCGGCGGCGGCGGCGAGCTCGGACCGCCGGTGAGCTGCAGCGCTTTCGCCTCGAGCGCGGCGCGTGCGCCGGGCCGCACGGCTTCGGCGCGACCGAAGAGCTCCCACGCATAGTCGCCCGACGGATCGGCCTTCGGCGTCGAAGTACCCAGTTTCAGCGACGGATCGAGCATGCGCTCGAGCAGGTTGGACGACTGCACACCGGTGTCGCTTCGCGTGAGCGCGCACAGCACGTTGCGGGTGAAGACGAGCGGCGCGACCGACCGGCCCGTCTTCGCGAGCGCCTGCGGATGCGCGACGTTCGCCGACGCGAACACCTGCGCCGGCTCGCCCTTCGCGATCCGCTCGCGCAGCAGGCCGGACGGGCCGTAGACGCGCTCGACCTTCACCCCCTCGCGCCGCTCGAATTCGTCGGACGCTTCGTCGAGCGCCGCACGCAGGCTGCCGGCGGCGTACAGCGAAACCGGCTGCGCGAAAGCCGCCTGCGATGCGACGACCGAGCAGGTGAGCAGCGACAGCGCGACGAACAACGGTCGGAACGGAAATGACGTCGACATCTGCAGCCTCCTGATCGTTCGGGCGTCTGCGAGAATAGGCGCATGTCTCCCCGTGTACCTATATGAAGGCTCATGCATAAGTCCTCCGGGATCGTCGGTGTCGAGTTTCGCTACGAGTTCGCCCGCGAGCCGTCGACGCTGCTGCGCAACACGTTCTTCGACGTGCTCGGCGCCGTTCGCCACGAAGGCTCGATCGCTGCGGCGGCGCGTGCGCTCGATCTTTCGTACCGGCATCTGTGGGGATACCTGAAAGACCAGGAAGTGCGGCTCGGGCGCCCGCTCGTGCACTGGGACAAGGGACGTGCCGCGCGACTCACCGAGTTCGCCGAGAAGCTGTTGTGGGCCGAGACGCGCATCCGCGCAAGGCTGGCGCCACAGATCGAGAATCTGGCCGCCGACATCGGGCGCGAGTTGTCGATCGCGTTCAACGACGACGTGCGCATCGCACGCTGCGTGGCGAGCCACGATCTGTCACTGCCGCTGCTGAAGAACCTCTGTCGCGAACGCGAGCTGCTGCTCGATCTGCGCTTCGAGGGCAGCCTCGCCGCACTGAAGGATCTGAACGAGGGCCGCTGTGCGTTCGCGGGCATCCATCTGCCGCTGTCGCGGCCCGACCTCGCGGCGCGAGGCTCGCACGTGCACCGATCGTTCACGCCGCTGCTGCGCCCCCGACGGCATGCGATGCTGCGCGTGGCCCGGCGCACGCAGGGGTTGTTCGTCGCGCGCGGAAATCCGCTGCGCATCGGCGGACTCGGCGACCTGCTGCGCGTGCGCTTCGTGAACCGGGCGCCCACGGCGGGCACGCGCGTGCTGCTCGACGAACTGCTCGCGCGCGAACGGATCGATCCCGATGCGATCTACGGCTACCGGCACGAGGAGGCGAACCACCTCGCCGTTGCCGCCGCGGTCGCCGCCGGCGCCGCCGATACCGGGTTCGGCATCCAGGCCGCCGCCTCCGGCAAGAGCATCGACTTCATTCCGCTTGTCGTCGAGGATTACTTCCTCGTCTGCTTTCGCGAGAGCCTCGAGACCCCGGCCGCGCGCGAAATCATTGCGCTGCTTTCCGCACCCGACTGGCGCGAGCGCATCGCACAACTGCCCGGCTATTCCGCCTCAGGCGCCGGAGAAGTCGTCGCGCCGGGCGCTGCCCTGCCTTGGTATCGCTGACTCAGGTGTCCTGGAAGACGATCGGCGGGACCTTGCCCGTGAGGTCGTGCGCCTTCTCGGCGATCTTCACCGCGATGCGTCGCGCGATCTGCCGGTAGCTCTGCGCGACCGTGCCGTTCGGGTCGGCAACGACGGTCGGCTTGCCGGAATCGGCCTGCTCGCGGATCCGGATGTCGAGGGGCAGCCCGCCGAGATACTCGACGTCGTACTCCTTCGACATGCGTGCGCCGCCGCCCTCGCCAAAGACGTGCTCGACGTGCCCGCAGTTCGAGCACTGGTGCATCGCCATGTTCTCGACGATGCCGAGGATCGGGATGCCGACCTTCTCGAACATCTTCAGGCCCTTCTTCGCGTCGATCAGCGCGATGTCCTGCGGCGTCGTCACGATGACGGCGCCGGTGACGGGGATCTTCTGCGCGAGCGTCAGGTGGATGTCGCCGGTGCCCGGAGGCAGGTCGATGACGAGATAGTCGAGTTCGCGCCAGTTCGTCTCGCGCAGCAGCTGCTCGAGCGCCTGCGTGACCATCGGCCCGCGCCAGACCATCGGCGTATCGAGGTCGATCATGAAACCGATCGAGCTCGCCTGGATGCCGTGGCCTTCCATCGGCTCGAGCGACTTGCCGTCACGCGATTCAGGCCGCCCGGAGATACCGAGCATCGTCGGCTGCGACGGACCGTAAATATCGGCGTCGAGCATGCCGACACTGGCACCCTCGGCCGACAGCGCGAGTGCGATGTTGACGGCTGTGGTGCTCTTGCCGACGCCGCCCTTGCCCGAGGCGATCGCAACGATGTTCTTCACGCCGGACAGCGTCTTCACGCCGCGCTGCACCGCGTGCGCCTCAATCTTCTGGTAGACGTTGGCCGACACGTTCGAGACGCCGGGCAATGCGCGCAGCGCGGCGATCGTCTCGCGCCGGATCGACTCGATCTGCGAGCGTGCCGGATAGCCGAGCACGACATCGACCGACACTTCGCCGCCGTCGACGCGCACGTTGCGGGCGGCGCCCGTCTCGACGAGGCTCTTCTGCGTATTGGGGTCGACGACGCGCGACAGCGCCAGCTCGACCTGTTCGGTGCTCAGGCTCATCTGCTGGATCCGGAAATGCGAAAGGGATGCAACGGAGTCTAGCAGGCACGCGATTGCCCGCCGCGGCATCCTCTCGCTCGTTACGGATCGACCCGCTACCCGCAGCGGCTTGCCCACAGGCCGCAAGGCGCCCCCGGAGGACCCCCACCCGTTTGCTAAGATCCCGTGGATGACCGCGCGCACCCTGTTCGTGACGACTGCCCTGCCGTACGCGAACGGCCCCTTCCACATCGGCCACATCATGGAGTACATCCAGGCCGACATCTGGGTGCGCTTCCAGCGCATGCGCGGGCACACGGTGCACTTCGTCGGCGCCGACGACGCGCACGGCGCGCCGATCATGATCGCCGCCGAGAAGGAAGGCGTCACGCCGCAGGCCTTCGTCGAGCGCATCGCCGCCGGGCGCAAGGCCTATCTCGATGGCTTTCACATCGGCTTCGACCACTGGCACAGCACCGACTCGCCCGAGAACGTCGAGCTGTCGCAGTCGATCTACCTCGCGCTGCGCGACGCGGGCTTCATCGACGTGCGGCCGGTCGAGCAGTTCTTCGATCCGGTGAAGGGCATGTTCCTGCCCGACCGCTACATCAAGGGCGAGTGCCCGAGCTGCGGCGCACCCGACCAGTACGGCGACGCCTGCGAGAACTGCAGCTCCGTCTACGCCGCCACCGAGCTGAAAAATCCGTTCTCGACGCTCACCGGCGCGACGCCCGAGTTGCGCGTCTCGGAACATTACTTCTTCAAACTATCCGATCCACGCTGTGTAACGTTCCTGCGCGAATGGACGCGCGGAAAGGATCGCTGGGGCGAGCCGCGGCTGCAACCCGAGGTGCTTGCTAAAGCGCGCGAATGGCTGGGCGAGGACAGCGGCAACGGCAGTCTCGCCGACTGGGACATCTCGCGCGACGCGCCCTACTTCGGCATCGAGATCCCCGATGCGCAGGGCAAGTACTTCTACGTCTGGCTCGATGCGCCGATCGGATACCTCGCGTCGCTGAAGGCGCTGTGCGCGCAACGCGGCATCGATTTCGACGCGCTGCTCGCCGACCCCGCCACCGAGCAGATCCACTTCATCGGCAAGGACATCATCTATTTCCACGTGCTGTTCTGGCCGGCGATGCTGCACTTCGCGCAGCGCAAGACGCCCGACCGCGTGAACGTGCACGGCTTCATCACCGTGAGCGGCGCGAAGATGAGCAAGAGCCGCGGCACGGGCATCTCGCCGCTGCGCTATCTCGAGATCGGGATGAATCCCGAATGGCTGCGCTACTACATCGCGGCCAAGCTGAACTCGCACGTGCAGGATGTCGACTTCGACCCCGACGATTTCCTCGCACGCGTCAACGCCGACCTCGTCGGCAAGTACGTGAACATCGCGAGCCGCGCCTCGGGTTTCGTCGCGCGCGTGTTCGACGGCCGCGTGCTGCCGGCCAACGAGGTCGACGACGACGCGCAGCGCGAGCGCGTCGCGCGGCTCGCCGCGCAGGTGGCCGATGCCTACGAGGAGCGCGAGTTCGGCCAGGTCGCACGGCTGGTCATGGGCTACGCAGACGAGATCAACCAGTATTTCGACGCGAACAAGCCGTGGGAGATGGCGAAGGATCCCGCGCAGCGCGATGCGCTGCACCGCGTCTGCTCGCGCTGCCTGGTCGCGTTCCATCGGCTCACGGTGCTGCTCGCGCCGATGCTGCCGGCGACGGCGGCGAAGGTGGCGGAACTGTTCGGCACGCCGGCGCTGCGCTGGGAAGACCTCGGCGTCGCTGAAGGTACGAACTCGCCTGTACGCTCGATCGGCCGCTACGCGCACCTGATGACGCGCGTCGACGCGAAGCAACTCGATGCGCTGTTCGAGCCGGCCGCCGAGGCGGGGAAGCGCCCTGCCGAGAACACGACGGACAGCACGACCGGCGCGGCGAAGACGGCTGCAGCATCGCCGACCGCCGCTGGCGCCGAGGACTCCGCGCCCACGATCTCGATCGACGACTTCGCGCGCGTCGACCTGCGCATCGCGCGCATCGTCGATGCGCAGGCGGTCGAAGGATCGAAGAAGCTGCTGCGGCTCGAACTCGACGTGGGCGAAGGACGCACGCGCACCGTGTTCTCCGGCATCCGCGCGGCCTACGAGCCCGAGGCGCTCGTCGGGCGGCTCACCGTCGTCGTCGCGAACCTCACGCCGCGAAAGATGAAATTCGGCGTGTCCGAAGGGATGGTGCTGTCCGCGTCGGCCGACGATCCGCAGCAGCCGGGCGGGCTCTATCTGCTCGATGCGGAAGATGGCGCGCAGCCCGGGATGCGGGTCGGCTGAGTGCGGTTCATTGACCCGCGGCGTTGATCAGCCTCGGGTCCGGCGTGCGACTCGTGCGCAGGACGCGGCCCTCGGGCGACAGATGCGCGTGGAACATCTCGGTGCTCACGCCGGTACTGGTCTTCACGCGCCAGGTCCACACCGTCTCGTTGCGTGCCGCGAAGCGCTCCTCCTCGTCGGGCTTGCCGAGCAGGCGGCGCAGGTCGTCGCGGCTCATTCCGGCGCGTACCTGCTCGAGCTGTGCGGCGGCACGCGCGTCGGTCATGCCGCGGTAGAGTCCGTCCGGACCGATCTGGACCATCCAGGTCTCGCTGCCTTCGGGGCCACGCGAGAATTCGAGCACCTGGCTGCCGTCGTTCTCTTCCCAGATCATCACCGGCTTGCCCATCAGGCGCCGGACGTCGTCGACGGTGGACACGCCGGGCTGCAGTTCGCGCTGCGCGAAGTAGTCGCAGCCGCCCACGAAGGCGAGCAGTGCACACAGCCAGCCGGTGAACAGCGATCGCTTCATCCTTTACACTCCCGTCCTGGAGAAAAACACCGCCATGTACAAGTCGGAAATCACCCGCTTCCTCGAGCAGCTCAAGCAGGAGCGGCCGCATCTCGAAGGCAGCCAGCGCGAGGGCCGCGCCCTGCTGTGGGACCGCCCGCAGGACCTCGACACGATGCAGCAGCACCGCGAGTCGCGCGTTCCGCGGTCATCGTACGTGTACTACCCGAAAGACTACACTTGAGCGGCCTGCCCGCCGAGACACAGCTCGAGGCGCCCGCCACAGTCGACGGCGGCGCACCTCCGGAAGCCCCCGCGACGCTCGACACGCCCGAGCAGCTCGAGCTGAAGGTGTTCGCACGGCTGTACGGCGAGCCGATGCTGCGGCTGCCGCAGGATCTGTACATCCCGCCCGACGCGCTCGAGGTCTTCCTCGACGCCTTCGAGGGGCCGCTCGACGTGCTGCTGTACCTGATCCGGCGGCAGAACTTCGACATCTTCGACATCCCGATGGCCGAGGTCACGCGCCAGTACCTCGCCTACATCGACGAGATCCGCAGCCACAATCTCGAGCTCGCCGCCGAGTACCTGCTGATGGCCGCGCTGCTGATCTCGATCAAGTCGCGGATGCTGCTGCCGGTAAAGAAGGCCGACAGCGGCGAGGAAGTGGAGGATCCGCGCGCCGAGCTCGCGCGGCGGCTCGTCGAGTACGAGCGCATCAAGGTCGGCGCCGAGAGAATCGACCAGCTTCCGCAGCTCGGACGCGATTTCCTTCCCGCCAACGCCTGGCTGGAACAGGCCGCGACCACACAGCTGCCGAGCGTCGACGCAAACGACCTGCGCAGCGCCTGGGCCGACATCCTGCGCCGCGCGCGACTCGTGCAGCATCACCGGATCACGCGCGAGGAGCTGTCGGTGCGCGAGTACATGACGGTCGTGCTGCGCCGGCTGCAGGATCGACGTTTCGCCGAGTTCGACGAGCTGTTCGACACGGAGCGTGGCGTCCCGGTCGTCGTCGTCACCTTCATCGCACTGCTCGAGCTGGCGCGCGAATCGCTGATCGAGATCACGCAGGCCGAGGCCTTCGCGCCGATCTACGTGCGGCTCGCGTACAGCCCGAGCTAGGACCCGTTCACACGATGCCTGCGGTCGAGCGCCGGGGCGTTTCACTGCGCGCGCTGAACAGCTTCGGCGTCGAAGCGCGAGCGGCAAGACTGATCGAAGTCGACGACGCGATCGAGCTGCCGCGACTTGCCATGCAACGGCCCGACGCGCCGCCGCCCTTCGTGCTCGGCGGCGGCAGCAACGTGCTCTTCACGCGGAACCCGCCGATGCCGCTCGTGCACATCACGATCCGCGGCCGCCGGCTGCTGGCAGACGATGGACACGGCGTGCTCGTCGAGGCTGGTGCCGGCGAGAACTGGAACGACTTCGTCCGGTGGACCCTCGCGCAGGGCCTCGGCGGGCTCGAGAACCTCTCGCTGATTCCCGGCACGGTCGGCGCGAGCCCGATCCAGAACATCGGCGCCTACGGCGTCGAGATGCGCGAGCGCTTCGAGTCGCTCGACGCGGTCTCGCTGCTCGATGGCTCTCGCAGGCGTTTCGACGCGGCCGACTGCGGCTTCGGCTATCGCGACAGCGTATTCCGGCATCCTTCCGGCGGCGGATGGGCGATCACCGCGGTGCGCTTCCGGCTACGGCGCGACGCGCCGCTGCAGCTCGATTACGGCGAGATCCGCGACGCGCTGCGCGACAGCGGCGTCACGCGACCCGCCGCTCGCGACGTCGCGGATGCCGTCTCGGCGATTCGCCGCCGCAAGCTGCCCGACCCGGCGGTGCTCGGCAACGCGGGCAGCTTCTTTCGCAACCCGGTCGTCGACGCGTCGATCGCCGATGCGCTGTCGGCGCTTCATCCGGGCATGCCGCGTTTCGCGGCGTCGACCGACGACGGCGACACGGTACGAGGCGGAACACGCGTGAAGCTCTCGGCGGGATGGCTGATCGAGCGCTGCGGCTGGAAAGGCTTTCGCGACGGCGATGCCGGCGTGCACGAGCGGCATGCGCTGGTGCTCGTCAACCACGGCAACGCGACCGGCGCGCAGATCCTCGCGCTCGCGCTCCGCATCGCGGAGTCGGTTCGCGACCGCTTCGGCATCGAGCTCGTCCCGGAGCCGACGATCGTCTGAGAAGGCGTATTCACGCCTTCCGCTCAGCCGCGCCGGAACACCCAGGTCGACTCGTTCGACGCCCGCGGCTCGAAGCGATAGCCATCGACATCGAAGCCCTGCAGTTGCACCGGATCGTCGATGCGCCGCTCGATCGCGTAGCGCGTCATCGTGCCGCGCGCGCGCTTGGCGGCGAAGGCGACGACCTTCCATCCATCGGAGCGCCGCTGCTGGAACACCGGCTGCACGACGCGCGAGCGCAGCCCGGCGAGCGCCTTGAAATACTCGACCGACGCGAGGTTGACGAGCACCTGGCTGCGATGCGAGGCGAGCTCCTCGTCGATCGTCTCCGCGAGCCGGCTTCCCCAGTATGCGTAGAGATCGCCGCCTTTCGGGTTGCGCAGCCGCGTGCCCATCTCGAGCCGGTAGGGCTGGATCAGGTCGAGCGGGCGCAGCACGCCGTACAGGCCCGAGAGGATGCGCACGTGCTCCTGCGCCCAGCCGAGGTCGGATTCGTCGAGGTTCTTCGCATCGAGCCCTTCGTAGACGTCGCCTGCGAACGCAAGCACCGCAGGCCGGGCGTTGCGCGGCGTGAACGGCGGCTTCCACTGGCCGAAGCGCGCGGCGTTCAACGCGGCGAGCGGATCGCTGATCGACATCAGCGACGCGAGCTCGCGCGTGTCCATCTTCTTCAGCAATTCGACGAGCGGGCGCGACTGCGCGAGAAAGCGCGGCTGCGTGTGCGCGGTGACGTGCGGCGCCGACTCGAAATCGAGCCGCTTGGCGGGAGACAGGACGATCAGCATGGCACGATGATGGCACGAAAGCGGGTAGCCTCCGGCCCGGTTTGTAACCCGCTCCAGCCCCTCGCCGCCCGGTCCACGGCAACCCGCCGCCGGGTGCCCGGCAACCTGCTCTCTATAATCGTCGGCGACGCGCTCACCGCATCGACATGACCGCACACGCCTTCCCCGCACGTCCCGCCCTCGCCACGAAGCTGCCGAAGGTCGGCACGACGATCTTCACCGTGATGTCGTCGCTCGCCGTCGAGCACGGCGCGGTGAACCTGGGGCAGGGATTCCCGGACTTCGACTGCGACCCGGCGCTCGTCGACGCGGTCGCCGATGCAATGCGCGCCGGTCACAACCAGTATCCGCCGATGGCGGGTGTCGCCGCACTGCGCGAACGGATTGCCGGGAAGATCGAGGCAGTGCACGACGTTCGCTACGACCCGGTCGACGAGATCACCGTCACCGCGGGCGCCACGCAGGCGATCTTCACCGCAGTGCTCGCCGTCGTGCGGCCGGGCGACGAGGTCGTCGTGATCGAGCCGGTCTACGACAGCTACGTTCCGTCGATCGAACTGGCCGGCGGCACGGCGGTCGCGGTGCCGATGGGCGAAGATTTCCGCGTCGACTGGGCGGCGGTGCGCGCCGCGTGCTCGAAACGCACGCGCGCGATCCTCGTGAACTCGCCGCACAACCCCACCGGCACGATCCTGCGCGAAGCCGACCTGCGCGAGCTCGCGTCGATCGCCTGCGCGCACGACCTCATCGTGATCTCCGACGAGGTCTACGAGCACATGGTCTTCGACGGGCAACCGCACGAATCGATCAGCCGCTATCCGCAGCTCGCATCGCGCAGTTTCGTCGTTTCGTCTTTCGGCAAGACCTTCCACGTCACCGGATGGAAGCTCGGCTACTGCGCCGCGCCGGCACCGCTCACCGCCGAATTCCGCAAGGTGCACCAGTTCAACGTGTTCACGGCGCACGCGCCGACGCAACACGGCATCGCCCGCTACATGAGCGAGACGCAATCGTGGCGCGACGTCGCACCTTTCTACCAGCGCAAGCGCGATCTCTTTCGCGACGGCCTTGCGCGCACGCGCTTCCGGCTGCTCGACTGCGAGGGAACGTTCTTCCAGCTCGTCGACTACGGCGCGATCTCCGACCGCAACGAAACCGATTTCGCCCGATGGCTGACCACCGAGGCAGGCGTCGCAGCGATTCCGCTGTCGGCGTTCTACGAGCGTGCGGTCGAGAACCGCGTCGTGCGCTTCTGCTTCGCGAAGACCGACGAGACGCTCGAACGTGCGCTCGAGCGGCTCGCAAAGCTATGAAGCGGAGGTCGCGGCCCGCAATGCAGCTGGCAAGAACATGATGCGACTCGCGAGACCATGAAGAACAACCGACGTGCATGCATCGGCGCGGCCGGCGCCCTCGTGCTGCTGGCCGGCTGCGGCGCGCTGCCGCCGGCAGACCTCGAGCCGCCGCGGCTGCGCTTCTCCGACTTCCAGATCGACGAGCTCGGCCTGAGCGAGATCCGCTTCCTGCTCGCGGTCGACACCGAGAATCCGAACGACGTCGCGATCCCGCTGCGAAACATCGACTTCGCGCTCGAGCTGCTCGGGCGGCCCTTCGCCGACGGAAAGGTGCTCGAGCGCGCGGTCACGCTGCCCGCGCTCGGCGAGCGAACGATCCCCGTCCGGTTCACCGTGCCGACTTCGCGGCTGCTCGCGCTGCTGCGCGAGCTGCGCACGGCCGAGCCCGCGCAATGGGGCTACCGGCTCAAGGGTTCTGCCAGCTGGGGATGGAGCGGATTCCCGCTGCACTTCGACCGCAGCGGCGACCTAGAAGTGCTGCGCGAGCTCGACGAGCTGCTGCGAACGCCGGCGCCACGCTGAAGAACGGTAGTGAACCCGCCCTGCAACGCGCGGCGGGCGTTCAGGTCGCGTCGCTTCCGTTTACCGGGCCAGACCCGGCTGCGTCGGTGCCCGACACCGGCACGGCGGTGCCGGTTGCGTCGTCGGCCGGCGCGTCTTCCTGTCCGGGCGTCGATTCGAGGCGGCGCTTGAGCTTCTCCTCCTTCTTCTGCTTCTTCGCGAGCTCGCGCTGTCTCTTCTGAAACGCGTAATTAGGCTTGGCCAAAGGCATTCCTCCAACGGATCCGGACAGGGTAACAAATGCCGACGGATCGCGAGAATCCGCTACGAAGCTTCGGGTGGGCGACGCAGCGACTTGATCCGGCCGCGGTGCGTCTTCTCGTCGACGCGACGTGCACGCGCGGCGGCGGTAGGCTTCGTCGCGCGGCGCGGCTTCGGCACGTGCGCGGCGGCATCGACGATCGCCTGCAGGCGCGCGATCGCGTCTTCCCGGTTCTTCTCCAGGCTGCGAAAGCGCTGCGCCTTGACGACAACGATGCCGTCGGAGCTGATCCGTCGGTCGTCGAGCGCAAGCAGCCGCTCCTTCACTCCATCGGGCAGCGACGAGCGTGCGATGTCGAAACGCAGCTGCACGGCGTTCGACACCTTGTTCACGTTCTGCCCGCCGGCGCCCTGCGCGCGGATAGCCGTGAACTCGATCTCGTCGACGTCTACCCGAGGCGATCCACGCGCGCCCATCGCCAGCGCCGGTCGCGTGCGTCAACCCTTCCAGTAACCGTTCGCCGCGGCGATCGTCTGGAAGTGGATTGCGATCACCTGCGACGAGGCGATCAGGCTGTCGGCATTTTCCTCGTACTCGGGACGCAGCCGCGCGCGCACCTCGTCAGAAGGCTGCGTGTACTTCACGCCCATCCGGGACAGTTTGATCGCCAGCTCGAAGCCTTCCTGCGCGCTGCCCGTCTGCAACGAGCTCAACCAGACGTCGGTCATTGTCCTTCTCCTTCCCTTGGTCAAAGAGCGTACGGTAGGACGCAGGCTCGGGTTGTGTCGAATATCCGCACCGTCTTGTGCGGCAGAAAACGTCGCAGGGCGTCCTGCGCTGCCGCGCATGCAGGATGTCAGAATCGCGGGGGATGCGCAGCGCCTCCGATCTCCCACCCGACCCTGCAGGCTCGCTCCCGCTCGCCCGGCACTCGCTGGTCGACGACGCGAATCGGCGTCACCGCACTGAACGTGACGCTCGCGGTGAACCATCGCCCGGGGCGCTACATGGCGGTGTGAGCAGAAGCCGATCAGCCGCCTGAGGAGCTCAGATCCACGTACGCGACAGCGACCCGAGCCAGCCCAGCAAAGTGAATGTCAGCGCGCCCAGCACGGACAGGATGATGAAGGCGGGAATCGACGCGATCGACAACTTGACCAGGAACACCACCATCGACCAGAAGGGCATCCGGACGTCGACGATGCTTACGCGCTCGGCAATCGGAGGTTCCATTGTAGATTCATCCACCCGTTCTCACTCGATCTCTTCGTATAGCGGCAGCGTCAGGAACTCGGCGAACGACTCCTGCGTGCTCATTTGCTCGAAGATCTGCGCCGCGCGGTCGTAGGTGCTCGTGTCCCCGCCGACGGTCTTCTTCACGTTCGCCAGTTCCTGCGGAATCAGCTCGCGCACGAGCTCGGGCGTGACCTTGCGGCCGTCCTCGAGCTTGCCCTTCGGCGAGCGGATCCACTGCCAGACCTGCGAGCGGCTGATCTCGGCGGTTGCCGCGTCCTCCATCAGGTTGTGGATCGGCACGCAGCCGTTGCCGGCCAGCCAGGCGCCCAGGTAGTGGATGCCGACGTTGATGTTCATCCGCAGCCCGTGCTCGGTGATCGGCTGCTCGGGCTGGAAGTTCAGCAGGTCGGCCGCGCTCACCTCGACGTCGTCGCGCTTGCGGTCCATCTGGTTCGGCCGGTCGCCGAGCACCTTGACGAACTCCTCCATCGCGACGTCGACCAGCCCCGGGTGCGCAACCCAGCCGCCGTCGTAGCCGTCGGTGGCGTCCCGCGCCTTGTCGGCACGGATGCCGGCCATCGCGATCTCGTTCTTCTCCGGATCGTTCTTGATCGGAATCAGCGCGCTCATGCCGCCGATCGCCGGCGCGTTGCGTTTGTGGCAGGTCTTCAGCAGCAATAGCGCGTAGGCGCGCATGAACGGCGAGGTCATCGTGACCTTCGCACGATCGGCCAGGCAGAAATCGCGATCGACCTTGAACTTCTTGATGCACGAGAAGATGTAGTCCCAGCGGCCGGCGTTCAGGCCCGCGCTGTGCTCGCGCAGCTCGTAGAGGATCTCGTCCATTTCGAAGGCAGCGAGGATCGTCTCGATCAGGACGGTGGCCTTGATCGTGCCCTGCGGCAGCCCGAGCGCCTTCTGCGTCGCCACGAAGATGTCGTTCCACAACCGCGCCTCGAGATGGCTCTCGAGCTTCGGCAGGTAGAAGTACGGGCCGGCGCCGCGCGCGACCTGCTCCTTCGCGTTGTGGAACATGAACACCGCGAAGTCGAAGATGCCGCCCGAGACGCGCTGACCGTCGATCTTCACGTGCTTTTCGTCGAGGTGCCAGCCGCGCGGGCGCACCTGCAGCGTGGCGATCTTCTCGTTCAGTCGATAGGTCTTGCCGCCCTGCTCGAGCGTGAGCTCGCGACGGATCGCCTTGCGAAGGTTCACCTGTCCCTGGATCTGGTTCGTCCAGTTCGGCGCATTCGAGTCCTCGAAGTCGGTCATGTAGCTGTCGGCGCCCGAATTGAACGCGTTGATGACCATCTTCGCCTCGACCGGGCCGGTGATCTCGACGCGGCGGCACTCGAGCGCCTTCGGGATCGGCGCGATCGTCCAGTCGCCGTCGCGCACCTGCTTCGTCTGCGCGAGGAAGTGCGGACGCTCGCCCTCGTCGAGGCGCCTGGCGCGCGCGACGCGCTCGGCGAGCAGCTGCTGGCGGCGCGGCTCGTACTGGCGATGCAGTTGCGCGACGAGCGCGAGCGCGTCGTGCGAGAGGATCTCCGCAAACTCGGGCGAAACGGGCGCGTCGATGGTGACGCCCTGGGGCAGTCGCAAAGCGGTGTCGGTCATCTCGATTCTCCTTCGAAGGGGGTGGGTTCGGGCGTGCCGCGCGGGCGGCCTCGGAAGCGGGCACGAACGTGGTCGACGACATCGCTGAGCCGGTGCCCGGTGGCCGATGGCGCCGTGCCGAGCTCGTCGAGCGGTGCACCCGAGCGGTTGACCCAGAAAGTCTGGAAACCGAACCAGGTCGCAGCGATCGCATCCCATGCGTTCGACGACACGAAGAGGATCTGCGCAGGCTCGCAGCCGAAGGCTGCCGGCGCCAGTGCGTAGACTTCGCGCCGCGTCTTGAAGCAGCCGACCTCGTACGCCGACAGCAGGTAATCGAAAAGCCCCTGCATGCCCGCGCTGCGCACCGAGATCGCGACCATGTCAGGGTCGCCGTTGGTGAGGATCGCCAGCGGCAGGCCGGTGTCGCGCAACGCGCGCAGCGCCGCCAGGTTCTCCGGAAACGCCGACAGGCTCGCGTACTGCTTCATCAGGCGCTCTTCGTCGGCCTCGTCCATCGCGAGTGCGAGTCGGCGCGCGGAGAAACGCAGCGCATCACGCGTGATCTCGCGAAACGGCGCGTAACGCTCGGACATCGTGCGCAGCCACGAATACTCGAGCTGCTTCTGGCGCCACAGCTGCGAGAGTTCCGCGCCGCGTCCGGGAAACAGCTGCTCGGCGAGACTCGTCACCGAATGCACGTCGAACAGCGTGCCGTAGGCGTCGAATGCGATCGCACGAACTTCCTTGGGCATGCTCCGAGTGTAATCAGCCGAGTTCCTCTCAAAAAGCCTTGAAAGGTCGCTTCAGCTTTTACCTTTTTGCAATAATCGCAGCGTCGTCCGTACCACCCGCGCCCGTCCGATGGCCCGTCTCAAGCAGATCGAGAGCTTCATCTCTGCCGCCACGCGCGGCAGCCTCAGCGCGGCAGCACGCGCCGAAGGCGTCGCCCCCGCACTGATCGGACGGCGCATCGACGCACTCGAAGCGCGTCTCGGCGTGAAGCTGCTCGTGCGTACGACCCGGCGCATCACGCTCACCTTCGAGGGCAGCGCCTTCCTCGAAGACTGCCAGCGGATCCTGCATGATCTGCGTGACGCCGAAGCCTCGGTTTCGCTCGGCGGTGTGAAGGCGAGCGGCCACCTGCGCGTCACCGCGCCTGCCGGTTTCGGGCGTGTCCACGTCGCGCCGCTGGTGCCGGAGTTCCTCGACTCGCATCCCGAGGTGTCGGTCTCGCTCGACCTCAGCGACCGCCTCGCCGACATCGTCAACGAAGGCATCGACGTCGCCGTTCGCATCGGAACGCTCGACGACTCGAGCCTGGTCGGCGTGCAGCTCGCCGAGAACCGGCGCGTAGTCGTTGCAAGCCCTGCCTACCTCGAGCGCCACGGCGTGCCCGCGCATCCGGACGAACTGGCGCGGCACCAATGCCTGACCTTCGGCACCTACGGCAACCAGCCGCGCGGCTGGCAGTTCCGCGTCGAAGGAGCGCCGGTGTCGATGCGCGTATCGGGATCGATCGAGTGCACCGATGGCGCCGTGCTGCACGACTGGGCACTTGCCGGACGAGGGCTCGCTTGGCGCTCGATCTGGGAGGTCGGAGACGACCTGCGCAGCGGGCGGCTGCTGAGCGTGCTCGACGAGTTCGCCGCCGCGCCGAACGCGATCTACGCGGTATTCCCGCAACGACGCAACCTGCCGCTGCGGGTGCGCACCTTCATCGACCACCTGAAGAACACCTACGGGAACCCGGCGTACTGGCGCTGAAAGTTGCCGGCGCGATCGGCCAGCGCGTCGCGCAATCGGCGGATCGCGCCCCCCGGCGGCACTCCGCGACTGTGCGCGAGCCGCTCCCAGCGCGCGTAACCGGCGAGCGCCTCACCGGCTTCGCCCGCATTCGCCAGCGAGGACATCCAGCGTCGGCACAGCCCCTCGTCGCCCGGATCGACGAGCACGGCATCCCGAAACACTTCAGCGGCCTCGGCCCACATTCCACGCTGCTCGTGCAGATCGCCGACGAGATTCACCGCACGCAGCCAGCGTCGGCGCATGGCTTCGCGCGGCACGAGCACCCAGCGGGCAGCGCCTTCGCTGGCGAGCAGGTGGCCACGATACAGCGCCAGCGCCGCCGAGAGCAGCACGATCGCCTGCGGGTCGGCCGCATTCTTCTCGAAGGCGGAAAGCCGATCGAGGAATTCCCAGCTGTCGATCCAGCACGCTGCCCGGTCGAGGCTGAGCTTGTTGTCGCGCAGCACGATCGCCTCGTCGTGGCGAAGCAGCCTGCGCAGGCGATGCACGGCGCTGTGCAGCGAACTCCAGCCCGCATCGCCCGCAGCATCCGGCCACAACGTGTCGATCAGTTGCTCGGCCGGTACGTCGACGCCCCCCGCCGCCACCAGAGCCTTGAGCAGCTCCAGCAGACGATGCGCGGCCTTCCCGCTCGGGTGCACCCCCGCGCCGTCGTCGATCAGGACCGCGAACGTGCCGAGAGCCCGGATGCGCACCGGCCATGGCCAGCGCTGGGGCGCGGGCACGGGCGGGGTCAGCCGCAGGCCGTGCACGATGCGCGTCATCTGCACGACGCAGACGTCGTGCTCGAAGGCGAAGGCGGCCAGGCGTGCGACTACCGGACGCGTCCAGCCCGGCCCCCAGACGTAGCGCGAGCCGGCGCGCAGCGCGAAGCAGCGCTGCAGCGCATCGCGTGCCAGCACGTGCTCGCCGTCGGCCAGGTGCAGCAACGCCTCGTAGAGCTCGACGGAGGCCAGTTGCATCGGCATGCGCGCACTGACGAGCTTTCGTGCGCGCGCAAGTTGTGCGCGCGCCTGCGTCAGGCGCCCGTCGAGGCACAGCGCGCCGCACAAGGCCAGGCGCGCCGGAACCTGTGCCCAGACGAATCCGCAGCGGTGCGCCACTTTCGCAGCGATGCGGCCCTGCTCGATCGCTTCTCCGATGCGGCCTTCCTCGATCGCGCAGCGCGTGAGCTCCAGATGCACGAAAACGGCCGTGGTCGGCGCCATCGACGCGAGTAGCGGAACGAGTTCCTCCTCGAGCCGTCGCCGCGCGCGACCGGGGCGCCCGAGCTGCATGTCGACGGTCGCTGCCCAGCGAGCAAGGTCGATTCGACGCGGTGCGGTGTTCGCTTCCTCGGTCAACGTGCGGGCGTGGTCCATGGCGTCCATCGCGCCTGCGGCGTCGGCAAGATAGACGTAGTGCGTCATCATCCAGAAGCGGAACCAGAGCCGATCAGCGATCGCGATGCCGGGATCATCGGCAATGTCGTGCACGGCACGTGCGACCGCATCCAGTTCTTCACTGTCGCCTCGCATCCAGTGATAGGCCATCAGGCAGACACCGGCATGCAAGGCCTGTGCGGCCGACATATCGCGGAACTCGACTCTGCGAAGCCGACGCGCGAAGGCGTGCACTTCGTCTCGCATCGGCCGCAACATCACCCAGGCGAGGACCAGGTTGGAGAAGACCGCCACTTCCGTCTCGCGGTCCAGTTCGCCTACGGATCCGACACCTTCGATCAGGCGATCGAGCACGGAAACGAGAGGCCGGAAATCGTTGCGTTCGCCCCACCACCCGGCCGTGCGCGCCGACAGCGCCAGTGCCTGCCCACGTCGATCTCCGATCGCTTCGAAGCGTGCGAAGGCCCGCTCGAGCGCCTCGCTGCTCGTGCGCGTGTCGCGGCCGCTGCAGGCCACACCGAGCCAGTACGTCAGCCACGCGTCTTCGACCGCGTCGGCAGGCAGCATCTCGATCCAGCCGCGCAACGTTTCGTGCCGCCCGGCCGCTACCAGCTTCGGCGCCTCTGCCAGGATGATCTCGCGCATCCGGGACCACGACCGCGTCAGGAGGAGGCGCTGCATCGCCTCATCGACCAGGCCGCAGGACAACAGCAGTTCGGCCGCTTCCTGCGTTCGCAGAGCATGACCCGAATCTCCATACGTGCGAAGCGCGCGGTGCTGAAGAAATACGCGGAACAAGGCGTGGAACTCGTAGCTATCGCCGGTGGTCTCGCTGCGACCGAGGAAGAGATTGCGGCGCGCGAGATCCGCCAGCAGTTCATCCGCGTCGTGCCGCTGCGTGATGCGTTCGGCGGTGTCCGCGCTAAGGCGGGGCAGGTACGACAGTCGCAGAAGCATCTCCCGTACCGATTCGGTGCAGTTGCCGAACACCTGGTCGGCAAAGTAGTCGAAAACCGGCTGCAAGCCGGCGCTCGACGTGAAGGAGTCGAAACGACCCGCCTCGCGCAGGCGCTCGAGCATCAGCATCAGGCCGGCCGCCCAACCGCCCGACTGCTCGTGCAGCCTCGCGATGATCTCGGTCGATAGTTCGTGGCGTTGCGCAGCGACGATCGCGCGCACCTCGTCGAGTTGCAGTTTCAGGTCTTTCCAGTCCAGAACCGCCAGCCCGCGCGCTGCGCGCATCCGGGCGAATGCCGCCGGCGGGTCGGCGCGGCCGATGCAGATCAGGTTGCCCGCCGGCCACTCGTCGCAGATCGCGGCAAGAGCCCGATGCAGCGCGGAGCGCGCCGGCAACTCCTGGTAGTTGTCGAGGACGACGACGCTCTCGCTCGCGCACTCGGCGTGCAGCCGGCGAAAGAAACGCAGCGCGAACCCAGTGCAGTCGCGGGCATATTCGTTCGAATGAACCGGCAGGCGTCCGATATCCAGGCCCGGCACCTGCGATGCCGCCATGCGCAGGAAGTGGAAGAAGGAAGCCGGCTCGCCGTCGGAACGTTGGAGCCGAAGCCATGTGGCTGTGCTTCGGCGTCGAGCGAGCCAGCTGGCGACGAGAGAGGTCTTGCCCGCCCCCGCCGGGGCGGAGATCCATACGAGTCGGTGCTGCGAAGCATCGTCGAGCCATGCGAACAGCCTTTCTCGCCCGACGATGGCGTCGATGCTCGGGCGAACCGATCGAGCCACGTGTTGGGGCGGCATTCTTCGCCTCCGTTGTGAGCCATTTGCAAGCCGTGTGGACCGATCGTGGGGCGTCCGCGGACGCCGCGCAATACGCGGAACCGGGTAATCGGAAACGGTGACCGCGACGTGTACATCCTGCGACCGGGGCGGAACAACCACAGTCGCAAGCCGAGGGCTATGCTTCGAGTGCAGACATTCTCATGATGGGAAACGGCACCGTGCAGTTGCTCGTTGTCGACGACGATTTCGGCGCGCGCACGGGAATGAGCATGACGCTGGCCGACCTCTACCCGGGTGCCCAGGTCCATCAGGCAGCATCGATTGCCGGCGCGATCGCCTCGCTGCAAACCAACCTCACGATCGGCCTGGTGCTGCTCGACCTGAACCTGGAAGACAGCCGTGGGACGTCCACACTGAGGACGTTGAAGCAATGGTGCGAGAACAACGACTGCAATCCGCGCATCGTCGTCGTCTCGGCAGCTGCCGACTATGACGAGACCCTCATCCCCGAAGCGATCGAGAACTGCGCCACCGGCTTCATCACGAAGGGCACGAGTCTCGAGGTCTTCAAGTCCGCGATCGACCTGACACTGTCCGGGGCCATCTACATCCCCGAGCGCTACCTGTCCGACAGGAGAAAAAAGAGGCCGAAGGACGCGTCCGACGAGATCGCGTTCACGCCACGCGAGAAGCAGGTCGCCAGCCTGCTGGTCCAGGGCTTGACCTACAAGCAGATCGCCCGGCGGCTGGCCGAGCCCGGGCGCAGCATGTCCGACAACACGGTACGGGTGCACGTGCAACGGATGGCGTGGAAACTGCGGGTCGGCGAGGACAGCGGAAAGGATGCCCTGACAGCCAAGGCCGCGGTGATCACGGCCTTCGCCGAGCAGCGCCTGCGCTTTACGCCCGATTCCTGACACAGCTGCGGCGAGCCCAACCGTTCAGCCTGCTTGCCATGAACCCGACGCCGGACGCATCGCCGATCTCTCCTGCAGAGGAAGACCCGTCGCCCACCGTCGGTCATCACGTCGTCTTCCCCATCTCCGTTCTTCACCCGCTCGGCGACGTCCGAGTCGGCGAACCGCCGAGTGCGGAAGAGCTGGAACGCGAAGAAGCGATACAGATCAGGATCGCCATAAGCAGCGCGCCACACGCGGTTGTCGCGGGTATCGTGGCTGTCGCCCTCGTCGCATGGCTCGCTGTGCTGAACAACGTCGATGCCAGCGCGATCTGGCCATGGGCTGCTGCCCTGACCGCGTTCCAGGTCTTCACGGGAGCGATCATCGCCGGCTTCCGAAGACGAGAGTCGATTGCAAGTGCCCGCAGCCTGCGCCATTCCTATCGTGCCGTCGGGCTGCTGACCGGGGGCCTGTGGGGATCGACCGCCTGGTTGATGCTGCCCGGCACGCCCGAATTCGCTCCGCTACTGGTGACCTGCATGGCGTTGGTCCTGATCGGTGGCACCGGGCATCTCGTACAACGGCTGCAGTTGCTGGCCTTCGTCGCGCCGCTGACCGCAGTGTTCTGCAGCGGTCTGCTGCGCATCGGCGGCGAGACCCAATGGGTGCTGGCCGCCGCCTTCTTCATCGTCGCGGCGCTGATGATGGTGTTCGGCACGGTCCGGGAGAATACGGTCAAGGTAGCGATCCGCCTCGGATTCAAGACCGAGAAACTCCTCCAGGAGCGCACCGCGCAGCAGCTCGCGACCGATCGAGCGCGTGCGGACGCGGAAGCTGCGCGAGCACAGGCCGAGCTTGCCAACAAGAGCAAGAACGCCTTTCTCGCCGCTGCGGGACACGACCTGCGGCAACCGATGCATGCGCTGCTGCAATACATTGGGCAATTGCAGCGCCGCAATCGCGACGCTGCGCTCGATGAAACAATCGAGTGCGCTGCCCGAGCGCTCGATTCGATGCGGGAGTTGCTGGACTCGATTCTCGAAGTGTCCAAGCTGATGCTGGGCGCCGTACGGCCGTCGATCGAGCCCGTGGCGCTGGCACAGATCCTCGGGCAGATCGAAGTGCAGGTGCGACCGATCGCCGAAGACAAGGGCCTGGAATTCGTCATGAGCGCCGACAGTGCCTTCGTGGAGACCGACCCGGTGCTGCTCGAACGCATCCTGCGCAACCTGATCCTCAATGCGATCCGCTACACCGATCGCGGCCGCGTACGGGTGCGCTGTCGGCACCGCGCAGCGCGCGTGGCCGTCCAGGTCTGGGACAGCGGGATCGGCATCGCCCGCAGCGAGGCCGACAGGATCTTCGACGAGTTCTACCAGGTAGGCAACCAGGCGCGCGACCGGCGCAAGGGGCTGGGACTGGGCCTGTCCATCGTGCGGCAACTCGGTGTCCTGCTCGCGCACCCGATCAGCGTGCGTTCACGGCCCGGCAAGGGATCGCTGTTCTCGGTCGAGGTGCCGCTGGCGCGCTCGGCACCGTCCCGCTCCTGGTCGAGCGCGCGAACGCCGGCGCTCGACTATGCACGCGCGAGCTTCGTTCTGCTGATCGACGACGATCCCTCGAGCCTCGAAGCGACAGCGCAGTCGTTGCGCAGCTTCGGTTGCCGCGTCGTGTGCGCCACGTCCGGCGAGGACGCCGTGGCGCGCCTGCAGCGCCAGGAATGCATGCCGCAGCTGATCGTCTCCGACTTCCGGCTGGAAGGAGAAACCGGGCTCGACGCGATCCGCATCGTCCACGCGGACCAGAAGTCACGGTTCGGCGACGAGTTCGAGATACCCGGCCTGCTCGTCTCGGGCGATACCGCCCCCGAGATTCTCGAAGCGGTCCGGCACGCGGGCTTTCCGATGCTGCACAAGCCCGTCAGCCTCGAAGCGTTGTACGCGGCGGTCAACGCCCTGTTGCGCGAGTCGGCGCTGAACGCCTGACGAAGCGATCCTGGCGACGAACCTTCATCGATCCGTTGACGAATACGTACGGGAATCGGGCGAACTGAGGGGCTCGGACGGCCGATCGAAGGACCCGGCCAGTGTCTCGCGCAGACGGCTGATCGCAGCGCCGGGCAGCACTCCGCGAGCGCGCGCGAGCCGTTGCCATCGCTCGAAGCTCGCGAGCGCTTCGCCGCGCTCGCCGGCCTGCGACAGAGAGATCATCAACCGCCGGCACAGGCCTTCGTCGGCGGGATCAACCAGCGTCGCGGCGCGGTAGGTCTCGACGGCCTCGGGCCAGGCCTCACGTTGCTCGTGCCAGTCGCCGACGACGTGCACGGCGCGCAGCCACCGCTGGCGCATTGCCTCGCGGGGCGCAAGCACCCACGTTGGATCGCCTTCGCCGGCAAGCAGGTGACCACGGTACAACGTGAGAGCACGGGAAAGCGCCTCGATCGAGGTTTTGTCGGCTTCGCGCGCGCCGAAGGCGTCCAGCCCGTCGACGAAAGCCCAGGTGTCGAGCCGACACGACCCGCGGCTCAGGCTCAGCTTGTTGTCGCGCACGAAGATCGCCTCCTCGTGCCGCAGCAGGCGGCGCAGACGATGTACCGCGCTATGAAGCGAGCTCCATCCGGCATCGCCCGCCGCTTCCGGCCAGATCGCGTCGATCAGCTGCTCTCCCGGCACGTCGATGCCGCCGGCGGCCACCAGCGCCTTCAGGAGATCCAGCAGCCGGTGCGCCGCCTTGCCGGTCGGCTGCAACGAAGTTCCGTCGTCGACCCGGACCGAGAACGAGCCGAAGGCCCGAATGCGCACCGGCCACGGCCAGCACTGCGGCGCGGGCGCCGGCGGTTGCAGGCGCAACGCGCGAACGATGCGCGTCATCTCCGCGCAGCAGACATCGTGCTCGAAGGCGAAAGCAGCCAGCCGCGCAGCGACCGGACGCGTCCAACCAGGACCCCAGACGTAGCGCGAACCCGCACGCAGCGCGAAGCATCGCTGCAGGGCCTCGCGCGCCTTCGCGTGCCCGCCTTCGGCAACGCAAAGCAGCGCATCGTAGAGCTCGACCGAGGCGAACTGCATCGACATTCGCGTGCTGAGCAACTTGCGTACACGCTCGAGCTGCCGGCGCGCCGTCACGAGACGGCCGTCCAGGCAAAGGGCGCCGCACCAGGCGAGCCGGGCGGGAACCTGCGCCCAGGTGTAGCCGCAGCGCAGCGCCACCGCCGTCGCGCGGCGGCCCTGCTCGATCGCCTCCGCGATGCGGCCCTCCTCGACCGCGCAACGCGTGAGCTCGAGATGCACGAAGACCGCCGCCGTCGGCGACATCGACGCGAGCAGCGGAACGAGCTCGTCGTCGAGCCTTCGTCGCGCGCGATCGGCGCGACCGAGCTGCATGTCGACCGTGGTCGCCCAGCGTGCGAGGTCGATGCGCCCGGGGGCCAGGTTCGCCTCCTCCGTCGTCGTGCGCGCCTGCTCCATCGCCTCCATCGCGCGCGTCGCGTCGGCCAGATAGACGTAGTGCGTCATCGTCCAGAAGCGAAACCAGAGCCGATCGCCGATCGCCGTTCCGGGATCGTCGACGAGGTCGTGCACGGACCGCGCGACCGCGTCGAGCTCGTCGCTGTCGCCGCGCATCCAGAAATACGCCATCAGGCAGACGCCGGCGTGCAGCGCCAGCGCGGCAGGCAGCTCGCGCAGTACGAGTCGGCGAAGCCGCTGCGCGAACTCGTGCACCTCCTCGCGCATCGGCCGCAGCATCACCCACGCATGAACCAGATCGGCGACGGCAACGGCTTCGGTTTCGCGATCGAGCTCGCCGCTCGCGCTCAGCAGCGCGGCCAGGCGATCGAGCACCGGGTCGAAGGTGCGGAAGTCGCTACGCTCGCCCCACCATCCGGCCATGCGGGCGGACAGCGCAAGCACCCGCCCGCGGCGATCGCCTGCGGCTTCGAAAAGCGCACCCGCCCGCTCGAGCGCCTCGCCGCTGGCACGCGCATCGCGGCCGCTGCAGGCCACGCCGAACCAGTAGACGAGCCACGCCTCGTTGCGCATCGCGGCCGGCAGCGGCTGGATCCAGCCGCGTAGCGTCTCGCGTCGCCCGGTCGCGACCAGGCGCGGCGCCTCGCACAGGATAAGCTCGCGCACCCGCGGCCACGCGCGCATCTGCACGAGACGCTGCATCGCGTCGTCGACGAGACCGCACGCCAGCAGCAGTTCGGCGGCCTCGCCGACGAGGCGGGCGTGGCCGGCTTCGCCGTACGCGCGAAGCGCGCGATGCTGCAGGAACGCGCGAAACAGGGCGTGAAACTCGAAGCTGTCCTCATCGGTCTCGCTGTGCGCGATGAACAGGTTGCGGCGGGCGAAATCCGCCAGCAGGTCGCCGGCGTCGGGCCGCTGCGTGATCCGCTGCGCATTCGCTGGTGTGACGCTCGGCAGGTACGACAGACGCAGCAGCATCTCGCGTACGGGTTCCGGGCAGGCGCGGAACACCTGCTCGGCGAAATAGTCGAAGATCGCCTGCTGGTCGGTGGTCGAGACGAAGGCGTCGAAACGGCCCGCCTGGCGCAAGCGCTCGAGCAGCAGCACCAGGCCGGCAGCCCAGCCGCCCGATTGTTCGTGCAGCCGATCGATGAGGTCGCTCGAAAGCTCGTGGCCGTGCGCGACGACGATCGCGCGAACCTCGTCGAGTCGCAGCTTCAACGCTTCCCAGCCGAGAAGCTCGAGCCCGCGCGAGGCGCGCAGCCGGGCGAACGCTGCGGGAGGATCCGCGCGGCTGATGCAGACGAGGCTGCCGGCCGGCCACTCCACCGCCGCTGCGGCGAGCGCCCGGTGCAGCGGCGAGCGGGCAGGCAGCTCCTGGTAGTTGTCGAGGACGACAACGCTTTGGCTGCCGAGCTCGGCGTGCAGCCGGCGAAAGAAACGCAGCGCAAAGCCCGTGCAGTCGCGCGCGTACTCGACCGAATGCAGCGGGAGTCGTTCAGCGCGCACACCCGGCACCGCGGATGCCGCCATGCGCAGGTGATGGAAGAAGGCGGCCGCGTCGCCGTCGGAGCGCTCGAGCTGGAACCAGGGCGCCGTACTGGCGCGCCACTCGAGCCAGCTCGTCACGACCGAAGTCTTGCCCGCACCCGCCGGTGCCGAGATCCAGACGACGGCGCGCCGCATCGCGTCGTCGAGGGACGCGAAGAGCCTGTCGCGCTCGACGACGGCGTCGGCGCGCGGACGGATCAACCGGGCCACGCGACTGTGCATGGTCCCTGTACCTGCGTCGTAAGTCATTTGCAAGCCGCCCCGGGCGATTCTGAGATCGTCGGCGCCCGCACGCAATGTGCCGAGCCGACGTGACCGGCGCGGCGGCCCGCCGCGACCATCGTACGACCCTGGAGAGCGCAATGAAATATATCTTGACCTGGTGGGAACGACCCGCCGGAACGCACGAAGCCTACGAACGCGCGCAACAGCGCGTGCTGGAGCTGTTCTCGAAGTGGCAGATGCCCGAAGGCCTGAAGATCCACGCCTTCGTCGTGCGCATCGGCGAATTCGGCGGCTACGCGCTGGCGGAGACGGACAACGTGGCCGATCTGCACCGGCTGACGAGCGCCTTCGCCGTTTTCCGCTTCCGCGTCGAGCCGGTCGTCGACGTCATGGATGCGGTCGCGGTGGAGGGCTCGGCGATCGAATGGCGATCGTCGTTCGAGCGCGACGGAACGAAGTCGCAGGACGGCTCCGGATCTGCAGTCGGAGCAGGAATGTCCGTCACCGGGCACCCCCTCCACGGATCCCTGCATGCGGAGCTGCCGTACACGGTTCCTGTCTCGGGTCGTGACGATCGGACGCTGGTTCGGGTCGGAGTGGCAGATGTCTGGAACCGATAGCGTGACGTCGAGCGCGCGCCGGGGCAGTACTCCGCTCTCGATGCCGGGTGTCCAGCGTCGCCGAAGCCGTGCTTTCTCCCCTGTTCGGTGGGCGACTCTCCGTTCGCCGCGAACCACACTTCCTTCGCGATCGCTGCTCCGCGGTAAGCCATTTGCAAGCCGGCACCAGGCACGCTTTCCGGACCGGCAACCCCGGCATCGGGCGCACTACCGCTCACGTAGAGCGATTGCGAAACAAGGGCCTGCGACGAATGGTGTCGCCATCGCCCACGAAGGAGGCTGACATGTCCACATTCATCCGAAGCTCCCTGAAACGACCTGCGCGGCCGGCGCTCTGCGCGATATCGCTGATCGCAGCCGCGTCGATGGCCGGGCCCGGCGCCCGGGCCATGGACGAGCGCGGCGCCTGGCCAATGGACGAGCCGACCGTCACCATGGGAGTCGTCACCTATCTCTCGGGCCCGTCGGCCGAACCCTTCGGCGTGCCCGCGCGCAACGCAGCCACACTGATGATCCGGGCGCTGAACGAAGGCAAGGCGCCGGCTCCGTACGGCACGGTCGGCTTCGGCGGCGCGCCGATCGTCCTGAAGCTCGTCGACGAGGCCGGCACGACGCAGCGGCAGGTCGCCGAATACCGCAGGCTCATCGAAGACGACGGCGTCGACATGGTCGTCGGCTACATTTCGAGCGACAACTGCATGGCGGTGGCCCCTCTGGCCGACCAGCTGAAGCGGCTGACGGTGCTCTTCGACTGCGGCACGCCGCGCGTCTTCGAGGACGCCAACTACAAGTACCTGTTCCGCACCGGCGCAACCGCGACGATGGACAACACCGCGGCGGCGCTCTACCTGGCCGAGATGAAGCCGGGCCTGAAGAAGGTATCGGGCATCAACCAGAACTACTCCTGGGGCCACGATTCGTGGAACGCGTTCCGGACGGCGATCAAGGTGCTGGTGCCCGGCATGCAGGTCATCACCTCGCAGATGCCGGAGATGATGTCCGGCGAGTACGGCCAGGAGATCTCGCTCGTACGCGGAGCCGAGGTCGTGCATTCGAGCTTCTGGGGCAGCGACGCCGAGGCACTGATCCAGCAGGGCATGCCGCGCGACCTGTTCCGGCGCTCCACGCTGTTGATGACGGCCGGCGAGCCGACGATCGAGCGGCTGGGCAGCCAGGTTCCCGACGGAACGATCATCGGCGCACGCGGCCCCTTCGCGATGTTCGCACCCAACACCGCACTGCACCGCTGGTTCCACGACGAGTACGTGGAGCGCTATCGGGTCGCGCCGAGCTATCCGGCCTACAAGATGGCGCAGGCGATTCTCGGGGCGAAGAGCGCCTGGGAGAAGGCGCAGGCCGCCAATCACGGCGCAAGGCCGTCACAGGAGCAGGTGATCGCCACCTTCGAGTACCTGAGCTTCGAAGGCCCGGGAGGTACGGTCGACATGAGCCTCGGCAAGGGGCACCAGGCGGTGCAGGACACGGCCTACGGCACCGTGCGCCATGTGGACGGCGAGGTGCGGCTGGTCGACGTACGGCGCTATCCGGCGGCCCGGACGACGCCGCCCGACGGCATCTACAGCGGGTTGTGGATCCGCACGCGTTTCGCGGCCACTTCGCCGCGCGGCGGCCATGTCGAGTCGCTCGCGACGGCGATCTCGGACCGACGCAACACGACGAAGCTTCCCGCCCGATGATCGCGGACTAGCAGCCGGCACGCACCGGCGGGCGCCGGGAGAACGGCATGCCGACAACGGCGCCCGTCGTGTGACATCACTCGAGCACCCGACGACGAGAGGCTGGAACCATGATCAGCGTAGAGATGACCCAGGCACCGGGCACGCTGCCGCCACGGTCGGACGAGGCAAGCTGGGCCCGCTGGGGCGTGGCGGCAGGCGTCGTGGGCATGCTTTCGTGGGTAGCGGGAACCATGATGATCCCGCTCGACGCGAAGCTGCAGTTCGGCGCCGTGCAACTGGCCCGGGAGCTGCGTGAGCACGCACCGCAGCTCTACGTTGCGGCCGTTCTCGCCGTAGCGGGGGGCGTTCTGCTGTCGGCGATGTTCGCCGTATTCGTGCGCTTGACGCCCGAGGGCGGCGCTGGAGGCGCACTGTTGCGCGTGGCGCTCGCCGGGTGCGTGATCACCCAGACCCTTGTTGCGACCGGCGGTGCGGCAGGATTGATAGCGGTTCACTCGTCCGTTGCCGAAGTCGACCCGGAACTGACGGCACTGGCCTGGCGCGGAGTCTCGTTCAACTTCCTCGCGTCGGCGGTGCCGACGCTGCTGTTCACGATCACCGGCGTGCTCGGCCTGGAACGGGCGCGCCTGTCGCCGCGATGGGTCGGCATCCTCGGTTGGATATCGGTTGCCGCACACGTCGTCATCCTGTTCACGATCGCCCAACAGGGTGCCTTCGCACCCGATGGACTCGTTGCGGCACTGGTACCGATCACGACGGTGCTATGGATTCTTGCACTGAGCGCAACGCTGCCCGGACAGGTCCGGCGCCGATCCGCACATCGCGAGCGCTAAAAAGGGCGGCCGCAGCCGCCCTTTCCGTGCAGCCGGGCGGCTCGTCGCCGCCCGCTACCTTCGCTCAGCGCGTCGACGCCGACGAGCCCGAGCCCGAACCCGAGTCACGCAGGTGCTTGCCGACCAGCGAGGTCATCTCGAACATGTTGACCTGCGCCTTGCCGAACACCTGGCGCAGTTTCTCGTCGGCGTTGATCAGGCGCTTGTTGACGCTGTCCTGCAGGTCGAATTTCTTGATGTAGTCCCACATGCGCTTGACGACCTCGGTGCGCGGCAACGGCTTGTCACCGACGATCGACGCGAGCGCGGCGCTGGGCGTCAGCGCCTTCATGAACGCGGCATTCGGCGTGCGCTTCTTCGCGGCCGGCTTCTTCGCGGCCGGCTTCTTCGCGGCGGCTTTCTTCGGCGCAGTCTTCTTCACGGCGGCTTTCTTCGCGGGAGCCTTCTTCGCCGCGACGCGGGTCGCCGCTTTCTTCGCCGTCGTCTTCTTCACTGCGGCCTTTTTCGGCACTGCTTTCTTCGGTGCAGCTTTCTTCGCGGCCGGCTTCCTGGCCGTCGCCTTCTTTGCAGCAGGTTTCTTCGCAGCCTTCTTGGCAGTGGCCATGCTCGATTCTCCTGAAATCCGTGAGTGCGATGTTCGTTTCGAACAGCGCGATCTCAGAGGGAAAACGCGCTATCTCCACAGGAGCGAAGCATGACTTGTCTTGCACGGGTAGCCAACAAAAACAAGCGTGCAACGAGCGCGTTGCGCCGCTAGTGTTGTATCGACGACGCACCGAAGCTATGCAGGCTCCGAAGCGCGCGCTGCACGTCGCCGTTCGTGCTCCTTCAGATGCCGTTTGCGCAGGCGAATGCTCTTCGGCGTGAGCTCCACCAGCTCGTCTTCGGCGATGAATTCCACGGCCTTCTCGAGCGTGAGCCGGATCGGCGGGGTCAGCGCGATGTGTTCGTCCTTGCCCGAGGCGCGGATGTTGGTGAGCTTCTTCTCGCGCACCGGGTTGACGACCAGGTCGTTGTCGCGCGAGTGGATGCCGATGATCATCCCCTCGTACAACCGATCACCCGGCGAGACGAACATCCGTCCGCGCTCCTGCAGCTTCCACAGCGCGTAGGCGACCGCCTCGCCGTCGTCCTGCGAGACCAGCACGCCGTTTCGCCGGTCCTCGATCTCGCCGGCCCACGCGCCGTAGGCATCGAACACGTGCGCCGCGATGCCGGTGCCGCGCGTAAGGTTCATGAACTCGTTCTGGAAGCCGATCAGCCCGCGGGCCGGCACACGGTAGTCGAGCCGCACCCGGCCGCCGCCGTCGGGCTGCATCGCCAGCACCTCGCCGCGGCGCCGCCCGAGCAGCTCCATCACCGCACCCTGGTGCGCGTCCTCGACATCCATCGTCAACCGCTCGTACGGCTCCTGTCGCTCGTCGCCGACGATGCGCAGTTTCGGTTTCGGACGCGAGACCGCCAGCTCGTAGCCCTCGCGGCGCATGTTCTCGAGCAGGATCGTCAGATGCAGCTCTCCGCGGCCGGACACGACGAAGGTGTCGGTGTCCGCGCCGAAGTCGACGCGCAGCGCAACGTTGCTCTTGAGCTCTCGCTCGAGGCGCTCGCGGATCTGCCGGCTCGTCACGAAACGCCCCTCGCGCCCGGCCAGCGGCGAGTCGTTGACGAGGAACTCCATCGACATCGTCGGCTCGTCCACCTGCAGCGTCGGCAGCGCCTCGGCAGCGTCGGGATCGCAGACCGTGGAACCGATGTCGATCGCCTCGATGCCGGTGATCGCGACGATGTCGCCGGCCTCGGCCTCGGGCACCGCGACGCGCTCGAGCCCCTGGAAGCGCAGCACCTGTCCGACGCGCGCGTTGATCGGCGCGGCGCCGCCCGCCTGCGGGTCGCCGTGCAGCACGACGACGTTCTGTCCGCTGCGAACGCGGCCACGGCCGATGCGGCCGATGCCGATCTTGCCGACGTAGCTCGACCAGTCGAGCGCGGAGATCTGGAACTGCAAGGCGCCTTCCGGATCGTCGTCGCGCACCGGCACCTGGCGCAGGATCGCCTCGAACAGCGGCTTCATCGACAACCCCGCCGCTGCCGCTTCGGCGGGCGTGCGCACGCCGCCCGACGGCAGGTCCTCGAGCCGATCAAGCGCAAAGCCGTTGATTGCCGACGCGTAGACGACCGGAAAATCCAGCTGCTTCTCGCTGGCACCGAGCTGATCGAAGAGATCGAAGGTCTCGTCGACGACGCGGTGCGGCCGGGCGCCGGGGCGGTCGACCTTGTTGACCACGACGATCGGCTCGAGGCCGAGCGCGAGCGCCTTGCGCGTGACGAAGCGCGTCTGCGGCATCGGGCCCTCGACCGCGTCGACGAGCAGCAGCACGCCGTCGACCATCGACAGCGCGCGCTCGACCTCGCCGCCGAAGTCGGCGTGGCCCGGCGTATCGACGATGTTGATGCGCGTGCCCGCGTACTCGACCGCGCAGTTCTTCGCGAGGATCGTGATGCCGCGCTCGCGCTCGATGTCGTCGCTGTCCATCACGCGCTCGGCGACGGCCTGGTTGGTGCGGAAGGTGCCCGACTGGCGCAGCAGCTGGTCGACGAGCGTCGTCTTGCCGTGGTCGACGTGGGCAATGATCGCGATGTTGCGAATGGCGAGGGTCATCGGCAGATTCCTGTGCCGGCGTCGACCGCCGGCGAATCGGTGGCGACGAGCCGCTGCGGTTGCAGCTCGCCACTCTCGTGAAGGGCGACGCCGAGCAGGCGCCCGTCGTCGTAGACGCGAACGCGCCGCGCGGCAGCACCGACTGCGGAAGCGCCGATGCGCAACCTCTGGCCTTGCCGGAAGCGCAGCGCCGAGACCGCATCGAGGTCCACCCGCGGCAGCCCTTGAAGCAGCGCGTCGGCCGGCAGCAGCCGCGCACGGCGCTCGGGCATCGAAAGCGCCTCGAGCGCATCGAGCGACAGCGCGTCGGCCACATCGAGCGAGCCAACTCGTTCGCGTCGCAGCGCACCCAGGTGCGCGCCGCAGCCGAGCCGCTCGCCGAGGTCCATCGCCAACGACCGGATGTAGGTTCCCTTGCTGCAGCGAATCCGCAGCTCGAGCCGCGGCGGCTCGAAACGCCGCACGTCGATCGCGAATATCGTCACGCGGCGCGCAGCCCGCTCGACGACGACGCCCTGACGCGCCAGTTCGTACAGCGGCCGACCGTCGCGCTTGAGCGCCGAGTGCATCGGCGGCACCTGGTCGATCTCGCCGACGAAGCCGGCCACGGCGCGTCGAAGCACCGCCTCGTCGCGAACCGGCTCCTGCTCGGCGAGCACGCGCCCTTCGGCATCGCCGGTGTCGGTGGCGACGCCCAGCACGAGCTCGGCGAGATAGGTCTTGTCGGCGTCCAGCGAGTCGAGCGCGAACTTGGTCGCCTCGCCGAACAACAGCGGCAGCAACCCGGTGGCGAGCGGATCGAGCGTGCCTCCATGCCCGGCCTTGCGCGCGCCGAGCAGCCGCCGGGCACGTACGAGCGCATCGTTCGAGCTCAGGCCGAGCGGCTTGTCGAGCAGCAGGACGCCGTCGATGCGGTCGCGGGGATACGTAGGTCGGTGGCTCAGTCGTCGGCCTGCCGGCGGTTGGCTTCGTCGATCAGCTTCGACATCGCGATGCCGCGCTCGGTGGAGGTGTCGTGCACGAAGCGCAGCTCGGGAGTCGTGTGGATGCGTACGCGGCGCCCGAGCTGCGAGCGCAGGAATCCGGCCGCGCGGCGCAGCCCGGCGAGCGTTTCGGCAACCGTGACCGCGTCGTCGGGCAGCACGCTGAAGTGAACCGTCGCGTAGGCGTAGTCGGGAGTCAGGTCGACCCCCGTGATCGTCACCATGCCCACGCGCGGGTCCTTCAGCTCGCCGCGGACGAGTTCGGCAAGCTCGTGATGCACCTGCTCGCTCACCCGTACGCCGCGTCCGCTGCCTCCCGAGCGCTGCCTTGCCATCCGCTGCTGCGCGCGACGCTCACAGCGTGCGCGCGACCTCCTTGATCTCGAAGACCTCGAGCTGGTCGCCCTCGCGGATGTCATCGTAGCCCTTCAGCGACAGGCCGCACTCGAAGCCCTCGCGGACCTCGCGAACGTCGTCCTTGAAGCGCTTGAGCGAATCGAGCTCGCCCGTCCAGACGACCGTATGGTCGCGCAGCAACCGCACCTTCGCGCCGCGGCGCACGATGCCCTCGAGCACCATGCAGCCCGCGACGTTGCCGATCTTCGGCACGCGGAAGATCTGGCGGATCTCGACGAGACCGATCGCCTCCTCGCGCTGCTCGGGCGAGAGCAGCCCCGACATCGCCTGCTTCACTTCGTCTACGGCGTCGTAGATGATCGTGTAGTAGCGGATGTCGATGCCGTTCGTCTCGGCCAGCCGCTTGGCCTGCTGGTCGGCACGCACGTCGAAGCCGATGATCACCGCCTTCGACGCGGTGGCGAGGTTCACGTCGTTCTCGCTGATGCCGCCCACGCCCTGGTGCACGATCTGCACGCGCACCTCGTCGGTGGACAGCTTCAGCAGCGCGTGCGACAGCGCCTCCGCCGAGCCCTGCACGTCGGCCTTCACGATCAGCGGCAGCGTCTTCACTTCGCCGCCCGACATCTGCTCGAAGATGTTCTCGAGCTTGGCCGCCTGCTGCTTGGCCAGCTTCACGTCGCGGAACTTGCCCTGGCGGAACAGCGCGATCTCGCGCGCCTTGCGCTCGTCGCCGAGGACGATCACTTCCTCGCCGGCGGCGGGCACGTCCTGCAGGCCCTGGATCTCCACCGGGATCGACGGGCCGGCCTCGGTGACCGGCTTGCCCGCCTCGTCGAGCATCGCGCGCACGCGACCGAACGACGAGCCGGCGAGCACGATGTCGCCGCGCTTGAGCGTGCCCGACTGCACCAGCACGGTCGCCACCGCGCCCCGCCCCTTGTCGAGGCGCGCCTCGATGACCAGGCCCTTCGCCGCACCCTCACGCACCGCACGCAGCTCGAGCACCTCGGCCTGCAGCAGCACGTTCTCGAGCAGCGCGTCGATGCCGTCGCCCGTCTTGGCCGAGACCGGAACGATGGCGACGTCGCCGCCGTACTCCTCGGGCACGACCTGATGCGCGACGAGCTCCTGCTTGACGCGCTCGGGATTCGCCTCGGGCTTGTCCATCTTGTTGACGGCAACGACGATCGGCACCTCGGCCGCTTTCGCGTGGTTGATCGCCTCGATCGTCTGCGGCATCACGCCGTCGTCGGCGGCGACCACCAGGATGACGATGTCGGTGGCCTTGGTGCCGCGCGCGCGCATCGCCGTGAATGCCTCGTGGCCCGGCGTGTCGAGGAAGGTGACGACGCCTCCGGACGTCTCCACGTGGTAGGCGCCGATGTGCTGCGTGATACCGCCCGCCTCGCCGACAGCGACTTTCGTGCGACGGATGTAGTCGAGCAGCGAGGTCTTGCCGTGGTCGACGTGACCCATGACGGTGACGACCGGCGGACGCGGCTCGGTAACCGCATCGGCCTGCGCTGCGTCCTCGACGAGGAAGGCTTCCGGATCGTCGAGCTTGGCGGCCAGCGCCTTGTGGCCCATCTCCTCGACGACGATCATCGCGGTGTCCTGGTCGAGCATCTGGTTGATGGTGACCATCTGCCCGAGCTTCATCATGGTCTTGATGACCTCGGCCGCCTTCACCGACATCTTGTGCGCAAGGTCGGCGACGGTGATCGTCTCCGGAACATGGACCTCGCGGACGATCGGCTCGTTCGAGATCGACGCGCTCATGCCGGCGTCGTGACGATCGCCGCCGCGATGGCGCCCGCCGCGCGGCCCGCCGCGCCAGCCACTGTCGGGCGCATCGCCCCGCGTCTTGATGCCACGCTTCTTGCCCGCGTCGTCGGACCACGTGGACGACAGTTTCGCGCTCTTCACGTGCTTCTTCGTGGCGTCGCCGCTCGGCGCACCAGGCGCCGCGCGACCGCCCGCCGGCCGATGCAGCGTGCCGCGCACGCCGGCCTTCGCACCCGGCTGCGCCGGTGCAGGCTGAGCGGCCTTCGCAGCCGGAGCGGCCGCAGCCGGCGTGGCCGCGGGCGCCGCCGGCGGTGCCTCGACCACCTGCGGTTGCGGACGCCGCTGCAGCGCCATCAGGCGGTTGATCTCGGCGACCTCGGCCTCGACGGCACGGCGCGCCTCGGCCTGCTGCTCGGCCTCCTCGGCAGCCTTGCGCACTGCCTCCTCGGCCGCGCGCGCCTCGTCCTCTGCACGCTTGCGTGCCTCGGCCGCCTGCTCCTCGGTGCTGTCGACGCTCGCCGCGCGTTCGGCCTCGCGACGCGCTTCCTCTTCGCGGCGCTGCGCTTCGGCGGCCGCCTGCGCGGCGCGCTCGCGCTCCTCTTCGAGGCGTTGCTGCTTCTCGCGCAACTCGGCGGCCTGGCGCTCGAGCAGCTCGCGCTGACGCTGCTCCTCGGCTTCGCGCAGACGCTGCTGCTCCTCGTCGACGACCGACATCGGCGGCGCGGACTCGACCGGTTCGGCCGCCGGCACCTCGACCGGAGCGCCGTCGCCGGGGCCGCGCTTGACGAAGACGCGCTTCTTGCGCACCTCGACCTGGATCGTGCGCGCCTTGCCGGTGGCATCGGCCTGCTTGATCTCGGACGTCTGCTTGCGCGTGAGCGTGATCTTGCGCCGCGAACCTTCCTCCGAGCCGTGCGCGCGACGCAGCGCGGACAGGAGCTGCTCCTTGTCGACCTCGGTCAGCTCGTCGTCCGGCGACTGCTTGCCCAGGCCGGCAGCCCGCAGTTGCTCGAGCAACGCCTCGGCCGGCATCTTCAGCTCCGCCGCAAACTTCGCCACGTTCGTACTCGCCATGTATTCCCTTCCCGAAACCTTGTCGTTGATCCCTGCCGCATTCGCCGCCCCCGCGCGGATGCGCGCTGGTGTGCGGCGCGGCAGGTCGCCGCGTGCGTGTCGTGCCGCGCCGCTACGCCCGTGCACCCTCCTGCCCATCGCCCGCCGGCGACGGCTCCTCGAACCAGTGCGCGCGCGCCTTGACGATGAGATCGCGCGCACGCTCGTCGTCGATGCCGGTGGCCTCGACCAGTTCGTCGACGGCCAGCTCGGCAAGATCGTCGCGCGTGTACACCTGCGAGTCGGCCAGCTTCGCCGCCAGCTCGCGGTCCATGCCCTCGAGCGCGAGCAGGTCCTCTGCGGTGGTGCCGAGCTTCTCCTCGGTGGCGATCGCCTCGGTAAGCAGCGCGTTGCGCGCACGGGTGCGCAGCTCGTTCACCGTGTCCTCGTCGAAGCCCTCGATCTCGAGCATCTCGTTGATCGGGACGTAGGCGACCTCCTCGACGGTGGTGAAGCCTTCCTCGATGAGGACGTCGGCGAGATCCTCGTCGACGTCGAGCTTGCTCATGAACACCTGGCGAAGCGAGTCGCGTTCGCCTTCGCTCTTCGCCTGCGACTCCTCGGCGCTCATGATGTTGATCTGCCAGCCGGTGAGCTCCGACGCCAGGCGTACGTTGCGCCCGCCGGTGCCGATTGCAAGTGCGAGGTTGTCCTCGTCTACGACGACGTCCATGCTGTGCTTGTCTTCGTCGACGAGAATCGACGACACGTTCGCCGGCGCCAGCGCGCCGATGACGAACTGCGCCGGGTCGTCGGACCACAGCACGATATCGACGCGCTCGCCCGCCAACTCGCCGGTGACCGCCTGCACGCGCGAACCGCGCACGCCGACGCAGGTGCCGATCGGATCGACACGCCGGTCGTTCGAGTGCACGGCGATCTTCGCGCGCACGCCCGGGTCGCGCGCCGCGGCCTTGATCTCGAGCAGCCCCTGCTCGATCTCGGGAACCTCGTTGGCGAACAGGTGCCGGATGAAGTCGGGCGCCGTGCGCGAGAGGAACAGCTGCGGGCCGCGACCTTCGCGGTTGATCTTCGCGACATACGCGCGCACGCGATCGCCGACGCGCAGGTTCTCTTTCGGGATCATCTGTTCGCGCGGCAGCCGCGCCTCGACCTTGCCCGACTCGACAATCGCGCCTTCACGATCCATGCGCTTGATCGTGCCCGAAAGAACGGACTCGCCGCGCGCGAGGAAGTCGTTGATGATCTGCTCGCGCTCGGCGTCGCGGATCTTCTGCAGGATGACCTGCTTGGCGGCCTGCGCGCCGATGCGTCCGAGATCGACCGGCTCGAGCTCTTCCTCGATGTAGTCGCCGACCTGGATGTCGCCGATCTGCTTCTGCGCCTCGGTCAGGATGACCTGGATGTCGTGATCCTCGAGCTCGCCGTCGGGCACCACCTGCCAGCGCCGGAACGATTCCGACTCGCCGCTCATGCGGTCGACCGATACACGGATGTCGACCTCCTCCTTGAAGCGCTTCTTCATGGCGGAGGCCAGCGCACTCTCGAGCGCGGCGAACACGACGTCGCGCGCGACGTTCTTCTCGCGCGCGAGCGCATCGACCAGCAACAGAACTTCCCGGCTCATTTACGCCTCTCCTGGAACTTCAGCTTCGGCACCAGCCGAGCCCGCTCGATCTCGTCGAGCGAAAAAACGAGCTTGCGGACGGCCTGCGAATCGCCCCCGACGGCGTCAGCCGCTTCGGCCACACTGCCCTTCGACGCCGAAGCCGCCGACCCGGTCGCTTCCTTCGTCGCCGCCCGCACGCGAACCTTCTTCGCCGAACGCGCGCCTTTCGTGCGCGGCGCCTCGGGCGGTCGATCGACCAGCTCGAGCCCGTAGCGGCCATCGTCCTCGACGGTGAGCAACCCGTCGAAGTTGCGTCGGCCCTGCAGCGGCTCGCGCAGGCGGATCGAGACTTCCGAGCCGGCGAAGCGATCGAAGTCGGCCGGTTTCTTCAGCGGCCGATCGAGCCCCGGCGACGAGACCTCGAGCCGCGCATAGTCGATGTTCTCGACTTCGAGCACGTACGACAGCTGCCGGCTCACCTTCTCGCAGTCGTCGAGCGTGATGCCGGTGGGCGCATCGATGAAGACGCGCAACACGCCCTGCTGGCCGCGCTCGACGTCGACCAGCTCGTAGCCCATCGCGGCCAGGGTGCGTTCGATGATCGCCTGCATGGACGTCATCTCGCTCAATTGCCACCCCTTGCCGACCCGCGGTCGACGACGAGAAAAAAAAATGGGCCTGCGAGAGCCCATTTCTTCGAGCACGCCGCCGGTGCTCCGCTTCGTGCGTTCCCCGACGACGTCGAGCCGGGTTTGCCACGAAGCGCCCCTGCTCAGTTAACCCTCAGCTAACCGATAACAAGCGGCGTTTCACTATCCCGACGATTATACCGTCAAAAGGCCCCGTCCGTCAGCCTTGCGAAGCGCCTCCGCCTCCTCCGCCGCCACCGGGTCCACGACCGCGCGAACGGCCGCCGCGTCGACCGCCGCGGGACGACGGCTTCGGTCCACCGCCTGGCTGCGCTCCGGCCGGACCGCCCGGGCCGCGCGGCCCGCCGCGCCCGCCGGGGCCGCCCTGTCCACCACGACGGGCCTTCGCGCCCGCGGGACCGCGTCCGCCACCGCCGAAGGGGTCGCGCCCCCCTGCCGGCGCGCCGTAACCACCGCCGTATCCGCCGCTGCCCCGGGCCTGATCCATCGGACCGGTGAACGGCGTGCCGCCGCGTGCGCCTCCGCGCCCGCCCGACTTGCCGAAATTCCCGCGGCGTCCGCCCGGACGCGACGCACCCGGCTCGCCGCTGCGCACGGCGCGCGTGATCGCTTCCTGATGCGCGTTCGCCGAACGCGGCTGCCATTCGTCGTCGTCGTATTCGGGACGGTGCGGCGTTTCCGCCTCGGGCGGCAGCGCCCGATTGCCGATCGAGTCGTCCGGATCCTCGTAGGCCTCGTCGTCGATATCGACATCGACATCGTCGCCCATCGACGCGCCGCGCCGCATCGCGTCGCCAACCTCGTCGTCGCCGACGCCGGCCGCCGCCGGCGCTGCGCCGGGACCGCCCTTGACCTGCCGCACCTCGCGCATCAGCGCATGCACCTCGGACTCGTCGAGCTCGAGCCAGCGACCGCGCGAGAGGCCGCGCGGCAGCGCAACCGGACCGAAACGAAGGCGAACGAGCCGGCTCACGGTGACGCCGACTGCCTCGGCCATGCGCCGCACCTCGCGGTTGCGTCCTTCGGAGAGCACGGCGCGATACCAGCTGTTCGCGCCATCGCCACCGATGTCCTCGAGCAGCGAGAATTTCGCCGGGCCATCGTCGAGCTCGACGCCGGCCAGCAGCTTCTCGCGCGCCTCGTCGTCGATCCGGCCGAGCACGCGCACCGCGTACTCGCGCTCCCAGCCATAGCGCGGGTGCATCAGCCGGTTGGCAAGGTCGCCCGAGGTGGTGAAGACCAGCAGTCCCTCGGTGTTGAAATCGAGGCGGCCGACGGCGACCCAACGCGCACCCTTCAGGCGCGGCAGCTTGTCGAAGACCGTGGCGCGACGATCGGGATCGTCTCGCGTGCAGATCTCGCCGGCCGGCTTGTGATAGAGCAGTACGCGCTGCACCGGACCGGCCGCGCGACGCGGCACGGTGCGACCGTTGACGCGGACCTGGTCGTTCGCGCCGATGCGCTGGCCGATGTGCGCGGGCTGCCCGTTCACCGACACGCGCCCTGCGAGAATCAACTCCTCCATGTCGCGGCGCGAGCCCAGGCCCGCGTCGGCGAGCACCTTGTGCAGCTTCGGCTGATCCTCGCCGGCGGGCTGGCGCGCGCCGCGACGGCGCGACTGCGCGGACTCGAGACCGATCGCAGGCGTGCGCGCATAGGTCGGCAGGGGTTCGGCGTCGACGGTCGAGGCGTCGAGCTCGGCAGCGTTCGCGCCGCGCGCACCATCAGACGCAGACGCTTCACCGCCCGGCTCGCGCCGATTCGGCGCTTCGCCGTCGCCGCGCCGTGCCGAGGCGCGCGGCCCACGCCCGGAGCGACCGCCGCGTCGGCGGCTGTAGGGCGTGCGGGGCGCACGCCCTTCGCGCTGTTCGCCTGCTTCGCCGGACGACGGCTCGCGCCCGCCCGTGGCGGACGTCGAGGCTTCGCCTTGGGGAGCCGTATCGGTCGCTTCGATGACGGCTGCGGGTTGGCTCTCGCCGGAGTGTTCGTGGTTCAAGCGGATCCCTCACTAGGTTCGGCGGGTCGGGCTTCGTCGGGCAAGCGGGATGAGGTGTCGTCGATGGCTTCGACGAGCGTGCGAGGCGGCTGCCCCGCGTCGACAGCTGCTGCGTCGAGCGTTGCTTCCGAGATCTCGTCGGCTGCTTCAGCCTCGGTCATCGACTCGACCGCCTCGCTCGCTTCCGGGACGGGAAGCCCGGATGCGGCGAGCTCGATGACACGCTGCTCGAGCATGTCGGCGACCTCGGACGCCTGCCCGGGCTCCAGCAAAGGAGGCAGCTCGGCCAGCGAGCGCAGCCCGAGGTCGTCGAGGAACTGACGCGTCGTGCCGAGCAGCTCCGGCCGCCCGAGCACGTCCTTGTGGCCGATGACCTCGACCCAGCCGCGCTCCTCGAGCGTCCTCACCAGATGTCCGGCCACGGTGACGCCGCGGATCTCCTCGATGTCCCCGCGCGTGACCGGCTGGCGGTACGCGATGATCGCCAGCGTCTCGAGCAGCGCGCGCGAATAGCGCGGTGGCTTCTCGGGGTTCAGCCGCCCGAGATACGGAGCCATCTGCGGCGTGCTCTGGAAGCGCCAGCCGGTGGCGAGCGGACTCAACTCGACGCCCCGCCCATTCCATTGCTCGCGCAACTCGTCGAGCAGGTTGCGGATCGTGTCCGCGCCGAGCTCATCGTCGAACAGCTTGCGCAACTCGCCGACGCTCAATGGCTGGGGAGCGCACAGCAGCGCGGCCTCGAGGACGATCTTCACTTCTTCGGTATTCATCGGATACGGGCTGCATCTGGGGAGCTGCGCCTTCCGTCGACGGCCCCGTGTTTCGCGCTCCGCTCGTACGTTCAATCAGCCGGCCGGTGCCGCGCCCGAGACGATGGAATGAGGCCCGGAAGGGAGCCGGGCAATCGCGATCGGGAACCAACAGGACGGTGCGGCTCGCAGAAGTGCACTTCGCGGAGCCCGAGGGCGGAACCCCCTGGAATCGATCCGCTGCGCTTCGGAGGCAATGGAGCATTGCCCACTCGAGCTGACTCGATGATACACGAACGACGACGGCAGGCAGCCCCTTCTGCAACACCCGCTGTAACAGTTCCACTGCAACGCCTGTCGCTTCCGGCGGCGAGATCCTCAGCGTATCCGTACCGGCACCCGCTCCCAACCGCCGAGCGGATAGGTCTCCCGGACGGGCTGCGCATTGGCCGCCAGCTCGATCAGGGTGGTCGTGCCGAGCAGCGCCTGCGCGGCCACGACCAGTTCCAGCGTTGCCAGCGGGCGCCCCGGGCAGACGTGGATACCGCAGCCGTAGACGAGGTTGTACGGCGCATGCTCGTCGGGCCGATAGGCGTCGGGGTCCGCGAAGACCGTCTCGTCCCGGTTGGCGGACATCCAGTTCAGATAGATGCGTGTTCCCGCCGCGAGTTCGAATCCGGCGATCTGCGTCGCCACGGTCGTCACGCGGCGGTTGACGAGGAAGGGATCATCGATGCGCAGCATTTCGTCGATCGCGCGGGCGAGATCGCCCGGATTCGCGCGAAGCTGCTGCTGAACCTCGCAATGGGTTGCGAGGAAATACACGACGACGCCGAGCGCCGCCGCCATCGAGCCGAGGTCGCCCGCCGTCCAGTTGCGCAGGATCGACACGATGTCGGCATCGGCCAGCGGCGCACCGTCGACGACGACCTCGAGCAACTCGGTCGTCGGATCTCTGGGGGCGGTGTCGCCCATCTGCCGGCGACGCCGCACCTGTTTCGACACGATCTCGTCGAAAGCGGCGGCCGCGGCAGCCGCCTGCGACCGATCCCTCGACCGCGTGGCCGCGTGATTGCGCGACATCCACGAAAGGAGCTCGTCCTCGATGCCCTGCCACCCCAGCCAGTCGGCCTGGGCGCGCACGGCGAACGGATATCCGACATCGCCGACGGCATCGATGATGGCGCCACGCGGGAGTGCGCCGACGATTTCGTGCGCGATCCTGCGCATCCTCGGCTCGAGGATCCGCATGCGTTCGGGCGTGAAGAACGCATCGACGACCGCCCGGAACGCCGTATGTTCCGGCAAATCGAGCGAGTTCGGAACCATGCGATGCGCAGACGCACGCGAAGAGAAGGTGGCGGGGTCGCTGGCCGCAGCGATCACGTCGGCGTGTCGGAACAGCGTGACGCCGCGCGGCGACTCGGCAACCGGGCAGGCGGCACGCATGCGATCGTAGGCGCTGCGCTGATCCGCAAGCACCGGCTCGGACAGGGGTTCCCACGGGGGGATCGGTGCGCTCACGCCGTCATGTTCGCACGGCGGACCATTCCCTTTCCGCCGGGCCGCGACGCTCGCCCTCTCTCACGCCTGCCGCCGACGCCACGCGCCCGGAGTTGCACCGGTCACCTTCTTGAACGCGCGACAGAACGCCGCCTCGGACTCGTAGCCGACGGCCCACGCGACCGCGCTCACGGAAGCCGCGCCTGCCGTCAGCCGGCTCGCGGCGAGCTGCATCCGCCAGCGGGCGAGATAGAGCATGGGCGGGCAGCCGACGAAGGAGGAAAAGCGTGCGGCCAGCACCGTGCGCGATGTGCCCACTTCCCGCGCGAGTGCGGGTAGCGTCCACGTGCGCGCCGGTTCCGCGTGCAGCGCCGCGAGCGCGCGACCGACGATCGGATCCCGCAACCCGCTGAGCCAGTTGGCACCCTCTGCCGACCCGGTCGTCAGGTAGCTGCGCAGAACCTCGACGAAGACGAGCTCGGCGATCCGCAACAACACGGAACGGCTGCCCGGGCGAGCGCGCGTCGACTCCTCGACCGCGCATTCCAGCAGCGTCCGCAGCCGGCCGTCACGATCGCGCTCAAGACGCACGCGCAGCAACACAGGCAGCGCGCTCAGCACCGGATTGAACGCCGGTGCATCGCACCCCAGAAAGCCGCAGACCAGCCCGATCTGCTCGGGATCTTCTCCGCCCTCGGTCACGACGAAAGGCAGCCGACCATCCGCCATCGCGCGATACCACGCAAGCGTTTCCTCGAGCGACCACCCGGTGCGAAGACCGGGCGCGCTGGCGAGCTGGTACGCGTGCCCGCGGGGCACGACGAGCACGTCGCCTGCCTCGAGTCGCAGAGGTGTCTGTCCCGGCGCTTCGCACCAGCAGACACCTCGACGGACGACGTGGTACGAGACGATGTGCCGTGCGTCGGGGAGCAGCACCTTCGCCAGATGCATCGAGGTCGGCGCTTCGGCGACCCATGGCGCCCGCGCATCGACGAAGAAGAACACCGCTCCGCTCAGACGGAGCGCCTCGAGGACGTCGGACAACGTGTCCGACGCATGCAGCCCGACATCGGTCGCGCCCATGCGCTCATCATACGCAGCGTCGAACATGGACGATGGAGCAAACAGGCCGGACGCTCGAGGCTGGTGGCCGCTCGCAGCCCGCTCTACGTTGGAGGTGCCTTGCAGATGCCGTTGCGACGGCAGGTGCTGGAGGCGTGAGCCGGTTCTTCCTTTCGTGCGGAGGTATCGTGATGAATTCAGACGTGACATCACTTGCGCCGACCGACGGCGATCGTGCACTGAAACTGAAGGCGGCGCAGCGTGCGATGTGGGCGATGGGCGACTACGATCGGTTCGCACGTGCGACCGTATGGGAGCTGGGTCCCGCGCTGGTGCACGCCTGCGGCATCGGGCCAGGGCACCGTGTCCTCGACGTGGCCTCCGGCTCCGGCAATGTTGCCCTACGCGCGGCGCTCGAGGGCGCGTCGGTCGTTGCCTGCGACCTCACACCCGAACACTTCGTCGCCGGTCGACGCGCTGCGGAAGAAGCGGGCGTGGCGCTCGAATGGATCGAGGGCGATGCGGAATGCCTGCCCTTCGACGATTCGAGTTTCGACGTGGTCACCTCCTGCTTCGGCGCAATGTTCGCGCCGAATCACCAACGCGTCGCAGACGAGCTGCTGCGCGTGTGCCGACCCGGCGGCACGATCGGGCTCATCGCCTTCACGCCGCAAGGGATCGGCGGCGAGTTCTTCACCCTGCTGGCTCCCTGGCTGCCGCCACCGCCGCCAGACGCGTTGCCCCCGCTTCTCTGGGGAGACGAAGAGCATGTGCGCGATCTTTTCGGGAACCGGGTGAACCCGCTCTCGATGACCCGCCAAACGTATGTCGAGCGCGCAGCGAGCCCGCAGGACTATCGGCAGCTGTTCGAGGAGAGCTTCCCGCCGCTCGTCGCGATTCGGGCGACGCTGGAGCACGCTGCGAAGGACCGTGCCGAGCTCGACCGCTCGTTCCTGCAGGCGATCGTGCGCTGGAACGACGGTCGCGACGCCGGGCCGGTGGAGATCGGGTACGAGTACCTGCTCGTCGTCGGACGGAAAGCAGCCGGGTAGGGCCGAGTGCAGGCGCGCAGTCGCCGATGCTTACGTCGGCCCTGCGCGATGCGGCGCATCTTCACCTCGTCGCCTTGAATATCGAACCGGCCGCGGGGGGCGGTAATGGGGCGGTGTCGATGGGGCTGAAACGAAAGGGCTGAAACGAAAAACGCGCCCCTGCCGTTGCTCTGAACAGGGACGCGTTCTTCTGTGTCTGGTTGCGGGGGCAGGAGCCGAAATTGAATCCAGAGCTGTCCAGATTCGTCCCGATGACGCACGTGTTCCCTCTGTAGAGGCGCAACGACCCGTCCAAATCGGTCTTGCTTGGTCCAACACAGTCGCCTATCCTTTGATGGGTATATGGAGGGTATGCGATGCCCAAGCTCGCGAAGGAACTGACCGCAATACAGGTGGCGCGGCTGTCCGCGCCAGGCACGCACTTCGTCGGGGGTGTGGTTGGCTTGGCGCTACAGGTCACGCCGACCAGCCGCAGTTGGGTGCTGCGCTACTCCGCCGGCACAAAGCGCCGAGAAATGGGACTCGGGAACTTCCCATCAGTCACGCTAGCCGGCGCAAGGGAGGCGGCTCGCAAAGCCCGTGAGCAGCTGCGCGAGGGCACCGACCCGATCGCCGCCGCACGCGAGAAGCGATCGGCGCTGGCCGCTGCTGCGGCGGCAGCGCTGACTTTCGGCCAGTGCGCCGAGAAATACATTGCCGCGCACGAGAAAGGCTGGAGCACGCGGCACGCCGCTGCCTGGCGCGCCTCGCTCGAGAAGTACGCGAGCCCGATCATCGGCTCGGTGCTGGTGCGCGACGTGACGTTGGCTCACATCATGCAGATCCTCGAGCCGATCTGGCCCAAGACGACCGAAACCGCGTCGAGGCTTCGCAACCGCATCGAGCTGGTGCTCGACTGGGCAGCGGTGCGCGACTACCGGGATCGCGACAATCCGGCGCGCTGGCGTGGGCACCTGGACAAGCTGCTGCCGGCGCCCGGAAGGGTCACGAAGGCCGGCAATCACCCTGCCCTCGATTGGCGTGAGGTCGGTGACTTCTGGTCGGCTCTCGCCAAGGTCGACGGCATGGGGGCCGCTGCCCTGCGCTTCGCAATCCTGTCCGCGGCCCGCTCGGGCGAAGCACGCGCGGCGAACTGGTCCGAGATCGACCTGCAGGCGGGCGTCTGGACGGTTCCGGGAAGCCGAATGAAAGCCGGCAAGGAGCATCGGGTGCCCCTGTCCCCTGCGGCTCTGGATCTGCTGCGAGCCGTCCCTCGGTTCGACGACTGCGACCTGGTATTTCCGGGCGCCAAGCGCGGCCCGCTCTCCGACGTGACGCTGCTTGCCGTGATTCGGCGCATGCACGCCGCCAGTATCGCGGCTGAGGGCGAGGGTTGGATCGATCGCCGGCAGGGCAAGGTCGCCACACCGCACGGCATCGCGCGCTCGACGTTCCGGGACTGGGCCGCGGAAGCAACGGCCTATCCGGGAGAGATGGCGGAACTGGCGCTGGCTCACGCCGTCGGCAACAAGGTCGAGGCAGCCTATCGGCGCGGCGACATGTTCGAGAAGCGGCGCCGGATGATGGCCGACTGGGCGGCGTTCCTGGCCACCCCAAGCGCGAAGCCCGGGACGGTGCATCCGATTCGGGGTGCCGCGTGAACCGCGTTCTCCCAACGAAGGGCACCACATCCCCGCCTTCTGGGTCACGATCGCGCTGCTGCCGCTGCTCTACGGCACGGTGTACGTCACCGGCTCCGACAGGGCGTTCCTGCGCGAGTTGCGCGCGGCGATCGCGTCGAGCGTCGTCACCGGCATCGTCGGCGGCCTCATCGGGTACTGGCTCGGATTGAAATTCTTCGCGCCGCGCACGCAGGTGCTGGCGACAGGGCAGCGACCGTGAGTCGACTGCCCGAAGAATCCGTTCCGCCCGATCCTGCGCGAGATCGCCGTCGTCGTGGCGTTCTTGATCATCGTGCTGTACTGACGGCATGCACCACGATGTCCGCGGCGCCCCCGGCCTCGTAGCCCGCCTTGCCCGACGATATGCGCGTCGTCTGCTAACAGGGCGCGTGCTGGATCAGCTCGATCGCGGCCGACGAGGTCATGCAGTTGCCTATCCGCTGCACAGGGGCGTGATGATCGAGTTCATCCTCGACTGATGGGCGTGGCTTCTCTCGCGGCTCGTGCTCTTCGTGCTGTGAGGTAGAGCGCCGCGGGCGCGAGCAGCGCCAGCGTGCCGGGGAGCGGGACTCGCGTGAATCGGGCGTCGACGCCGGAGATAGAGAACCACGACGGAAGGCTCACTTCGCTGGTGAAGAGCCACGCGCCGGTCGAATCGACCGTGAAATGCCCGGCCTGGAACATCATGAAGAGGTCGCCTGGTCCTGCAATCTCGGGAAGATCAGCCCAGTAGTACCCGTAACCCTCTTGTCCATACTCGATTGTCGTGCTGCCGTAGACGCTGTCGTGAAAGTGAAAGGCCGTCCGCCATGGCCCCTCGCCGTCTTCGATCCGATCCCCTGGGGCATAACTGCGGTCTCGGATATCAAGGCGCGCGTCGAAGTTCTCGCATGGCAGCACTCGAAGCTCACCGAACGAATCCATGAACAGCCGCTCTTGGCACGTCCCGCTGAACTGGTACGTGATCGCCTGAGCGGGCAACGTGACCAGCATCGCCAAGGCGCACAGAATCGCTCGCATTTCTCCCTCCCCTCGTGTTTCTCGAAAGGGATGCAAGAAATGGACCTTCGCGAGGAATCAAGCGGTTACAGGCGCGGAGGCGGGGCGGTGTAAGGAATTCCGACGGTGCCTGCGACCAGATCGACGCGCACGGGGCGATCAGCGAGGCGGCCGAGGGGGGGTAAGATGCTCCGAGGCGCGTCGCGCGCTCCTGCGGGCTGTACGCGCCTCGCGTGCTGCCGTCGCGCTCGATCCTCAGCGCCCCCGGCCGTCGGGCCAGACGAGCAGGACGGCGCCGGTGCGGAGGGTGAGCAGGTGCACGGGCGGATGGTGCCGGGCGGGCGGAGAGGGCGCATCGAGCGGATGGCTTAGGCCTCGCGCCGCACTTGTCGCCGATCATCGACCATCCGTCGCCCGCTGCTTGGTCGAGCCCTTGCCGAGATAGCGGTACGCTACTACGCTACGCAAGCGACTCGGGCGGCTACCAACCGCCCGAAGTCGTCAGAGAGTGAGGCGCGGACCGGATTCGAACCGGTGTGTGAAGGATTGCCAGCCGACCGCATAACCGCTCTGCCACCGCGCCGTAGCTCGCAAACGCCCCGCCAAACGTGGGGCGTTTGTTTTTCAGCTGACTGAATTGTGATGAGCGACGGAGACATGCGTCACAGAAAGCCCGACGCACGGCGGCAAAGCCCCGAACTGCGGCACTTTTTGCCGCGATTGGTCACACGATCGACAGTCTCCGGGTGCGGTATCCAGCCCGCGTCACGCAGGCCGCGGCCCTCTCTTCGGCGCAGCACAGCCTTCGAGACGCCCCGCCGCGTCCGCGCTTTCATCGGAGATCAGGAAGCTCGGGCAGCCTGCGCCTTGACCGGCCAACTGTTCGCGACGCGCGCCTTGATGCCGCTCGACCGATGCCGGCCTGCTTCGATGCGCCGGGTTACGAAACCGATCACCTCCCCATAAGTCGTGATCCAGCTCCGACCGATCTTGGTGGCTGGCAACTCGCCCGTACGCATCAGGTTCTCGACCTGTTCGGCCGAGCAGCGCAGATGCTCAGCGACGCCGGCGACGTCCAGGATGATGTCGGCTTGCATGTGACCTCCTCGGCGCACTGAAGGTTTTCGGGGGATACCTAGTCTGCTGCCGCGCTGCGCCCAGAGATTGGCACCGACCTCCGATGGAACAGCGCCTCAAGACCTCCGTGTCGGCGAATCTGTCTATGCGATCCGCTCGCCAAGGGGACTGAAGTTGTCGCTGAGCACCGGTGTTATTTCAGGCCTTCATGGCTTCCCGTTCCTGCTCCCCCCCCGGCGCTTGTCCAAACGACCGCCCCGATCTTCGAGGGTCGAGTGGCGGCGGGCCCTTTGATTCGCGCGGAAGGCTGCTCGGAATCACGTCGTTCTATCTGGCAGAAAGCCAGGGGCTCAACTTCGCGATCTCTCCGGACACTCTCTCCGGAGTGCCAAAGGAGAGCCTCATACACTCTCTGCGCGAACTCGACGAGTAAACGCACCCGCTATACCCAGGCAACTCGCAGTCCTCAACAATCAGGGGCGATGCGAGAGCCGCGCTCACGCAGGAACTCCATCATTTCGGTGAAGGGGTCGGTCTTCTGCTTGTTGTCGCGCTCGTACAGGCCCAAGTGCTTCATCGCCTTTTCGAGGGCGCTATTTTTGTCCCACAAGCGGTACTTCAACGAGCCGTCCTTCGTCACTTCGACCGAGCTCACGGCCATGGCGATGTCGTCGGGAAGCTCGTGCAAGGGGAGGAACCTTCCCTTCTCGTCGACGAGGCGGCGCGGGTCCGCCAAGGCGATGCACGCGACCTGTGCGAGCACACGATCGGCATCGACTCCCACGCGTTCAGCGCGTTGGTCCTGTGCCACTTGGACTGCCGCGGCGACGTGCTCCTTCTTAAGCAACTGCGGACCGATCCACTCAGCAGTGCGCGCGCTGTAGCCTGCCCGCACGGCGGCCTGTGCCGCGACAGGATACTTCAGGTATTCCTGCACGAAACGCCGCTGCCGTTCGTTGAGCGCCACACCGCTACGCCCACTAGGTGAGCCGGGTGCCGGCGCCAGCAAGATCGCAGGGCGGTCACTCGACATCGGCGAACCTACCGACCTGGTGCAGCGCCTGTCGTTTCCGCGGCAGGTACACGCCCATGTTGGCCTGCTGCGTGCGACGTTGGCCCTGGGCCAAACTGCTGCGCGCGCCCTGAGCGCTGATCGCGTGACTCGGTTGCGCCTGATTGAAGCGTACGATTTCCGCTCGGACCTTCGCCATCGCCTTGGCATCGCGATCGAAGTACGCCTTGGCGGACTCTCGTAGCAGCTCACGGCGACGCTCCAAAAGTCGGCGATCGAGATTGAAAATTGCCGATCGTGCTTCGGACGCTTCACGCACTCGACTCAGTGACAGGCCGAGGATCTGCCTAAGCCACTCCGCCGTGTTCACCTCATCCACGATGACGCGACCGGCACGATCGAGAGCGCTCTGCTCTTGGTATCGAATCGCCGATGTATACGCCGTCGAACTGGAAATCCGGCGCTAGGTTCCCGTCTCCGGTGACGAAGGCGACTTCGGTTCCGAATAGCCGGACGGCTGCCACGAGCTCAGTCGCGGCGTCGGGCACCGCAGCCGCTCGGAGGGTGTCGATTCCCTGCTCGAGCGCCGGATCACCCGCAGCATCGCGGCGCAACTGCGCGCGAAGATCCTCGACAGCATCTACTTCGCCTTCCTGGCGAGGAGATCCCTCATCCGCTTGTCGGCCTGAATCGCCTCGCGGCGCAGCGAGTCGATCTCGGATGGACTGAGGCGCGTCGTGCTTGGCGAGGTAGCGCGCCTCGGACTCGGTGAGCGCGCCGAAGCCGTAGCCGGTGACGGCGCGGAACGCGTCTTCGATTTCTGCGAACTTGGCACGAACCTGGTCCAGTAGCTGGGATGACAGTTGAATGGTCCGGCTGTACTGCTTGCCCGTCAAGGCGAACACCGAAACCACGCGACCGCCAGCCTGCTCGATGTGGCTGGCAAGGGCCGCCAGCGTGCCACCCTGCGTGATGGTGTCGTCGACGAGAAGGTAGTCGCTATCCTCCACCATGCCGTCGAACTCGGGAGGATTCAACAGGCGATCCAGGCCATCCATACTGGTGCGCCTGGTGAGCGTCGCCTGCGCGATACGCGGCTCTGTGCGAAGGCCGAGGTGATTCGCAACGACGGCGGCCACTGCCTGGGGAATCTTGTTTCGGCCCGTAGCCTCGACCGAAACCACCGGGACAACGATCGGCGTGGCCTCGCCGATCTGCTGACGGAGCGCCTGCATCAGGTCATCCGAAACCAGGTCCTCGGCCAGGCGCAACGCCGCCTCTACGTCTCCGGCCTTCGCGGCGACATAGTCCGGGTGACGCGTCGCATCCCCGAGCGGACGGCCGACCATGGCTTCCTTGATTCTCACCGGCCGGTCAGCACGTCGCGAGCGAAAACTGATCCGCTGATGCGGTCCGGTCGTCAGCACCCCGGGCGGCGTCGGCTCGCCCGGCAGGAGTATCTGCTCGCGGCGCAAGGGGTAGGTCAATCTGCGTTTCCGTTCCAAGGATTCGATACTGCCCGCGAGGTGCTCAGCAACAAGCCCGAAACGATCGCTTTCAGCGACTCGGCCCTCGCGCGGAACTGCTGCGTCGTATCTCGGCTCGGTTTGCCGCGCAGCGCCTCCTCGATGAACCTCACCCCTTCCTTCGACCCCCACAGAGGATCTTTCGGCATCCCATTCTCCGATGACTTCTTCACGCGAGCGGCGCTCTACCGGGCCGAACATACCGGCCTCGGGGCGCGTAGCCTCAGCGTAGGCGCGCTCGGCCAGCGATTGCAGACCCTCACCCATGCGGCGCGCGCTTCTCGCATTCTGCGCGAAGAACCGCACCACTGCCTGCGAATTGGGCTCGAGGTCAATGTCTTGCTGTTGCGCGAGTTTCGCCAGCGATATGCCCCGTCGAGCCGCATTCACCGCCACCCGTGCGGCGTCCGTCACAGTCGGGCGCACGTCGCAGACGCCTGCATCTTCAAGCTGACTCATCGCGCCGGCTGGCCGGCGCCAGCGGGGCCAATACGCGCGCCTCCGGATCCTGCGCCTGCGCGTAGAGCTGCACCAGGTCGTCGGAGTCGTAGGCTTTCGCAAACGTCTCCGCCATCAGCCGGTCGACCGCCTGCCGGCCGGGGTCGCCGCCTCGTTCCAGCAGGCTCGCCTGCTCGGCGGCCGACATCGCCTGCACGAAGCGCTTCACCGCGCCCTGCATCGGCTGGCCGCTCTTGAGGAACTCGAGCCCCTCGAGGTTCACCCGCGCCATGCCGACGTGAGTTTTCCCGAGCGAGCTGTAACAGCGCGCCGGCCAATACCCGTGCAGTTGCGGACTCATCCGTGCGCACAAACGCTGCTTGTCGATCACCACAGCGAGCTCGAGGTTGTCTGCCAACTCGATCCGGGCGTCGTCCTTCGGTTTGGTCTTCATGCCGAGGAACCATACCCATCACCCTCTCATCCCCGATGCGAGGAAGCGCGGCGCCTTGCCTTCCAGATGCCTGCGGCTGACTTGGGGGCGCCTTGCGCACGCAACTGCTGTGCTTTCGCGGCAAGAGCCTGCGGGCAGTCCTGCTCGCCACGAAGGACCAGCGCAGCCTGCCGGTCCGACCCCACGGCGGCGGCGAAGTGAACGACGAGTCGATCGCGCTCGTTCTGCTGAAGCACGCGAACCTCGAGGGGGACGGACGCCTGCGGCCTGCTCGAAATCCTCTCCCTCCACCCACCGCAGAAGTGACCGGCCGAGGTGGTGCGCTGCATAGTCATCCGGCGTTTCACCCGCAGCAAGCGCGGCAGCAGCCTGCCGGATGAGTTCGACACGCTCCGTGAGCGACAGTTGCGCCGGCTCCACGACCGGCCGCCCGAACGCGTCATGTGTTCGTCGCATCGCCCAGAAGTGGCGAAGGCCGGTGCTCCGACCACGAAGGCATCCATGCGATCAGACGCTCCGAGTCGCACCTCGGAGTGCACATCCCTCGCGTAGGAGTGGCAACAATGCATAGGTGTTCGAATTTCGAGGCGGAGCCGTTTTCACGCCCCCGGGCACCGGGAGTCGACGCAAAGCTAATGCTCATGCGCTTCTCCGGGCGATTGGACTTCCATTTATCCGACTCGATTTTCGAGCCGGAGAATCAGGCACTACCTCGAAATTCGAGTCGGGAAATCGTCCTTCCGACTCGAAATTCGAAGCGCTCCGACTCGAATTTCGAGGCTTCGACTCAATTTCCGGACGGCGCGCAGATCGGTGCGCATCGCGTAGTACGGCCTGCGCGTGAGCAATCGACGTGAACCGCTCCCAGTCATTCGTGGCTGGCGTTGCCTTTTGCTCGATCTTCGGCAGATCGAACGTCGGTTCGTCCGTGAAGCGGTAGAGGCTGCACAACTTCCCGCCATTGGCGATGCCGCCCTGCCGGGTCTTGACGATGAAGCCGAGCACTTCGAGCGCACGCAGCGACTTCGCAAGGGTCGATGTGCTCTTAATGCCGTGCGCGCGCATCGTCGCGAGCGTCGCATCGATGTCGCCGTTATTCGTCTTGCCCAGGCGACGCCGCATCGCGACATACACACGTACGTCGGCATGGGCGAGCGCACGCCACGCAGGCGAGTCGATCAGCGTCCAGTACACGCGAACGTGTCCCCCGCGCGGATCGGATGGAGTGCGGCCCCGACGCGCCATCGGGATCAGCCCCCCATCATCTGCGCCATGCGGGCGATGTGCTCGCGCTCGGACCCGTGCTAGGCACCTCCGCCCTCCTCCGACAGTCGCTCCAACAACGCCCGGATATCCGAGACACGCCATGCGGTCGTACGCGGTCCGAGTTTCACCGGCTGCGGGTACTTCTTGGCTCGTACGCCTGCCCACCAGGTCGAACGCCCGATCGGCAGGAGCGCGGGAATCGGCGGATCTGCCTTGGGATCACCGACGATCTGTCGATCGCGAAGAAAACCCGAGGCCGGAAGTTGGTCGATCATCTCTGCCATTCACCCCAAGATTGCTAATAAACGGTGAAATGGTCCGACGCTCTCCGGCTGAAATGTCGGCCGGCGCCGGCGGCATTGGCGAAAAAGTCACGTCGGCTGCTGTAGGGGGGATGAGTTCGTTCAATCTTCGCCCGACGCCAATGCGGGCGCGGACGAACCGCCGTCGCGGCGTGGCTCGTCTTCCGCCGCGGGTGCTTCGGCAGAGGTGTTACCGCGTGCCGAGTAGTTGGCTTTCGCCTTGTGCAGCTCGCTGAGGGCGTTATCGTCGGCGAGCACTTGGACCGCTCATCACTACGGCGCCTCCAGACGTGCGGCGGTCGGGACCGAGGGCCGGTCGACCGTCGGGTCGGTTCCGTGGCATGATCGAAAGCCGCGCTTTGCGGGGTCGTCGCAACCGGCAAAGGAGAAGGCACGTCATGGGGCTTGGGGTCTGCTGCTTCGAAGGCGGATCGGAGATGAGCGTGGCGCGCCGCGTCGAGGCGGAGGCGCAACGCAGTCTCGAACTGCTGCGGCTGATCGAGAAAACGGTCGAACAGGTCATCGGCATCAGCAAGCTGCTCGATGGGGCAGCCGAGGGTGTGCGCGACCTGACCACCAGGATCGTTTCTGGCAGCGAGAAGGCCGAGCTCGACCCGGACGGCAAGAATGTCGAAGTGTTCTCGATGGGTCAGGACGTATGCGCGAACCTGCTGAGCCGCTTCAACGCGTGCGTCGCGGCCGCCCAAAGCGACACCCGGCTGAATGAAGACGACGGTGTCGTCGAGGTCTACGAGCGCGCCATCGAAGCAGTGCGTGGTCTCGATGAGGCGATCAACGAACTCATCGTCGCCATTTCCGTCCACGATGGCGTGGCGTCGGGCCCTGCATCAGAGCCATTCGACAAGGCGGACGAACTGATCGCGTTTCTTCGGCGGTAAGGCCCCGCTACAGTGCGCATCGCGCGGGTGGTTCCCTCCCGTCGCTTCGATCGCGACTATCGCGGGCTGGATTCGAATCAGCAGGCGGCCGTCGATCAGGCGCTCAAGGATCTGATGCGCGATCCGCGGCCTTCGTCACTTCGATTCCACGCGCTCAGCGGCTACAAGCCGAAGCGATTCGCGATCGATCTGGACAGCCACCACAGCTGGCAGATGTTCCTGGAAATCGAAAGAGACACCGCTACCCTCCTGAGCATCAGACGACACCCGAAGTAGCCACGGTGGTGCTCGGTTAGAACCGTGGGTCGAAGCCGGTAGGACGCTGCTCCGCGTCGGAAATATCGAAGTCGGTGCGCAGCGATGCCTGCAGGCGATCCCGCGCTTCCTCGAAGCGTGGAAATCCGCGTGATAGCGCACGCTGTAGGGGCGCTACGGCGTGCCATAGCCGGCAGGAGAACCATCACGAGAAGGTTCGGCCGCCGAGCTGCATTTTCAGGATGATGGGTAGAAGGCGGGTTTCCGGCGCCTATCGGCCGGAAACCCGCGCCACTACGAGGTATCTGGTTGCGGGGGCAGGATTTGAACCTGCGACCTTCGGGTTATGAGCCCGACGAGCTGCCAGACTGCTCCACCCCGCGTCTGGAACCTGCAATTATAGTCCACTTGCAGCGCCCACCGCAAACGCACTGCGGCCCGCTCGCTTGCCCGCTGCTACACTCGTCCGCCAACCCGTTCACACCATGAACTTCTGCTCGGTCTGCGGCCACGAGGTCGAATCGCGCGTCCCGCCCGGCGACAACCGGCCACGCTACTGTTGCGCGAACTGTGGAACGATCCACTACCAGAACCCGAACATGGTTCTCGGGACGATCTGCACCTGGGAAGACCGCGTGCTGCTGTGCCGACGCGCGATCGAGCCGCGCTACGGTTTCTGGACGCTCCCGGCCGGCTTCATGGAGAACGGCGAAACCACGGCCGAGGGCGCCGAGCGCGAGACCGTCGAGGAGGCGGGCGCACGCATCGAGCTGGGCGCGCCGTTCGCCATGGTCGACGTACCGCACGTGAACCAGGTGCACGTGTTCTTCCGTGCGGCACTGCTCGACGCGGACTTCGAACCCGGCCCGGAGAGCCTCGAGGCGAAGCTGTTCCGCGAGGACGAGATCCCCTGGGACTCGCTCGCGTTTCGCACCGTGGCGCAGGCGCTTCGCTGGTTCTTCGCCGACCGGCGCGAGGGTACGTGGTCGATGCATTCCGGGGCGGTCGGGCCGCGTCGCCCGCCCATCTGACTTCATCCAGCGCATCGGAGGGGCCTCGCATGCGTCGTCGCCAGTTCCTGTTCGGGTGCGCGGTGGCCGCGGCAGCGGCCGATCCGGTCTCGCAGGCACAGCACGCAGTGGCGGGGCAGCACGCCTCTGCAGCCACGCCGTCGCGCAACTGGCCCCGTGCGCGGCTGCTCGGGAGCGATGGCGAGCCGCTGAAGGCAGCGTCGATCGCGCGGCGCACCGCTCTCGTCTTTCCCTACCCGTTCGTCGGCACACCGGCCTTCCTGATCGATCTCGACAAGCCGACGCAACGCTCGGTGCGGCTCGAAACGGAAGACAACGAGCGCTACACCTGGGAAGGCGGTGTAGGCCCCCGGGCTTCGATCGTCGCGTTCTCGGCAATCTGTGCGCACCGGATGGCGTACCCGACGCGCGAGATCACGTTCATCAACTATCGCGACGAACCGTCGGCGATCACCCGTCGCGCACAGGTGATCCACTGCTGCGCCGAGCACAGCCAGTACGACCCGGCCGCGGGCGCAAGGGTGCTGGCAGGGCCGGCGACGCAACCGCTGGCGACGATCGTGCTGGAGCACGACGCTGCAGACGACACGCTGTACGCCGTCGGCACACGCGGCGGCGAGCTGTTCGACGCGTTCTTCGACCAGTTTGCGATGAAGCTGGCGCTCGAGCATGGCGGCGACGAGCATCGCCCGGTCGGCGACACGACGACGGCAATTCCGATCGAGCGCTACTGCAGGCAGCTGATGCGCTGCAGCTGAGGCGCGAATACGATGACCCGTTCGCCGCGTCGTGTGCTCGCCTGGCTCGGCCCGGGCGACCCGCTGCCCGATCCGTCGCTCGCCTGGCGCGTGCCCAACGGACTGCTCGCGGCCAGCACGCAGCTGTCGGTGGAGCGCCTGCTCGAGGCCTACCACCGTGGCATCTTCCCCTGGTACACCGACGGCCAGCCGGTGCTGTGGTGGTCGCCCGACCCGCGCATGGTGCTGCACATCGCGGAGCTGCGCGTGTCGCGCTCGCTGCGCAAGACACTGCGCGCCGCACACCGGGATGCACGCTGGCGCGTCACGCTCGATGTCTGCTTCGATCGCGTGATGCTCGAATGCGCGGCGCCCCGCGCCGACCAGGACGGCACCTGGATCACACATGCGATCCGCGCCGGCTACGGCGCGCTGCATCGGCTCGGTGCCGCGCACTCGGTGGAAGTGTGGAACGGCGAGCGGCTCGTCGGCGGACTGTACGGCGTGGCGATCGGGCGCATGTTCTACGGCGAATCGATGTTCGCGCGCGAGCCCGACGCATCGAAAGCCGCGCTGGTTTCGCTCGCGCGACTGCTCGAGGCGCATGAATTCAGCGTGATAGACTGCCAGCAGAGCACCCGTCACCTCGCATCGCTCGGTGCGCGCGAAGTACCGCGCGCGGCGTTTCTCGCGAGGGTCGACGAGCTCGTTCGCAGGCCCTCGCCCGATTGGCGAACGATGCGTATCGAGTTGCCGCACGCATGACGCACCTGAAGGAACTGCCGTTCTCGGCACTGCAGTTCTACGCCACTGCACCGTATCCCTGCAGTTACCTGCCCGGGCACCTGGCACGCTCCCAGGTCGCTACGCCGAACCACCTGATCAACGCCGACGTCTACGGCGATCTCGTCCGCGCCGGCTTCCGGCGCAGCGGCATCTTCACCTATCGACCGCACTGCGACGGCTGCCGCGCCTGCGTGCCGGTGCGCATTCCGGTGGCCGCGTTCGCGCCCGACCGCAGCCAGCGCCGGGCGATGAAGACGCACGGCACGCTGCGCACGCTGGTGGCGCGGCTCGGCTTCTCGCCCGAGCACTACGCGCTGTACCTGCGTTACCAGGCGAGCCGCCATTCCGGCGGCGGCATGGACCAGGACAGCCGCGAGCAGTACGCGCAGTTCCTGCTGCAGAGCAAGGTCAACACGCGCCTGGTCGAGTTCCGCGACGGCGACGGCACGCTGCGCATCGTGTCGATCATCGACGTGCTCGACGACGGGCTGTCGTCGGTCTACACCTTCTTCGATCCGGACGTCGCTTCGGCAAGCTACGGCACCTACAACATCCTCTGGCAGATCGAGCAGTGTCGTCACCTCGAGCTGCCGTACCTGTATCTCGGTTACTGGATCGAGCAGAGTCCGAAGATGTCGTACAAGTCGCGCTTCCGGCCACTGGAGTGCCTGCACGACGGCGAATGGCTCCGGGTCGAGGAACGCGCAGCCTCCGCACCGCGATGATCCCGTACGCGGTCGCCCGCCCGCTGCTGTTCGCCCTCGACGCGGAGACCGCCCACGAGCTCACGCTGCGCGCTCTCGACGGCGCCGGACGCCTCGGCGGCATTCGCGCACTCGCCGGCTGTCCGGTGGACGATCCGGTCGAGGTGATGGGGCTGCGCTTTCGCAACCGCGTGGGTCTCGCCGCCGGCCTCGACAAGAACGCCGCGCACATCGACGCGCTCGCCGCGCTCGGCTTCGGCTTCGTCGAAGTCGGCACGGTCACGCCGCGACCGCAGCCCGGCAACCCTCGCCCGCGGCTGTTCCGCCTGCCGCAGCGCGAAGCGCTGATCAACCGGATGGGCTTCAACAACGACGGCCTCGACGCCTTCGTCGCCAACGTCGCGCGCGCGCGCTATCGAGGCGTACTCGGCATCAACATCGGCAAGAACGCCGACACGCCGATCGAGCGCGCCGTCGACGACTACCGGATCGGCCTCGAGCGGGTCTACCCGCACGCGAGCTACGTCGCCGTGAACGTCTCGTCGCCGAATACCGCAAAGCTGCGCGAGCTGCAGTCGCAGGACGCGCTCGACGAGTTGCTCGACGCACTGCGCTCCCGGCGCGACGAGCTTGCACAGACGCACGGGCGAAGGGTGCCGCTTGCGCTGAAGATCGCCCCCGATCTCGACGATGCGCAGATCGACGCGATCGCCCGCCTGCTGGTGCAACACCGGATCGATGCGGTGATCGCCACCAACACCACCATCTCGCGCGATGCGGTCGCCGGTCTACGGCACGCGACGCAGACCGGCGGACTGTCGGGCGCGCCGGTGTTCGAAGCGTCGAACCGCGTGATCCGCGCGCTGCGCGCGGCGTTGCCGCGCGGCTATCCGATCATCGGCGTCGGCGGGATCCTGTCGGCCGACGACGCACGCGCAAAGCTCGTTGCCGGCGCGACGCTGGTGCAGCTGTACACCGGACTCATCTACCGCGGCCCGGCGCTGGTCGGGCAATGCGCGCGCGCGTTGCACGAAGCGATGCGCGCCGAGCGAGCCGAATTGCGCGCGGAGACTTGACGTGCGAAAAGCGTCATTTTAGATTCCGCTTTTGGCGAACGAGCCCGTCACGCGGCCAGCGCCTTCGCTCACCGGAGCAGCGAAATGTCGGACAACCCCCTGCAGATCCTGAACGACACCACCTACCCCTTCGACGCGCGCGGTGTCGCGCGACGCTTCCGTCACTCGGCGATCTTCGGCGCGCTCGGCGCGCTGCAGCCCGGCGAGACGATGCGCTTCATGAACGACCACGACCCGCTGCCACTGCTCGACCAGATCCTCGACCGCTTCGGCGAGCACGTCGACATCAAGTACGTGAGCCGCAATCCCGGCGAGATCGTGATCGACTTCACGATCCGCTGACGACCTACGGATGGCATCAGCGCTGCTGCTCGACCTCTACCCGCAGATCCGGCTGGCCCACATCGGATTCGTCGCCGCGAGCGGCACGCTGTTCACTGCGCGCGCGTTGGCAACGATTGCGGGCGCGCGCTGGAGCGCTTCGAACGCGGCACGCCGCGCGAGCTGGCTGATCGACACCGGCCTGCTCGCCGCGGCGCTGCTGCTGCTGCACGTACTGCAGCTGAACCCCCTCGTCGTCCCGTGGCTGGCGGCGAAGATCACACTGCTGCTCGTCTACATCGGCCTGGGCACGATGGCGCTGCGCCGCGCGCGATCGACCACGTCGCGCATCGCCTGGTCGATCGCGGCGCTCGCCTGCTTCGCGATGATGATCTCGATCGCACTCGCGCACGACCCGTTGGGAGCGCTTCGGCGCTGGGTCTGAGAATCGGGGTCAGATGGAAAAAGCGGCAAAACCGGGGTCAGACCACGGTTTCGCAAGCGAAACCGTGGTCTGACCCCGGTTTTGCCGCTTTTTCCTTCCTACGCGTCCGGCCTCGTCCACAGCCACAGCGCCACGACCGCCATGAACGCCGGCACGGCGAGCTTGAGCCAGAGTGCTGCCGGCGACAGCGCGAGCGAGCCGACGCTGGCAACCATCATCAGCGACGCGAACCACTTCGCACGTCGCGGAATCGCGCCGTGCTCGCGCCAGCGCCGAATCTGCAGCCCGTAGCGGGGATGCTCGAGCAGCCAGGTCTCGAGGCGTGGCCAGCCCCGGCTCGCCGCCCATGCAGCGACGATCAGGAACGGAACGGTCGGCATCACCGGCAGCACCATGCCGATCGCGCCGAGCACCACCGAGACGACCGCGAGCGAGCGCCAGAGCACGCGCGCAAGGCCCGGCCCGATCATCCGCGTCGCATGCCGTGCAACGACCGGACCGGGCGTCCGTGAACCTTCCTGCGTCTGCATACAGTTTCACATTGCAGGATGCGCTCGCGCATCGTGCTATCCTCTCCCTTCAGGCTGCTCGGAATCGAAAGCACCGATGCCCCGCCCCCGATTGTCGCCCAATGAAGAGGGTCGCACCGCGATCCAGGTCATCGAACGCCTCGTCTCGCTGCTCGACGCGCTCGCGGAGCAGCGCGACCCGGTGAGCCTGAAGGAGCTGTCGTTGCGCACCGGGCTGCATCCGTCCACCGCGCATCGCATCCTGAACGACCTCGTCACCGCGCGCTTCGTCGATCGCGCCGAGCCGGGTTCCTACCAGCTCGGCATCCGCCTGCTCGAACTCGGCAACCTCGTCAAGGCGCGAATGAACGTGCGCGATGCCGCGCTCGGTGCCATGCGCGAACTGCATCGCGCCACCGGCCAGACGGTCAACCTGTCGATCCGCCAGGGCGACGAGATCGTCTACATCGAACGCGCCGTCTCCGAGCGCTCGGGGATGCAGGTCGTGCGCGCGGTCGGCGGGCGGGCTCCGCTGCACCTCACGTCGGTGGGCAAGCTTTTTCTCGCCGTCGACGATCCGCGGGTCGTTCGCGCCTACGCAGCGCGCACCGGGCTCGCCGGGCACACCCGCAACAGCATCACCGATCCGGCACAGCTCGAGCGCGAGCTCTCGCTCGTGCGCGCCCGCGGCTACGCACGCGACAACGAGGAGCTCGAGCTCGGGGTTCGCTGCATTGCCGCCGGCATACGCGACGACAGCGGGAAGCTCGTTGCAGGCCTGTCGATCTCGGCGCCGGCCGATTTCATCCAGGACGACTGGATCGAGCAGCTGTGCCGCACCGCCGACGGAATCTCGTCATCGCTCGGCTACGACACCGACGATCGGGCCGCCTCCTGACCCGCCCCTGCCTGGGTCGATCGAGACGCTAAACGCTGCTCGCGCCGGCTTCGCGGGTCGGCCGCTTCGCTTCGACTTCGGGATGCGAAACGCGCTGCACACCGCTCGCGCCCAGACCTTCGAGCCATTCACGGATGCGCATCGAGTCACGGACGCGAGCCGCTCGCTGCGTGGCATCGAGCAGCACGACGACGACCGGCCGCGAATCGATACGCGTCTGCATGACGACGCAGTTGCCCGCCTCGGAGATGAAGCCGGTCTTCTGCAGGCCGATCTCCCAGTCGCTGCGATCGACGAGGCGGTTCGTGTTGCGATAGCTCTCGGTGCGGTAGCCGGTATCGACCGAAAGCGCGCTCGCCGTCGAGTATTCGCGGATCAGCGGGTAGCGCGATGCCGCCTGCACGAGCAGGGCGAGGTCGTGCGCGCTGGAGACATTGCTGCTCGACAGGCCGGTCGGCTCGACGAAACCGGTGTTCGTCATTCCCAGCTCGAGCGCCTTGCGGTTCATCTTCGCGACGAAGGCCGACATTCCACCGGGATAGTGACGGCCGAGCGCGTGTGCCGCGCGGTTCTCCGACGACATCAGCGACAGGTGCAGCAGCTCGTCGCGCGTCAGGCGCGTACCGGTGCGCAGCCGCGAGCGCGTGTTTCGCTCGGTGTCGACGTCGGCGCTGGAGATCTCGAGCATCTCGTCGAGCGGCAGCCCGGCGTCGAGCACGACGATCGCGGTCATCAGCTTGCTGATCGAGGCGATCGGCAGCACCGCGTGCGGATTCTTCTCGAACAGCACCTCGCCGCTGCGCTGGTCGACCACGAGCGCGACGGCCGACTGCAGCGACAGCGGATCGTCCACGTCGTGCAGCCCGAACGCGTGGCCGATCGACGGCCGGGCAGCAGCGCGAACGACGTTGCCGGTGCGGGCGCGCGCGGCCGAACGTGCGCGGGCATCGGCGGTCGCCTTCGCCCGCTTGGCGCCCGATGCGCCGGAGGCGCGGGTGTTGGCCTTCGGGCGAGTGGCCTTCTTGCGGGCGTTCGAGGGCGTCGCCTTGCGTGCCGCCTTCCCTGCACTGGCCGATTTCTTCGCTGCCGCAGACTCCGAACTGCCTGCGGCTCGCTTGCCCGAGGCATTGGCGACCCCTGGCTGCAATACCCAGGCAAAAGCGAAGGAAATCAAGAAAGCGACGCCCGCGCGTCGCCAGCCCCGCTGCGATCCAACCGCCATCTGCCGTCTCCGAGAACCCGCACTTTCCCCCGAGCGGCGAGTCTACTGAAAACGCAACGTATTGAGTAACTTGGCGCTGATTTTTGAACCGCTTTCTCGATGATCGGTCGCTTTTTCGCGACGGATGGCGCATCGGTCCTTGACATTTCCGACGCAGCGGAAATTGCCTCCGCCATCATTCCGTTGCAGTGCAACAAAAAAATCTTGACATCGAGGCTGCATACCGTAAACTAGCGATTGTTGCGTTGCAGCATAAAGCCGAAACGCCGCTCCCTCCCCCCAAAATCGAATACAGGAAACGAAGACATGATCACGAACCCCGAGCAACTGGTTCAGTTGCAGAAATCCGCCCTCGAAACCCTCCAGAACGCCACCGCCGCATCGATCGCCGGCTTCGAGAAACTGGCCGCGCTGAACGTCCAGGCGACCAAGACCTCGCTGGAAGAGTCGACCGAAACGCTGCGTTCGCTCGTCGACGTCAAGGATCCCAAGCAGTGGGCCGACCTCGCGACGACCTCGGTGCAGCCGACGACCGACAAGGTTGCCGCCTACTACAAGCACGTCTACGAGATCGCCAACGAAACCGGCAGCGAGCTCGCGCGCCTGTTCGAGCGCCAGTACGCCGAAAGCAATCGCCAGATCTACGCGGCCATCGATACGCTCGCGCGCAACATGCCCGCCGGCAGCGAAGGCGTGGTCACGCTGATGAAGCAGGCCGTCAGCGCCGCGAACAGCACCTTCGACCAGGTGAACAAGGCGACCAAGCAGGCCGTCGAAGTCGCCGAGGCGAACATGGCTGCCGCCGCGAAGACGTCGTCGAACGTTGCCGCGCGCGCCGCTCAGCGCAAGTCCGCCTGATCGGTCCGTACCGCATCGAGCAGAAACCCGGCTTCGGCCGGGTTTTTTTTCGCGCACGGCGCTGCGTTTTCGCGCACGGCGCCCCGTTTTCGCGCACCGCGCTCCGTACAAGCGATGACCGCGGTTCCGCGCGTGCCCTGCCCGGCCGATCCCGCTTATCCGGCCTCGACGACGACGGGCGCGTCCCAGCGTGCCATCTCCTCCGCCCATCGCGCCCGTGCCGCCGCCAGATTGCGCTCCTTCACGTGCCCGAAGCCGCGGATGTCCTCCGGAATCGACGCGATATGCACGGCCAGCGGAAGGCGCCCGGCATCGAGCGAGTCGAGCAACCGGTCGATCGTCGACTCGTAGTCGGCAATCAGCTGCCGCTCGGTACGACGTTCTGCAGTACGCCCGAAGGGATCGAAGGCCGTTCCACGCAGCCGACGCAGCCGAGCAAGCACACCGAACGCATTCATCATCCACGCGCCGTACTCGCGCTTGACGAGCTCGCCCTTCGCGTTGCGTTTCGCCAGCAGCGGCGGCGCAAGATGGAAGCTCAGGCGGAAGTCGCCCTCGAACTGCTCGTTCAGGCGAGCGCGAAACTCCCCGTTGGTATACAGCCGGGCAACCTCGTACTCGTCCTTGTAGGCCATCAACCTGAACAGATTGCGCGCGACCGCTTCGGTGAGCGCGAGCCGGCCCTCGCCGACGAGTGCGCGCTCGGCGCTGCGCACGCGCTCGACCCGCGCGCGGTAGCGCGAGGCATAGCGCTCGTCCTGGTAGTCGACAAGGAAATCGACGCGGCGCGCGATCGTCTCGTCGAGCGATGACGACAGGCGCTGCGACACTGGTATCGGCCGGCCCGACACTGGTGTCGGCCTGCCGGTGAACGTGATCGCGCTCGTGTCGCGACCAGCATTCGCCGCTGCCTCGACCCGGGCCGGATCGAGAGCCGCAGCGCGTCCCCAGGCGAAGGCGGTACGGTTCTGCTCGAGCGCGACGCCGTTGAGCTCGATCGCCCGATCGATCGCCGCGGCCGACAACGGCAGCAATCCACGCTGCCACGCATAGCCGAGCAGGAAGAAGTTCGCCGCGATCGCATCGCCGAGCAGCGCGCTCGCCAGCCGGGTCGCGTCGACGAAATCGACGTTCGCCGCGCCGACCGCATCGGCGATCGCCGACTGCATGCCGCCGGCCGGGAACTTCCAGTCGGGGTTGCGGGTAAAGTCGGCGGTCGGCGTGCCCGCCACGTTCGCAACGACGCGCGTGCTGCCGCTCATCCGCGCGAGCGCCTCGCGCCCGGCGGTGACGACGAGATCGCAGCCGAGCACGGCGTCGGCTCCGGCCACGCCGATGCGCGGCGCATACAGCGGCTGCCCCGCTTCGGCGAAGCGCACGAAGCTCATCACGGCACCGTTCTTCTGCGCGAGCCCCGCCATGTCGAGCACCGTCACCTCGCGACCTTCGAGATGCGCGGCCATGCCGAGCAGCTGGCCGATCGTGACGACGCCGGTGCCGCCGATGCCGGTAACGAGCAGCGAGTACGCGCGGCCGACTCCGGGCAGCGCGGGTGACGTCAGCGGCACGTCGGGCAGGACGGCGCGCACCGAGCCGTCCGCCGCGCGTGCCGGCAGTGCGCGTCGCACGCGACCTCCGTGCACGGTGACGAAGCTCGGGCAGAAGCCGTTCACGCAGGAGTAGTCCTTGTTGCACGAGGACTGGTTGATCATCCGCTTGCGTCCGAGCTCGGTCTCGACGGGCTCGATCGACACGCAGTTCGACTGCACGCCGCAGTCGCCGCAGCCTTCGCAGACCGCCTCGTTGATGAAGACGCGCTTCGGCGGGTCGGGAAACTCGCCGCGCTTGCGCCGCCGGCGCTTCTCGGCGGCGCAGGTCTGGTCGTAGATCAGCACCGACACGCCGTCGTAGTCGCGCAGCTCGCGCTGCACTTCGTCGAGCCGGTTGCGGTGATGCACGTCGATGTCGGCGTCGAAGTACTCCGACGGATACTTGTCGGGTTCGTCGGTGACGACGACGACACGGCGCACGCCTTCGGCGCGCACCTGCTGCGCGATGCGCTGCGGCGTCAGCGCGCCGTCGTGGCGCTGGCCGCCGGTCATCGCCACCGCGTCGTTGAACAGGATCTTGTAGGTCATCCGGGTGTTCGTCGCCACCGCATGGCGCAGCGCGAGCGATCCGGAATGAAACCAGGTGCCGTCGCCGATGTTCTGGAAGACGTGCTTCGTGTCGGTAAAGGGCGCAAGACCCACCCACGTCATGCCTTCGCCACCCATCTGGGTGAAGGTCGCCGTATCGCGGTCCATCCACTGCGCCATGTAGTGGCAACCGATGCCGGCGAGCGCGCGCGAGCCCTCCGGCACGCGCGTCGACGTGTTGTGCGGGCAGCCCGAGCAGAAGTACGGAATGCGCTCGATCGTCTCGAAGCGGCGCGCGGGTGCGCGCTCGCGCGCGTCGAGCTCGGCAAGCCGCGCGTCGATGCGCGCGCGCACGTCTTCGGCGCGCACGCCGCGTGCGTCGTCGGGCGCTTCACGCCAGCGCGCCAGTCGTTGCGCGATCAGGCGCGCGCAGAATCCCGGCGTGAGCTCGCCGTAGTCGGGCGCAAGCGGCGTGGCATTCTCATCGGTCTTGCCGACGATACGCGGCCGCCCGGGCAGCGCATACAGCAGCTCCTTGAGCTGCGTCTCGATCAGCGCCCGCTTCTCCTCGAGGACGAGCAGCTCCTCGCATCCTTCAGCGAAAGCGCGCATCGCATCGGGCTCGAGCGGCCACGGCATCGCGACCTTCATGACGCGGATGCCGAGCGCACGCGCCGCGGCTTCGTCGAGGCCGAGGTCGGCGAGCGCCTGCATGACGTCGAGCCAGCTCTTGCCGCTCGAGACGATGCCGAGCCGTGCAGGCTCGCCGTCCGCCCGGCCGAAGACGTTGCGATCGAGCCGGTTCGCCCGCGCGAAGGCGAGCGCCGCCGGCAGCTTGTAGCGTGAGAGACGCTCCTCGAGCTTCAGGAACGGCTCCTCCGGCCAGCGCAGGTTCAAGCTGCCGGCAGGCATCCCGAAGTCCTCGGGCAGCACGATACGCAGGCGATCGCGCGACACGTCGACGATGCCCGCCGATTCGACGGTATCGGTAACCGCCTTCATCGCGACCCACAGGCCGGCGAATCGCGACATCGCAAAGCCGAGCAGCCCGAAGTCGACGTAGTCCTGGATGGTGGCCGGCGAGAGCACCGGGATCGACACCGCCTGGAACACGAAGTCGGTCTGCGCAGCAACCGTCGACGATTTCGCACCGTGGTCGTCGCCGGCCAGCGCGAGCACGCCGCCGTGACGCGCGGTGCCGGCGTGATTGGCGTGACGGAAGACGTCGCCGCTGCGGTCGACGCCCGGCCCCTTGCCGTACCAGATCGAGAACACGCCGTCGTAGCGCCCGTCGGGCATCACTTCGATCTGCTGGGTACCCCAGATCGCCGTCGCGGCAAGATCCTCGTTCAGGCCGGGAACGAAGCGGATGTGATTCGCGTCGAGATGCGAGCGTGCCTTCTCCAGCGCCTGGTCGTATCCGCCGAGCGGCGAGCCGCGATAGCCGGAGATGTAGCCGGCGGTATTCAGGCCGGCCGCAACGTCGCGCTGTCGCTGCAGCATCGGCAGGCGCACGAGCGCCTGCGTCCCGGTGAGATAGACGGTTCCTTCGGTCGCCGAATAGCGATCGTCGAGCGACGCCTGCCGCAGGGCCGGCTCCACAGGGGCATTCATTCGAGCGTTCACCTCCTTCTCGAACGCGGGTTCGTCAACGGATCTCGCCGCCGAGCGCGTGGACACCCGTACGCAGCGTATCGAAGGCTTCGTCGACGGCCGGAGCCGGACCCCGCACGCCGAGCTCGATGTGCCGGCGCCCGCCGTCCTCGCCTACCGACGGCAGGCTGAAGACGCGCACGTCGGCGTAGTCGCTCTCGATGCGCTCCATCAGCGGCGTGATCGTCGACTCGGCGAGACCGAAGACGAGGAACGAACGTTCGCCGCGAGGATCACGATGGAAGCGGTCGGCGAAACGCGAATCGAGCACCGCCTCGATCATCGGCCACGCCATCACGGGAAAGCCGGGAACGAAGAAGTGCCGGCCGACGGCGAAGCCGGGAATCCGGTTGAACGGGTTCGGCAGGATCTCGGCGCCGACGGGAAACTCGCCCATCTTCAGCCGTTGCCGATTCTCGGCCAGCGCGAGGTCAGCGCTGCCGCCGCTCTCGGCCGCCATCTCGGCGATGCGCTGTGCGATCAGCTCGGCCGCCTGCGGGTGCAGCACGAGCTCGACGCCGAGCGCGGCGGCGGCCGCCTGTCGCGTGTGGTCGTCGGGCGTCGCACCGATGCCGCCGCAGCAGAATACGACGTCTTCGCCGGCAAAAGTGCGACGCAGCAGCGCGGCGATCGCCTCGCGGTCGTCGCCGATGAAGTGCGCCCACGCGAGCGCAAGCCCGCGTCCGCGCAGCATCTCGACGACGCGCGCGAAATGGCGGTCCTGGCGCTTGCCCGAGACGATCTCGTCGCCGACGACGATCAGTCCGAAACCCATTGCGGTCCTGCCTCGTTCGCCGCCCGGCGCTGCCGCAGCAGCGCGAGCGAGTAGTGGCCGAATGCCAGCGCCGACAGCACCGGCGTGATGAGGAACAGCGGCGGCACGTAGTTCAGCAGCGTGACGAGCAGCGCCAGCAGAAAGTAGTTGCGCCGATGCGCGGTGATCGCGGCACTGCGCTCGCTGCTGCTCGCGTGCTCGACCAGGCTGTCGAAGCGCATCACGCGCGCCGTGAGCCAGCTCCACCACAGCCACGGCACGACGAGCGCAAGCGGCGGGATCAGCCACAGCGGCAGCGAAACGAGGTAGCCGACGGCAAAGAGCACCGTGCTCGACACCGCGTTCCAGATGCTGGGCGCGATCGCCATCGATCCCTGATGCGCGACGTCCTGGTAGGCACCGTTGCCGAGGTGGCGGATCACGATCGGCATCGCGAACACGGCGATCAGCACCACCGCGGTAGCGAACATCACCGGTGCGATGATCAGCAGCGCGAACAGCGCCACCGACCACTGCGACAGGCCGGAGAAGCCGCGCGACTCTGCCCACGCGTCGATGCTCGCCAACCAGCCGTCGTCGAACAGCCACCCCTGCAGCCAGCCGGTCATCGGCGCCCACAGCCAGTACGCGGTCGCGGCCCAGAAAACGATCGCGAGCACGAAAGGCACGAGGAGCAGCGCGAGCATCTTCGGGTGGAGCTGACTGACGATCGCGCGCCCGAAGGCGGTCAGGACGGCCTGCATCGGATCATGATACCGGCGCACGCCCGCGTCGGCCGAAGCCGGCCGCCCGTCGCGAAAGGCCCGCCGACGCTCGCGTGCCTGCGCTAAGCTGCCGCCCGCAACCATGCTCAACCTGCTCGTCCTGCTGCGCTTCGAACCGGGCGATCCGGCGCCCGACCTGCCCGATCGTGCGATCGCCGAGTATGGCGAACGCGTGCGCGAGGCCGGCGGAACGGTCGTCGATCGCGAGTCCGACCAGCTGCTCGTCTGCCTGAACGACATGCGCTGGGGGCTACAGTCGCTGCGCAACCTGCTGTCGCAGGCACGGCGCGAAGGCTTCGTCGTGCGCGCGGCGATGGTGCAGGCGGTGCTCGCGCGCAGCGACGCAGCCGACGGCCACACCGGCTTCACCGCGCGCACGCTCGAGACGCTGCTGCGCCTGGCCGCGCACGTCGACCGACAGCAGGTCGTCATCACGCCGAAGCTGCTCAGCCTCATCCAGCTGAGCGCGCCCGAATACGCCGAGCTGTTCGGTCGGCTCTCCGATCCGATCGGACCGCTGCCGGGCGAGACGCGTCCGCAGCCCGTGCTCGTGATGGCCGGCTGAAGCGGCCTCACCCGCGCAGCGCATCGAGCGCCTTGCCCAGGCGCTTCACCGACACCGGCACCGGGGTGCGCAGCTCCTGCGCGAACAGCGAAACGCGCAGCTCCTCGAACAGCCAGCGCAGCTCCTCCATTCGCGCGTCGGCCTGGCCGCGACGCTGCTGCGCGATCTGCCGCCACCGCCGCTGCAGCGGCTCGAGCTCGGCGCGCACGCGCGCATCGCGCGTGGGCACTTCGCGCAGCTTGTCCAGGCGCATCGCGATCGCCTTCAGGTAGCGCGGCAGCTCGCGGAACCGTGCGGCCGGCGTACGCGAGACGAAACGTTTCGGCAGCAGCGCCGCGAGCTGTGCGCGCACGTCCTCGCTCGCCTCGGCGTGCGCCTTCGCCGCCTGCAGCTTCTTCTGCACCAGCGCATGCGCCTCGAGCACCTCGGCGAGCGTGCGCGCGAGCTCCTGGCCCACGAGATTGATGCGCGTGCGCGCGTCGGTCACGCGCGTGGCGAAGGCCTGCGCATCGGTCGGCAGCGGATCGACCAGGCAGCTGCGCTCGACGACGGCGGCAACGAGCTCGTCGCGCAGATCGTCGGCACCGCCGAAGGCCGCGTACTGCAGCGACATGCGCTGGAACCCGGGAATGTTCTTCGTGAAGAACTTCAGCGGCTCCTTCAGCGCCAGGATGGACAGGCGCGCGAGTCCGGCCCGCGTCGAGGCAGCGGCCTGCGCGGGGTCGTCGAACACCTGCAGCGCGACGGCGTCGCCGAGGTCGGCGAGCGCCGGGTAGCCGACGAGCGCCTGCGCGTCCGCCCCGTTCGCACGAACGCCGTCGATGCGTTCGGGCAGCGTGCCGAACGACCAGTCGGTGAAGCGCCGGCCGAGCGGCAGCGCGATCGTGTCGGCGTTCGCGTTCGAAGCGGCCGCCGCCCGCGACGTCGATGCCTCTGCCGCAGCCGTCGTTGCCGCGGACGGCGCGGACGCTGCCGACCCCGTCGCACCCGGCGCCGCAACGCCGCCCACCGACACGAGCGCGGCACGCTCGAAAGCCTGCTGCAGCGCACCCTTCGCGCGCGCACCGTACTCGGCGCGCAGCGCCGCCAGCTGCCTCGACTGCGCGAGCATGCCACCGTGCGCATCGACGACACGAAAGTTCATCGACAGGTGCACCGGCACCGTCTCGACGCGGAAGTCCCCCGGCTGCACGCGCATCCCCCGCTGCGCGACGAGGTCGTCGACGATCGCGTCGACCAGCGCGCGCGATCCCGCACGCTCGCGCCAGCGTTCGACGAAGCCGGTCGCGTACTCGGGCAACGGAACGAGGTGCCGCCGCAGCCGCTGCGGCAGCGACTTCAGCAGCGCCTGCACCTTGTCGGCGAGCATGCCCGGAACGAGCCACTCGCAGCGGCTTGCGTCGACGAGGTTCAGTGCGGCGATCGGGACGGTCATCGTGACGCCGTCGTCGGCCGCGCCCGGGTCGAAACGGTAGGCGAGCTCGAAAGCGGCGCCGTGCAGTTCGATCGCACGCGGGAATGCTTCGGCGTTCACCGCATCGGGGTCCTTGCGCAGCAGCGCCTCGCGCGACAGGAAGAGCCGCTTCGGCTCCTCGCGCGACGCCGCCCTCCACCAGCGTTCGAGCGCCTGCGTCGAATGCACGTCTTCGGGAATGCGTGCGTCGTACCAGTCGAACAGATCGCGCTCGTCGACGAGCAGGTCGGGACGACGGATGCGCTGCTCGAGTGCCTCGATCTCGGCGACGAGCCGGCGGTTGTGCACGAAGAACGGCAGGCGCGTGTCCCATTGCCCGGCGACGAGCGCCTCGCGGATCAGCAGCTCGCGTGCATGCGAGGCATCGACCGGCGCGAGCGGCACGCGCCGCTGCGCATAGACGGTGAGCCCGTACAGCGTGCCGCGCTCGTTCGTCATCGCCTGCCCGCTCGCGCGCGACCAGTGCGGATCCGAGGTGCTGCGCCGGATCAGGTGCGCCGCTGCCCGCTCGATCCACGCCGGATCGATGCGCGCGACGGTGCGCGCGTAGAGCCTCGCCGTATCGACCATCTCGGCGGCCATCACCCACGGCGGCGGCTTCTTCGCGAGCGCGCTGCCCGGATGGATCGAGAACTTCGTCTGGTGCGTGCCGAGATACTGTGCATCGTCGGGCGACTTCGTGCCGAGGTTGCCGAGCAGCCCGGCGAGCAGCGCCCGGTGGATCGCCTCGGCTGCGGCGGGCTTGTCGTTCTCCTTCCACTTCAGCTCGCGACATGCGTCGAGCAGCTGCTCGCGCACGTCGGCCCAGTCGCGCAGCCGACGCACCGACAGGAATTCGCGCTCGAGGCGCTGCGCGAGCCTGCGGTTCGACTCGCCATTCGCGTGACGGTCGCGCTGCGCGCTGCTCCAGTAGTCCCAGAGCTTCACCAGCGACAGGAAGTCGGACTTCCCGTCGACGAAACGACGATGCATCTGGTCGGCCGCCTGCTGTGCTTCGAGCGGTCGCTCGCGCGGATCCTGCGTCGACAGCGCCGACGCGATCACCGCCACCTCGCGCAGGCAGCCGAGCTCGTGCGCGGCGAGCAGCATGCGTGCAACGCGCGGGTCGACGGGCAATCGCGCGAGCGAGCGCCCCATGGCGGTGAGCTCGTTCTGCTCGTCGACCGCACCGAGCTCCTGCAGCAGTGCGTAGCCGTCTGCAATTGCCTTGCGCGGCGGCGCGTCGACGAAGGGAAAGCGCTCGATGTCATCCAGGCGCAGCGACTTCATCCGCAGGATTACCGCAGCGAGCGAAGAGCGCAGGATCTCCGGGTCGGAAAAACGCGGACGCGCGAGGAAATCGGCCTCGTCGTAGAGCCGCACGCAGACGCCGTCGGCAACGCGCCCGCAGCGCCCGGCGCGCTGGTTCGCCGCCGCCTGCGACACCGGCTCGATCTGCAGCTGCTCGACCTTGCCGCGGTAGCGGTAGCGCTTCACGCGCGCGACGCCCGGATCGACGACGTAGCGGATGCCGGGCACGGTGAGCGAGGTCTCGGCGACGTTCGTCGCGAGCACGATCCTGCGCCCGTTCGACCCGCCGAACACGCGCTGCTGGTCGGCAGTCGACAGCCGCGAGTACAGCGGCAGCAGCTCGATCGGTCCGCGCGACCACGGCGAGCCGCTGCGCGCGGCGAGCTCGCGCGCGTGCAGCCGGCGCAGGTGCTCGGCCACGTCGCGAATCTCGCGCTCGCCGGGCAGGAACACGAGCACATCGCCCGGCTCCTCGCGCCACAGCGTCCCGATCGCCTCGTCGATGCGCGACGGCAGGTCGGATTCGTCGTCGTCGTCGCGGTGCGTGTCGTCGAAGCCCTGGTAGCGGATCTCGACCGGATACAGTCGTCCCGACACCTCGACCACCGGCGCCGGCTCGATCACGTCCCGCCCCTGTTCGTCGACGGTGCCGGTAACCCGGCCGAAATGCCGCGCGAAGCGCTCGGCGTCGATCGTCGCCGACGTGATGACGAGCTTCAGGTCGTCTCGGCGCGGCCCCTCGAGCAGCTGCTTCAGGTAGCCGAGCAGGAAATCGATGTTCAGGCTGCGCTCGTGCGCCTCGTCGACGATCAGCGTGTCGTAGGCGCGCAGCAGCGGGTCGGAGGCCGTCTCGGCGAGCAGGATGCCGTCGGTCATCAGCTTGATCGTCGCGCCGGGCGAGAGCCGCTCGTCGAAGCGGATCTTGTGGCCGACGTGCGTTCCCGGCGGCGAGCCGAGTTCCTCGGCGATGCGTCGGGCAACCGATGTGGCGGCGATGCGGCGCGGCTGCGTATGACCGATGAGTCCGGCGCGGCCACGGCCGGCAAGCGCGCAGATCTTCGGCAACTGGGTCGTCTTTCCCGAGCCGGTTTCGCCGCAGACGATGACGACGCGATGGCGACGGATCGCTTCGGCGATCTCGTTGCGGCGTGCCGAAACCGGCAGGTTCCCGGGAAAGCGCAGCGGCGGCAGCGGTCGCAGGGGCGGGCGCTGCGTCGATGGCATGAGACCGAAATTATAATGCGCCGATGAACGACACCCACGAGCCGGATCCGGCTGCGCAGCCCACTGCCGAGGCCGACCCGTCCGCCGCGGAAGAGGCTCGTTTCGTCTCCTGGCTGCGCCAGGTCGCCCCGTACATCCACGCCTTTCGCGGCAAGACCTTCGTCGTCGCGGTGCCCGGCGAGCTGATCCAGGCGGGGCGCCTGAACGCACTCGTGCAGGACCTCAGCCTGCTGCACGCGATGGGCATGCGCATCGTCGTCGCGCACGGCTCGCGGCCGCAGGTCAACGAGCAGCTGCGGCTGCGCGGCGTCGAGGCGGCCTATGCCGAGGGGCTGCGCATCACCGGGCCGGTGGCGCTCGAATGCGCGAAGGAAGCCTCGGGCGAAATCCGCCTCGACCTCGAAGCGGCGTTCTCGCAGGGGCTGCCGAACACGCCGATGGCGCATTCGGCCGTGCGCGTCGTCTCCGGCAACCTCGTCACCGCACGGCCGGTCGGCATCGTCGACGGCGTCGACTACCAGCACACGGGCTTCGTGCGCAAGATCGACGTCGCCACGATCCGCTTCACGCTGGAGAGCGGCTCGATCGTGCTGCTGTCGCCGCTCGGTTACTCGCCGACTGGCGAAGCCTTCAACCTGAGCATGGAAGACGTGGCAGCGAGCACGGCGGTCGCACTCGACGCCGACAAGCTGATCGTGCTCGCCGAAACCGCGATCGAAGGCGCAGACGGCGTGCTGCACGGCGAGATCTCCGAAACCGACGCGCGACAGCTGCTCGCTTCGGACACGCTCGGCGAAGACAGCGCCTTCACGCTGCGGCATGCGCTGCGCGCCTGCGAAGGCGGCGTCGCGCGCGCGCACGTCATTCCCTTCGGCATCGACGGCAGCGTGCTGCTCGAGCTCTTCCAGCACGACGGCGTCGGCACGATGCTCGTCGAGGAAACGCTCGAGGCGCTGCGCGAAGCGGGCCCCGACGACGTCGGCGGCCTGCTCGCGCTGCTGCGGCCGTTGGAGGACGACGGCACGCTCGTCAAGCGCGACCGTGCGCTGATCGAGCGCGAGATCGGCAACTTCACCGTCATCGAGCACGACGGCGTGATCTTCGGCTGCGCCGCGCTCTACGCGTTCCCGGAGTCCGGCATGGCAGAGATGGCCGGCCTGGCGGTGAACCCGAGCGTGCAGAACCGCGGCGACGGCGAGCGGCTGCTCCGGCGCATCGAGCAGCGCGCACGCGCTGCCGGCCTGAAGAAGCTGTTCGTGCTCACCACGCGAACGATGCACTGGTTCCTGAAGCGCGGCTTCGTCGTCGCCTCGGTCGACGAGTTGCCCGCCGAGCGCAAGAACCTGTACAACCTGCAGCGCCGGTCACTGGTGCTGATCAAGAACCTGTAGGAGTTGCCATGGCACGCATGGTCCACTGCGTGAAGCTCGGTCGCGAGGCCGAAGGCCTCGACTTTCCGCCGTACCCCGGCGAGCTCGGCAAGCGACTGTTCGAGAACGTGTCGAAGGAAGCGTGGCAGGGCTGGATCCGCCACCAGACGATGCTCGTCAACGAGAACCGCCTGAACCTCGCCGACGCCAACGCCCGCAAGTACCTCGCCGGGCAGATGGAGCAGTACTTCTTCGGCGAGGGGGCGGATCGGGTGGCGGGGTATGTGCCTCCGGGGAAGTGAAGGGTCAAGAGGAAAACCGTGGTCTGACCCCGATTATTCGATTATTTCCTCCAGCGATAACAGCGCATCGGCGGGATGTTGACGAGCTCGAGCGACACTTCGGGTTCGCCGAGGATCGGGCGCGCGCGATCGGCGACTGCGCCGCGGAACTGGTAGGCGACGAAGCAGCCGCCCGGCGCGAGCACGTCGCGGATCGCCTCGATGATGCGATGGCCGACATCGACCGGCATCGTCGAGAACGGAATGCCCGAGAGAATTGCCTTCGGCGGCTTCAGCCGATGCGTGGCGATCAGCTCGCGCAGATTCTCGGCGCTTCCCTGGTGCACGAACAGGCGCTTGTCGTCGAAGCCGCGCACGAGATCGGCGAACACCGGATCGAGCTCGACGGCGAGCAGCGTCGACGCCTCGGGCATCGCCGCCAGGATCGCGCGCGTCGTGCCTCCGGTGCCCGGCCCGAGCTCGATGACCGAATCGGCGGTGGCAACGCCTGCCATTCGAACCATCCGCCGTTCCAGGAACCGCGAGCTGGGTATCACCGAGCCCACATCCCTGGGTTCACGAAGGAAACCCTTCAGAAAGGCCAGGCGGTCATCCTGCTGCGGACGCAGCGCTTCGAGACGAAACATCGAGTGATCTCCTCCGGCTTGCACGTTTCCCTGCGATCGGCCGGAGGGGGCGATGGACCTCATCCCCGCGCCCCGGACGTCCTGCGACGCTCGACTCCTTCGGGCGCCGCAATGATTGCCACGTCGGCCCCGCGAACGGCGAAGATGCCTGCCGTCACGACGCCGGCCCATTGCTCGATCCGTGTCTCGACCTGACGCGCGTCGGCGAGGTCGAGGCCTTCGACATCGAGTATCTCGTTTCCGTTGTCGGTAATGAAGCCTTCGCGAAGCCGGGGCGTTGCGCCCAGCGCAACGAGGCGGCGCTTCACGAGCTCGCGCGCCATCGGGATGACCTCGATCGGCAACGGGAAGGCGCCGAGCCGCTCGACGCATTTCGAACGGTCGACGATGCACACGAAGTGCCCGCTGGCGGCAGCGAGGATCTTCTCGCGCGTGAGCGCACCGCCCCCGCCCTTGATCATCTGCAGCTGCGCGTCGATCTCGTCGGCGCCGTCGACGTAGACGGGAATCGGCTCGCCGGCCGCGATCACGTCGTTGAGCTCGCGCACGAGAAGGCCATGCGAGCGCGCCCGGGCCGCGGTGCGCTCGGAAGCGCAGACGACTCCGCGCGGCGGCGAAGCGAGCGCGGCCAGCTCGTCGACGAAGAGATCGACGGTGGAGCCGCTGCCGACGCCGACGACGGCACCGACGACGAGGTCGTCGAGCGCCGCTCTCGCGGCCGCCCGCTTCAGTTCGCTGGGATGCATCGGCGGGAGTTTACACATTCCCCGGCCGCTGCCCGGCGCGAAATCGGCCGTCCGAACCGGCCCCCCGGCGGCGCCCGCGCAGCCGCAATCGCCGGCCGCGCAGGAGCACGCGACGGGATCAGGCGGCGATCAGGTCAGGCGCAGTCAGCGCGCGCATCACCGCCTGGTTGCAGTGTGCGAGCGACATCACGCAGTCGTCCAGGCGCGACGGCAGCTCGGGGTCGGGCCCCTTCTCGATCGATTCGACGACCTTCAGGTACGGCATGTACGGGCCGCGCCCCTCGACCAGCGTCTCGTGCACGCGCTCGGGAACGTGCAGGTTGCTGAACAGCTCGTCGAAGGGGCGCTTGAGCAGCTTGTCGAGCAGCGACAACACGCCGAGGATGAAGACCTCGTCGCGCAGCTGCTCGTCCTGCGCGGTGCCGATCAGGTGCTCCAGGAAGACGCCGCGCCGGAACGACGCGACCATCACCGGACGCAGGTTCGAGTCCTTGCAGGCGGTGGCGAGCAGCAGCGCGCACCAGCGCTTCAACCGTCCGTAGCCGAGCATCATCACCGCATGGCGGAACGACTGCACCTCGACCGACAGGCCGAATCCCGGGGAGTTGATGTAGCGCAGCAGCTTGTAGGCGAGCGCCGCGTCGCGACGGATCACCTTCTCGATCGCGACCGGGTCCTCGCCGCGATCGATCATCGACATCATCTCGACGATCGTCGTGTAGTTCGGATTGCCGTTCTCCTTGCCGACGTGCTGCAGCGCATCCTCGGTCGGCCAGCCGACGACGGCGACCGCGCCCCGATCGAAGCACTTCTCCATCATCTCGATCGTGCGCACGCCGTCGTTGACGTGCGGGATCGAGCGCTTGGCGTTCGTCGGCGTCTGCATCGCCTGCAACAGCGGCTGCTGCAGCCGGCGGTCGGCATCGACATGGATGATCGACATCCGGAACGACGGAACGAGATCGGGCGTCAACGGCGTCTCGGGACGGCCGCCGAGCATCAGCTGGAAGCCGGCCGCATGCAGCTTCGGCGCCAGTGCGCGCCCTTCGTCGGTGTCGAGGAAGGCGCCCGGCACCTCGATCCACAGCGACGGCGACGGCTCCATCTCGAGCAGTTCCTCGTCGATCGACACCGGCGAGCGCAGCGCGATCGTGCCGCCGGTGCCCGCGCGCTGCTCGGCGAACTCGCGGTAGAGCGCCGCCATGTTCACGCTCGCATCGCCCGGTGAGACGCTCACCCGCATCGCAAGCGCGTTTCGTTGACGGTCGACGATCGGCTCGTAGCCGATCAGCGCATTGGTGAACAGCGTGGTAGGGCTCATTTCTCTTCAGAGGTAGTCGAACAGCGACAGCCGCGCGATCTGTGCATAGGTGGTCATCGCCGCTTCGAGCGACGTCTGGTTGTTCTGGAAACGGGAGATTGCCGCGGCGTAGTCGAGATCGACGAGATCCGACAGCCGCCCGCGCACGTCGAGATCGCCGTTCGCGAGCGCTGCCTCGTGCGCGTCGATCGCCCGCAACTGCTCGCCGGCGCGCGTGCGTGCCATCAGCACGCGTTCGTGCGCGGCATCGAGCGTATCGGTCGCCGTCGCGAGACCACTGGTGAGCGCCGGACCGCTGGCACCGTCCGTCTCGAGCAGGACGATGACGTCGTCGAGCGCCTTGAACAGGGTCTGGCCATTCTGGTCGACGAAGATCGCGCGGCCGTCCTGGGTGGTCGTGTAGCGGGCTTCGATGCCGGTGTGCTGCTCGCCCGGGTGAGAACCCGACGGACCGGGCGGCGACGCCGGATCGATCGGCGCCCCGGTAACCGCATCGAAGGGCGCCTCGCTCGCACCCTGGCCACCGAACACGTAGCCGCCCGCACCGTCGCGTCGATTGGCGAGCGAGTTCAACTGCTCACGCACGCCGCGCAACTGCTGGGCAATCATCGCGCGGTCGCCGTCACCCATCGCACCGTTGCCTGCCGACACCAGGCTCTCGCGTGCGAACTGCAACGCGTCGCCCACCTGCGCGAGCGTGCTCTCGGCGGTCGACAGCATCTGCCGCGCGAAGCCGGCCATGCGGGTTTCGATCGCGATGCGTGCGAGCTGCGAACGCAGCCGTTCGCTCTGCGCGGCCGCGAGCGGATCGTCGGAAGGGTCGTTGACACGCTTGCCGGTGGACAGCTGCAACTGGTCGTTGTTGAGTGCCGAACGGCGCTGCGCCAGCGCATCGAGCGCACGCTGGTGCGCGTACATCGTCGGAATACGGGTCATCGAAGGCGTCTCCGGAGCGTGCCGTGCGCGACTCAGCGGGCGGTGGCGGCGAGCAGCGTGTCGAACATCGCCTGCGCTGCCTGGATCACTTTCGCCGCCGCCTGGTACATCTGCTGGTACTGCAGCAGGCGGGCCGCCTCCTCGTCGAGGTTCACCGCCGAGTGCTCGGCATGCCCGGCCTGCGCGTTCGACAACAACCCGGACGACGCGGTGACGCTCGCCTGCGCCGACTGCGTGCGTGCGCCGAGGTCGCCGATGATCGTCGCGAAGCCGTCGGTGAGCCGCTCGGAGCTCGTGATCATCGCGTGCGCATTGCGCCCGTCGGTGCCAGGGTTCCTGTTCGGCACGACCTGGACGAGGTCCCCCGTTTTCGGCGTGCCGCGCAGGCTGAGCGACCAGCCGTTGTGCTCGATCGGCTGGCCGGCCGTATACGAGCCCGTCCAGGAAGTCGACGTGACCGAATCGGTGATCGTGTAGTTGCCGTTGTCGTCGTCGAAGACGATCGACACCGCATTCTTCAATGCCGCGTCGCTTCCGTCGATGACATCGAACGCGAAAATCGCCGCATCACCGGAATTCACGGCACCGACCTGCGCCGTGACAGCGTATCCCGCCGCCAGCCGGTTGCCCGACAGCAGCAGGCTGCGAAACTCGTGATCGAGCCCGCCGTAGTCGAAAAGGTCGCTGCCGGGGTTGCCGTCGATGTCGACGCCGAGCGCCTGTCGATCGTTGTACGTGTCGGCAATCTGCTGCGCCACGCCCGACAGCGCCCCACGCGTCTGCGCGAGGTCGACGTCGCGAAAGCGCATCCAGCCTGCGATCGAGCCGCCGCCGAAGGAATCGGCGTTCATCGGCAGCGCAGCAGATCCGTTCCGGAGCACGATCCGCTGCTTCGATGGATCGACCGGATCGGCACCGACTTCGAGCGCTGCCGCGCGCGTGCCGACGATCAGCCCCTCGCCTGCCGCCGCAAACAGGTTCACGGTGCCGTCGTCCTGCTCGTGCGCAGTCACCTTCAGGTAGCCGTTCAACTGCATCAGCACACGATCGCGCTCGTCGAGCAGGTCATTGGGCGCGTGACCGCTGCCGCGCAGCGCCGCGATCCGTTCGTTGAGCCCTGCGAACTGCTGCAGCAGTTCGTTCACGCGTTCCGCGGAGTGTGCGATCTGGTCGTCGGCGTCGCGCCCGAGCGCGCGCATCTGCGAATCGGCATTGCGAATGCGCAGCGCAAGCGTTTCTGCGCGCTGCACGACGACCTGTCGTGCCGTCGGATCCGATGCACGGTTCACGACATCGGCAAGCGCCAGGTTGAGATCGTCGAGTGCGGCGCCGATCCCGTTGTCGGTGTCGGCGAGCACTCGCTGCAGGCGCTCGAGATGCGCGGCGCGCGCGGTGTCGGCGGCCGACGCCGCCGTGCTCGACGCGAGCTCGGCGGTGAGGAAGCGGTCGTAGCGGCGCTGCACGGTGACGACGTCGACCCCCGAGCCGAGGAACCCGGCGCCGGTATACGTTCCGTTCGCGGTAGCGAGCACCGCCTCCTGGCGGCTGTAACCGGGCGTGTTCGCGTTGGCGATGTTGTGCCCGGTCGTCTGCAGTTGCGCATACGCCGCCATCAGCGCGCTCTGACCGATCCCCAGCAGCCCCGCCATCGTCTACTCCTCAGACCCTCGGCCGCGCCAGGCGCAGCGTGCGGTGGATCGTGCTCTCGAGCTTGTCGGCGTAGTCGGGGTCGGTGGCATAGCCGGCACGCTGCAGCCCCTGCGCGAAGCCCTCGGCCGACTTCGCCTCGCGCAGTACGGCGCCGTAGCGCGCGCTCGTCGTCATCAGCGAGGCCCAGTCGCGGAACGCCTCGGCGTACGACCCATAGGCGCGGAAACGCTCGACGCTGCGCATCGCCTTGCCGTCGACGTACTCGGTGGTCGCTACATCCACCGTTGGTCCGTTCCATCCGCCGGTGGCCTTGATGCCGAACAGGTTGTGTGCACTGCGTCCGTCCGCGTGACGGATCTCGTGTTTGCCCCAGCCGGACTCGAGTGCCGCCTGCCCGACGACGAAGGCCGCCGGCACGCCGGTCGTGCGCTGCGCAGCGATCGCATGCGGCCACATCCGCTCGACGAAGGCTGCCTGGGGCGCGTCGAGACGCTTGCCGAGCGACTCCTTCAGCGCCTGCGATGCCTGCGGCTCGAGCGAAGCTGCACCCGTACTGAAGCGGGTGGCGCCGGATCCGGCTTCGGCCGCCCATCCGACCAGCCCGGCGCGATCGAGCGCGGCGGCCCCGCGCGGCAGCGCGCGCGCGCGCGCACGGGCGAGTGCCTCCTCCGACGAGGCAGCGATCGTGTCGTCGGCATCCGCGGGAGCAAGATTGCGCTCCAGCTGCCGCGCAATGATCCCGGCCAGGCCCCCCGGGCGGTTCGACATCGACTGCGCGAGCTGCTGGTCGAGCATGCCGACGTAGGTGTCGTGACCGGCTCCGTCGAACAGGCCGCTCTTCGGCATCGCGTCGCGCATGCTCTTGAGCAGCTGCTGCATGAACAGCGCCTCGAACTGGCCGGCCGCCTGGCGCAGCGCAGCGCGCGGATCCTGTGCGGCGTCGCGACGCAACGCATCGAGCGAACGCGCGTCCAGCGCGAGCCCGTCGAGCGACGTCCCAGGTGCCATCAGATGATCTCCAGCTCCGCCTTCAGGCTGCCCGCGGCCTTGAGCGCCTGAAGGATGGCGATCAGGTCCTGCGGGGTAGCGCCCAGACTGTTCAAGGCCTTCACGACGTCGGGCAGCTTCGCCGACCCCTCGAGCATCATCATCGAGCCCCCGTCCTGGCGGATCTCGATGTCTGCGCTTTCGGCAACGACGGTCGAACCTTTAGAGAAAGGGGCCGGCTGGCTGACCATCGGCATCGATTGCACGGTGACCGACAGGTTCCCGTGGGCAACCGCGCTCGGCGCGAGCGTCACCGACTGGTTCATCACCACCGAGCCGGTGCGCGCGTTGACGATCACCCGCGCGAGCGGCGCCGCCAGGCGCACCTCGAGGTTTTCGAGCCCGGCCAGGAAAGGAACGCGCTGCGCCGGGTCGACCGGCATCTGCACGCGGATCACGCGCGCATCGAGCGGCTGGGCGATCGGAACCGCAGCGCCCGATCCGGGCAGCACGCTCGCGTTGATCGCTTCGGAGACACGGTGCGCGGTCGCGAAATCGGTCTCGTTCAGCTCGATGTGAATGACATCGGATGCGAGCGTGTGGTTGGGCACGACGCGTTCGACGGTGGCGCCGCCGGGCACGCGGCCCGCGCTCAGATGGTTGATCTGCACCTTGCTGCCCGCCGCCGATGCGCCGGCGCCGCCGACGACGAGGTTGCCCTGCGCCATCGCGTACACCTGCCCGTCGGCGCCGCGCAGCGGCGTGAGCAGCAGCGTTCCGCCGCGCAGGCTCTTCGCATTGCCGAGCGACGAAACGGTGACGTCGATCGCCTGCCCCGGCTGCGCATAGGGCGGCAGCTGCGTCGTGACCATCACCGCCGCCGCGTTGCGCAGCTGCGGCGTGATGCCCGGCGGCAACTGCACGCCGAGCTGCGAGAGCATCGACTGCAGGCTCTGCACCGTGAACGGCGCCTGCGTCGTCTGGTCGCCGCTGCCGTCGAGTCCGACGACGAGCCCGTAGCCGATCAGCTGGTTCGCGCGTACGCCCTGGATCGACGCAAGCTCCTTCACGCGCTCGGCGTGCACAGGGGCGGCTAGCAGCAGGAACGAAACGAGCGCCGCGAGGGCGGTGCGCGCATACGCAGCAAGGGCACTGCGCCGTCCGCAGGCGTTCGTCGGCATCGTCATCACGGTGGTCCTCGCGCGCATCGGTCAGATCGGCAGGAAGCTCAGGAAGAAACGCGCGAGCCAGCCGACGGTCTGCGCGTGGTCGATGTCGCCGCGGCCGCGAACCTCGAGCCGCGCGTCGGCCACGCGCGTCGACGAAACGACGTTGCCCGGCAGCACGCTGACCGGATCGACGACTCCGGAGAAGCGCAGCACCTCGACGTTCTGGTTGATGCCGACCTGCTTCTCGCCGGAGACGACCAGGTTTCCGTTGGGCAGCACGTCGAGCACGGTGACGGTGATCGTTCCGGCGAACGCGTTGTCCGATCCGGTCTCGCCCTTGCCCTCGAAGGTATTGCTCGAGCTGCCGGCGACGCCGAGTTTCGGGATCAGGCTCGAGGTCGGCGACTTGAACGGCAGCCGGCCGATGCTCGCATCGACCGACGCATTGCGATCGACCGAGCTGTTCGAGCTGCTGCGCGCCGAAGTCTTCTCCTGGATCTGGATCGTGAGAATGTCGCCGACCAGGCGTGCGCGCCGATCCTCGAACAGACCACGAAAGCTCGACGGGTGATAGATCGCGCCGTTCGCGGCCGGCGGCGGCACCGCATGGGCAGCGGCGAGCGCCGCCGGCCCGGGCGGCGGTCGCACACTGGTCGGCTCGAGCACCTGCACGGTGGGCGTGGCACACGCTGCCGCGAAAACCGCGACGAGCGGAGCGCACAGGCGCAGAAGACGGCGCATCGTTGCGACGATCACAGCTGCGACAGCCGCGCGAGCATCTGGTCGGAAGTCTGGATCGACTTCGAGTTGATCTCGTACGCGCGCTGCGTCTGGATCATCGCGACCAGCTCCTCGACGACATTGACGTTCGAGGTCTCGACGTACCCCTGGTTGATCAGCCCCGCGCCGTTGTTGCCCGGCGTGCCGATCGTCGGCGCACCGGAAGCCGCAGTCTCGAGGAACAGGTTCTGCCCTTTCGGATCGAGGCCGGTCGGATTGACGAAGGTGGCGAGCTGCACCTGCCCGACCTGCACCGGGTTCGGCTGCCCGGCCTGCATCGCGGAGACGATGCCGTCGGCGCCGATCGTCACGCTCACCGCGTTCGGCGGAATCACGATCGGCGGCGACATCGGCATGCCGTTCGAGGTCACGAGCTGCCCGGTCGCGTCGACTCGAAACGACCCGTCGCGCGTATAGGCGACACTGCCGTCGGGCATCTGCAGGCTGAAAAAACCGTTGCCGTCGATCGCCATGTCGAAGGTATTTCCGGTCTGCTGCAGGTTGCCCTGCGTGAACAGGCGCGCGGTGGCGACCGGCCGCACGCCGGTGCCGACCTGCAGGCCGGTCGGCAGCTGGTTCTGCTGCGTCTCCTGCGCGCCGGCCTGGCGCATGTTCTGGTAGAGCAGGTCCTCGAAGACCGCGTGCGAGCGCTTGTAGCCGTTGGTGCTGACGTTGGCGAGGTTGTGCGAGATCGTGTCGAGCTGCAGTTGCTGCGCGTCGAGCCCGGTCTTGGCGATCCAGAGCGAACGAATCATGGTTTCAGCCCTTCAGCGAAAGGAGTTGCGAGGCCTTCTGCTCGTTGCCTTCGGCGTTCTGCAGGATGCGCATCTGCATCTCGAACTGCCGGGCGAGCGCGATCATTCCGACCATCGATTCGACGACGTTGACGTTGCTGCCCTCGATGGCGCCGCCGACGACGCGCACCGACTCGTCCATCGGCGCCGCGTCGCCGGTGCGCAGCCGCACCAGCCCGTCGGCGTCCTTGCGAAGCTCCTCGAGCGGCGGGTTCACGAGCTTCAGCCGTCCGACCTGGAACGGCAGCTGGTTGCCGATGCGCGCGCTCACCGTTCCGTCGCCGCCGATCAGGACCTCCGCACCCGGCGGGATCGTCAACGGCCCGCCGTCGCCGAGCACCAACTGTCCGCGACGGTTCTGCAGCGTGCCGTCGGCACCGACCTCGAGCGCACCGTCGCGCGTGTAGGCCTCGTCGCCCGCCGTGCTCTGCACCGCGAGCCAGCCGCTGCCGGCGATCGCGACATCGAGTGGCCGACCGGTCTCGCGGATCGGGCCCGATTCGGCATCGAAGCCTGCGCTCGCCTCGAGCGCCCAGACGCGCGTCGTCGCAGCGTCCGGCTGCTCGCCGGGCACCGCACGAAACGCCATCCGGTCGGCACGAAAGCCGTCGGTGCCCACGTTGGCGAGGTTGTGCGCGAGCGAGTCCTGGCGCTGCATCAGCGCCTTGGCCCCGCTCATCGACAGATAGATCAACCGATCCATTGGGTCTCCCGTTGCGCGGCACCGTCAACCGACGCGCCGCGCATCGCGACCGACATCGTCAACGCAGGTTGACGATCGTCTGCATCACCTGATCCTGCGTGCGGATCGTCTGCGCGTTGGCCTGGTAGACGCGCTGCGCGGTGATCATGTTCACCAGCTCGGCCGTGAGGTCGACGTTCGACTGCTCGAGCGCGCCCGACTGGATGACACCGAGGCTGCCGGCACCGGGGCTGCCCGCCATCGGCTGACCCGAGTCCGCCGTCTCGGCCCACTGGTTGCCGCCGAGCGGCTGCAGCCCCTGCGGGTTCGTGAAGTTCACGAGCACGACGCGCCCCTGCGCGAGCGTCTGCCCGTTGGTGTAGCGCGACATCACCGTGCCGTCGGAGGCGATCGAGAAGCCCGACAGCCGGCCGGCGGCATAGCCGTCCTGCGAGAGCTCGGAGACCGAGAACGCGGAGCCGAACTGCGTCATCTTCGAGAGGTCGATGTCCACCGGAAAGGTCGGCCCGCCACCGGCGGAATCGGGCACGTCGACCGTCAACATCGCAGGCGACGTCGACAGCCTGCCGCTCGGATCGAAGTCCAGCGTGAACGGAGTCCCGAGGTTTCCGTCGGCGGAGGTATGCACCTCCCACTGGTTATCGGTCAGCTTGCGGAAATAGACGGCGACCGTGTGCTCGGTGCCCTGCGAGTCGTAGACCGCCAGCGAGGTCGCACCGTTGTAGCTCGAGCCGTCGTTGACGCTGAACGCGTTCGTCGGCGCCGTGGCGCGCGCATCGAGGTTCGCCGTCAGCGCGCCGCTCTGCGTGATCTTCGGCGCGACGTCACCCGTCTGCAGCCGCAGCTCGGTGGGCACGCCCGCCACCACGCGACCGTTCGCGTCGGCCGGATACCCGGTCAGCCGCCCGCCCTGCGCGTTGACCAGGTAGCCCTCCTTGTCCAGCTGGAACTGCCCGTTGCGCGTGTAGGTGATCTCGCCGCCGTTCGACATCCGGAAGAAGCCGCGCCCGTTGATCGCCATGTCGAGCGCGCTGTTCGTCGTCGCGATGTCGCCCTGCGTGAACTGCTGCGTGATCGCCGCCACCGTCACACCGATGCCGTTGTAGTGCGTGCCCGCGCCATACAGCGAGGTCGCGTAGATGTCGGCGAACTCGGCGCGCGACGCCTTCGCCCCCACCGTGTTGCTGTTGGCAACGTTGTTGCCGATCACGTCGAGGTTGCGCGCCGCGGCGTTCAACCCGCTCAATCCCTGCTGAAAAGACATTCGTGTGCTCCTGTTCGGATGTACTGCGGGTTCAGAGAACGGCGCGGATCGCCGATGCGGAAACGGACGCGCGTCCGACGAGCTCGAGCCGTGCGCCGCCCGAACCCTGGTTGACGCCGTGCACGCGCGCCGGCACCAGCGCGCTCACCTGCGACTCGCCGGCGTTCTCGTCGGCGCCCCAGGCACGCAACCGGTACTTGCCGGACGAGACATCGTTGCCATCGGTGTCGACGCCATCCCAGTCGAAGGTGTGCACGCCCGCCTCGGGCTCGGCGTAGTCGCGCGCATGCACGACGCGTCCGCTCGAGTCGACGATCTCGACGCGCACGAAGCGTGCCGCAGCGGGTAGCTCGAAGCCGACGCGCACCGATCGTGCTTCCCCGGTGTCGACATCGGGCATCGTCGGGTCGTTGTTCACGGCCTGTGCGTCGGGGTTCGACCATTCGAACTGGTCACCCTCCACGAGCACCTGCCGGCCGAGCAGTCCGACGGCCGACAGCGGCGACACCGAGGTAGACGCGGCGGCGACCTTCGTCATCGAGGCATTCAGCTGCTCGATGCCGCGCACGGTGTTGATCTGCGCGAGCTGGCTCGTCACCTGCGCGTTGTCGAGCGGGTTCAGCGGATCCTGGTTGCGCATCTGCGCAACGAGCAGCTTCAGGAAGCGGTCCTCGGTGCCGTCGGCCGTGTCGGTGCCGTCGGCGGGCGCACCGTACGCGGCCGCGGCGGCGTTCGCTGCGGCCTGGTTCGTACCCCGATTCTGTGTTGCATCGATCATCCGGTCGTCCTTTGCCGCGCCGTCACTGGCCGAGCTGCAACGTCTTCAACGCAAGCTGCTGGGCGGTGTTCATCACCTCGACGTTGTTCTGGTACGAGCGCGACGCCGAGATCATGTCGACCATCTGCTCGATGACGTTCACGTTGCTCTGCGTCACGTATCCCTCGGCGTCGGCGAGCGGATGCGCCGGGTCGTGAAGCCGCTTGCCGGGCGTTGCGTCCTCGATCACGTCGGTGACGCGCACGCCGACCTGCCCGGCGTCGGCCGCCGCGGCCATCTGCGCCTGGAAGACGACCTGGCGCGCCCGATACGCCTGCCCGTCCGGCCCGGCGACGCTGTCGGCGTTCGCGAGGTTCGACGCGACGACGTTCAGCCGCTGGCTCTGCGCGGATACCGCGCTGCCCGAAATTCCGAGGATGTTCAGAAGCGACATCGTTGGGCCTCCCTGGTTCAGTCGCCGCGGATCGCGGAGAGCACGTTGCGCACGTTGCCGTTGATGAAACGCAGCGTCGCCTCGTAGCGCAGCGAGTTGTCGGCGAAGCTCGCCCGCTCCTGGTCGAGATCGACCGTGTTGCGATCGAGCGATGGTTGCTGCGGCGTGCGCCAGAGCATCGCCGGATGGGTCCCGGAAGCGGCCCCGCCGACCGGCAGGAAGCCCTTGTCGGCGCCATTGCCGGCCGACTCGGGCGCCGCGAGCGCGACCCGCATCGTGGAAGCACCGGAAGACGAAAGCGACACGCCGCTGCCCGGCACTGTTCCCAGGCGCGCGGTCGCCTGCGCCAGCGCCTGACCGAAATCGAAATCGCGCGCCTGGTAGTTCGGCGTGTCGGCGTTCGCGATGTTCGACGCGAGCACCTGCTGGCGCTGCGCGCGCAGCGCCAGCGCCTCGCCGTGGAACTGCAGCGTGCCGGTGATCCGATCGAGCATCGCGCCCTCCTGTTCCTCCGATCGCTGCCGATTATTCGGCGGGCCCGTCGCGCGGATGCCTCGAAAAGCACCGGCTTTGCCCCCCATCTCGCGTCACTGCGACACGCCTGCGCCCGCTAGGCTGCGCGAATGGAATCGACCCGAATGGAATCGACGGCCAGCATTCGCCACGAACGTGCGCGCACGACACGCGGTGTCGTCCCGCCCCTGCTGACCGTCGTCGCGGCGGCATGCTTCACGTTGCCAATGACGGCTGCCGCCGCATCGCCTGCACCGGCAGCACAGGCCGCATCGAACGCGCCATCGCCGCTGGCCGGCGTCGCCCCCCAGCTGCAACGCTGGGTCGAGGAATCGGCCGCGTCCACGTGGACGACGCGTCTGCCGGGCGACGGCGGCGACGACTCCGCGCCGGGCGGCCTGCGCGTCGAAGTGAAGGTCGGCCGGCTCAATCCCGGCATGCGACTCGCACCCTGTGCGCGCATCGAACCGTTCCTGCCTTCGAACGCGAAGCTGTGGGGACGCACATACGTCGGCGTGCGTTGCGTCGAAGGCGCAACATGGTCAACGATGATCCCTGTCACCGTGTCGGTCTACGGTCCGGCACTGGTCGCGAACCTGCCGATGCCGATGGGCGCCTTGCCGCGGCCCGAGGATTTCCGCATCGAGGAAGTCGACTGGACCCGATCTGCCGGCGCCCCCGTCTCGGACCCGAGCTGGCTCGAAGGCCGCTCGCTCGGTCGGCCCCTGTCGGCAGGGCAGGTCCTGCGCGCCAACGACCTGCGCGTTCCGCAGACGGTCTCCGCAGGCGATCCGGTACGGATCCGGATGATCGGCACCGGCTTCAGCGTATCGTCCAGCGGCTTCGCGATGGCAGCCGCCGGCGAGGGACAGTCATTGCGTGTCCGTACGGAAACCGGCAGGATGCTCGTCGGCACCGTGCGCGACCGGACCGTCGAGATCCGGCTCTGATGCGACTCTCCTCCGACAGAACCCGAGGGTGGCCGGGGTGCCTAAAGTCTGGGCGCGCGCGGCCGAAATTCCCGGTATCCGGGCGCGTATCCCGGAGTCGATAGGGGAATCGCCATGAAAATCGGCAAGCCCACTGAGCTGCAACAAACGGATGCGTTGACGCGCGCCGGTCACGGTGCCGTCGGCGGGGTCGCAGGCACGCGTTCCGAGGCGGTCGAGAAGACCCCCGGCGTCGACGCCGTGCACCTGTCGCAGACTTCGCGAAGCCTCACCGCCGAGCGCGTCGCCGAGGAGCAACCGGTGCGCTCGGAGAAGGTAGAGGAAATCAAGGCAGCGATCCGCGAAGGACGCTACCAGGTGAGCGCACACGCGGTCGCCGACAAGATGATCTCGCAGGCAGCCGAGCTGCTCGAGACGCTCTCGCGCTCGAAATGACGGAACCCGGCCGCGCAGTGGAGCCCTCGCTCGACGACGGGCTCGCGCTCCTCGAGGAACAGCGCTGCGCGATGCTGGCCCGCGACGCCGATCGGCTCGACGCGATCAACGCCCGTCTGTCGGCGTGGATCGCCGGCTGTCGGAACGCCTCGCTCGCGGGCGACGCCCGTCTTGCGCATCACCTGGACGAACTGCGCGGCGCGCTCGAAACCAATTCCCTGCTTGCCCGCCGCTCGGCGCTGCAGGCCTCGCGCGCCCTCGGCGCGCTCGTCGCACCCGATTCGCACGTCTACGACGACGAAGGCATGACGCGCACGCCGACCGGGCGCCGCGACGCCTTCTCCGCCTGATACGGCTTCGCGTCGCAAGCGATTCTGCTGCGAAACGCAGCGCTTTTCCGCCGGCAACCGCCTACGACCCTGCCCGCCACCGCGTCGCTCGACTCCTCATCGAAGCAACGGAGGGTCGACACGGGATGGCTCAGAACGTCTCCCAGCCGTCGTCCGCGGTCGAAGCAGCGATCGTTGCCGGCCGCGTCGCCACGGTCGAAGGCACGACTGCAGCCGGCGCCACAGGAGCAGGCACGGGCAAGGGCTTCGCCGCGGAGACGACGCGCTGGTGCGCAGTCGCAGCTACGGAGGCCACGCGCTGTGCCGGCGCCGCAGTCGACGCACGCTCCGGCTTCGGCAGCACGCCTCGCTTCGCCGAGTCGCGTGCGCGCTCGATCGCGACGCTCGCCGGATCGCCGACGCGAAACACACCCACCGTCTCGCCGAGCTTCGTCGCCTGATGCTTCAGGCTTTCGGCGGCTGCAGCGGACTCCTCGACGAGCGCCGCGTTCTGCTGCGTCATCTGGTCGAGCTGCGCAACCGCCGAGTTGATCTGGTCGATGCCGCGACTCTGCTCGTTGGACGCTGCAGTGATCTCGCCGATGATGTCGGTGACCCGCTGCACCGAGACGACGATCTCGCGCATCGACTCGCCCGCATCGCGCACCAGCCGCGACCCGGCCTCCACGCGCTCGACGCTGGTCCCGATCAGCGCCTTGATCTCGCGCGCCGCTTCGGCGCTGCGCTGCGCGAGGCTGCGCACCTCGCTGGCGACGACCGCGAAGCCGCGCCCCTGCTCGCCGGCGCGCGCTGCCTCGACCGCCGCATTCAGCGCAAGGATGTTGGTCTGGAATGCGATACCGTCGATCGTGCCGATGATGTCGGCGATGCGACGGCTCGACTCGTCGATCTCGCCCGTCGTCGACACGACCTGGTCGACGACCTCGCCACCCTTCGCTGCGGCGTCCGACGCCGTCGTAACGAGCTGGTTCGCGGTGCGCGAGGAATCGGCGGTCTGGCGCACGGTGCCGGTGATCTCCTCGAGCGAAGAGGCGGTCTGCTGCAGGTTCGATGCCGTTTCCTCGGTACGCTGGCTCAGGTCGAGGTTGCCGACCGCGATCTCGTCGGCAGCCGTGCGCATGCTCTCGGTGGAGACGTGCACCTGCTCGATCGTCCGGCGCAGGCAGCCGATCATCGTCTGCAGCGCATCGAGCAGACTGCCGGGCGCGGCGCGCTCGAGCCGCGCAGCCAGGTTTCCGCCCGCGACCTGATCCATCACGCGCATCGCCTCGATCGGGTCTCCTCCGATCTGCCGAAGCACGCTGCGCCCGACGCCGTAGCCGGTACCCGCAACGACCGCGAGCAGCAGCAGCGCTACCACGGCATCCTTCGTGCGCTGGCTGTGAACGAGTGCGTCGAGGTCGTCGAGATACATTCCCGAACCGACGACCCAGTTCCACCCGTCGACGCTCATTCCGTATTGCAGCTTCGGAACCGCCTGCGTCTGACCAGGCTTCGGGAAGTACGCCTGCGAGAACGCCCTTCCGTCGGGGCTCTCCGCAATCGCGTCGAGCAGACGCTTCAGCGTGTCGCCGCCGTCGGCGTCGAGCAGCCTGCCGATCATGCGCTGGCCGGTCCATTCGGGCCGCATCGGATGCATCACCGTGGATCCGTCGGCGGTCCAGATGTAGAAGTACTCGGTCCTGCCGTCGGCTCCGCCGTAGCGCGACAGACGGATCGCCTCGACCGCGGCCTTCTGCGCATCCTCTACCGACATCGCCCCGGAAGCGGCGCGCGCCTGGTAAGCGAAGGCGATGTTCGCCGCCGACTGCACCGCGGCGACGAGCTCCCCCCGACGTCCGTCGGCGGTGAGCCGCTCGTTGCGCAGGCTCGACAGAACCGAGAGCACCGCAAAGCCGAGCAACGCGCTTGCGACGAGCAGGACGATCTTGTGCTTGAAACCGAGACGGGACACTTGTGCTTCTCTTCGAAGAGGGACGTGAAACGGCAGACGGACGGCACCGACCCGTGCGGCCGGCACCATCGATCTATTTCGGCAGGAAAAGGCCGAACCTGAGCCCGGCTCAGCGCCCGTTCAGAACTCGTAGGCGAAGCGCAGTCCGCCCCAGTGACGGCCGCGCACCATGATCGGCGCAGAGAGGTCTTTCATGTAGACGAACTCGCCGCCGCCCATGTCACGCCGATAGGTCTGCAGGAGAAAGCGGCGCCGATTGCGGGCCGAAGCCAGCCCGGTTCGGTCGTTGAACATGCGACGGTTGCGGCAGTTCGCGGCGTTCCAGACCGGATCGGATCCCTGCGGACGCGAATAGCGCGCGTTGTGCGTCGGCAGGTAGCCGTTGCGATCGACCGCGGCACACAGCCGCAACTTCGGATCGACCTTCAGGATCGGCTCCTGGATCGGCGGCAGCAGCCGATCGGTGAGCGCGACGAAGCGCGTCGTGAACTGCTGCGGGTTCGTCCCCGGCACTGAAAGGTAGTTCTCGTCGAAGAGCTCGGCCATCGTGATCTCGCCGCTGTCCAGCGCTTCCTCGAAGACGCTCGAGACGCGCGCCGCGGTCTCGAGGACGGCTTCGATCAGCGGAGTGTCTTCGGTGAGCACGCCCGATTCGGCGGTGAGCTCGATCAGCGACTCGGAGAGACCCAGGAACTTCTCGGCCTTGCGACGCGTTCCCGCGATCGCGTCGGCGCTTGCATGCGACTGAACTGCCAGGCTGCGCACCGACTCGAGCACGTCCTCGCAGCAGCGCACGTTCTGCGCCGACGCCTGCACGACCTCGCTCGCCTGCGCCTCGGAGCGCACCAGCGCAGCGCGGAACGTGCCTTCGCGCTTCGTGTCATCGTCGATCTCGCTCGACAGCCCGGCCAGGCGCGTGTCGAGCATCGACACCGTCTGCATGATCTGTCGCGATGCCTGCTCGACGCGTGCCGCGAGATCCTTGACCGCCTCGGCAACGACCGAAAAGCCGCGCCCCGCTTCTCCCGCGCGCTTGGCCTCGACCGAAGCATTGAAGGCGACGAGCCGCGTCTGCAGCGCGATCTGCGTGATCTCGCGTGCCGACTCGGTAACCTGCGACAGCGTCTCGGCCGTCTGGGCGAAACCGGAGACCACCTTGACGACCGCCGCATGCGCGTCGACCAGCGACTGCTGCCCGGCGCGCGACGCCTCGCCGATGCGGCGATTCGAGTCGACCATCGTCGCGATCGTCTGCATCGCATCATCGAGCGTGCGCGCCTGCGCGAGTGCACCGGCGGCGACGTCCTCGAGCACGCCGTTGACCTCGGCCGCCTCGCGACCGAGCCCGGAAGCCTGGCGCGCGATGCCCTCGAAGACGTCGGCGGCCCGCGCTGCCTCCACAGCCGACTGCCCCGCGTCGCTGCCGGAGCGAGCATCGCCCGAAACATCGGCAGTTTCGCTCCGAGGCGTTCGTGCGCGCCGGCGCGTGGTGAACATCAGCATCGCGACTCTCCTCGATCCGTCAGGTCGGTGTCTTCAGACCCATTGCTTCATCTGGGTGCGCAACCGGGCGACCGCCTGGCTGTGCAGTTGCGAGATCCGCGACTCGGTCACGCCGAGCACCGCGCCGATCTCCTTCAGGTTCATTTCCTGCTCGTAGTACATGCCCATAACGAGCCGCTCGCGCTCGGGCAGATTCTCGATCGCCGCCACCAGCGCGTGCCGGAAGCGCGAATCGCCAAGAATCGACTGCGGATCGCCGTCGGCTGCCGCGACGTTGCGATCGAGGAAGTTCTCCTCGCCGTCATCGTCGTAGTCCTCGAGGTGCACGAGCTGCGCGCCCCGCGCGTTGTCGAGCAGGCGCTGGTAGTCGGCGAGCGGCATGCCGAGCTCCTCGGCGATGTCGGTCTCGACCGGTGCATGCCCGAGCCGCTGCTCGGCGCGATGAATCGCGACCTCGATCGTTCGCTGGTTGCGTCGCACCGAGCGCGGCAGCCAGTCGCTGCCGCGCAGCTCGTCGAGCATTGCGCCGCGCACGCGCTGCGTCGCGAAAGTCTCGAATTGCGCGCCGCGATCGCTTTCGTAGCGGGTCATCGCATCGAAGAGCCCGATCATCCCGGCCTGCACCAGATCGTCGAGCTCGACGTTCGCCGGCAACCGGCCGATCAGCTGGCTCGCCATCCGACGCACCATCGGTCCGTAGCGCTCGATCGCGCTTTGCCGATCCAGTGTTCCCTGCGCGGTGTACATCACGCAGCCGACGCCGCCTCGAGCGGCTGCGACCAGCGCAGCGCATCGTCGGCAAAGCGTTCTTCTTCGATCGTGTCGTGTGCGCCGCCGAACTCGATCGCGGCGCCGAGGAAGCGCGCCGCCGTGTCGGCGAGGCGGCGGTGCGAGGCGAGTGCCGCCGCCCGTGAGCGCGCATCGAGGAACAGCGCGCAGTAGGTACGGAAGCCATGTGCGAGATGCATCGCCTTGATCTGCGAATAGGTGCGTGCGAGTCCCTCACCGCGCGTGCGTGCGACGAGCACGATCCGATCGACGACACCTGCGGTGAGATCGGCGAGTCGCAACGGATCGGCGGCAACGAGTGCGACGTCGAAGGCGCCTGCGCCGTCCATCGTGCGGCGGCCGAGCGATTCGAAGAAGCGCGTCAGGTCGCGCGTGCCTGCCCCATCGGGCAACAGCGCGCCGGCATCGATGTGCGCGAAGGAACGCTCGCGCGACACCCCGCTGTCGCCGAGCAGGTCGACCAGCAGCGGACGGCGGCCGGCGCGCACGAGCGCGCTCGCCATCGCCTCGACGCCGGCCCGATCGGACGCGTCGTCCATCGAGCACCCGAGCGGCAGCAGGTTCATCGGCTGCGGCCCGAACAGCCGGCGCAGGCCGGCCGCCTGATCGCGTGACGGCTCAAACATGCTGCGCCTCGCGCGCGCGCTGCGCGACCGTGCGCTGCCCGGCGGCGAGCAGCATCGCGAGCTCCGCCTCCTCGAAGGCAAAGGACGCGCCCGCCTGCGAGGCGCCGCCGGACAGGGCCCGGTCGACGAGCATGCGCGGCTCGGGGCGATGCCAGTCTTCCGGGACGCGCTGGCCGTTGGCCACACCCTGCAGCGTAAGCCGGTGCCGGATCAGGCAGTCGAGCGCGCCGCCGAGGCGCACCGCCTCGTCGACCTTCGACAGCACGACGCCGGCGGCATTGCGCCCCTGGTAGGCCTCGACCGTCTCGTCGATCACCTCGGCCTGCGCGGCGGCATTGAGCACCAGCACCTTGCGCACCTGCGCCGACGACAGCGCAGCGAGCAGCTCGCCGACACGCTCGTCGCGCTGCGCGACGCCTGCGGTGTCGATCAGTACGAGCTTGCGATTCATGTACATCTGCAGGAAGTCGGCGAGCGTCGACACATCGTGCGCGACATGCACCGGGACGCCGAGCAGCCGACCGAAGGTGCGCAGCTGATCCTGTGCGCCGATCCGGTAGACGTCGGCGGTGATCAGCCCGACCGACTGCGCGCCATGCTTCAACGCGAACTGCGCGGCGATCTTCGCCGCGGTCGTCGTCTTGCCGACGCCGGTCGGACCGAGCAGCGCGTACGTGCCGCCGGCATCGAAGATCGTCTGCTCGGGCGAGTCGATGCGCAGGTTGCGTACCAGCGCCTCGCGCAGCCAGCGCTCGGCGTCCTCCTCGCCGAAGTCGGCCGGCAGGTGATTGGCGAGCGTGCGCGCCAGCGACGGCGAGAAACCCGCCTGCAGCAGCCGGCGCAGCATGCGCGACTGCCCGGGGCGACGACGCACCCCCTCGAACCAGGAGAGCGACTCGAGCTGGTCGGACAAGGCGCCGCGCATCTCGCGCAGCTCGGCCATCAGCAATTGCGCGTCGATGCGGCCACCCTGGGCATCGATGCGGCCGCCCTGGGCATCGATCGGATCCACCGCGAACGACTCGTCGGCCGGCATCGGCGCCTCGATCGCCACCGTACGCGCCTGCAACGACACGCTGCGGCTTGCGGGATCTGCGCGCCCTTCCTGCTCTTCGGCCAGGCGCCGCTGCTGGCGCTCGCGGACGTAGTTCTCGAAGTGCACGGTGCTCATCGCGGACGCATTCATCGGCATGGCGTCGGCTTCGCGTCCGTGCAGCGGCGCGACGGGCGCGCGCATCGACGCCTGCGCAGCGGGCGTCTCGTGCACGAGCTTCGGCGCGGCAGGCGCAAGGGCGTCCGACGCGTCGAGCTCGGCGCCGGCCAGCGCAAGGATCTCGACACCGCCGTCGACGGGCCGATTCTTCAGCACGATCGCGTCCTCGCCGAGCTCGGCGCGCACGCGAGCCATCGCCTCGCGGGCGGTGCGCGCGAAATAGCGTTTCACGTTCACTTCGCTTCTCCGATCAATCGTCCGATTCGAATCGAATGGGTATCCGGGATCTCGGCATGCCCGAGCACGCGCAGCCGCGGCGCCGCCTTCTTCAGCAGCCGCGCGAGCGGCACGCGGATGCGGTCGGGAACGAGCAGGCACGACGGATGACCTTCGTCCTCCTGCTTCTGAGCGGCGTCGGCGCCGGCCGAAAGCAGGTACTCGGCGACGCCCGGCTCGAGCGCCGACGGCGCGTTCGGCGCGAGCGCCTGCACGAGCAGGTTCTCCAGGTTCGGCTCGATCGCGATCACGCTCAGCTCCTGCGTCGGCCCGAAGGTCTGCTGCACGATCGCCGGCGCGAGCGCGATACGAACCTCGCGCGTGAGCTCGGCCGGATCCTGCGTGCGCGCACCGTGCTCGCCGAGCGTCTCTACGATGCCGCGCAGGTCGCGAACGTGCACCGCCTCATCAAGCAGGTTCTGCAGCACTTTCTGGAACACCGCCATCGGCACGAGCTTCGGCACGATCTCGTCGGCGAGCTTCGGCGCGTAACGGCCGAGGTGCTCGAGCAGCTGCTGCGCTTCGCTGCGCCCGAGCAGGCGCGAAGCATGCGTCTGCATCAGGTGGTGCAGGTGCGTCGCGACGACGGTCGCCGCATCGACGACGGTGTAGCCCGCGCCCTGCGCAGCGTCGCGCTGCTGCGCATCGATCCAGATCGCCGGCAGCCCGAAGGCGGGATCGCGCGTCTGCGTTCCGGGCAGCGTGCCGCTCGCCGAACCGGGGTCGATCGCGAGCATCATGCCGGGGAAGGCCTCGCCCTCGCCCACGACGACACCCTTCAACAACACCCGATATGCGGAAGGCTTCAGCTCGAGCTGGTCGCGGATGTGTACCGGCGGCGGCAGGAAACCGACCTCGTGCGCGAACTTCTTGCGCACACCCTTGATGCGCGCGAGCAGGTCACCGCCATTGTCGCGATCGACCAGCGAGATCAGCCGATAACCGACCTCGAGCGCCAGCATGTCGACCGGCTCCACGTCGTCCCAGCTCGCTTCGGCGTTCGCCTGCGGCTGCGACTCGGCCGGTACAGCCGGCGCCGCTGCGCGCCTTGCCTGCTGGTGCGACAGCCACCACGCGAGATAGCCGATCGCGGCAGCAAGCACGAGGAAGGCGAGATGCGGCATGCCCGGCACGATGCCGAGCAGCGCGACAACACCGGCGGTGATTCCGAGCGCACGCGGCAAGGACAGCAGCTGCTTGATCAACTGGCCGCCCATGTCGTCGTCGTCGGCCACGCGCGAGACGATGAGACCCGCCGCCACCGAGATCACGAGCGCGGGCACCTGCGCGACCAGCGCATCGCCGATCGCCAGCAGGACGTAGTTGTTCGCCGCCTGCTCGACCGACAGCGCATGCTGCGCCGTACCGATCAGCAGACCACCGATGATGTTGATGAAGACGATCAGGATTCCCGCGATCGCGTCGCCCCGCACGAACTTCGACGCGCCGTCCATCGACCCGAAGAAATCCGCCTCGCGCGAAACCTCGTTGCGGCGCCGGCGTGCCTCGGCCTGGTCGATCTGTCCGGCGTTCAGGTCGGCGTCGATCGCCATCTGCTTGCCGGGCAGCGCATCGAGCGCGAAGCGCGCCGACACCTCGGCAATGCGCCCGGCACCCTTGGTGACGACGATGAAGTTGATGACGGTGATGATCGCGAACACGATGATCCCGACCGCGAAGCTGCCGCCGATCAGGAAAGTCGCGAAGGACTCGATCACCTTGCCGGCCGCGTCGGTGCCGGTGTGTCCGTGCATCAGCACGGCACGTGTCGAAGCCACGCTCAGCGACAGCCGCAGCAGCGTCGTCACCAGCAGCACCGACGGGAACACCGCGAAATCCAGCGGCCGGACGCTGTAGGAAGCCACCAGCAGCACGAGCAGCGACAGCGCGATGTTGAAGGTGAACAGCAGGTCGAGCAGCGGTGCCGGCAGCGGCAGGATCATCATCGCCAGCACGAGCACGATGAGGATCGGCACCGCCATCGCCCGGAACGGCGGCAGCATCACCGTCACGCCGCCGAACTGCAGCAGGCGCGCGCCGCCGGTGCCCGAGGCCGAGCCGATCGCGTTCATCGCGCTTCACCCGTCGCGCCGCGGTGCTCGGCGTTCGCCGGATCCAGCGACGCCGGCACCTCGAAGGAATCGGGCATCCGCGGCGCACGGTCGCGCCCCGGAACCCAGTTGCGCAGCTGGTAGACGTAGGCGAGCACCTGCGCCACCGCGTTGTAGAGCGCAACCGGAATCTCCCGCTCGAGCTCGACGTGCGCGTAGAGCGCACGCGCGAGCGGCGGTGCCTCGACGAGCGGCACACCCGCCGCGCGCGCGATCTCGCGGATGCGCCCGGCAACGAGGTCGACACCTTTCGCGACGACGCGCGGCGCACCTCCGGCGAGCTCGTCGTAGCGGATCGCCACCGCGTAGTGCGTCGGGTTGGTGATTACCGCGTCGGCCGCCGGCACCGCGGCCAGCATGCGACGCGACGCGATCTCGCGCTGGCGCGCGCGGATCCGGCTGCGCAGCATCGGATCGCCGTCCGATTCCTTCGTCTCCTGCTTCGCTTCCTGGAAGGTCATCCGCAGCTCGGCGCGATGACGGAACCACTGGAAAGGCAGGTCGACGAGCGCGACCATCGCGAGCACGCCGAGCAGCGTTGCCATTCCGGCGCCCATCAACGAGGTGCCGGTGCCCAGCGACTGCGCGAGCGGATGCGTGGAAAGCTCGGCGAACTCGGGCAGGCTGCGCGAGATGAACCAGGCGCTGACGGCGAGCAGCGCGATCGCGAGCACGATCAGCTTGAGCAGCTCGACGCTGCCGCGAATCGAGAAGATCCGCTTCAGGCCCTTCAGCGGGCTCAGCTTGGAGATGTCCATCTGCAGCGGCTTGCCCGACAGCACGACGCCGCCGGGAATCGTGTTCGCCGCGATGGCCGCCAGCGCGAGCACGCCGAGCAGTGGCAGCAACGACAGGAAGGCGTCGAAACCGATCGACGCAAAGAGCAGCGGCACCCGTTCGGCGACCAGAGCCTCCGGTCGTCCGAAACGCATCGCCCCGCGCACCATCTCGATCGATGCCTGCGCGAGCGTCGGGCCGAGCGCGGCCGCCGCGAGCAGCGCACCGCCGAGCATTGCGAAATGACCGAAGTCGCGCGAACGCGCGACGCGGCCTTCTTCGCGTGCTTTCTGCAGCCTTCGTTCGGAGGCTGGTAGCTGCCGGTCTTCGCGGGAGACGTCGTTATCGGCCATTGCGCCCGGAAATCGATACCCGAAGTGCTTCTTCGGGTCCGATTATTGGCGTGCGCCTCGACTCTCTTCCCGGGATAAGCGGGACTTCCTCCGGCCTGTTCAGCGTCGCGGCGCGCCGGCCTCCTCTGGCGCCTGCCCTCCCGCCTGCCCGATCGCCGTACCGGCGGCGGCGGCGCCGTCCGAGGTATCGACCTCGGTACCCGAGAACACGCGCTCCTCGGCGTCCTGGTTCAGCACGACGATCGAGATGCGCCGGTTCATCGGACTGCGCGGGTTCTCGGCGTCGTACATCACCGTCGATCCGAGACCAACAACGCGAACGACCTTCGATTCGGCCATGCCGCCGGCGACGAGCTCGCGACGCGACGCGTTGGCGCGATCGGCCGACAGCTCCCAGTTCGAGTAGCCGCGCTCACCGGACCCGTAGGGCACCGAGTCGGTGTGCCCCGAGATGCTGATGAAGTTCTCGACGCTGTTGAGCACGCCGGCGATCTCGCGCAACAGATCGCGCATGTATTCCTTCACCGTCGCCCGACCGTTGTCGAACATCGGACGGTTCTGGTCGTCGACGATCTGGATGCGCAGGCCGTCCGGCGTCAGATCGAGCTTGATCTGCGAGCGGAACTCGGCAAGCTTCACGTCGCGCGTGATCGCTTCCTCGATCTGCGACTTGAGCTTCGTCAGGCGCTTCGTTTCGGCCGCCCGCAGTTCGGCGCGCAATGCCTGCAGGTTCAGCTTGCGCTGTCGTTCCGCGACGTCGCCCCGTGGCTGTGCGCCGATCGTGCGCGTGAGGTCGGTGCCGCCGCCCTGGATCACCGACGAGCTGTCGCCCGAGCCGTGGCCGCCCGAGAGCGCCACCTTCAGTGGCGTGCGGAAATACTCGGCAATGCCCTGCAGGTCACCCTGCGTCGTCGAGCCGAGCAGCCACATCAGCAGGAAGAAGGCCATCATCGCCGTGACGAAATCGGCGTAGGCGATCTTCCAGGCGCCACCGTGGCTCGCGTGCTTCTTCTTGCGCACGCGCTTAATGACGATCGGCTGCAGCTTGCGCTCGGCCACTTGTGCGCTCGCTCCGTCCGCGACCTTCGGTCAGGCCTTCTTCTGCTTCACGTGCGACTCGAGCTCGATGAAGCTCGGCCGCTCCGTCGAGAAGAGCACCTTGCGGCCGAACTCCACCGCGATGGTCGGCGCGTAGCCCTGCATGCTCGCGAGCAGCGTCACCTTCACGCACTGCAGCTCCTTCGTCGTCTCGTCGGCCTTCTGCTCGAGCAGCGTGGCCAGCGGCGCGACGAAGCCGTACGCGAGCAGGATGCCGAGGAAAGTGCCGACGAGCGCGTGCGCGATCATCTGGCCGAGCTCCGACGGCGGCCGACCGACCGAGCCCATCGTGTGCACGACGCCCATCACCGCGGCCACGATGCCGAAGGCCGGCAGCCCGTCGGCGACCTTCTGGATCGCGTGCGAAGGCACCATCGCCTCGTGATGGTGTGTCTCGATCTCGTTGTCCATCAGGTTCTCGAGCTCGAAACTGTTCAGGTTGCCCGAGACCATCATGCGCAGGTAGTCGGTAACGAACTCGACCACCTCGTGATCGGCGGTGATGGCCGGGTACCGCTGGAAAATCGCGCTGTCCTGCGGGGCATCGACGTCCGACTCGATCGCCATCAGCCCTTCCTTGCGCGCCTTCTGCAGCAGGTCGTAGAGCAGCGCCATCAGCTCCATGTAGCGCGCCTTCGTGTACTTGGAGCCCTTCAGCAGCCCCGGCAGGCTTCGAAAGACAGCCTTCAGGACCTTGACGTTGTTCGACACGACGAAAGCGCCGATCGCCGCGCCACCGATGATCAGGAACTCGAGCGGCTGGAACAGCGCCCCCATGTGCCCGCCGGCGAGCGCGAAGCCCCCGAGCACCGAACCGACGACGACGAGATATCCAACGAGAACGAGCATGCGACGACGCGGAGCGGGGTAGAGAGATGTCGGCAGACCGACGGGCTACTTCCGCGTTTTCGGACTTCCGGCCGGATTCTTGAATCGGGGACCGGATTCGACGGCCATTCTCGGCGGGAATTCAGTCCGGAAGGGCGTCACCCGCCCTGCCGAGCAGCGAAATGCCGAGCTCTTTCGCCGCGATTCGCAGATCCTGATCCAGCGTCGCCAGCGGCATCATCAAGCGGCGCGCCAGTTCGAGATACGCGGCGTCGTAGACGGTGAGATGGAATCGCGCCGCAAGCTCGGCAATCACGTCCCACGCCAGAGCGGGTGCCTCCAGATCGATCTTGACCGGCAGGTCGCACAGGAAGCCAGCGAGGCGTTGCCGCGTCGCTGGATCGAGACGACGCCGGCGCTCCGCCATCGCAAGGCCGTTCAACACTTCCAGCGGCCAGAGGACAGGCGCAATGGCGCCCGATGCCGCGACGCGTCTCAGCGTTTCGTCGCCTGCGTCGGTGCGCTCGTCCTCGAAGCACCATGACAGAGTCACGGAACTGTCGAGCACGAAGCTCATGGACGGCCTTCGTTCACCAGCTCCTTGATCGAAATCCCGCCGAGAGTGACGCCTCTTCTCGTCTGCAGAATGCCGTCGACCGCGCGTTGCGCACGAACGCGGTCGAGCCCGGCCTCCGCCGGGACGAGCCGCGCAACGGCCCTGCCTCTGCGAGTGATGAGGATTTCCTCCCCCCGTTCGACGCGATCGAGCAGCGTTCCCAGCTTGCTCTTTGCCTCGAAAGCACCTACTTCGCGCATGATCTCAACCAACCAGCCTGTCAACTAGACCATACGATAGCACGTCGGCAGTTGGCGCAAGAAGGATCGGACGCATAGCGCCGCTCCCTCGCGCGTGCTGCTCGCGGTCCGGCACCAACGCGAGGCGCGTTACTACTGAGCAACTCAGCCCCGGGCGCGGGCCCGGCGTTCCGGATGAAACGAGAGTGCGCTACGAGGGGAACGGTAGCGTGCCGCAGATTCACACGGCGCCGATGACGTGAACCGGATTGCACGGAAACGGAGCACATTCGCGCACGACAGAGCCAAGCTGCGTGGAAACGCTCGCAGATCGTGCAATTCGGCAGCCGCTATCGAACGGGGCGGGCAAATTGCTCGCGAAACGAGCAGTTCTCGCGGTGCGATGAAGCTTCTCGTCTTCAGACGCGATCTGGCGCCGACCGTCTTTCGTCCCGAGCTCCTTTATGGAACGATTTCCTGAGAGATCAGTGGATCGCCCCGCTGCGCCGCCCTTTCCCCGCACGCGCCGGCGGCACGCACAACCCGCAGACGAAATTGCGCTCGATCTCGTGCGGATGCGTCACGAAGTGCCCGCCGCAACGGCTGCATTTCGTCGAACCGAGCATCCCCGCATCGATGAAACGCACCATCCGCCAGGCGCGCGTGATCGACAGCAGCGGCTCGACGCCGAGCGATTCGATCTCCGCCGCATAGAGCCGATATGCCTTGACGATCGCCTCGACGTCGTCGAGCGGGCTCGTCTTCAGCAGATAGCCGTACAGGTTGTAGAACAGCGACGAGTGGATGTTGGGCTGCCACGCGACGAACCAGTCGGTGGAGAACGGCAGCTGTCCTTTCGACGGCGAGCGACCCGCCACTTCCTTGTACAGGCGCAGCAGTCGCTCGTAGGGCAGCTCGGTCTCGGCCTGCAGCATCTGCAGCCGCGCGCCGAGCTCGATCATCTCGATCGCGCGGGCGATCTGGCGGTTGTCCTCGAGAAGGCTGCGACGCGCCGTGCTTGCTGCGCTCGCCACGGTCGACACCGCACCAGCGCTCACGACTGCGCCTCGGCGAAGTTGCCCGCCATCAGGATGCTCGCGTGCAGCCGGCGCGCACTGCCCTCGTCGCGCTCGTTGGCGCGGCCGTGGTCGGTGAGCAGCGACCAGACGATCTCATCGTCGAAACGGAAGCGGCACATCAACTGGTTGCCGGCGGCGATCTTCAGCAGCTGACTGGGGGTGAGCGCGTCCAGCAGGTCGGCGACCTCCTCGGAGATGCCGAGCCGGTACAGCGCCTGCGCGCGGTCGTCGCGGATCAGACGCTGCGCGAGGATCAGGTACGAGAGATTCGTCTCGCGAATCTCCGACATCCAGCGTTGTTCGTTGTTCATCCCGTAACCCTGTCGTTCTTCGTCGGCAGCCGGCGTCGCCGGCGCGTGGTCGTAGTTCGGTTCCGACCGTGGCGCCAGTGTCGGCTGTCCGCCGGAGTTCTTGAATCGGAAAAGGGTTGCAGCGGGAGACGGAAAAACTCCTACAAATGTAGGAAGAACTCGTATCGCTTCGTTCACGAACCGTCAAACGCTAAAGCGCTGATAGGCATCGCCGATAACGCAGGGACTGGGGGCGATTCCCCCCACTGGTGCGGCGAGGCCGAAACCCCGCCGATTCGACAGAACGAGAAACTCAGCAAACAGGGCAGGAGTTAGGCAAATGGCACAGATCAACACGAACATGATTTCGCTGAATGCTCAGCGGAATCTTGGCACGACGCAAAGCGCGCTCGCTAGCTCCATTCAGCGGCTGTCGTCGGGTCTGCGCGTGAACAGCGCGAAAGACGATGCGGCGGGGCTGGCGATCGCGGAGCGGATGAGCACGCAGGTACGCGGCATGAACGTCGCGATTCGAAACGCCAACGACGGCATTTCGCTGGCGCAAACCGCCGAGGGCGCTTTGGGCAAGATCGGGGATGCGCTTCAACGCATGCGCGAGCTGGCTGTCCAGGCGAAGAATGGTACGAATACTGCCGGCGATCGGACGAACCTCAACGCCGAGTTTACAAAGCTGGCTGCCGAAGTGGAGCGCTTGGTCGACGGTACAACGTTCAATGGCCGTCAACTGCTCGACGGAACGAATGCAACTTTCGACTTCCAGGTCGGCGCCGGCAACGCAACCACTGACACCGTCAGCATCACCTCCTCGGACCTCTCTGGCACTGCAACGGCGGTAACGGCACTGTCGATCGCGGGCGCAGACGCCACCGGCGCTACGGCCGCCATTACAGCGCTTGACACGGCGATTGACACGGTTACCACCGCTCGCTCCGCGTATGGCGCCGCGCAGAACCAGTTTGACAGCGTTATCGGGAGTCTCCAGGTCGCCTCAGAAAACCTTGCGTCGGCCCGCGGCCGCATCATGGACACCGATTTCGCGGCCGAAACCGCGAACCTCTCGCGTGCCCAGGTGCTGCAACAGGCCGGCATGGCGATGCTCTCGCAGGCTAACGCGGTACCGCAGAACGTCCTGTCGCTGCTGCGCTGATCGGCGCGTGGGGTGAACCGGACGATGCCGAATCGCCCGCCACCCCGCATGTTCGGCTGAACACGAACGGCCGGCGCCGATAAGCGCCGGCCGTTTGCCGTTGATCGGCCGTTCGCCGCCGTCCGCAGCCCCTACAGTCACCGCATCGACGAAGCGCGATCGCAGGCCCGACCAGCGATTCATGCGCCTCCGTCACCCGCAGGAGTCGGCTCATGGCCACGATTAGCGGCACCTCGAACCTCGACGTCGCCGGCATCGTCTCCCAATTGATGCAGATCGAGCGGCGACCGATGCAGGCACTCGACCTCACGCTGTCCGGGATCCAGACAAAGCTCTCGGCGTGGGGCAAGCTGCAATCGGCACTGTCTACCTTCCAGGACGCCGCGCGCGCGCTCACGCGCCTCGACACCTGGCGAGCGGCGACGGCGACCAGCACCGACGAGAGCTTCGTCGGCGCCGCGGCGCGCAGCGGTGCAATCACCGGTTCCTACTCGATCGAAGTATTGGCCCTCGCCAGCCGGCAGACGCTGGCCAGCAACGCCTTCACGTCGTCCGACGCCGTGATCGGCGGAGGCACCCTTCGCATCCAGCTCGGATCGATCGCCGACACGACCTTCAGCGCCGACCCCGAACGCGCCGAGGTGTCGATCCAGATCCCCGAAGGCGCCACGCTCGCCGACGTGCGCAACGCGATCAACTCGGCCTCGGCCGGCGTCACCGCATCGCTCGTCGCCGACGGCACCGGCCAGCGGTTGATGATCCGCAGCGCCGAGAGCGGCGCGAACCAGGCCTTCACGATCGCGGTCGACGGTGGCGGTGATCTCGCCTCGCTCGCATACGACCCGGCCTCGCAGAACGCATCCATGCAGCGGACGCAAGCCGCGCAGGACGCATCGGTCAACGTCAACGGACTGACCGTCGCGGCATCGGGAAACCGGCTCGAAGGCGTCATCGAGAACGTGACACTCGAGCTGAAGCGCCAGACGACGGCGCCCGTGGAAATCGGCGTGGCGAGCGACGCGAAGGCGCTGCGCGAATCGCTCGACGCCTTCGTCAAGGCGTACAACGAGCTGAACACGCTGATCGCCGACCAGACGCGCTACGACGCTACGACGAAGACGGCCGGACCGCTGCAGGGCAACCAGATGGCCGTTCGAGTGCAGCAGCAGATGCGCGAGCTCCTTCGCACGACGATCGGAGCCGACTCGATGAACAGCCTGAACGCGATCGGCGTCGAGTTGCAGCGCGATGGCTCGCTCGCGATCAAGGACTCGAAGATCACGGCCGCGCTCGCCTCGCCGGACAGGCTGCAGGCCTTCTTCGCTGCCATCGGCGAAACACCCGAGCAGGAAGGACTCGCGCACCGCCTGGTGAAGCGCGTCAGCGAGTTCCTCGACCCCGAGGGCACCGTGAGCGCGGCAACCGAATCGCTGAACGCAAACAAGCGCCGGACCGAACAGCAGCAGGAGCGCCTCGAAGCTCGCCTCGCCGAGATCCAGAAGCGGCTGATGCGCCAGTACACGGCACTCGACGCGAACCTCTCCAGGATCACCGGATCCTTCGCCGGCGTCGAGGGCCTGCTGAACAACCTGAACAACTCGCAGAAGCAATGAGGTCGCACGCCGTGCACGGGAAGGTGCGGATTTCCGATCAAGTGCGCGCGCGCGGCGCCGATAACGAGGACATCGGTTCAACAACAGGACGCCGCCCGATGTTCGCCCCGCAGCGCAGTTTCGCTTCGACCTACCGAAATCTCGATCTGGAAACGTCGGTGGCCGAGGCCGATCCGCACAAGCTGATCGAGATGCTCTTCGACGGCGCGGCCGACGCGATTGCGCAGGCGCGCAACGCGCTGCGCGAAGGACGCGTTCCTGCCAAGGGCGAAGCGACCGGCCGCGCCGTACGCATCCTCGACGAGGGCCTGAAAGCCTCGCTCGATCCGCGCGGCGGCGAGCTGGCAACGAACCTCAAGTCGCTCTACGAATACATGACGCACCGCCTGCTCGACGCCAACCTGTCGAACGACGACGCGAAGTACGCGGAGGTCGGCGGCATGCTCGACCAGCTGCGCGATGCGTGGAAGCGCATCGCCTCGCAGGTGCGCGGTCGCGCACCCGAGTCGCCCCGTTCGTCCGCCGCCGCGAAATCGCCCGTGGCGGCGCCTGCAACCGCCGCTGCGCTGGCGGCGGCATGAACGCACATCGCCGCCGCATGCGCGCCCGAAGCCGCATTCCCGTCAAGCGCACCGCCCGCGCGCCGCTGCCGCTGATCGACCGCTACCGCGAAATCGAGTTCGTCGCGCTGGAAATGCTCGAGGCGGGCCGTGCCGGCGACTGGGACCGCGTCGGCCATCTCAGCTCGACGATCCGCACACTCGCCGACGGCGTGGCGCGCGCCGGCGGCCCCGAGGCACTGGACGCCGAGCAGCGTCGGGAGCGAGGGCGCATCCTGCGGCGTCTCCTCGCCGTCGACGCCGACCTGCGCCGACTCTCCGACCCGGCGAGTGCGTGGCTCGATTCGATGTTCGATGCTCCGCCTCGCAACGGCGGCGCGTCCCGTCCGGCTTGACAGCGCCCCCGCGAGGGGAAATCATCCGGCGCTCGTCCCCTCGACATGTCGAACGCCGCAGCCTCCTCCATGGGGCCGGACCTCTCCGGTTCATTGAGCCCCGAGTACCGCATCGAAGGTGAATTCGCCGTGCGGGCGGTGCTGCGCGAGCTGATGGTGCGGCGATCGCTCGTCACGCTGTACCCGGAAGGTCGCGTCGACGATGCGCTCGTCACCCGCATCGTCCATGTCGCGCCCGGCGGTGTCGAGCTCGACGCCTCGGGACAGCCGCAGAATCGTGCCGCGTTGCGCAAGGCAAGCTTTGCAATCGGCGTCGCGTTTCCGGAGAACGTGAAGACGCAGTTCCGGCTTGATGGAATGTCGCTGGCCGACGAGTGGACAACGTCGTCGAATCCGACGGACGAGCCCGTCGCGACGGTCACGACACTGCACGCACCGGTGCCGAGCGAGGTCTACCGACTACAGCGCCGGGAATCGTTTCGCGTGCGCCCGCCGGCCGACGACGAAGTGCAGTGCGTGCAGCGGATCGCGATCGGCCGGGAAGTACGTCACCCGCTGATCGACCTGAGCGCAGGCGGGCTGTCGATCCGGATGACTGCAGAGGATGCGCCGCCTGCGCCGGGACGCATCTGGCGGCAGAGCCGCATCGAGACCGCGACTTCGCTCGTCATTCCGTGCGAGCTGATCGCACGGGGCGTCTACGAGGATCCGTCACTGGATGGCGATCGGCGCGTCGCCTTCGCGTTCCACGCAATGCCCAGCGACGTGCTGCGTCGCGTGCAGATGTACGTGATCGATATCGAGAAGCGGCTGCGGCGCGAGGAGCCCACGCGCTCCGAGTGATCGGCCGTGCCCCCACTGGTCGTCGCCCCTCTCAAATTCGATCGCGTACGACGAAATCCAGCGCATCCCGTACTGCGCGGCGCATGTGCTCCAGCCTCTGCCGCGCGCGCTCCTCGCTCACAGCGCTTCTGCCTCGTCGAGCACGCGCTTTCGCAACGGAAGCGGCAAGTCTCCTGGCGTGAGGAGATCGACCCTCACGCCAAGCAGGTTCTCGAGCTCGACTTGCAGCCCTCCAAGGTCGAACAAGGTCGTTTCGGGTAATGCGTCCACCAGCAGATCGATATCACTGCTCTCGTTGTCCGTACCGCGTAGCACGGAGCCAAAGACGCGCGGATTCGCGGCGCGGTGCCGAATCACGAGCTCGCGCACGGCTTCGCGATTTCTGTTCAACGCCTTGGACGGCTTCATTCCGGGTACCGTGGGGGAGGGAATTCTTCCTATCCTACCCAGACGGTGATCGAAGCGCAGGCTGCACTCGGCGCTTCTGTATGGCCAAGCCTGCCCCTCGGAAGCACTCCTACACCGGCATGTTCATGATGTCCGTATACGCCGCCACCAGCCGGTTCCTTACCGTGAGCGCTGCCTGGAACGCGACCTGCGACTTCTGCATCGCCATCATCGTCTGCTCCAGGCTCACGCCTTCGGCCCCCATCAGGAACCCGCGCTGCATCGCGACACTCTCCTCCTGCAGCCCGCTCACCCCCTGAAGCGCGCCCTTCAGCACCCCGGAGAACGAGCCCGTCGAATCGGCCTCGGCCGCCCCACCCGGCTGCGGGCGCGCACCGGCCACCCCCGACGCACCGGTCGTCGGCAACTGCTGGAAAGCGGGAAAACGTACGTCCATCGTCGGCTCCTCGATTCGGCAGCGACCCCCGGATCTTGAGCCGCTTCAGCGTCGGCCGGAGGTCGAAATAGCGGCATCGACACCCGCTATTTGCCGCTTGAGCAAACCCACCGCCGTCCGATACTGCGCCGCATGGATGCTGCCGTTCAAACTCTTCCGACCCCCGCGGCGCCGTTCGCCGCGTTCGCCGCCGTTCCGGCCAGACGCAAGTGGATGGCCGCCGGAGGCGTCGCCGCGCTGATCGCGATCCTCGTCGTCGCCGTGCTCTGGTCGCGCACGCCCGAATACCGCGTGCTCTTCGCCAACACCTCCGACAAGGACGGCGGCGCGATCATCGCCGCGCTCACGCAACTGAACGTGCCGTACCGCTTCGCGCCCGGCGGCGCCGCGATCCTCGTTCCCGAGGATCGCGTCCACGACGCACGACTGAAGCTCGCATCGCAGGGCCTGCCGCGCGGCGGCACCGTGGGCTTCGAGCTGCTGGAGAACCAGAAGTTCGGCGTCACGCAGTTCCAGGAGCGGCTCAATTTCCAGCGCGGACTTGAAGGCGAGCTGTCGCGCTCGATCCAGTCGATCGCCGCCGTGCAGTCTGCCCGCGTGCATCTTGCGCTGCCGACGCAGAACGGCTTCCTGCGCGAGCAGCAGAAGCCGTCGGCGTCGGTGCTGCTGTCGCTGTATCCGGGACGACAGATCGATCGCGCGCAGGTCGCCGGGATCGTTCACCTGATCGCCGCGTCGGTGCCGAACCTGTCGCCGAAGCAGGTGAGCGTCATCGACCAGACGGGTTCGCTGCTGTCGTCCGACAGCGACGCAGCCGCGAACGGGCTCGATGCGACGCAGCTCAACTACGTGCGCAGCATCGAGGCCACGCTGAACCAGCGCGTGCTCGACATCGTCGAGCCGATCGTCGGCGTCGGCAACGTGCGCGCGCAGGTCGCCGCCGATGTCGACTTCACGCGCAGCGAATCGACCGCCGAGCAGTATCGGCCGAACCAGGGCAACGAGCCGGCCGCCGTGCGCAGCCAGCAGAAGATCGAGGCGCCTACCGGTGGTGGATCAACGCTTGCGCAGGGCGTGCCCGGCGCGCTGTCGAACCAGCCGCCGCAGGCGACGACCGCGCCGGTGAACGGACCGGCACAGGACACGCGCGCGGCGAATGCCACCGCGGGCGAAGCGAGCGCGACGGCAACCGCGAATGCCCGCCGCGAGTCGGTGACGAACTACGAGGTCGACAAGACCGTGCGCGTCACGCGCGATGCGACCGGAACGATCAAGCGGCTCAGCGCAGCGGTCGTCGTCGACCATCGACGCTCGATCGACGAGAACGGCAAGCTCGTGCTGACTCCCCTCACCGCCGACGAGCTGCACAACGTGCAGTCGCTGGTTCGCGAGGCGATCGGCTTCAATCCCGAACGCGGCGACTCGATCAACGTGGTGAACGCACCCTTCACGGAGGTCGACGCGCCGAAGGAAGTCGAGCTGCCACTGTGGCGCCAGCCGGAGAACCTCGCGCTCGCCCGCGACCTCGGCAAGCAGCTGGGGCTCGTCGCCCTCGCGCTGATCGTGATCTTCGCGCTGATCCGCCCCGCGCTGAAGGCAGCGCAGCGCCCGCCGCGCCCCGCAGGCATCGCCGAGCAGGTCGACGATCCGCTGCAACTGCCCGAGCCTGCGCCCGCGCCGAAGGCGCTGCCGAACACCGGCGTGCGACACGAAGAGATCCTCAAGTCCGCGCGCGAGAATCCGGCGACCGTCGCGAACGTCGTACGCACCTGGGTCACCGCCGAATGACGCCCCTGCGCAGGAAGCCATCGCGATGAACGAACAGGGACTCGTCGACAGCGCAATCCTGCTGCTTGCCCTCGGCGAAGATGCGGCCGCCGAGGTATTCCGGCACCTGGCACCCAAGGAGGTGCAGAAGCTCGGAGAGACGATGTCGCGCACGCGCACGACGAGCCGTGATCGGCTGCAGTCGGTGCTCGACCGCTTCCACACCGATGCCGGCGACCTGAGCACGCTCGTCGAGGACACCGACGAGTACATCCGCTCGGTGCTGCGCCGCGCGCTCGGCGAAGACAAGGCGGGGCTGCTGATCGAACGCATCCTGCAGGGCGGCGACGTCTCCGGCATCGAGAGCCTGAAGTGGATGGATCCGCAGTCGGTGGCGGAACTGATCCGCAACGAGCATCCACAGATCATCGCGTCGATCCTCGTTCATCTCGAGCGCGACCAGGCGTCGGGCGTGCTGATGCACCTCAACGAGCGGCTGCGCAACGACGTGATGCTGCGCATCGCCACACTCGACGGCATCCAGCCGAACGCGCTGCGCGAGCTCAACGACGTGCTGAACAAGGTGCTCGCCGGTGGCGAGAAGCTCAAGCGCAAGAAGCTCGGCGGCACGAAGGCGGCGGCCGAGATCCTGAACTTCTTCGGCAGCTCGAACGAGACCGCCGTGCTCGATGCGATCCGCGAGGACGACCCGGATCTCGCGCAGAACATCGCCGACCAGATGTTCACCTTCGAGGACCTGAACCGGCTCGAGGACCGCGCGATCCAGCTGCTGCTGCGCGAGATCGCGAACGAATCGCTGATCGTCGCGCTCAAGGGCGCCGACGCCGACCTGCGCGAACGAGTGTTCCGCAACATGAGCCAGCGCGCCGCCGAGACGCTGCGCGAGGATCTCGAATCGAAGGGCCCGGTGCGCCTGTCCGAGGTCGAAGCCGAGCAGAAGGAGATCCTGAAGACCGTCCGACGCCTGGCCGACGAAGGACAGATCGCGATCTCCGGCGGAGGCGACGATGCCTTCGTTTGACGCGCTGCTCGACCATCTCGCGGCACGCGGACCCGCAGCATTTGCGGCTGCTTCTGCGCCGGCACGCGGAACGAGCCGGATCATCACCTCCGAACGGCTCGATCGGTACACGCCGTACTCGATGCACTCGCTGTCTCCGACCCACGACGAACCCGCGCCGGCAGCCGAGGAGCCGGCCGCCGCTGCACCCGACTACGCCGCCGGCCACAAGGCCGGGCTCACCGAGGGCTTTCGTCGCGGCTTCGAAGCAGGCGCCGCGCACGCGCGTGCCGAGCACACCGAGCACGAGCGACGAAACGGTGCACAGCTCGCCGACCGCATCGCGTCGTTGACCGAGGACTTCCGCCGACGACTCGAGACGATCGAGCGCAGCGCAGCCGACGAAGTCGTCGGGCTGTCGCTCGAGGTGGCGCGCCACGCGCTGCGCGCGACGCTCGCGGTACGGCCCGAGACGATCGTGCCGGTCGTCCAGGAAGCGCTTGCCTGCGTCTTCGACGAATCGGTGCGGCTGCACCTGCACCTGAACCCGATCGACGAAGCACTCGTGCGCGACGAACTCGGCCCGCGCCTGGCGCAGTCGAACTGCGAAATCGTGACCGATGCGTCGATCAGCGCCGGCGGCTGCCGGATCGAGACGCCGCGCGCCGAGGTCGACGCGACACTCGAGACACGATGGCGCAGGACGCTCGCGGCACTCGGACACGACGGAGACGATCGGCGGTGACACTCGCCCCCGGGTGGTCGGCCCTGCTCGCGAACCAGCGCGCACTGCTCGCCGCAGCGATACCGGTTGCAGCGCACGGCCGCCTCGTTCGCGCGGCCGGCCTCGTGCTCGAGGCTTCGGGGCTGCGCCTGCCGGTGGGAAGCCTGTGCATCGTTTCGCAGGGCGACGGCCTCGACCGGCTGTCGGTCGAAGCCGAGGTCGTCGGCTTCGCCGAAGACCGCCTGTTCCTGATGCCGACCGGCGAGACGCTCGGCCTGTCGCCGGGCGCGCGCGTGACGCCGGCCGAGTTCCCGGTGCGGCGTGCGCGGCTGGGCATGCCTTCGCATCCGCGGCGGCGCGCCACCGACCGCATGCGCCAACTGCCGATCGGCGACGGCCTGCTCGGGCGCGTCGTCGATGCGAGCGGCCTGCCGCTCGACCGGCACGGGCCGCTGCACGACGTCGAGATGCAGCCGGTCAACGCACGCCCGATCAACGCGATGGAACGCGAGCCGGTGCGCCAGCCGCTCGACACCGGCGTGCGCTCGATCAATGCGATGCTCACCGTCGGGCGCGGCCAGCGCCTGGGTCTCTTCGCCGGCGCGGGACTCGGCAAGAGCGTGCTGCTCGGCATGATGGCGCGCTACACGTCGGCCGACGTGATCGTCGTTGGGCTGATCGGCGAACGCGGCCGCGAGGTGAAGGAGTTCATCGACGACATCCTCGGCGACGATGGCCGGCGCCGCTCGGTGGTCGTCGCGGCGCCAGGCGACTCGCCTCCGCTTACGCGGATGCAGGGCGCGGTCTACGCGACCGCGATCGCCGAACACTTCCGCGACCGCGGGCTGCACGTGCTGCTGCTGATGGATTCGCTGACGCGCTACGCGATGGCGGCGCGCGAAGTGGCGCTCGCGGTCGGCGAGCCGCCGGCCACCAAGGGTTATCCGCCTTCGGTCTTTGCGCGGCTGCCGCTGCTGATCGAGCGCACCGGCAACGGCCTGAACGGCGTCGGATCGATCACTGCGTTCTACACGGTGCTCGCCGAAGGCGACGACCAGCAGGATCCGATCGCCGATTCGGCGCGCTCGCACCTGGACGGACACTTCGTGCTCAGCCGCACACTCGCCGACGCCGGTCACTATCCGGCGATCGACATCGAGCAGTCGATCTCGCGCGTGATGAACAACGTCAGTACGCCCGATGCGCAGCAGCGCGCGCGACGCTTCAAGGCCCTGTGGTCGCAGTACCAGCGCAGTCGCGACCTGATCTCGGTCGGCGCCTACGTGCCGGGCAGCGACCCGGAGACCGACCGCGCCATCTCGTTGCACCCGGCGATGCTGCGCTTCCTGCAGCAGGATCTCTCCGAGCGCTGCGACCTCGATTCGGCGCAGCAGGCACTCGCCGCGCTTGTCGAGCCCGGCACCACACGCAACGAGACGCACGCAGCGAGCGCCAACGGATGAAGAGAAAGGCACTGCAGCAACTCATCGAGCACGCACGCCGCGGACGCGACGACGCCGCGCTCCGTGTAGCGGGTGCGCATCGCGAAGCCGACGGTGCGCAGCGCACGCTCGACACGCTGACGCAATACCGCAGCGAGCAGCTGCGCAACGCCGTCGCGCGAGCAAGCGTCGATCCGACCGTGCTGCGCCTGCGCTCTCGCTTCACCCAGAAGCTCGACGGTGCGATCGACGAGCAGACGCACGTTCGAAACGCGCTGCAGGACGCGGTCGATCATCGACGCGACGAGCTCGTCGGCCGCCAGCGAAGGCTGCTCGCCTTCCAGACGCTGCAGGCACGTCGAGACGCAGCAAGCAGTCGACGACGCGAGCGCGCCGAGCAACGCGACACCGACGAACATGCCGCGCAGGCGTTCCGCCGGCAGCGCAATGGAGACGATCGATGAAGAGCGAAGCGACGATGCCCGCGCGCAACGCCGGCCTGCGTGCTTCGCTCGACGCCGCGCCCGGTCGCGGCATGACCGACACGGCCCGCAGCGCACCGAATGCACGTGCAGACGAGGCGCGAACGCGCAACGCATCCTCCGGCTCCGCAGCGCGACCTTTCGAGGACTCGATGACGCAGGCGATGCGCCGGACGCAGTCGAGACCGAAGGAAGAAATGCGCGAGGCCGACGGCGGTCGCCGGCCCGACGACGGGTCCGGCGCAACGAACGAGATGCAATCCGGCAGCAGCGAAGCAACTGCGTCGGATCGAGCCGAAGCGCCGCCCTCGTCCGCGCAGGCCGCGGAGCCCGCGCAAGTCGCGCAGGCCGCGTCCGCGAACCCGGGCGTCGTCGACACGCCGAACGAAACCGCAGCCGGAATCGCCGGCTCGATGAACGCCGCCATCAGCGCGTCGACGATCGCGAAGGACACTCTTCCGGCAGACCCGACCGGCGCGCCCGATGCCGCACACGGCTCTGCAGAGTCGCCGTCGATCGCAGCCCAGGCCACCGCGGGGATGAAGGCAGGCACCGCGCACGGAACGTCGGCGCCCGCCGAGCTCGATGGCGCATCGGCCGCCTCCCTTGCAGCAGAGACCCAGTCCGCCGGCGCCGACAGCTCGAACGCCACTTCGAACGATTCGCCTTCGCGGCCGGGTGCCGATGCGCCCATCGCACGCTCGACCACCGATTTCGCCGCACAACTCGCGCAGGCGCGCGGCGTACCGGCGGCGCACCCGGCGCAGGCAACCGTACCCGCGAGCCCTTCGACATCCGCGGCGCATTCGACGCTGCTGCACCGGAGCGACGTGTCGACGTCGATCGGCGACGCGCTCTTCCCGGGACGCTTTGCTGCCGAGGTCGCACTGCTCGGCAGCGCCGGTATCGAGCGCGCCGAGATCCGCCTGCAGCCACGCGAGCTGGGGCCGGTGCGTGTCGAGTTGTCGATGAGCGGCGAATCGACGCGCATCGCGTTTTCCGCGGTACAGCCCGAGACCCGACAGGCGATCGAGCAGTCGCTGCCGATCCTGAAGGAGATGCTCGCCGAGCGCGGACTGACGCTGGGCGAGACGAGCGTCTCCGACGGGCACGCGGGCCGCGGGCACGCCGACCCGGAAGCGACGCCGTCGCACGCAACGACGAGCGACGGTCCTGCGGCGGCCGGCGCCGAGCGGCCCTTCGCATCCGACGCGCGGCATACGCCGATCCGCCGCACGCTGCTCGACATCTACGCCTGAGCACGCCGCGCCGTGAACGCGGCGGCACGTCCTGCATCGCCGCGCAACACCGCACGCGAATAGCGCCGCCGCAGCTTCGCTTATCGCGTTTTGGAATGTCGCCGGGCGGCCGAGAATCGTCTGCGTTACCCACGGACCTTCGCCGGTCCGTTCGAATCATCGGCCAGGAGTCACGATGTCGGAAGCATCCGCGCAGCCCGCCAAAAAGAAGAACCGCGGAAAGAAGTGGGCGCTGATCGTCGGCGCCGTCGTGGTGCTCGGCGGAGCAGCGGGCGCGGCCCTGCAGTTCTTCTCGGGCACCGCGCAGGCAGTCGCCGGCGACGCTCCGCAGGCAGCGTCGAAGAAGGTCGACCCGATCTTCGTCTCGCTCGAGCAGTTCACCGTGAACATGGCCGATGAAGGCGGCGAGCGATTCGCGCAGCTCGGCATCACGCTCGAAGTGGTCGACGAGCGCACCGACAAGTCGATTCGTGCGCGCATGCCGTCGATCCGCAACTCGGTGCTGTTGCTGCTGTCGTCGAAGAAAAGCGCCGAGCTGCTGACGCTCGAAGGCAAGAAGCAGCTCGCGGCGGAGATCGCCGCGAGAACCGGCGCCGCACTCGGCTGGCAGCCGCCGGCGGACGATGCGACGGCCGAAGGGCCGAACCCGGTCGCGGCCGTGCATTTCTCGCATTTCATCGTGCAGTGAGCCAGGCGCGCAGCCGAACGGGAATCGAACGATGATGGCCGGTCAGTTCCTCTCGCAGGACGAAGTCGACGCGCTGCTCGAAGGCGCCAGCGACACGCCCGAATCCGAGGCGCCGCCACCGCCGGACGGCGTGCGGCCCTACGACCTGGCGACGCAGGAGCGCATCGTTCGCGGGCGCATGCCGACGCTGGAGCTCGTGCACGAGCGCTTCGCGCGCAACCTGCGCGTCGGCCTGTTCAACTTCATGCGCCGCAACCCCGAGATTTCCGTCGGCCCGGTGAAGGTACAGAAATACTCGGCATTCCTGCGCGACATCGTCGTGCCGACGAACATCAACATCATGCACGTGCGGCCACTGCGCGGCAGCGGCCTGCTGATCTGCGAGCCGCAGCTCGTGTTCGCGATCATCGACTCGCTGTTCGGCGGCGACGGGCGCATGCAGACGCGCATCGAGGGCCGCGACTTCTCGGCCACCGAGCAGCGCATCATCGAGCGCATGCTCGAGGTCGTCTGCACCGAGTACCGCAAGGCGTGGGCGGGCGTCTACCCGATCGAGCTCGAGTACGCGCGCTCGGAGATGCAGCCGCAGTTCGCCAACATCGCGACACCGTCGGAGATCGTCGTGACGTCGCGATTCGAGCTCGAGATCGGCAACGTCGGCGGCGCGGTGCACCTGTGCATCCCCTATTCGACGCTCGAGCCGATCCGCGAGACGCTGTACTCGACGCTGCAGGGCGACGCACACACCAGCGACCGGCGCTGGGTCGTGAAACTCTCGCGGCAGATCCAGTCGGCCGAGGTCGAGCTCGTCGCCGAGCTCGGCCACGCGCGCGCCACCGTCGCCGACCTGATCCGGCTGAAGGCGGGCGACTTCATCGAGCTCGACCTGCACGAGACGCTGCAGGCCAGGGTCGACGGCGTCGCCGTCATCGAATGCCGCTACGGCGTCTCGAACGGCCGCTACGCGGTCAAGGTCCAGTCCTTTCTCACCGGTAACCCCGAAGATCCTTCCGGAGTCCCGCATGACGACCGATAACGCCCACGACACCCAGGCCGTCGACGACGACTGGGCTGCTGCGCTCGCCGAGCAGGGCGCAGCCGGCGGTGCACGCAACCCGGGCGCACAGGCGACCGAGGTCGAGAGCGCCGGCGATGCGTCGCGGCTCTTTCCGCGCCTGTCAGGCGCCACGCCCGACGCGCACAACGACATCGACATGATCCTCGACATCCCGGTGCAGCTCACCGTCGAGCTGGGCCGTACGCGGATCCCGATCAAGCACATCCTGCAGCTCGCACAGGGCTCGGTGATCGAGCTCGACGCCCTCGCCGGCGAGCCGATGGACGTGCTCGTCAACGGATGCCTGATCGCGCAGGGCGAGGTCGTCGTCGTCAACGACAAGTTCGGTATCCGACTCACCGACATCGTCACGCCGAACGAACGCGTGCGCCGGCTCAACCGCGCCTGATACTGCACCATGAGCTCGACCTGGCCGTCGCTCGTCGCGCTCGCGCTCATCGTCGGCGGGCTGCCGCTGGCTGCCTGGCTGATGCGCCGCGGCACCGGCACGCTCGCCGGGCGCAGCCATGCGCTCGCAATCGTCGCCGCCGTGCCGGTCGGCGTTCGCGAGCGCATCGCGCTCGTCCGCGCCGACCGCAAGTGGCTCGTCGTCGGCATCACCGGCCACACGATCACGACGCTCGCCGAGCTCGACGAAGCACCGGCCGGAATCGACCCGGAGGCAACCAGCGTCGGCCCGTCCAACTTCGGCGAGGTGCTGCGCTCGCTGTCGAACCATGCGGCGCGCCGCCGCTGAAAGCATGCTCGCGCGCGCCGTACTCGTCCTGCCGCTCGTTGCGATCGCCGACGCGGCCGCCGCACAGGGGCTGCTGACGCTGAACAGCACGAGCGGCCCCGCGGGCACGACGTACTCGGTGCCCGTCGAGACGCTGCTGATCTTCTCGGCGCTGTCGTTCCTGCCCGCGATGCTGCTGCTGATGACGAGCTTCACGCGCATCGTCATCGTGCTGTCGCTGGTGCGCCAGGCGCTCGGCCTGCAGTCGAGCCCGCCGAACCAGGTGCTCGTCGGCATCGCGCTGTTCCTCACCTTCTTCGTGATGAGCCCGACCTTCGACCGGCTCTACGTCGAGGCGTACAAACCGTATTCCGAGCAGCGCGCGACGCTCGAGCAGGCAGTAGCGAGCGGCAGCGCGCCGCTGCGCGAGTTCATGCTGCGCCAGACACGCGACAGCGACGTCGGTCTTTTCGCGCGGATCGCGCGCTACGAACCCGCCTCCGACGACGAAGCGGTGCCGATGCGCATCCTCATCCCGGCCTTCGTGATCAGCGAGCTGAAGACGGCTTTCCAGATCGGCTTCATGGTGTTCGTGCCGTTCCTGCTGATCGACCTGATCGTCGCGAGCGTGCTGATGTCGATGGGGATGATGATGCTCTCGCCGGTGCTGGTCGCCCTGCCCTTCAAGCTGATCCTGTTCGTGCTGGCCGACGGGTGGAACCTGCTGATCGGTTCGCTCGTGCAGAGCTTCGGGTAGCGAACGATGACGCCCGAATCGGTGCTCGACTTCGGCCGCCAGGGTCTGGAGATCCTGCTCGCTGCCGGCGCACCGGTGCTGCTCGCCGCACTCGCCGTGGGCTTGATCGTCAGCATCCTGCAGGCGCTCACGCAGATCAACGAGGCGACGCTTTCCTTCCTGCCCAAGCTCGTCGCGATCGCCGCCACGCTGATGATCGCCGGGCCGTGGATGCTGGCGCTGCTCGTCGACTACCTGCAGCGCGTGCTCACCGGGATACCGTCGGCCATCCTCGGCTCGCCGATATCGTGATCGAGGTCGGCGAAACGCAGCTGCTCGGCTGGCTCGGTGCGCTGCTGCTTCCCTTCTTCCGCGTGCTCGGGCTGTTCACGACTGCACCGATTCTCTCGCAACGCTCGGTACCGCTGCGACTTCGCGTCGCGGTATCGCTCGCGATCGCGGTACTCGTTGCGCCGCTGATTCCAGCGGCACCCGCGCTGGAGATCGGCGCGCCGGTCGGCTGGCTCGTCGTCGCCGGAGAAGCGCTGATCGGCTTTGCGATCGGCTTCGTCGCCCGCATCGTGCTCGCTGCCGTCGAACTCGCCGGCGAGGCGATCGGCCTGCAGATGGGTCTTTCCTTCGCCGGCTTCTTCGACGCCGACAGCGGACAGGTCAACGGCGTCAGCCGGCTGCTGAACACGCTGTCGCTGTGGGCCTTCGTGGCGATCAACGGACCGGTGCTGCTCGTCGCGGCCGTGGTGCAGAGCTTCGAGGTCATCCCGCCGGCAACCGCCTTCGCAGACTGGCTCGGACGCGTGCAGCCCGCGAGCCTGGGCGCGGGCCTCTTCGAGCTCGGCGTGATGATCGCACTGCCATTCATGGCGCTGCTGCTGTTCGTGAACCTGGGGCTCGGCGTCGTCTCGCGCATCGCACCGCAGCTGAACATCTTCGCGATCGGTTTTCCGGTGACGATCGGCGCCGGGCTGCTGCTGCTCACGCTGACGATGCCGCTGCTGCAGCAGCCATTCCAGATGCTCGTCGAGCGCCTGCTGGTGGCGTGGGCAGGCTGACAATGCGCTACGAAGTGAACGGTAGCGTGCTGCAGGTTCACACGGGCGCCGGCTCCTGATGCGACAAGCGTCGTGCTCGCAAGCCGTTTTGCTGCGAAACGCAGCGCTTTTCCGCCGGCAACTTCTTCCTCGACGGAAAATGCAGCAGAACGCAGCGTTCCGCGCTCTTTGAATCCGAGCCTCGGCGTCTGCGCCGTCGAGATGATCGAGAGATGCGATCAGCGCGCCTGGCGCTCCCGGAGCGGATTGACGATCTCCAGGCCGGCGAAATCCCGCTCGTTGTCGGTGACCACGACACAGTCGTTCGCCTCCCCGACCGAAGCAATGATCATGTCGAGCGCGTTGCGGGGTCGCCCGGCGCTGCCGAGATCGAGGTCAGCGCCTACCAGCGGCGATCGGCGCAGCGCCGCGACGATTCCGCCGGTTCCGCCAGACTCGCCTTCCATCGCCCGCCGCACGGTTTGCCGCAGTTGCCGGGCCTTCGGCCCTTCATCCGCCAGCTTGCGCGCAAGCGCGCGGATCAACTCGCGATCCGATTCGAGCGCCTGAAGCTCGAAGCGGACGATGCCGCGCCGAGCGAGACGCGAGCGATAATTCGCGACGGCTCTCTTCTGTGCAGCATCGGTCATCGGGGCGCCTCCATTTTATATCCGACTATGTAGCCGAAGATTGCTTCGAACTGCAACTCCGGACTGCACCCGTGCGTCCCGACGATCAGGCCGTCGCGAACTTGCGATACGTCTCCTCGCCCATCAGCAGCTCGGGCAGGTGCTTGAAACCCCACTGCGCATTCGACTCGCGCCCGACGATCCGGTCGACCGCGTTTCGCGCGGCGAGATCGATTCGTTCGGTGCGCACCGGCATCGACTTGCGCGTCGACCAGAAGACCTTGACGCAGGGCTGCGCCGGCCGCTCGCGGTTCTGGTCGACCACGACGGCAAGTCGCTCGGACTGCATGCGCACCAGCGACCCCACCGGGTAGATTCCCACCGTGTTCGCGAAGGCGCGAAACACCTCCGGGTCGAATTGCCCCGCCTTCGTCCAGGCCGCCATCTTCACCAGCGACTCGGCCGGATCCCACGGTTCCTTGTACGCGCGCAGCGAAGTGATCGCGTCGTAGACGTCGCACACCGCGTTCATCCGCGCAGCGAAAGGAATCGACTCGCCGCCGATCCGCGCCGGATAGCCGTTGCCGTCCCAGCGCTCGTGGTGATGCAGGCAGGCGAGCAGCACGACCTCGTTGGTCGCCGAGTTGGCACGCAGCATCTCGTTGCCGAGCTCCGGGTGCCGCTGGATCGTCGCGAACTCTTCATCGGTCAGTCGCCCCGGCTTGTCGAGGATCTCGCGCGAGATGCCCGCCTTGCCGAGGTCGTGCAGCAAGCCGGCGAGCGCCGCCTCCTGCGTGCGCGCATCGTCGAAGCCGAGCTGGCGCGCGAGCGAGGTCATCAGCGCGCACACGGCCACCGAGTGCATGAAGGTGTAGCTGTGATGCGTGCGCACGCGCGCGAGCGACACCAGCGCCGACGGATGACGCGTCGCCGATGCCGCGATCTGCTCGGCGATGGCCGCGCAGCGATCGAGCTCGAGCGCTCGTCCGAGTCGCGCCTCGCGAAAGAGAGACTGCGTCACCCGCGCCGCCTGCACGCAGACGACGGCTGCCTGCTCGATTTCCTCGTCATAGCTGACGGTGTGCGACCCGGCAGACGTGCCATCGGATTCCGGCGGAGGCATTTCCTCGACCTGCACCCGCAGTCGCGCAGGCGCTTCAGCCTGCCCCGACGCCTCCGCCTGCGCCGGCACATCCGCCGATGCCTGCACCTGGGCGCCGCGACTTTCCGCCAATGCAGGCGGAGCAACACCCTTCGAGCGATCGATCCAGCACTCGGCAACGCCGCTTTCCTTCAGCGCCGCGAGATCACGCTCGTTGCGGATGACGAAGCGCGTGCGCCAGAACGGATGATCGATCCATTTGCCGCACAGCGACTCGACGTACATCCCGAGCTCGAGCCGCTCGACGGAGATCTTCTCCCGCATCGATCCGCAGCCTCTACGGCTGGCTAGAAGCCGAGATTCGCGAGGAGATCGTCGACCTCGCCCTGGCTGGTGACCACGTCCGCGCGTCGGGGCTCGACGACCGGGCCCGACAACGAAACCGGCGCCGTGCCGTTCGGCGGAGTCGGCGGCCCCACCTGCACGAGCAGCCGCACGAGGCTCTCCTCGAGCTCGCCGGCGAGCGCGACTACTTTCGAGACGACCTGCCCGGTGAGATCGTGAAAGTCCTGCGCGATCATGATGTCGGTGAGGTGCCGGTCGACACGACGGCCGGCCTCCTCGACTTCCTGCACGAAGCCCAGCACGGCGCCGCTCGCGACCGCGTGCACCGGATTGGCGACGATCGACTCCGACATCCTGTGCGCCGACTCGGCAATGCGCGCGTGCTCGAGCTTTGCCTGGTCGACGCAGTTCAGCACCTTGTCGGCCGCCTCGCCGGTCTTGCGCGAGATGTAGTCGAGCCGGCTGCGCGCGTCGGGCAGGCCGCTGGCCGCCTGCTGCAGCCGCGACATCAACCCGAGCTCGCGCAGCGCTTCATGCAGCTCGCGCGTGAGCTGGCCAAGCTGCTGGAACACGTGCGAGGTGATCTCGGCAACGATCTTCGGCTCCACCTGCGCGTCTTCGCTCGCCAGGGACTTCATCGTTCTTCTCTCCGCGAGAGCTGCGTTCAGGCGGCGGCGCGACGCTGCATGATCCGCTCGACCTTCTCCTCGAGCGTCGCCTTCGTGAAGGGCTTGACGATGTAGCCCGCCGCCCCGCTCTGCGCCGCCTGCACGATGTCTTCCTTGCGCGCCTCGGCGGTGACCATCAGCACCGGCAGGTGCCGGAGCTCGTCATCGGCCTTGATCGCCTGCAGCAACTCGAAGCCGTTCATGTTCGGCATGTTGATGTCGGAGACGACGAAGTCGAAGGGCTGCGCGCGCAGCTTCGCGATGGCCGCGACGCCGTCCTCGGCTTCGTCGGCGTTGGTGTACCCCATCTCCTTGAGCAGACTGCGCACGATTCGGCGCATCGTCGAGAAATCGTCGACGATCAGGAATCTCAGGTCGGTTCTGGACATCACGTTCCTCGTTCAGGTGCCCGTCGCGCGGTTCGCCTCGTCGCTGCCCGCACCGTGGTGACGCGCCACGCGTTCGTCCTGCAGTGCCGCACCGCGCGCAGGCATCCGGGAAACATTCGTTGCGCGGTTCGCGCCACGGCGCTCGACGCCGATCTCGACCGGGTCGAACTCCGCGCTCGGCGCATCGACCGCGCCGCTTTCGTGATTCGGTCGCATGTCACCGGCCAGCCGGAACACGGCGACCGCACGAACCAGCTCCTGCGCCTGCGTCTCGAGGCTCGCCGCCGCCGCCGCGCTCTCCTCGACCAGCGCCGCGTTGTGCTGCGTCGCCTCGTCCATCTGCGTCACCGCATCGCCGATCTGCGCAACGCCCGCGCTCTGCTCGGAACTCGCGCTGCTGATCTCGCCCATCAGGTCGGTAACGCGACGGATCGACGCGACAACCTCGCTCATCGTCGCACCGGCGCGATCGACGAGCTTCGTGCCGCGCTCCACACGTTCGACGCTCGCGCCGATCAGCGCCTTGATCTCGCGCGCAGCCTCGGCGGAACGCTGCGCCAGGTTGCGCACTTCGCCGGCGACGACCGCGAAGCCCCGCCCCTGCTCGCCGGCGCGCGCCGCTTCGACCGCAGCGTTCAGCGCGAGGATGTTCGTCTGGAACGCGATGCCGTCGATCACGTTGATGATGTCGGCGATCCGGCGCGAGCTCTCGTTGATCTCCTTCATCGTGTCGACCACCTCGCCGACGACCTTCCCGCCCGACACGGCCACTTCGCTCGCGCCGCGCGCGAGCTCGTCGGCCCGGTGCGCGTTGTCGGCGTTCTGCTGGACGGTCGCACTCAGCTCCTCCATCGAAGCGGCGGTCTCCTCGAGCGTGCTCGCCTGCTCCTCGGTACGCGACGACAGGTCGGAGTTGCCCTGCGCAATCTGCGCGCTTGCCGCCGCAACGCTCTCCGCATGCCGGCGCACCTCGCCGACCACATCGGCGATACGATCCTTCATCTCGACGAGTGCCTCGACGAGTTGGCCGACCTCGTTGGTTCCGCGCGCGCGGATCGTCACGTCGAGATCGCCATCGGCAATTGATTGCGCCATCGACACCGCCTCGGCCACCGGCCCGGTGAGACTGCGCACGAAGACCAACATCAGCGCCAGGGACAGTCCGCCGATCGCGAGCAGTGCTCCGATGACCATGAGGGCCGTTCGGCGAAGATCGGCCGCGCGCGCCTCGAACAGCGTGGTGAGCGCAGTCATCGCCGTCTGCTCGAAGGCGTACAGGCTGCCGATCGTCGCCGTGAGCTCGTCGTAGTACTCGTTGCTGGCCAGCTCGAGCTGCTGCGCGGTAATGAGCTTCTCCGTGATCAGGGCGATCGAGCCCGCGACCCGCATCTTCATCTCCGCGACCGCCCCTTCCAGCCGCTGCTGAAGCCCGGCGTCGGCCGCGTACACGATTGCGAGGCTGCGATCGATCTCGGCCAGCCGCTCGTCGAGTCGCTCCTTCATTCCGCGCAGTACCGCGCGTTCCTCGTCACGATGCTCCTCGACACCTCGCCCGCCGTACGACTCGTTCTTCTCGACGAGGGCCGCAGTGCCGAAGGCGCGCATCTGACCGAGCACTTCCGCCGCGCGTGGCGTGTATACGAGCGATGCGTCAACGAGCGCATTGCTGTCGCGCTCCGCTGCGCGCGTGAGCCCGAACTCCTCGATCAGCCCTTCCGAGAGCAGCTGCATCGACGCGATCCATTCGCTATGCAGGTTCGCGCTGCGCCAGGCCGACTTCTGCTCGCCGGATTCGAGGCTCGCATCGAGCTCGTTCCAGTGCGCAAGCCCTTCCCTCCAGCCCGCAACGAAGGCCTCCGAAGCCTGCACCTTCGAGAGCTGCACATCGAAGGCGGCGATCGCTTCGACGAGCGCGGCGCGCGCGGCCGGTCGCAACGACGAAAGCTTCTCGTTGTCGTCCTGCCACAACGCGGACAGCGATCCGGCCGCCCCCAGCCATCCGACGACGACATCGCGGTGGTTCTGCGCCATCTGGATCACTTTCTGCAGTGCGACTGCCGTGGCGGCGCCTTCGACGCGACGCTCGGCCGTGCGCACCTCGTCGGCGGTGCGCATCAGGTACAGCGTGGTCGGCAGCGCCATCATCACCAGCGCAAGAGCGCCGAGAACGACGAACTTCTGCGAAAGGCTGATTCGGTAAAGCCAGGACATCACGTCTTTCCTGTCGGGAGCCATCCTCACTGGACGGCGGGTTCGACGAGCCCCATGTCGGCGCTCGTCATCAGCTTCTCGATATCGACGAGGATCAGCATGCGGTCGTCGATCGCACCGATCGCCAGCAGGTGATCCGCGTCGACACTGGAGGCGAACTCGGGCACCGGGTGAAGCTGCTCGGGCGTCAGCGTGATCACGTCGGAGACCGCATCGACCACCATGCCGACGATGCGCGACCCGATGTTCAGCACGATGACGACCGTGAAGGGGTCGTACCGGGCTTCGTCGAGGCGGAACTTCAGCCGCATGTCGACGATCGGCACGATCACGCCGCGCAGGTTCACGACGCCCTTGATGAAATCGGGCACGTTCGCAAGGCGTGTCGGCTCCTCGTACGAGCGGATCTCCTGGACGCGCAGGATGTCGATTCCGTACTCCTCGTTGCCAAGCTTGAAGGCGAGAAACTCGCGCACGCGAGGCGCTTCGCCCGACACGGCGGCGCCTGCCGGTCCTGCGTTCGAGCGGGAAGAGATCGCAGCGGTGGCGCTCATCGGGGGTCTTCCTTGCAATCGGTGAAAACGGGGGGCCGCCTGCGGGCGGCCGATGATCGATCTTCGGTCGTGCATCCGACGGTTCGCGCCCGAAAAGGGGCGGCGGAACGGCGCTTATCGGGTGTCGGCATCAGTGCACCCACTGCGACGCGCCCCGAGACTCGCCGACACATCGCGCGAGCGAGGCGATGTCGAGAATCAGCGCAACGCGGCCGTCACCGAGGATCGTGGCACCCGAGATGCCGTCGACGCGTCGATAGTTCGCCTCGAGGTTCTTCACGACCACCTGCTGCTGGCCCACCAGCGCATCGACGACGAGCGCTGCGCGGCGGCCTTCGGCCTCGACGACGACCATGATCGGCATCTCGGCCGGCTGCGCATGCGCCGGCACCGAGAACACCTGCTTCAGGTCGACCACCGGCAGGTACTCGTCGCGCACCTGCACGACCTGTCCGCCACCGCCGATCGTGCGGATCGTCGCTTCGCGCAGCTGGAACGACTCGACCACCGAAGCGAGCGGAACGATGTAGCAGTCGCGCCCGACGGCAACACTCATCCCGTCCATGATCGCGAGCGTGAGCGGCAGGCGCACCTTCACGCTCATGCCGCGGCCCTCGCAGGAGTCGATCTCGACCGTTCCTCCGAGCGCGACGATGTTCTTCTTCACGACGTCCATGCCGACGCCGCGTCCGGAGACGTCGGTGACTTCATCGGCTGTCGAGAACCCGGGTGCGAAGACGAGGTTCCAGACTTCCGCGTCGGTCAGCGTGTCGGGCGCATCGATTCCGCGTTCGCGCGCCTTCGCGAGCAGCCGCGCGCGCGGCAGGCCGCGACCGTCGTCGCACACCTCGATGACGATCGACCCGCCCTGGTGCGACGCGGCCAGCGAGATCGTTCCGGTCGGCGCCTTGCCGCTCGCCACGCGCTCGGCCGGCAGCTCGATGCCGTGATCGCAGCTGTTGCGCACGAGGTGCGTGAGCGGATCGATGATCTTCTCGATGACGCCCTTGTCGAGCTCGGTCGCCTCGCCGCGCGTGACGAAATCGACCTTCTTGCCGAGCCGGCCCGCCAGGTCGCGCAGCATCCGGGGGAATCGGTTGAAGACAACCGACATCGGAATCATCCGGATCGACATCACCGATTCCTGCAGGTTGCGCGTGTTGCGCTCGAGGTCGGCGAGCCCGCCGGCCATCTGCTCCTGCGCGGCGGGATCCAGGCGCGCGCTGTTCTGCGCGAGCATCGCCTGCGTGATCACGAGCTCGCCGACGAGATTGATCAACTGGTCGACCTTGTCGACCGACACGCGCAGCGTCGATGCCTCGCCCGTCGGAGCGCGCCCCGCGGCGGCCGTCGGCGGTGTCGCTTCTGCCCCCGTCGTGGGCTGCACGATCGCCGCATCGGACCGCGCGCCGTCGGCGTGCATCGGTTCGCCCGGCTCCGTGCGCGACTGCGCCGTGGCGGCTTCGTCCGGCTCGCCCGCAGCCGCCGGACGATCCCGCTCGCCGTTCTGCAACGCCTGCGCGGAAGGCACACCCGGTGCGCCCTCGTGGAATCCGTACCCGTCGGACATCGGCTGCAGCCGGACGCGTTCGCGGTCGACATGGAACATGAACAGGTCGAGCAGTTCTTCGTCGGAGCTGGTGGTCCGCACGCGAAAGCGTCGCATTCCGTCGGACGCCTGCCCTGCGTCGAGCCGTTCGATCGTACCGAGATCCTCGATCTCGCTGAACAGCTCGAAGAGCTGGTCGGCCTGCTCGGGCCTCTCCAGCGGCCCGACGACGAGCTCGAGCAGGCGCGGCTCGGCCCGCGCTTCATCGGCCGGCTTCGCTTCGACGACAGGCGATGGCGCAACCGCCGGCTTCGGGTCGGCGTGCGCCGCCGGTGCCGCCTGCGCCGCACGCCCTTCGGCGAGCGCACGCAGCCGCGCACGCACGGCAGCATCGTCGACGCCGGCGGCATCGCCCCCGGACCGATAGCGGTCGAGCTGCGCGCGCATCGCATCGCCCGACTGCAGCAGCACGTCGACCATCTCGACGCTCGGTGCCAGCTCGCGGCGACGCAGCCGGTCGAGCAGCGTCTCCATGTCGTGCGTGAGCTCGGCGAGGTGCGTGAAGCCGAAAGTCGCGGCGCCGCCCTTCACCGAGTGTGCGCAGCGAAAGATCGCATTCAGCGTCTCGTCGTCTGCTGCCTGGAGATCGATGCCGAGCAGCAGCTGCTCCATGCTCTCGAGATTCTCGGCAGCCTCCTCGAAGAAGACCTGGAAGAACTGACTGAGGTCGAGCGAGCCGCCGTCTGGCGTCGAGGCCGTCCCGCTCATGAGCGCGTTCCCGTGCAGGGCATCACCTTGCGGATCACCTCGACGAGCTTGGCCGGATCGAAGGGCTTGACCATCCAGCCGGTGGCTCCCGCCTCGCGCCCGGCGCGCTTCATCTCGTCGCCCGACTCGGTCGTGAGGATCAGGATCGGCGTAGCCCGGTACTGCGGCAGGCCGCGCAGCTTGCGCGTCAGGCCGATTCCGTCCAGGCGTGGCATGTTCTGGTCGGTGAGCACCAGATCGAAGCTGCGCGTGCTCGACTTGTCCCAGGCGTCCTGCCCGTCGACGGCGACGACGACGTCGAAGCCCGCGCCACGCAACGTGAACGACACCATCTGCCGCATCGACACCGAATCGTCCACTGCCAGAATCGATTGCATCGTCTTCTCCCGAATCCGGCTTCAGCCGAACAACTCGACGCAGCCTGCGTCCATCTCGGCGCAGGTCACCGGGTTGGCGCGAACGCGCGGCACCTCGATCGCGGTCTCGCCATCCTCGTCGATGCCGAACGCGTCCTGCGCCAGGCGATCGGCGCAGAACTGCAGGCGCTTCCTCGTGTGCGCGATCAGCTGCACGCCGAGGTCATGGAACTGCATCGAGGTGACCGCGCTCCGCGCGTCATCGCTCAGCGGCGCCGTTTCAAGCGGAAGGATCGCCAGCAGCGATCCGAACGCGTCGTCGAGCAGCTCGCGCAGGCGATCGAGGTCATTGCACGCGGCAACCAGCCCCTCCTGTATATCGGCCACCAGCGGCAGCGGCAGGCCACCGCCCGTCGGTTCGTCGTGCATGCTCGTCTCACTCCGCGTGCATCGTTGCAGGCGCACCGGCGCGCCCGCCGTGGATTCGTTCGATCAACCGGGGCGCGATCGCCGAAAGCGCGAGCACCTCGTGGGCAGCGCCGTGGGCGATCGCCTCGCGCGGCATGCCGAAGATCACGCAACTGGCTTCGTCCTGCGCGATGTTCCAGCTACCGGCGTCGCGCATCTCGCGCATCGCCTTCGCGCCGTCGGCTCCCATGCCCGTCAGCATCACCCCCACGGCATTGGCGCCCACCAGACGCGCGGCCGAACGGAACAGCACCTCGACCGACGGTCGATGCCGATTGACCGGCTCGCCACAGTCGACGCGCGCGACGTAGCTCGCGCCGCTTCGCTCGACCGACAGATGCAGCCCGCCCGGTGCGATGTAGGCGTGCCCCTGCAGAATGCGCTCGCCGTCGACGGCTTCCTTCACGGCAATCCGGCACAGCGAGTTCAGTCGCGCCGCATAGCTCGCGGTGAAACCGGCCGGCATGTGCTGCGTCACGAGCACTGCCGGGAAATCGGCCGGCAGCCGCACCAGCACTTCGCGTGTCGCCTCGGTGCCGCCGGTGGAGGCGCCGATGAAGACGAGCTTCTCGCTCGTCAGCCACCGCCGCGAAACGCCTTGTCCGTTCAACGGCACGGCCGATGTCTCCGCTGCGGGCTGTGCAGGCGCGACGCTGCGAGCGGCTGTCGTCGACGGCATTGCCCTGCGCAGCGGGCGCAGCCGCGCGCGCGATGCGATGCGAATCTTCTCGACGATCTCGTCGGCGAGGGTCTCCAGGCCGCCGGCCACGCCGATGCGCGGCTTCGCGACGAAATCGACCGCGCCCAGTTCGAGCGCCTGCAGCGTCACCTCGGCGCCCTGCTCGGTGAGCGTCGAGACCATCACGACCGGCATCGGTCGCAGCCGCATCAGGCGGCCGAGGAAATCGAGGCCGTCCATGCGCGGCATCTCGATGTCGAGCGTGAGCACCTCGGGGTCGAGCTTGCGGATCATCTCGCGCGCGACCAGCGGATCTCCGGCCGCACCGACGCATTCCAGATCGGGCTGGCGATCGATGATCTTCGAGAGCAGGCTGCGCACGAGCGCCGAGTCGTCGACGACGAGCACGCGAACCTTACGGGTGCCGACAGCACTCATGCGCGTGCCCGCTGCGGCGCTTCGTCGAAGAGCTCGACGCTGCCGCCATCGGCGGCCAGCGGTCGCGCTCGTTGCGCGGCGACCCGCTCCTGCTGCAACAGCGACGACGCATCGATCGGCCGCAGTCGCTTGACGACGACACGTCCGCTTGCCGGCATGAAGCACACCTTGCGCGGATGCACATCGAGCACGTCGCGGCTGACGACCGGGATCCGCTCGGTCTGCAGGTACTCGAGCACGAAGCGCGTGTTGCGTTCGCCGACGTTCAGCGTGTCCATGCCGGCGATCACCTGCGCGCCACCGAACACCTTCGCCTCGAGCTTCGTTCGCGAAGCACCCCGGCGCAGCATCTCGTTGATCAGCAGCTCCATCGCGTAGGAGCCGTAGCGGCCGTCGCTGCCCGCGCCTTCGGGCAGCATGAAGTGATTCAGGCCGCCGATGCGTCGCTCGCGATCCCACAGGCACGCGGCGATGCACGACCCGAGCGTCGTCATGATCAGGATGTCGTCGGTATCCACGAAGTACTGCCCGGGCAGCACCTTCACCGCGTCGTTGCCGAAGTGCGTGTCGAACCAGAAGAACGAGGCTTCGCCGGGGCGACGCGCGACGGCGCGCAACTGCTCCAGCCGCGAGGGACGGGATGCAGGCGCCGGCGTCGATCGGGAAGAAGTCGGCGCCATCATTCGCGCGCGTACACGGTCTTGCCGAGCGCTCGGAAAAGATCCCGGGAGCTGCCGAGATTCTCCGAATGGCCGGCGAAGAAGGTGCCGCCCGGCGACATCGCCGCGTGGATGCGCTCGAGCACGCACCGTTGCATCGGCGCGTCGAAGTAGATCATGACGTTGCGGCAGAACACGATGTCGGCCGGTTCGTCGAGCGTCCACCGACCGTCGGCGAGATTCATCACGCGAAAGGAGACGAGCCGCCGCAGCTCCGGACGCACCCGAACGAAACCCTGGTTCGCGCCGGTGCCGCGAAGGAAATGACGCCGCAGCCGGTCGGCTCCCAGGCCCCGTGCGTCGGCCCGATAGACGCCTCGTTCGGCAGCAGCGAGCACCTTCGTGTTGATGTCGCTGGCAAGGATGCGCACGTCGGCACCCGGGCCGATCGTCTCGAGCACGGTCATCGCCAGCGAATACGGCTCCTCGCCGGTGGAAGCTGCGTTGCACCAGATGCGAAGCCGCTGCCCGGCTCGCCGGCGCAGCTCGTCGGCCAGCATCGTGAAGTGGTGCTCCTCGCGAAAGAACGCCGTGAGGTTCGTCGTCAGGCAGTTCACGAACTCCTGCCATTCGTCCTGCGCTGCTGAATTGCCGGAGCACTCGAGCCACTGAAGGTAGCTGGCGAACGACGAATGGCCGAGTTCGCGCAGGCGGCGCGACAGCCGGCTGTACACCATCGCCTGCTTGGCGCTGCCGAGATGGATGCCAGCACGCTCGCGGATCAATGCACGCACGCGCTCGAAGTCGGAACGCTCGATCGCGAACTCGGCTCCGCCCGCCGGCAGGGGGGCCGGTGGGGTCGGAGCAGGGAAGGCGGCGCGCATTCGGTCTGGGGAACAAGTCGGTCGTGCAGCGGCCGGACGAAGGACCGCCGTCGGGTTATCGGCAGCACGCATTGCAACTGAAGGATCGAGCCGATTGTGGCGATCACGCCGCAGACCGATGCATCAAACAGCGCCGGGAAGCTCGTACAATTCCGGCTGTCCCGGCCCCGTCCCTTCGCGAATTGAACGCCGACACTCCGGACGCGAACGACACCGCGCGTCCGTTCCGCCTGCTCGTGCTCGACGACTCGGAGCTCGACTACGAACTGCTCGTCGCGACGCTGTCGCGCGATCGGCTGCCGGTGAGCGCTCGGCGAATCGAGACGCGCGAGCAACTGATCGACGCGCTCGCCTGCGAAGAGTGGGACGCCGTGATCGCCGATCCGCAGCTACCCGCCGTTCCGGGAACGGAAGCCCTGCAGCTGGTACGCGCAAGCGGACGCATCCTTCCGTTCCTGATCGTCTCCGGCTCGCTCGGCGAGGAGGCCGCCGTGGCGGCGATGCGCGGCGGCGCCGACGATTACCTGGTGAAAGGCCGGCTCGCGCGTCTTGCTCCGGCACTGCTCAATGCAATGTCGCTCGCACAGGCACGCGTCGAACGCGAGCGGGCGATGCACGCGCTCGAACGTTCCGAGCAACGACTGCACGAGCTGTACACGCACCTGCAGTCGGTCGTCGATGACGAGCGCGCAGCGATCGCGCGCGAGATCCACGACGACATCGGCGGCATGCTCACCACGCTTCGCTTCGACCTGTCGTGGATCGAGCGCAACGGCGATGCGGCTTCCGCGCAGCGCGCGCGCCACGCGCTGCGCACCACCGTCGACCTGATGCAGTCGGCGCAGCGCATCCAGCGCAACCTCAGACCGCCCGTGCTCGACGCGGGACTAGTCGATGCGATGAGCTGGCAGATCACCGAGTTCCGCCGAAGCACCGGAATCGACGCGAAGCTCTCGTGCAACGTATCCGCCGTCGATCTCGACGAAGCCCGCGCGATGACGGTCTACCGCACGCTGCAGGAATCGCTGACGAACGTGGCCCGCCATGCAGGCGCGAGCGTCGTGCACGTCGACCTGATCGTCGGCGCCGACGAGCTGTCGCTCGAGATCGTCGACGACGGCGTCGGGCTGGCACCGCAGGCGCTCGAGAAAGCGGGTTCCTTCGGCCTGCGCGGCCTCGCCGAACGCGCGCGCAGGGCTGGCGGCTGGATCGACGTCTCGCCGGGCGAGAGAGGCACCTGCGTGCTGTTGTCGCTGCCGCTCGCCGACGGGCTCGCGACGCCGGTGGAAGCAGCCGCATGATCCGCGTCGTGCTGGTCGACGATCACGCGATGATCCGCCGCGGGCTGCGCGAGACGCTCGCCGAAGCCGGCGACATCACGATCGTCGGCGAAGCGGGCGACTACGCTTCGCTGCGCAGCCTGCTGCGCGAAACGCCGGTCGACGTGCTGGTGCTCGACCTGAACCTGCCCGGTCGCAGCGGCATCGACGTGCTCAAGGCGCTCGCCGGCGACGACAACGCACCGCGCGTCGTCGTGCTGTCGCAGTATCCGGAAGACCAGTACGCGATCCGCGCGCTGCGCAACGGCGCGATGGCCTACCTGAACAAGACGACCGAGCCGCGCGAGATCGTCGCCGCGGTCCGCGCGGTCGCCGCCGGACGCAAGCACCTCACACCCGACGTAGCGCAGCTGCTGCTCGACACCGTCACCGGCACGGGCGGCGGCGCACGCCACGAGCAGCTGTCCGACCGCGAGCTGCAGACGCTGCTGCTGATCGCCTCGGGCCGCCGGCTTTCGCAGATCGCCGACGCGCTGACGCTGTCGCCGAAGACGGTGAGCGTCTATCGCGCGCGCGTGCTCGAGAAACTGGGCGTCGCAACGAATGCGGAGCTGGCGTCGTACGCGCTGCGGCACGGGCTGATCGAGTAGCGCCTCAGCTGTCCTCCTCGGCGAAGGCCTGCTGGCGCTTCCTAGCAACCGCAGGGAGCAGGACGACGACGAGAAGCACCGCGGCGATCGCCAGCAGCGTCGCCGACAGCGGACGCGTGACGAACACCGACCAGTCGCCGCGCGACAGTGTCATCGCCCGGCGCAGGTATTCCTCCATCAGCGCACCGAGCACGAGGCCGAGCAGCAGAGGCGCCGGCTCGCAGTCGAGCTTGCGGAACACGTAGCCGAGGATCGCGAACGGCAGCGTCATGTACACGTCGAAGACGTTGTTGTTGATCGAGTAGGCGCCGATGCAGCAGAACAGCAGGATCGCCGGGTAGAGCAGCCGGTACGGCACCGTGAGCAGCCGGATCCAGATTCCGATCAGCGGCAGGTTCAGGATCACCAGCATCAGGTTGCCGATCCACATCGACGTGATCAATCCCCAGAACAGCGTGGGATTGCTCGTCATCACCTGCGGGCCGGGCTGGATGTTGTGGATCATCATCGCCGCGATCATCAACGCCATCGTCGGCGTCGTCGGGATCCCGAGCGTGAGCATCGGGACGAAGGAAGTCTGCGCGCCCGCGTTGTTCGCCGACTCCGGACCGGCGACGCCCTCGATCGCCCCCTTGCCGAAACGCTCGGGCGTGCGCGAGAGCTTCTTCTCGAGCGCATAGGAGGTGAACGACGACAGCACGGCACCGCCGCCGGGCAGCAGGCCGAGAAACGAACCGAGCGCAGTGCCGCGCGCGATCGGCCCGGCCGAGGCACGCAGCTCCGGTCCGCTCGGCAACAGTCGTCCGACCTTGCGCGCGAACACCTCGCGCGATTCACGTTGCTCGAGATTGGCAATGATCTCGCCGAAGCCGAAGATGCCCATCGCGATCGCGGCGAGCTCGATGCCGTCGGTGAGCTCGGGAATGCCGAAGGAGTAGCGGGCGACACCGGAGTTGACGTCGGTCCCGACCATGCCGATCAGCAGCCCGAAGACGACCATCGCGAGCGCCTTGAGCACCGAGCCGTGCGCAAGCACGACAGCGGCGATCAGGCCGAGGACCATCAGCGAGAAATACTCGGCCGGCCCGAACTCGAAGGCGACCTCGGCCAGCGCCGGCGCGAAGGCGGCAACGAGCATCGTGGCGACCGTTCCTGCGAAGAACGAGCCGATCGCGGCGATCGCCAGCGCCGGCCCCGGGCGTCCCTGTCGTGCCATCTGGTAGCCGTCGAGCACGGTGACGACCGATGACACCTCGCCGGGCAGGTTGACGAGAATCGCGGTGGTAGAGCCGCCGTACTGCGCACCGTAGTAGATGCCGGCGAGCATGATCAGCGCCGTCGTCGGATCGGTGAACTGGTAGGTGATCGGCAGCAGCATCGCGATCGTCGCGAGCGGGCCGATCCCGGGCAGCACGCCGATCAGCGTTCCGAGCAGCACGCCGACGAAGCAGTAGAAGACGTTCGTCAGCGTCAGCGACGCGGCGAATCCGAGCGCGAGGTTCGAGAGCAGGTCCACGCCAACGGCTCAATGGGTGAGGAACACCGGCCAGACCGGGAACTGCAGATCGAGGCCCTTGACGAACACCAGCCACGACAGGCCGAGCAGCACGACGATCGATGCGATCGTCTCCTTCCAGCGGAAGTCGTCGCTCGCCAGAGCGGAGACGCCGACGAGCAGCACGATCGAGACGATGAAGCCCAGCCACGGAAGCACGATCGCGAAGGCGAGCACCGACAGCGGGATCAGTGCCAGCGGACGCCAGCGGATCGCACCGACGCGAAGCTCCGCGCTGTCGCGGGCCAACGACCGCAGCAGGATCGCCAGGCCCAGCAGCGCGAGCAGCACGCCGAGCATCGTCGGGAAGAAACCCGGGCCCATCCGCGCAGGCGTACCGAGCCGGTACTGCTGCGCGAAAGCGGCGAAGGCGACGCCGATCACGAAAAACATCAGGCCCGCCCAGAAGTCGCGGTGATTGCGAACCCGCATCGCCTGTCTCCTCCCGATCCTTGTCTTCGTTTTCGTTGCCGCCGTGACCGGAACGAAAGCATACCGGTCCGCGCTCGCGCGCCGCTATCGACCGGCGAGCTTCGAGACAGTAACCCGGGAAAGACAGAGCATGCCCAGCAGCGCGAAAGCGGCAGCAACCGCGAAGGTGCCTGCGTAGCTGCCGAGCCCGCCGTAGACGGCGGCGAAGAGCGACGGCCCGATCAACACGCCGCCGAAGGTGAAGAACAGCGCCCCACCCGTTGCGGTGCTCGCCTGGCCGGCCGGCGCAAGCCGCGCCACCTCGGCAAGGAAGACCCCGTTCCATCCGATCGCCGTCGCGCCCATTGCAACGAATACCGCCGCTGTCGCGAAGCGGCTCCAGCCGGGATCGACCTGCGTCGTGAACAGCGTCGCGACGAGCATCAGCGCACCGAGCACGAGCAGCGTGGTCCGGCTCGCCTGCAGGCGATCGGCGATCCATCCCCAGCCGATACGCCCGACTGCGCCGGCGAACTGCACCGCCGACAGCAGCACGCCCGCTTCGATCAGCGTGTACTGCGCCTCCGTCACCAGGAAGGTCACGGCGAAGGTCATCAGGCACAGTTGCACGCCGGCGAAGAACAGCGCCATCAGCGACAGGTAGCGCAGGTCGCGGTGTTGCCACACGAGGGCGACGCCGCCGAGCACGACGGACAGCGCCGGCTCCGTGCGCGGCGTTCTGCGCCGGTCGTCGTCCCATTGCCGGCGGACCGGCTGCAGCAGCACGAGCATCGCGATCGCCAGCACCAGCACCACCAGCAGCGCAGCGCGCCAGCCGAAGGCGTGTGCGACGGGCGGTGCGACGAGCGCAGCCGCCATGCCGCCCAGCGGAACGCCGGTCTGCTTCAGCGAGAAGATCAGGTTGCGGCTCGACGCCGGCGTATAGCGCGTGAGCAGGTGCGCACCCGCCGGGTTCGACACGCCGTATCCGAAGCCGAGCAGCAGCGACGCGACGACGAGCGCTGCGACGTGCGGCAGCATCGCGAACAGCATCGCGGCGCCCACCAGCGCCAGCGCGGCCTGCGTCGTGCGGCAGGCGCCGAGCCGCGTGACGATCCCGCCGCCGAGCGCCGCACTCGCCATCGCGCCCGCGTAGACGATACTCACCTGGTAGCCGATCGTCGACGCGTCGACCGCGAGCACCTGTGCGAGCTCCGGCGCGAGAACCGGCAGCGTCAGCGCCGCCATCGAGACGATGGTCTGCGCGACGAGCGTCGCGGCGATCACCACCGCGACCGACGGAGCCGCTGCCATCGGCGTCAACGCACCTCGGTGACGAGCATCAACGCCAGTTGCGGGAACATGGATTCACCCTGACCCTCTGCTGCGCGACAGGAAGCGATCGCTCGCCTGCCAGTGGTCGGGGTGGACCCAGGTACCGACGAAGGCCTCGCGCTCTCGCTGCTCGCGTTGTGCGCGGGTCAGCACCAGGCGCTCACCCAGTGCGATGGCCTTGAATGCACGCAGCACCTGCGGCGCCTGCGCTCGCATCGGCTCGAGGAAACGCTCGACACACTGCTCGAGCGACTCGCCTTCCGCGGCGATGTCATCGACGAGCCCCATTTCGCGAGCGCGCGCTGCCGGCAGCGTCTCGGCGCCGATCAGCAGCGACAACGCGCGGCGCCCGCCCAGCAGCGCGACGAGATCCGCGCCGCCGCCGAACCCGGTGCAGATGTTCAGTCGCCCCTGCACGAAGCCGATCGATGCATGCGATGCGGCAACGCGGAAGTCGCATGCCACCGCAAGCTCGGCGCCCCCGCCGAGCGCGATGCCGTTGAGCGCGGCAACGACCGGCAGCGGAAACTCGCGCACGGCACGCAACGCCTCGTTGGCGTGCGTCCACAGCCGCTCGGCATCCGCGGTCGAGCGCAAGCGGTCGAACTCCTTCAGATCACCGCCCGCGGCGAAGCTCTTCTCGCCGGCGCCCGAGACGACCGCCGCGCGCAAGGTCGTGTCGTCGGCGGCCGCGGTGAATGCGTCGCGCAGATCACCAAGCACTTCGGTGCTCAACGGATTGCGCTGCGCGGGTCGGTCGATCGTCACGCGGAGGACGCTGTCGCGACGTTCGACGCGAAGGTGCCGGTATTCGCTCATCGGCGGAAGTCCTCCTCGATGCGCCGGCCGGCAGCGACGATCTGCTCTGCGAGTTCGTCTACGCGCTTCTCCATCCGGTGCGACGGACCTGCCACTGCCATCCCGAAGACTTCGTCGCGAATCGACAGCGCAACAGCAAGCGCGGTGACGTCCTCGACGTTCTCGCCGCGCGTCATGAACCAGCCACGACGTCGGCTCGCTTCGAGATCCCGCGCGAGCCGCGAAGCGTCGACCAGCGTGCGGCCGGTAATCGCCGGCAGCGGATGCGCGGCCAGCCAGGCGTCGAGCGCGTCGTGCGAAAGCGTTCCGAGCATCACCTTGCCGATCGAGCTCGAATGCAGCGGCTTGTACTCGCCGGGCTTCGCCGTGTAGCGGACCGTGTGCAAGCCCTCGGCGACATCGAGATAGAGAACGGCCTCGCCCTGGCGCTTGCCCAGGATGACCGTCTCGCGCGTCTCGTCGCGCAACGCGTGCAGTTGCGGTTCGATGCGCTCGAGGAACGGGTCGTTGTGCACGATCGTCTGCGCGAGATCGAGCAAGCGGCGCGTCGGATAGAAGTCCTTTCGGCGGCTCACCGCATACAGATAGCCGCGCTGGACGAGCGTCTGCACGAGACCGTGACAGCTGCTGACCGGCACGTCGATGCGCTGCGCCAGATCGCTGAGCACCAGCGGCTTGCCGCTCGCCTCGAAGGCCTCGAACAGGTTGAGCGTGCGCTCGACGGACGGGACCGGTGTCATCCTTGGTTTTCAGCGGGCTGAAAGTATTTTCAGAGTGCGGCTTGATTGTACGGATCACAGCCCGGCGCGCAAGCGCGAACCATCAGGCGCTTGAGGGCACTCCCCCCTGTCGTGGTGCCGTTACTGGTCGGCTAAACCGACATGCTGGATATACTTTTATTCAGTCGCCCTGGCGACAGAACGCAGAACACTTCGAGGAGCAAGAGATGAAACTGAACGGAGCCCCCGACTCGGCCCGCTCTTCCATGCGCTGGTTCGCCGCGCCGTTGCTGATCGCTGCACTGGCGCTTGGCGCGAGCTTCAGCGCGACGGCGCAGGACAAGGCACCTGCCGCGCCGTCGGGGTTGACGACACTGATCACCGCAACGCCTGAAGAGGGCTTTGCACTCGCGGTGAAGCTTTCCCAGAAGGGAGTGGCGACCACGCAAAAAGACGCCGATGTCCGCAAGGCGCTTCGCCCCGCCTACGCGCACGATCCGAACAGCCTGATCGCCGTCTCGCACGTCGTCGCGACGCACTTCCAGACGGTCGCGGCGGCGAACAACTACTGGAGGAAGTGACCGGTTGCAGGCATGCAATGCTGCCTGTACCAATCGTTGACGTCATCGGCCGTGGTGAGCCACAAGACCGTGGCCGAACGCGAAATCGACCGTGATGAAGTACCAGGTATCGCCGCCCTGCGCGATCGATGCCTTGCCCGTCACGTTCGAGAGGGCGTTCGCGTCGTAGACGTACTGGATGCTGTTCGGCGTGCAGGAATCGCCGGTGATGCGCGTCGTGCTCGAACCGCCGATCATCACGATCCGGTTCTTGTCGTGCGTGATGGCGGTCACCGCAAGCGTCACCGCCGAGTTGCTGGTATCGAAGATCGCGCGCACGTTCTGCTGGTCGTACCACTCGCGAGCGATGTTCGCGCCGATGTCGGCCTTGTTCTGATGGTCTGCCGAAAGCAGCTCGATGTTGCGGCCGAGCACCTTGCCGCCGAAATCGTCGATCGCCATCTGCACGGCGACAAGCGAGCCGTTTCCGGAGAAATCCGAATAGACGCCGCTCATGTCGGTGAGCAGGCCGAGACGCAGCGGCGCCGACGGCGACCCGTCGGTTTGAGCATGCGCAACCGGCGCCAGTGAAGCTGCGCACAGCGATTATTTCTGGGGCGGGGGCCGAGCCGAACTCATCACCGTTTGCCGGGAAGACGTAACGGCATTCCTCTGTCAGGCTTTCTCGACGCTACGGATTCCCGAGGAAATCCCGCTTGCCGATCGGCACGCCGTTCTGGCGGAGGATGTTGTAGGCGGTCGTCGCGTGGAAGTACACGTTCGGCATCGAATGGCCGAGCAGCAGCTGCATGCCCTTGTAGCGTGTCTCCTTGCCGGTGACCGGCAGCACGATCTCGTCGTCGTCGGTGCCGTCGATGCGATCCGCCGGCACGCTGCGGATGAACTCGACGGTGCGGGCGATGCGCTCCTTCAGCTCGGCGAAGGTCTGCTCGTCGTCCTTGTAGTACGGCACCTCCATTCCCGCGAGACGCGCCACGACGCTTCTCGCCTTGTCGCAGGCGATCTGCACCTGCTTCGAGAACGGATACATGTCGGGCGCGAGCCGATAGTCCATCACGGTAGAGACGTCGATCGCGCCCGCGTCTGCATGCGCCTGCGCCTTGTCGAGAATTCTCGAGAGATTCTCGAGCAGGTTCGCCAGCCGCGGAACGCTGGCCTGGTACATCGAAATCTTCATGGGAGGATCTCCCGAGTCGGACACGCCACTCGCTATCGTACTCAACCCGATCGGGCCGCGGCAGCGAGCACCCGGTTCTTTCCCGAACGCTTGGCGCAATACATCGCGTCGTCGGCGCGCTCGACGATCGCATCGAGCCGCTCGCCGTCCGCCGCCTGTGCCACCCCGGCGGAGAAGGTCACGAAGATCCGCTCTTCGCCGTTCAGATAGACATCGTTCGTCAGCGCGCGCTGCGAACGACGGATCACCTCGACCGCGCGATCGAGCGGCACCGTGGGCAACAGAACGACGAACTCCTCGCCGCCGTAGCGCGCGACGACATCGGTGGGCCGCAGGCTGGCCGAGAGGACGCGCGCGAGATGACGCAACGCCTCGTCGCCGCTCTGATGCCCGTAGGCGTCGTTCAGCTGCTTGAAGTCGTCCACGTCGATCAACGCAACCGACAACGGCGCCGACGCGGCGGTGCAGGAGCGTGCGAGGTCGTCGAACGAGCGCTCGAGTCCGCGTCGATTGAGCAGCTGCGTCAGATGATCGGTCATGATCAACGCGCTTGCGTTTTCCAGTTGACCGGCGAGGCGCTCGACCTCGTCCTGCAGCACGCGCGCACGATCGCCTGCCTCGGCAAAGGCGCTTCGCGACGAATCGAACTCGGTGTAGATCGCGCGCGTTTCCTCGATCAACTGATGGACCACGCCGGCGAGCGTCGCCAGGTCGGAAGAGTTGCGGATCTCCTCCAGGTAGGTCCCCAGCCTGCCGCCGAAACGGTCGCTCGATTCGGTCAGCGTGCTCAGCCAGTCTACGCATTGCGCCAGCATCGACTTCATCATCTGCAACGAATCGCGGCGCAGCTTCAGCAGCCGTTGATGCTCCTCGGCGGTTCGTTGCAGCACGTCGCGCGCAAGCGAGAGGTCGCGCCGGTCGGGATAGCGGCCTGCCGGATCGAGCGTCGCGCGGATCGCGTCGAACTGGCGACGCACCCACGCCTCTTCCTCGACGAGCGTCGGCACCGTCTCGCAGACGGTGACGAGCAGGCGGGTCATCTCGGCGAGCAGGCGGCGCATCGTTTCGCCGTGCCGCCTCAAATGCGGCACCTCGGACGGCGCATCTTCTGCGCAAGGCGAATCGACGACGATCGTATCGTTGCCCCGCGCATGATCACTGCACAACCGGTCGTGGCCGGGCACCTCGCTCACGACTGCCGGCGCGTCGGATTCATCCCGCTTCCACGAATCGACCAGGCAGGCGAGACGCTCGGCCAGCCGCGCGGAATCGAGCGGGCGACTCAGGAGCCGCTGCAGTGCGTCCTTCTTGCGTGCCCGCGTCCAGTTGCGTTGCGGAATCTCCAGCCAGCGTACCGCCTCGGCAATGACCGGCCCGGGCGGCTCGTCGACTCGTTCCGGAGTGCCTTCGTCCTCGCAATCCGGGGCGCCGATCCGGTTCCATGCGCGCCGATACTGGTCGGGCGTGGGCGACAGGCGTCGTTGCGCCAGATAGCGCAACGCCGAGCGCGCACGCTCGGCGGTCGTAGGCACGACGCTCTCGGAGATCTCCATCGTTCCGCGGTTTTCGGCTGGAACGGCGCGGCATGCATCGGCGGTCCGACCGGCGGCTGGAGCGCAGCGCCGGACGATTCCCCGGTACGGGACATAGCCGCGGAAGAGTCGCGGTTGCCGCGACTGAGCCGCAGCGATGCCGGCCTCAACTACCAGCGGGCCCAGGCATGGCTACGGCGTTTCAGTCGGGCGTCTTCGTTGGGCGATCGCCGCTCCTCGCCGGGGTGCTGAACAAACTGCATTCGCCCGCGCCGCCCTACCCTTTGGCTCCGTTGTCTACGCTCAGCGGCCGTTCACGAGTGTCCAGTCGCCGTTGCGCACTTCGAGCATCTGAAAGGCGCTCAGGTCGAGTCCCATGTGATCCGTGGGCGACATGTTCACGATGCCGCCGGTACCGATGTAGCCACTGGTCTTCTCGATCTCGTCGCGCACCTTCGCCTTGTCGGTGCTTCCGGCACGCTTGATCGCCTCGATCACGATCATCAGGCCGTCGTACGCGTGTCCGCCAAAGGTGGAGACGGCGGAGTTGAACTTCGCTTCGTAGTCATTCCTGTATGCGGTGACTACCGGCTTCTGCGGATTGGCATCGGGGAGGATGTGAGCGACCAGCAATGCCGCGGCCGGCAGGCGAACGCCCTCGGCTGCATCGCCTGAGAGCTTGATGTACTCCTTCGATGCGACGCTGTGCGTCTGGTACAGGGGCAGACCCATCGCGACCTGGCTGTAGTTCTTCGTGACGATCGCCGCACTCTGGCCGAAGCTCGCGTTGATCACCGCCTGCACCCCGGAGGTGTTCTTGATCTTCGTCAGCTGCGGGGTCATGTCGGTGTCGGACGCACCGTAGCTCTCATCGGCAACGACATCGATGCCGTACTCGCCGGAAACCTTCAGGCATTCGGCGCGCAGCGACTTCTCGTAGCCACCCGCGCCCGAGATCAGCGCCACTTTCTGGAGGTTGCGCTCCTTCATGTCTGTAAAGATCTTCTCGCAGGCGATTCGATCGGTATGAGGCGTTTTGAAGACCCACTTCTTGACCGGCTCGATGATGACGACCGCACCGGCGAGCGAAATGAACGGGATCTCCGCCTGCTCGACGAGCGGCACCGCCGCCATCGTCGCGCCGGTGGTGGTACCACCGATGATTGCATCGACCTTGTCCTGCTCGATCAGACGTTTCGCGAAGGTGCGCGCCTTCTCGGCACTGCCACCGTCATCGTAGGTAATGAGCTCGACCTTGCGGCCAAGGACACCCCCCGATGCGTTGATGCGCTCGACGTACATCTCGAGCGTCTTCTGCTCGGGGTCACCGAGGAACGATGCCGGACCGGTGATTGCAAGGAACGAGCCGATGCGGATCGGCTCCTGCTGCGCGTATGCGCTACCGGCCATGGCAAGTGTGCCGACGACGACCGCCGTGGCCATCCGCGATGCGATACGACCCATATCGAACCAGTTCATGTCCCTCTCCTGTTTATCGCGAACGACTTCGCTGAATGGCCGGTCGTCGTGCTGACTATCAGGCAACCACGCGAGACAGCAATTCTTCGGCGACCGTGTACGGATCGACGGTCCTCGACAGCAGCGGCTCGCTCATCTCGTCCAGCCACTCGCCATCGCCCGAGGCCAGATGGCGGTCGAGGAGTTCACGCAAGATCTGCCCGACGCGATGCGTCGCTCGCGATCGCTGCCTGGATCGGGCGAACTCGGGATTCGCCGCCAGTACCGCGAAAAATCGGTCAATCTGCTCGGCCACCTCGACGACACCCTCGTTCCGAAAGGCTTGCGACTTGAGAACCGGAGGCGCCCAGACGCGGTTCGGATGCAGGCGTCCGCTGCGGGCGACCACATCTCTCAACATGCGCGCTGCCCGATCGGCATCCGGGTGATCGGCCTTGTTCACGACCAGCACATCGCCGATCTCCATGATTCCGGCTTTCGCGGCCTGCACGTCGTCTCCTCCCATCGGGGTCTGAACCAGAACGACGATCGATGCGTGCCGCATGACTTCGGTTTCGTTCTGTCCGACGCCCACGGTCTCCAGGAGCACTACGTCCCACGGCATGGCATCGAGGACGACGAGCGCATCTCGGGCCGCCGTGGCCAGACCGCCGGTTCGGCCGCGCGAGGCCATGCTGCGAATGAACACGCCATCGTCTCCGCTGTGGCTCGCCATGCGCAAACGGTCGCCCAACAGGGCGCCGCCGGAGAACGGACTCGACGGATCGACGGCCAGTACCGCAACTCGCAGGCCGCGCTGACGCCAATGGCCGATCAGCTTGTCGATCAGCGTGCTCTTGCCCGCCCCGGGTGGGCCGGTGACACCGACGATTCGAGATCGCCCCCCAACGCGATACAGCGATTGGAGAATCGGAACGACGCTCTTGTCGGCGTGTTCAATGCGACTGATCAACCGAGCGCCGGCGCGCAGGTTACCGGACGTCACCTCGGCTACAAGGTCATCCGAACGCAATACATCAACCATGCGCCTGTGACCGTCGGGCGTTTGCGGCAAGGTAGTCGACAATCTCATCGGCGCTGCTGCCTGGTGTAAAGACTCTTGCGACACCGTTCGCGAGCAGGCGTTCAATCTGTTGCGGCGGGATGTTCCCTCCGCAGATCACCGGAACGTCGTCCATCTCGCGTTCACGCATCAGGTGCACGAGCTGTGCGATCTGCGGATAGTTCGACGCATGTGAGCTGATTCCGATCGCGTCGATGTCTTCCTGCATCGCCGCATCGACGATCATCTCCGGCGTTTGGTTGACACCCAGGTAGACGACCTCGAACCCGGCATCGCGAAGGATCATCGAGACGACCTCTCCGCCAGTCGTATGGCCGTCGAGACCGATCATCGAGACGATGACCTTGAGCCCGTTTCGGTTGTTCATGACGCTTTTCTGTCTTGGTCGGTTAAGCCACTTGTGCGCGTGCCGGTTCCTGCAGGGGGAACGGGCAGTCGATCACGTTGAACGGGTCATAAGCGAGGCCACGGGCCATCCGGATGACGCCCATCACCTCGCCGGCCGTCGCGTACGCCTTCACGGCATCGATGATCGACGGCATGAGATTGAAACGCTCGCCGCGCCCCGCGTCGTCGTGCAACCGAGCCAACGTCCGATTCACTAGCTCGAGGTTGCGGGTCTTCTTCCACTGCTGCATTCGCGTAGCGATGGCTTCGGAGTCGTTGGAATGCACCTCCTGGATCGGGATGGCGAACTCCTGTTCGCCCTCCGGTAGAGGAAGATGATTCACGCCGATGACCAGGCGCTCGTTGCTGTCGATCTCGCGGAACTTCTTGTTCGCTTCTTCGCGCAACATGTTCTGGATATAGCCCTTGTCGATCGCGGCGATCATGCCGCCAAGCGAATCGATTTCCTCGAGAATCCGATAGGCCGCTTCCTCGACCTTGTTCGTCAGGCACTCGACGAAATAGGACCCGGCCAGGGGATCGACCACGTCGGCCGCACCGGTTTCATAGGCGACGATATGCTGGGTGTTCAGCGACATTCGCGCCGCAAGGGTCGAGGGTTCGGCGTACGCGTTGTCGAGCGTGGCGTTGTCAAGTGCGGTGCAGCCCGCAATGGCGCCTGCCAGCGTCTGGATGGCACAGCGGGCGATATTGTTCAGCGGCTGCTGATAGGTCATCGTGCGCCCGGACGTGTGCACGGCGATCAGCAACTGACACGACTTGTCCTTCTTTGCCTTGAAGTGTTCTCTTGCCATGCGCGCCCACATCCGTCGGGTCGCTCGAACCTTCGCGATCTCCTCGAAGAAACGGGAGCCGACGCTTACCAGTTCGTAGGGGAGCAGCGCAACGTCGTCGAAATCCAGGCCGCGTTCGTTCACAAGCAGGCCGCAGAGTTCCTTGAGCATCGAGAGCTCGATGGCGATCGCCTGAGCATTGTTGCCGCCGGACTCCTGGAAGTGCTGGCTGATGATGCAGGCGCGCATCCGGATTCCGTTGCGCAGTACGTGTTCGGATGCGTCCAGGAACAGCTTCAGGTTGAGGTCGAACGGTTGGACATCCGTCTGCCCGAAGTAGTTCTCGAAGGGCGACTCGATGACGCTGCCATGCACTTCACGCGGGTCGATTCCGCGCTTCTCGGCCAGTGCAACCACATACGCCAGGCGCAATGCCGACGGGGCGGACGATCCGAGCAGCGTGATCGATTGACCAGTCAATGGGACGCCCTCCATCAACTCCTCGAACTCGAGCAAGGAGCATCCAGGCCATCCGAGCACACCCGCTTCTCGGCGGCCCAACGGATGGTCGGGGTCGATGCAGGAAGAGAACACGCGGTCGCTGATGACACACATGCCGCCTCGTTGACCCATCTCGCGGTACTTGTGCAGCACCTTGTTGGCTTCCTTCGAGGTGCCCAGGCCCGCGGTCATCCGTTGGGTCCACATCCGGCTGCGGTAGCCCTGCTCGTGGTAGCCCCGCGTGTACGGAAACGAGCCCGGATGACCGAGGTCCTCGTCGTAACTCCACCCCGGAACGTCTTCCGGCGTGTAGTAGGTCTTGATCGAATACCCGTAATCGGTCTCTCGCTTCATCCGTCTTCTCCACTTCCGGTCTGCCAAGCCTCCGTGGGCCGGCGGCCTTGTCGGCACAACTGCTTGGCGAAGCATAAACTCGACCGACCGGACGGTCAATAGTAAACTACAAAAAACCGTATCGTAACTATGAAAAAACTGGGCAATAGCATAGTTGACCGTCCGGTCGGCTTTAGCTATCGTCGCTCCTCGCGAACATCCACACGGCACAACGAGGAAAGCAACGTGGAGACAACGGCATTCGAGCATCCCCGGATCGAGCAACTTGATCGGGCTGGCATCGTGGCGCTTCAGCGGGAGAAGCTGGCCGCACTGGGACAGCGCTTGCAGGGGTCGCCGGAGTGGGTCAGGCACTTCCGGCAGTTCGACGTCTCACCGCGCGACCTCTGTGACTTCGACGCGCTGTCGTCGATGCCGACGATGGAGAAGAGCGATCTGCGGGCGCTCTATCCGTTTCCGATGCTGACCACGGATATCGCCAACGTCCGTCGCTTCGTCGCCACGTCGGGCACGACCGGCCTGCCGGTGCTGTTCGGGTTGACCGAGCGCGACTTGAACGAGCTTCTGCCGAAGCAGATGACGCGCATTCTTCGATGCTCGGGAATTCGGCCCGACGATCGCGTGTACCAGGGCTACGGCTACGGGCTGTGGATCGGCGGACTGGCCATGGACATCGGGCTTTCCGCCTACGGCGCCGTGAACTTTCCGATCGGACCGGGACGCGGCGAACTCGTCGTGAAGTGGCTCACCGACCATCAATACACTGCATGCAGCCTGTCGCCGCTATGGCTGATGACCCTTGTCAATCTCGCCAAGAGCATGAATGTCGATCCGCGTCGCGACTGGAAGATGCGAGTCGGCGTTTTCGGAGGCCAGTCCATCTCCGCCGCGTTTCGCAACCAGCTCGAGGCGGAGATGCCTTCGGGCTTCATGGCGCAGAACATCTACGGAACGACCGAGGCAGGCGGACCGGTGATCGGTATCTCGTGCCCTCATTCCCACGACGTCGACGAGATGCACTTGATCAACGAAGACACGATCATCACGGAAATCGTCGACCCGGTCACCATGAAGCCTGTCGCGCCCGGAGAGGTCGGCGAGATCGTGATCACGACACTCGAACGGGAGGCGAGCCCCGTAGTCCGCTGGCGTACCCGTGATCTCGTGCGACTGTCCGACAGGCCGTACGACTGCCCGTGCGGGCGGGCCGGCCTGCCGAAAATCGGGCGCATCATCGGACGCAGCGACGACATGCTCAAGATCCGGGGAGTGATCGTGTTTCCGACGCAGATCGAGGATTTGATCGCCGAGACAGAAGGCGTAGTAAAGGAGGCCTGGCACATCTACATCGACGGCGAGCAGCAAGTGCTCGAGGAGATCACGGTCGCCGTCGAGCGGGATGCTTCATGCGTTCTGCCTGACCTTGACATCGAGGGGGCGATCGCGCACAAGATTCACTCGCGTCTCGGCATTCGCGTCCGGGTGGAGTGCAACGAAGCGGGGTCGATGCCGCGCTACGAAGCCAAGGCGATTCGTGTCCATCGCCGAAGCTGCTAAAGCGCGGCTGTACAGGCGGAAGGAAACACGGATGGCCCGAAGTCGATCGAACGAACACGACGCAGTCAAGCAAACGATCCTTGAGGCGGCGGCGAAGCTGTTCGCCGTCAAGGGGTTCGCCAGTGCGTCGATGAACGAGATCGCCGATAGCGCCGGTATCTCGAAAGCCGGCGTGTACCACTATTTCGAGTCGAAGACAGAGATCCTGCGGGTCATGCTCACCGAACACCTATCGGCGGTCTCCGAAATCGCTGACGAAGCATTCGGCAGCTCCGAAGCCCCTCGGGCGAAGTTCCACACATTCACTCGACTGCTCATCGAGAGCTACACCCGATCAACCTCCCGGCACCAGCATGCGGTGCTGATGCGTGACATCGACTTCCTGCCGCCGAAGGACCGCGAGTTCATCGTTTCGGCCGAGCGAAGGATCATCCGCTCGGTCGAGCGCTTGCTGCAAAGCATCCACCCCGAACTGTCGGAGCGCCCCTATCTCACGCGACCCCTGGCGATGCTTTTCTTCGGGATGATCAACTGGACCGACAACTGGTACTCGGAGAAAGGCCGACTGTCCCCCGAGGAGCTCGCAACGCTGGCAGCCGAGTTGTTCCTCGGAGGCGTCGAGCACGCCGTCGCGTCGGCAACCCAAGCGGTCGAGTAAAGGGCGGCGACAGGCTACCGGGAGTCGCTCGGACGGTCGCGTCACTTATCAGTGCACGCCATCGTGCAAGCAGAAAGAATGGGGTGGGCGATGGGATTCGAACCCACGACAACCGGAATCACAATCCGGGACTCTACCCCTGAGCTACGCCCACCATCGGGAAGTGGCCTGCCCGACAGGATTCGAACCTGTGACCCTCAGCTTAGAAGGCTGATGCTCTATCCAACTGAGCTACGGGCAGAATCAAGTCGGGCTTTCCGGGAATCGCGCGTTCGGTGCCGTGAAGCAATGGCATCGGGAGCGCGATGGTCGGGGCGAGAGGATTCGAACCTCCGACATCTTGCTCCCAAAGCAAGCACTCTACCAGGCTGAGCTACGCCCCGGAGGAGGCGAATTGTAGCATCAGCCTGCGCGTTTCGACCTACGCCACCGACCGGACGGCGTCTGCGATCCGCTGCGCCGTGCGCTGCGCGAGCGCGCTTTCGCGCGCCTCGACCATCACGCGCAGCAAGGGCTCGGTGCCCGAGGGGCGAATCAGCAGGCGCCCGGCGTCGCCCAGCGTGCGCTCGGCCTCCTCGCTGGCGCGCTGCAGCGACGCGTCCTCCCGCCAGTCGAAGCCCTTGCGGATCGGCACGTTGATCAGCGTCTGCGGGAAGAGCTCGAGCCCCTCGCAGGCTTCGGCGAGCGTGCGGCCGCTGCGGCGCATCGCGGCGAGCACCTGCAGCGCACTGATCGTTCCGTCGCCGGTCGAATGGCAGTCGAGGCACAGGATGTGGCCCGAGTTCTCGCCACCGTAGCGCCAGCGCTTCTCGCGCAGCATCTCGAGCACGTAGCGGTCGCCGACTTTCGCCCGCGCGAAGCCGATGCCCATCTGCTCGAGCGCCTGCTCGAAGCCCAGGTTCGACATCAACGTACCGACGACGCCGTCGACGCGCTCGCGCTGTGCGCGATCACGCACGATGACGTAGAGCAGCGCGTCGCCGTCATAGAGACGGCCGGTCGCGTCGACCATCATCACGCGGTCGGCATCGCCGTCGATCGCGATGCCGAGGTCGGCACCGCGCGCGACGACTTCCTGCTGCAGCGCCTTCGTGTTCGTCGCGCCGCAGCCGTCGTTGATGTTGATGCCGTCGGGCGAGACGCCGAGCGGCACGACGTCGGCCCCGAGCTCGTGGAACACATGCGGCGCCGTGTGATAGCCGGCGCCGTTCGCACAGTCGACGACGATGCGCATGCCGCGCAGGTCGAGCGCACCCGGGAAGCTGCTCTTGCAGAACTCGATGTAGCGGCCGGGGGCGTCCTCGATGCGGCGCGCGCGTCCGAGCTGTGCCGAAGGCACGCACTCGAGCGGCGCATCGAGCTGCGCCTCGATCGCGACCTCGACTGCGTCGGGCAGCTTGTCGCCGTCGGCTGCGAAGAACTTGATGCCGTTGTCCTCATACGGATTGTGCGAGGCGCTGATGACGACTCCCGCCTGCAGGCGCAACGCGCGCGTGAGGTAGGCGACGGCCGGCGTCGGAATCGGGCCTGAACGCAACACGTCGACGCCGGCCGCCGAGAAACCCGCCTGCAGCGCCGCTTCGAGCATGTAGCCCGATACGCGCGTGTCCTTGCCCACGATCACCGTCGGCCGCGTGCTCGCGCCCGCGGCATGCGCGGCGCCTGCGATCGACGCGCCTTCGGCACCCGCGAGCACCTTGCCGGCAGCAAAGCCGAGGCGCAGCAGGAAGTCGGGCGTGATCGGCGCTTCGCCGACGCGACCGCGAATGCCGTCGGTGCCGAAATACTTGCGTGCCATCGCGTGCGTTTCTCCGAAAGTCTCGCGGAATGCGTTCGCTACTGCGCGTCGTCGATCGCCTGCCAGACGCGCAACGCGTCGGAGGTCTCTGCCACGTCGTGCACGCGAACGATATCCGCACCGCGCATCACCGCTGCGAGCATCGCCGACAGGCTGCCGGCGAGTCTATGACCGACATCACGCCCGGTGAGGGCCCCGATCATCGATTTGCGCGACACGCCGACCAGCACGGGCCATCCGAGGGCGACGAGCTCGTCGAGCGCTTCGAGCAGCAGCAGATTGTGCCGCAGCGTCTTGCCGAAGCCGAATCCCGGGTCGACGACGATCCGCTCGCGCGCGATGCCCGCCTCCACCGCAGAGGCGACACGTTCGACGAGAAAGTCCTCGACTTCACCGACGACATCGTCGTAGTGCGGCGCCTGCTGCATCGTGCCCGGCTCGCCCTGCATGTGCATCACGCAAACGGCGCAATCGGAAGCACGGACCGCATCGAGCGCACCCGGTGCGCGCAGCGCGTCGATGTCGTTCACCAGATCGGCTCCGTGCTGGATTGCAGCGCGCATCGCCGCCGGCCGGCGCGTGTCGACCGACAGCGGCCGGCCGCAGTCGCGCAGCCCGTCGAGCACCGGAACGATGCGGCGGATCTCCTCGTCGACCGGCACCGGCGGTGCGCCGGGGCGCGTCGACTCACCGCCGATGTCGAGCAGGTCGGCACCCTCGTCGATGAGCTTGTAGCCATGCCGGATCGCCGCTTCGGGCGTCGCATGCAGGCCACCGTCGGAGAAGGAATCGGGCGTGACGTTGAGCACGCCCATCACGAGCGGACGCTCGAAGGAAAGGACGAACCGCCCGCAGCGCAGGCGCCGGGGCGGTTCGAGTGAGCGGAGGTACTCCGCCAACGCGGCTGGAGCGCGTTGTTCAGGAAGCGGCGGGTTCGGCCGGGCTCGCCGGCTGCGGAGCAGGTGCGATCACGCCGCCGGTACTCGATCCACCGCTGCCGCCGCCGCTGGGCGACGAGCGCTCCTTCGGCGGGCGCGGCGGACGGCCAGCCATGATGTCGTCGATCTGGTCGGCGTCGATCGTTTCCCACTCGAGCAGTGCCTTGGCCATCGCCTCGACCTGGTCGCGGTGCTCCTCGAGAATCGACCGGGCGCGCGCGTACTGCTCGTCGATGATCTTGCGGATCTCGCTGTCGACCTTGCGCATCGTCTCCTCGGACATGTTCGTCGTCTTGGTGATCGAACGTCCGAGGAAGATCTCGCCCTCGTTCTCCGCGTAGACCATCGGGCCGAGCAGGTCGCTCATGCCGTAGCGGGTGACCATGTCGCGCGCCAGCGCGGTGGCGCGCTCGAAGTCGTTCGACGCCCCGGTGGTCATCTGGTTCATGAACAACTCTTCGGCGATGCGACCGCCGAAGAGCACCGCGATCGTGCTGAGCATTCGCTCGCGATCCATGCTGTAGCGATCGCCCTCGGGCAGCTGCATCGTGACGCCCAGCGCGCGTCCGCGCGGAATGATCGTGACCTTGTGCACCGGGTCGGTCTTCGGCACGACGCGTGCGACCACCGCGTGGCCCGACTCGTGGTATGCGGTGTTGCGACGCTCGTCCTCGGGCATGACGATCGAGCGGCGCTCGGCGCCCATGATGATCTTGTCTTTCGCCCGCTCGAAGTCGTGCATCTCGACCAGCCGCGCATTGCGCCGCGCGGCGAACAACGCCGCCTCGTTGACGAGGTTGGCGAGGTCGGCGCCCGAGAAGCCCGGCGTGCCGCGCGCGATGACATCGGCGCGCACGTCGGGGCCCATCGGCACCTTCCGCATGTGAACGTTGAGGATCTGCTCGCGGCCGCGGATGTCGGGCAGCGGGACGACCACCTGCCGGTCGAAGCGGCCCGGGCGCAGCAGCGCCGGGTCGAGCACGTCGGGCCGGTTGGTGGCGGCGATGACGATCACGCCCTGCCCGGCCTCGAAGCCGTCCATCTCGACGAGCAGCTGGTTCAGCGTCTGCTCGCGTTCGTCGTTGCCGCCGCCCAGCCCCGCGCCGCGCTGGCGGCCGACCGCGTCGATCTCGTCGATGAAGATGATGCACGGCGCGTGCTTCTTCGCCTGCTCGAACATGTCGCGCACGCGCGCCGCGCCGACGCCGACGAACATCTCGACGAAATCGGAGCCGGAGATCGAGAAGAACGGCACCTTCGCCTCGCCGGCGATCGCGCGCGCGAGCAGCGTCTTGCCGGTGCCGGGCGAGCCGACCATCAGCACGCCGCGCGGGATGCGTCCGCCGAGCTTCTGGAATTTCGACGGGTCACGCAGGAACTCGACGAGCTCCTGGACCTCTTCCTTGGCCTCGTCACAACCGGCGACGTCGGCGAAGGTGACCGTGTTGTTGTTCTCGTCGAGCATGCGTGCGCGCGACTTGCCGAACGAGAACGCGCCGCCGCGCCCGCCTCCCTGCATCTGCCGCATGAAGAACACCCAGACGCCGATCAGCAGCAGCATCGGGAACCACGAGACGAAGATGTTCAGCAGCAGCGACTGCTCTTCCTCGGGCTTGGCGTTGACCTGGACGCCGTACTTCATCAGGTCGCCGACCATCCAGATGTCGCTGGGCGAGTAGACGATGGCGTTGCGTCCGTCCTTCGTGCGAACGCGCAGCGTGCGGCCGTCGACGACGACGCTGTCGATGCGCCCTTCCCGCGCCTCGACCATGAACTGCGAGTACGGCATGTCGACGCCGCGGGTCTGCCGCGTGTCGAACTGCTTGAAAACGGTGAACAGCACCAGTGCGATGACCAGCCAGATCGCCGCTTTCGAGAACACGTTGTTCACTCACCACTCCTTCGCGGCCTTCCGACCGGCGCGCGGCCCCTGCTCGCAGAACTCGAGGGCCGCCGATTTCACAAGAGCATTCTACGCGGAACTTGACGTACGTCCCGACGATACGGTAGGGCCTCCCGCGTCATGCCGGCCGCCGGATCCGCCGTCACGACCCTCCCCGCCGACCGACGGACGCCGCGGCCTGCGGCCGAGCAGATAGGTTTCGGCCGACGCGCTGCGCGAGGCCTCCGGCTTGCGCACGAACACCTGCCCGAAATGCCTGCGAAAGGCCTCGACGATCTGGCTGTAACCGCTTCCATGAAAGCATTTGACGAGCAGAGCGCCGTCGCCTTTCAGATGGCGCAAGGCGAAGTCGATCGCGAGATCGGCCAGGTCGCTCATCCGCGCGGCGTCGGCAGCCGCGATCCCGCTCAAGTTGGGGGCCATGTCGGAGATCACAAGGTCGACGGCGGCGTCGCCGAGCGCGGCCTCGAGCCTTTCGAGCGTTTCGGTCTCGCGGATGTCACCCTGCAGGAACTCGACGTCGGGGATCGACTCCATCGGCAGCAGGTCGACCGCGAGAATGCGGCCGTCGATGCCGGGCGCGCCGCCGGGCCGCGCGAGGCGTTCGCGCAATACCTGGCTCCACGCGCCCGGCGCGCTGCCCAGGTCGACGACGACGACCCCGCGGCGGATCAGCGCGTCCCGGCGATCGATCTCGATGAGCTTGAACGCGGCCCGCGAACGGTAGCCGTGCTTCTGGGCGAGCTGCACGTAGGGATCGTCAAGGTGGCGCGCGACCCAGGCGCGATTCGTCCGGTTCCTGCGGGGCGAGGCGGCAGCTTTCGTGCCGACTTCGGCCCGGCTCCTTCGGTCACGGTTCACCGCACATCCCCATTCCTTTTCCGCTGCTTGTCCCAGGACTTGTCCCCAGCCTCGTCCTTCGGCTTTTCCGGGTCCTTTCCCGCGCGCATCCCGCTCCTTTCCCCAGCCGTTTCCACAGGCTGTCCCGCGGTTGTCCCTCGGCCATCCCCCCGCTATTCACGCGCGCCCCGCCGGTTCCGCCGCGCATTGTCCCCTGCCTGTCCACAACATCGAGCCGCGACACGCGCGTTTGCTCCACTTGCGAGCGGCGCTGTACGCATCCACACTTGCGGATTCCGTCCGCCGGACGGCGATCGATCGAACGCGAACCCGACATGAGCACGACCCCATTTCCCCTCCCGATCATGCTCGATACGGCGGATCGAAAGGCGCTGCGCGCCCGCGCGCACCATCTCGACCCCGTGATCATGATCGGCGAAGCGGGGCTCACGCGTGCCGTGCTCGACGAAACCGATCGCGCCCTGCGCGCGCACGAACTGATCAAGGTGCGCGTGCTCGGCGACGACCGCGAGCAGCGCCAGGCCATGTCGACCGAGATCTGCTCGGCCCTCGGCTGCACGGCGGTGCAGTCGATCGGCAAGCTCCTCGTCCTGTATCGGCCGCGGCCGATCGAGGACCCCCGGGACGAGCCGCACGTTCCGAAGAAGCGCGCGGCGCAGGGCCTGGGGCGCGCGAAAAAAGGGGCGTCGGTCAAGACCGGCAAGACGACGAAACGCGCGGCGAAGGGCGGTGCGGCGAAGGGCGGTGCGGCGAAGGGTGGCGGGACGTCGGCCGGCAGCGCAACGAAACGCGCAACCAACGGAAAGCGTGCGACGACACGCGAGGCCGGCGCGCGCACCGCCGCGAAGCGGTCCGCCGAGGAACAAGCGGCGCGGCCCTCCCGGGTGGGCGGCGCAAACGCCGGCTCGGGGGCTCGTGCGGTGGCGCAACGAAGTGCAGGGGCACGGCCCGCCGCGAAGCGCACAGGGCGAACGACTGCCGCTACGAAGGCGGCCGGCGCTTCCGGAAAGCAGGGCGCGCGTTCCGCCGGGCGGACAAACGCGCGCGCGACGGGGCGTACGGATGCACGGGCGGCCGGACGTACGGATGCGCAGCCGGCAGGTCGTACGAGCACACGATCAGCAGGAAGTACGAGCACGCGGCAATCTGGGCGTACGAAGAAGAGCTGAAGCCTCATCGAGCGGTCGGGCGGGTTGCCGGCACGCTTCGGGCGCACACTTCGGACCTCAATTTGTGGCCAATGCGCTCGTGGAATCGATTCCACGAGCAGGAACGCTTCAAATTGTGGTTCGAATCGTGCTCGCTTTTGCCACCCGTGGCGCCCGCCCCCTACTCGTACCGAACGCCGAGCACCTCGTACTCGCGGATGCCGCCCGGCGCGCGCACCTCGGCCACGTCGCCGACCTCGCGCCCGATCAGCGCCCGGGCAAGCGGGCTCGACACCGAGATGCGCCCCTCCTTGATGTCGGCCTCGTCGTCGCCGACGATCTGGTAGCACACCTTCTCGCCCGACGAAAGTTCCTCGAGGTCGACGGTAGCCGCGAAGACGATGCGCCCATCGGCATCGAGCTGGCGCGGATCGATGACCTGCGCGTTGGCGAGCTTCGACTCGATCTCGGCGATGCGCCCCTCGAGAAACCCCTGGCGCTCGCGCGCCGCGTCGTACTCGGCGTTCTCCGAGAGATCGCCCTGCGCACGCGCATCGGCGATCGCCTGGATGACGCTCGGACGCTCGACCGATTTCAGTCGCTGCAGCTCTTCGCGCAGGAGCTCGGCGCCGCGCCGTGTGAGCGGAACAGTTGCCATGGAAATCCCCGGAGTCGAACGGACGCAGCTTCCCGCGTCCTGAAATGAATGCGGATCGCCGGGGACGTGCGACATCGAGCGGGTCGATGCGCCGGACCGGGCGATCCGTCGGTGTTTCAACTCTAACGCAAACGCGAGTCGAAGTCAGCGCACGCGAGCTGGCCTGAAAGCCAACGCGGCCGTCAGCGCGCAAGCCGCTCGTGCAGCTCCTGCAGCGAATACACCTCGAGCTCGCGCATCGTGCGCATCCCCTGCACGGCAGCGATCGCGCCGGCGATCGTCGTGAAGTAGGTCACGCGCTGCGCGAGTGCCGTCGTACGGATCGCGCGCGAATCGGCGATCGCACCGCGTTTCTCCTCGACCGTGTTGAAGACCAGCGAAACCTCGCCGTTCTTCAGCAGGTCGACGACGTGCGGCCGTCCTTCCTGCACCTTGTGCACCGGGGTCACCGGAACGCCCGACGCGGCGATCGACGCGGCGGTTCCCTTGGTGGCGACGAGGGAAAAACCCATCTCGTGGAGCTGCCGCGCGAGCACGACGGCCTTCGGCTTGTCGGCATTGCGCACCGAGATGAACACCGTGCCCGACTCGGGCAGTCGTACGCCGGCGCCGAGCTGCGACTTCACGAAAGCTTCGCCGAAGGAGACGCCGACGCCCATCACCTCGCCGGTCGACTTCATCTCAGGGCCGAGCAGCGTGTCGACGCCGGGAAACTTGACGAACGGGAAGACAGCTTCCTTCACCGAGTAGTACGGCGGCACGACCTCGCGCGTGACACCCTGCTCCGCGAGCGTACGCCCGACCATGCAGCGCGCGGCGATCTTCGCCAGCTGCAGCCCGGTGGCCTTCGACACGAAAGGCACGGTGCGCGAAGCGCGCGGGTTCACCTCGAGCACGTAGACGGTGCCATTGCCGTCGAGCCCTGCGTCGAGCCCTTCTTCGTACTGGATCGCGAACTGTACGTTCATCAGCCCGCAGACGTTCAGCGCGCGCGCCATCAGTGCAGTCTGCCGCTTGAGCTCGGCGACGATCGCCAGCGACAGCGAGTACGGCGGCAGCGAGCACGCCGAGTCGCCCGAATGCACGCCGGCCTGCTCGATGTGCTCCATCACGCCGCCGATGAAGACCTCGTTGCCGTCGGCGATGCAGTCGACGTCGACCTCGATCGCGTCGTTCAGGAAGCGGTCGAGCAGCACCGGGCTGTCTTCCGAGACCTTGACCGCCTCGCGCATGTAGCGCTCGAGGTCGCGCTGCTCGTGCACGATCTCCATCGCGCGTCCGCCGAGCACGTAGCTCGGTCGCACGACGAGCGGATAGCCGATCTCGCCGGCCAGTTCGAGCGCCTGCGCCTCGGTGCGCGCGATCCGGTTCGGCGGCTGCTTCAGCCCGAGGTCGTTGAGCAGCTTCTGGAAGCGCTCGCGATCCTCGGCGACGTCGATCGATTCGGGCGAGGTGCCGACGATCGGCACGCCGTTGGCCTCGAGCGCGAGCGCGAGCTTCAGCGGCGTCTGTCCACCATACTGCACGATGACGCCGACGGGCTTCTCGAGCGCAACGATCTCGAGCACGTCTTCGAGCGTAAGCGGCTCGAAGTACAGCCGATCGGAAGTGTCGTAGTCGGTCGAGACGGTCTCCGGATTGCAGTTGACCATGATCGTCTCGTAGCCGTCTTCGCGCAGCGCGAATGCGGCGTGCACGCAGCAGTAGTCGAACTCGATCCCCTGGCCGATGCGGTTGGGCCCACCGCCGAGCACCATGATCTTCCGGCGGTCGGTCGGCTGCGCCTCGTCCTCCTCCTCGTAGGTCGAGTACAGGTAGGCGGTGTCGGTCGCGAACTCGGCCGCACAGGTGTCGACGCGCTTGTAGACCGGACGCACGCCGAGCGCATGGCGGCGCGCACGCACGGTGTCGGCGTTCGTCTCGAGCAGGCGCGCCAGGCGCCGGTCGGAGAAGCCCTTCGCCTTCAGCCAGTGCAACTCTTCTTTCGACAGCGCATCGACCCGCACGCCCTTCAGGCGCCGCTCGATGTCGACGAGCTCCTCGACCTGCGCGAGGAACCACGGGTCGATCCCCGATTCCTCCTGCACCTCTTCGACACTCATCCCGACACGGAATGCGTCGGCAACGTACAGCACCCGATCGGGTCCGGGCTCGCCGAGCTCGGTGGCGATCTCGTCGCGGTCGTCGCTGCGTTCGTCGAGGCCGTCGATGCCGATCTCGAGCCCACGCAGCGCCTTCTGCAGGCTCTCCTGGAAGGTGCGGCCGATCGCCATCACCTCGCCCACCGACTTCATCTGCGTGGTGAGGTGCGGATCGGCGAGCGGGAACTTCTCGAAGGCGAAGCGCGGCACCTTGGTGACGACGTAGTCGATCGTCGGCTCGAAAGACGCCGGCGTTGCGCCGCCGGTGATCTCGTTCTTCAACTCGTCGAGCGTGTAACCCACCGCGAGCTTCGCGGCGATCTTCGCGATCGGAAAGCCGGTGGCCTTCGACGCCAGCGCCGACGAACGCGAGACGCGCGGGTTCATCTCGATGACGATCATTCGGCCGTCGGTGGGGCTGATCGCGAACTGGACGTTCGAGCCGCCGGTCTCGACGCCGATCTCGCGCAGGATCGAAATCGACGCATCGCGCATCAGCTGGTATTCGCGATCGGTGAGCGTCTGCGCCGGGGCAACCGTGATCGAGTCGCCGGTGTGGATGCCCATCGGATCGAAGTTCTCGATCGAGCAGATGATGATGCAGTTGTCGGCGCGGTCGCGCACGACCTCCATCTCGAACTCTTTCCAGCCGATCAGCGACTCCTCGATCAGCAGCTCGCTGGTCGGTGAAGCCTCGAGACCGCGCTTGCAGATCGTCTCGAACTCCTCGGCGTTATAAGCGATGCCGCCGCCGGTGCCGCCCAGCGTGAAGCTCGGTCGCACGATTGCCGGAAAGCCGATCTCCTTCTGCGCCGCCCAGGCTTCGTCGAGCGAATGCGCGGTTGCCGAACGCGCCGACGACAGGCCGATTCGCGTCATCGCGTCCTTGAACTTCTGGCGGTCCTCGGCCTTGTCGATCGCCTCGGGCGATGCGCCGATCAGCTCGACGCCGTGCTTCGCGAGCACGCCGTTGCGGTGCAGGTCGAGCGCGCAGTTCAACGCCGTCTGCCCGCCCATCGTCGGCAGGATCGCGTCGGGCTTCTCCTTCTCGATGATGCGCTCGACGATCTGCCAGGTGACCGGCTCGACGTAAGTGACGTCGGCCATCTCCGGGTCGGTCATGATCGTCGCCGGATTGCTGTTGACGAGCACGACGCGAAAGCCCTCCTCGCGCAGCGCCTTGCACGCCTGCACGCCGGAGTAGTCGAATTCGCAGGCCTGGCCGATGACGATCGGGCCGGCGCCGATGATGAGGATGCTCTGGAGGTCGGTGCGCTTGGGCATGGTGGGCGGAATCAGGAGAGCGTGCGCGCTGCCGCAAGGCGCGCGCCAAATGCAATGAACAGGGCGCCGGTGGCACCGCGGCCGAACGCAGCGAGCCACGCACTACGCCGCGCGACGGCTGCGAGCGCAGCGCCGCCCAGCACGAGTGCAACGAGATAGACGATGCTGCACAGCTGCAGGATCGTTCCCATCACGACAAAGGTCAGCCAGTTGCCGGTGGCCGGGTCGACGAACAGCGGAAAGAACGCCGCATAGAACATCAGCGCCTTCGGGTTCAGCAGACCGATGACGAGGCCCTTGTGGAAAGCGACGGATCCGGAGAAACCGGGGTCAGACCACGGTTTCGGGACGAAACCGTGGTCTGACCCCGGCTTTCCTGAGCCCGGTTTTCCCGGTTTTCGGCGCCACGCAGAGGCGATCAGCACGAGACCAAGCCATCCAAGGTAGGCCGCGCCAATCCAGCGCAGCGTGTCGAACAGCCACGGCATCGCATGCAACAACGTGACGAGCCCGAGGGCCGAAGCGACGATGTACAGCGTGTCGGCGACGAGAACGCCGAGCACGGCCATCCACGCGCTGCGACGCCCGGCGAACGCAGCCGTGCTCATGACGTACAGCGAGTTCGGTCCTGGCAGAAGAACGATGGCGATGCAGCCGACAACGTAGGCCCAGAGGTCGGTGATCCCGACCACGCTCACCGGCGCTTCTCCATCGTGTCGACGAAGCGGTCGAACAGGTAGTGGATGTCCTGCGGCCCCGGGCTCGCTTCCGGGTGACCCTGGAAGCAGAAGACCGGACGGTCGGTGCGCTCGAGCCCCTGGATCGAACCGTCGAACAGCGACACATGCGTGACGCGCAGGTTCTTCGGCAGCGAGTCGGGGTCGACGGCGAAGCCGTGGTTCTGGCTCGTGATGTGGACCTTGCCGGTGTCGAGATTGCGCACCGGATGGTTCGCGCCGTGGTGGCCGAACTTCAGCTTCGTTGTCTTGGCGCCCGAGGCGAGGCCGACGAGCTGATGTCCCAGGCAGATACCGAACACCGGCAGGTCACGATCGATCAGCTCGCGGATCGTGTCGATCGCGTAGTCGCAGGGTTCCGGATCGCCGGGACCGTTCGACAGGAAGATGCCGTCGGGCTCGAGCGCCAGGGCGTCGGCAGCGGTGGTCTGGGCCGGCAGCACGACGAGATCGCAGCCGCGATCGGCGAGCAGCCGCAGGATATTGCGCTTGACGCCGTAGTCGAAGGCGACGACACGGTAGCGCTTGTCATTTGGCGCGGAGAAACCGGCGCCCAGGCGCCACGAGCCCTCCGACCAGCGGTACGGCTCGTCGGCGGAGACCTCGCGCGCGAGGTCCATGCCATCCAGTCCGGGAAAGGCGCGCGCCGCTTCGATCGCTGCGGCTTCGTCGATCGTGTCGCCCGGATTCGCCGCAGCAACGAGACAGCCGGCCTGCGAGCCAGTTTCGCGCAGGCGTCGTACGAGCTTGCGCGTGTCGATGCCGGCGATGCCGGGGACACCTTCGCGACGAAGGTAGTCGGACAGCGATTCGACGCTGCGCCAGTTCGACAGTCGCTCGGGCACGTCCTTGACGACGAGCCCGGCCGCATGGATCTTCGCCGCCTCGACGTCTTCGGGATTCACGCCGTAGTTGCCGATGTGCGGATAGGTGAGCGTGACGATCTGCCGGCAATAGCTCGGATCGGTGAGGATCTCCTGGTAGCCGGTCATCGCCGTGTTGAAGACGACTTCGCCGACGGTCTGCGTGGCGGCGCCGATGGAGCGGCCATGGAAGAGGGTGCCGTCGGCGAGGGCGAGTACGGCGGGGGCGGATTCGGGGATGAGGCCCGCGCCGGCGGGCCGGGCAGGCTGGGAAGGGGGCTCGGCGGGCAACGGAGACTCCTGGAAAGGAACTCACCCGGTGCGACTTGACCGCTACTCCCGATGTACAAAGGCCTTGGGAGAGGGCCGGTCCGGATACCATCCACGCCGCGAAAGCGGCGGTGAGCAGACAAGATCGCTGACTTGAATGGCGGAAGACTGCGCTAACCACAGTGAGGGGGGCAAACCGGCGAAGTATAGCGCCCGCAAGGCCTCCGCGGGGGCCTCCTCTCGGTTTACCAACGAAGACCCCCAGAACGTAAAGAGCCCGGCAGGGCCGGGCTCTTTACGTTCAACCGCGCCTTTGCGCGGTCAGAGGCTCGATCGACGTGCCCAGCCCAAGCCGAACAGGCCGATGCCGAGCAACGCCAAACTGGCAGGTGCTGGCACGGTTCCCCCCGGACTCTGCTCCTTAATCTCCCGCACTTTGATATCGATGAACGCACTTGTAAATGAGTTCGCAGTAGCACCACCAGCACGCAGAAGGTTCAAGTTCCACGCTGCGCCACCAGTTTGAAGGGCGAGGTCGACGTAGTCGGCAATCGTGCTGCCGTCTCCGGAGGATGCACTGCATCCAGTAGCAGTGGTGTACCCGCCGGAACCATCGGCGATATAACCATTACCGTCCGCGTCGATTCCCAGAACGCTACCCGTAACGCCGTCGCATCCGAAGCTGGCATCGACGACGGCATTGAGCAGCGTACCGGTCCCCGTCATGCTCGCCAGGATGTTGGAGAAGTTGAGCGATCCATCCGTATTGTCCCGATCCTCATCCGTCACAAGGATGTAGTTGCGGGCTGCGACACCAGTTCGATAGGTGTAATTGGCATTCGCATATGCGATGCCGGCCCAGCCATCCTCAGTTCCACCGCTTAGTACGAGAGTGCCGGTAGCGGTCGCGAGTTGGGCCGCTGAACCGAACGAACTTCCGCCAACCGAATGCTGATGCGGCGAAAAATGGGTACTACCCCCTCCGAAGCCAACCAGACCGTACTGGTTCAAAGTCACCCCCGCGCTTTGAAGTCCGGCCTCGAGCGAAGTCGCCATGGCGCCTAGCCAAGCGTGTTCGCCGGACATTGAACCCGATTCGTCGACGATTGCGACGATATCTGCTGCAGTGGCGACTGCCGCCGCCGCTTGGCCGCCTGCTACTGCTAAGGCAGCGGCAATGGCAGCCGAAAGTGCTGAATGCCTCATTTATTCCCCCCGGAGATGGTTTGAGTTGAGTCCCGAGATCAAGACCGAGTGTTGCTAAGGGTCTCCCGGGGACTCGAAAGCATCAAACGTGCCATTTCTTCTATGATAGGCCTATCTAGCTGATTAACCATGAACTTTTTCTATGAGATCGCGTACCTGGGACGAAGCAACCGGGGTCGGTGTAAAAACTCCTGACAGCACCCGAAAGGCACGAAAAGCTTGGCCGCTCGGTCCAACCGCCGCTGCCGTTCATCAGTCACTTCTCCGCGACGCTCACCACGGTATCGAGCAGCAGTACGAAACCCGCCGGCACGACCCCAGCGATCACCGTGTCGATATCGAAAGTGTCTCGATTCGCAGGATGAGGAAGTTGACTGCGCGCGGAGCCGAGATACTCACCCACCACGGCGCCGTAGAAACTTGCTGGGGCGCCGAGAAGATAGAGAAACGAGCCAATGGGACAATAGTAACTATTGAACACGGCCGAAAGCCGGCGGTGAGGATGCCGCGCAGGATCTCGATGGGCGGGCGGGCCGCGACGTGCTTTCCGGTACAGGCATCAGACCTACGCCATGGGACCGGTTCGCAGTCATGTGGACGATGGCGAAGCAGCGCCGACGCTGAGACCGTGCGGGCAAGCCCCCGCGCAGGTCTCGCATGCATGTCGCAGCAACTCGGCCGTCGACGGGCGAGCGCCGTTGCTTGCCCGATGGTGCCCCCGTCCGCTACGAGCGCCACCGCCCGGAGCAGACGGCGCTGTATTACCTGGTCCAGCAGCACGCGGCCACATTCTTCGCGCATACCGAAGCCAGTACCGGATCGGCGCTGCCGAGGTTTGTCAAGGACGAGTTCGACGCCTTCCTCGAGTGCGGCATCCTGAGGCACGGGTTCCTGAGGCTGCGCTGCGGGCAGTGTGGCCACGACAGGCTGCTGGCCTTCAGTTGCAAGCGCCGTGGATTGCCCGTCGTGCGGTGCGCGGCGCATGTCGCAGACCGCCGCGCACCTGGTCGACCACGTCATCCCGCACGTGCCGGTGCGGCAGTGGGTGCTGTCGCTGCCGATCCCGTTGCGCGGGCTGCTGGCTGCCCGGCCCGAGTTGGTCACGCCGGTGCTGCAGGTGGTGCAGCGCGGGATCACGCGCCACTTGCAGGCCGATGCCGGCCTGCGCGCCAACGAGGCTCAGGGCGGCGCCGTCACGCTGATCCAGCGTTTCGGATCCGCAGCCAACCTCAACATCGACCTGCACTACCTGGTGCTGGACGGCGTCTACCGCTGCGGCGCCGATGGCGCGCCCAACGTCTGAAGCGAGCTTGCGTCGGCCATGCGCCGGCCATACGCCGGGCACAGCACCGGCTGCGCAGCCCGGCAGCAGCCGCAGGGGATACTGCGCTGCACGTGGGCTCGACGCGCACGACTCGGCATCGACCAGGGGATCAAAGCCTGCCAGGCCCGATCCGAAGCGTCCAGGCGGGTTGAATCGCCCGAATCCGCACAAGGCCACGGCTCAGCCGCCAGCTCCAGGCCGACCTCGGCTGTCAACCCAGGTCCCAATGGGGCTTCCGAGGACCGTTTGAATTTCCTATGCGCCCGACATCCGGGCAAGCCGCATCAGGCGTTCTGGCCAGGCCAGGCCACATCGAGACGTGTGGCGAACGCCGCCAGTCGCCTGTCCTGTGTCCACAAGCGCGCACGTGGCGTGAGATAGGCGCACAGCGCGTCGGCGTCAAGGGACTTCGCTATCCGCTGCGCTGGCGCGCGCGGCGGCGAGCAGCCGAGCGTCGGTCGCTTCGGGCTATACGTGGCGTTGCCGGCCGACCAGAAGGGCACGCACATGTCGCGTTTCCTGTCGCTGCTCGAGCGCCGCATGGCCGAAGGCCAGCCCGCGCTCGACGCCGCGTCGCTGCGCGACGTATTCGACGAAATGCTCGTGCTGCTCGAGGCGGCCGCCAGCCGCATCGAGCTGAGCCTGCCGCTGTTCGTGCGCAAGACGGCGCCGGTGTCGGGCGTGCACAGCCTGATGGATTGCGAACTGACGATCGTCGTCGAGGGCGGCGCGCACAACCAGCGTTCGCACGTGACGGTGTCGATCGTCGCCGACGGGGCGATCGAACCCGAAGAGATCACCGCGATCGCCGAGGCCCAAGCCTCGAGCGAACTCTACGGCCTGCTCAAGCGCGTCGACGAGAAACACGTCACCGAGCGCGCCTACGACAACCCGAAGTTCGTCGAAGACCTCGTCCGCGACGTCGCCATGGCCCTGCGCGCCGACCGCGGCATCCGCCGCTTCACCGCGGAGGCGGAGAACTTCGAGTCGATTCACAATCACTCGACGCTGGCGGTGATCGAGGGAGGTGAAGGGTGAGCGAGCGAGGCCCCGCCGATCACCGCCACCGCTTCTTGCGCCGATACCGTTTCAGCGGCGCACCGCCTTCCTCGCCCGCGACCCCGAGATAGAACTCCTGCACGTCCGGATCGGCCGCCACTTCCGCCGCCGTCCCGTCGAGCACGAAGCGTCCGCGTTCCATGACCAGCGCACGCTGCGCGACCGACAACGCGACGCGCGCGTTCTGTTCAACCAGCAGCAGGGTGACGCCGTCGGCGTGGATCGTCTTCAGGATGGCGAAGATCTCCTGCACCAGCAGCGGCGACAGCCCAAGCGACGGCTCGTCGAGCAGGATGAGTTGCGGGCGGCTCATCAGCGCGCGCCCGATGGCGAGCATCTGCTGCTCGCCGCCGGAGAGCGTGCCCGCCCATTGGTCGCGCCGCTCGCGCAGGCGCGGAAAATAATGGAAGACGCGCTCGATGTCGTCGCCGATCGGATCACGCCGCGCGTAGGCACCGGCGTGGAGATTCTCGAGCACCGTCAGTTCCCGGAACACCTCGCGTCCTTCCGGCACCAGGGCGATGCCGTGGCGCGCGATGTCCTCGGTCTGGCGGCCGTGGATCGGCTCGCCGATGAAATGGATGCTGCCTTTCTCCGGCTGGTCGTCGATCAGTCCCATGACGGTCTTCAGCAGCGTGCTCTTGCCGGCGCCGTTCGCGCCGAGCAGCGCGACCATGCTGCCGGCCTGCACTTCCAGCGACACGCCGCGCAGCGCCTGGATGGGTCCGTAGAAGGTGTCGACGTTGGCGAGCGACAGCAGCGCGCTCATCCCGCTTCCGCTCCCAGGTAGGCGCGCAACACTTCCGGATGGCTGCGCACGGCCTGCGGCGTGCCTTCGGCCAGCAGTTGACCGTGATTGAGTGCGACGACGCGATCGGCCAGGTCGCCGACGAACTGCATGTCGTGCTCGATCAGCAGGATCGCGATCCTGAAGAGCTTGCTGATGTCCTCGATCCAGATGCGCAGATCCTGCTTCTCCTCGAGGTTCATGCCGGCGGCGGGCTCGTCGAGCAGCAGCACTTTCGGTTCCATTGCCAGTGCGCGCCCCAGTTCGACCACTTTCTGCGTGCCGTACGCCAGGCTGCCGACCGGCTGCGTGCGCACGGCCTGCAGGTCGAGGAAGTCGATGATTTCCTCGACCCGCTCGCGGTGACGCATCTCTTCCCGCGCCGCCGGGCTGTGCTGCCCGAACAGCGCCATGCCGGTCAGCAGTCCGGTGCGGATGAAGCGATGCCGCCCCAGCAGCAGATTGTCCATCGTGCTCATGTGCCGGAAGAGCTCGATGTTCTGGAAGGTGCGCGCGATGCCGGCGGCCGCCACGCGATGCGGCCGCGCACCCACCAGTTCGCGTCCGTCGATGCGCACGCTGCCGACCTGCGGACGGTACAGCCCCGAGATGCAGTTGAAGACCGTCGTCTTGCCGGCGCCGTTGGGTCCGATCAGCGCCAGGATCTCGCCTGCAGCGAGCGTGAGGCCCACGCCGTGCAGGGCTTTCACGCCGCCGAAGGAGATCTCCAGTTGCCGAACTTCGAGCAGGGCTGCCGAGCCGTTCACTTCACCTCGGTCCAAGGCGTGAGCTGCGTAACCTTCGTGCCGCTGTCGTCGGTGCGCGCGAGGAAGATCTCGCGCTGTCCCTGGCGCTCGCCAGGACCGAAGCTGATCCGGCCCATGACCCCTTTGTAGTCCTTCAGCGTCTCCATCGCCTGGATGAAGCTCTCGCGTGTCAGATCGCGTCCGGCACGCTGCAGGCCCTCGACCATCGGCTCGACGAAGCCGATGCCGGCCATGAAGAACACGCCCCAGCGCTCGCCCTGCTGCGCGTACTTCGGGAAGGCATCCCGGTACTTCTTGACCTCCGGCGCATCGGAATCGGGCAGTTCGCCGAAGCTGGCGAAGATGATGTTCTTCCACAGCCCGCCGGTGATGCTGTGCATCAGCGGCGCGTCCGACAGCGTGGAGCTCGTCGCCCACTGCGGCGCGAACTGCAGCGCGGCGGCCGTCTTCAGCGTGATCACCGCGTGTGTCGGATTCACCCACATCACGACGGCATCGGCGCCGCTCTCCTTGAGTTTGAGGATATGCGACTTGAGATCGCGGTCGGCCTGGTTCACCGATACCTCGGCCGCCGGCTCGAGCGACAGGCGCTTCAGTTCGGAAACCGCGCCGCGGTGGCCGTTCTCGCCGTACTCGTCGCTGGCGTAGAGGATCGCGATCTTTTTCTTGCCTTCCTTCTCGACGAGGTGACGCACCAGCAGCCTGGCCTCGTCGGCGTACAGCGGATAGACGGCAAACAGCGCCTTCTGCGGCGGCGTGATCCACTGCAGCGAGCCGGCGGCCGGGCCGACCCACGGAATATTGCGCTCCATCAGGTAGTCCTTCACCGCCAGCCCCGGCGAGGTGCCGACGCCCGAGGCGAAGCCGAAGACGCCGGGCTCCTTCTCCACCAGTTCCTTGACGCCGGCGACCGTCTTCGCCGGGTTGTACTGATCGTCGAAGGAGTGAAAGACGATCTTGCGCCCGTGGATGCCGCCGGCGTCGTTGACCATCTGGAACAGCATCGCCGTGCCGCGCGCCACTGCGCCCCACGGCGCCGCGGGCCCGGTCTGCGGACCCCACTCGCCGATGTGGATTTCGGTGTCCGTCACGCCGGTCAACGGCTGTGCCGCCGCCGGCTGGGTCGTAAAGCACATCGCCGCTGCGAGAGCGGAAATCTTCCAGAATTTCCCGACCATGCCTGTCATCCTCCTCCAGGGTTTCCCGATCAACGTTCAGAACCGGTGATGCCGTCGGCCGCGCCGGTCGTTACACCTTCTTCACATAATGCCGGGCCAGCAGGCCCGACGGCTTGATGGCGAGCATCAACAGAATCGCCGCGAACGGAACGACGGACTTGAAGGCCGTCGACACATAGAAGCCGAAAAGATTCTCGACGATGCCGATGATCGCGCCGCCCAGCGCAGCGCCGGGCAGCGAAGTCATGCCGCCCAGCACGGCGGCGGCAAAACCTTTCATCAATGGATCCCACATCATGTACGGCTCGACCGTGGTCGCCGGCCCGACCAGCAGGCCGGCGATCGCGCCGATGACGGCGGCCAGCGCCCACGCGCCCATCTCGACGCGCCGCACGCGGATTCCCATCAGCCGCGCAACCGCGCGATTCTGCTGCGCCGCGCGCATCGCAAGGCCCGACCGGGAACGGCGCAGAAAGAAGAACAGCACGGCGATGACCGTGACCGCGATCGCGATGGACAGCAACTCGAGGTGTCCCATGATGACGCCGCCGAGCACGATCGCATCCATCGGGTCCAGCGGAATCGGAAAATCGCGCGGCTCGCCGCCCCACTTCCACGACGCGAAACCGAACACGATCATCTCGATGCCCAGCGTGACGATGATCAGGCCCAGCACCGTGGGTTCCTTCGCGCGCCGCAGGAAGGCGAACTCGGCAAACGCACCCAGCAGGGCGGCAAACACCAATGCGCCGACCACCGCTGCGAAGAACGGCAGGCCGCCGGCCACGAGCAGCGCCAGCGCGACATAGGTGCTCGCCATCGCCATCTCGCCCTGGGCGAAATTGAGCACTTCGGTGGTGCGGTAGATGATCACCATCGCCAGCGCCAGCAGCGCATACACCGCACCGGCGGCCAGTCCGCTGAACAGTACCTGGGGGAGCGCGCCGAAGCTCATCACAACGGCCAGCTGCGCCAGTAGCGCTTCGAGCGGATCCACAGCCCGTACAGCCCGAGCGGCTCGAACAGCATGATCGCCACCAGGATCGCGCCGTAGACGACGAACTGCACGTTGGCCATTCCCGTCTCCATGAAGTGGCGGCTGACGAACTGCGCGATGGCCTCGCCGGCGAGCGGGATCTGCTCGAAGTCGGCCATCTTCAGGCCCTTGAGCTTCAGATTGAGGAGACTGATCGTGACCGCGCCGAGAATCGGCCCGAGGATCGAGCCGACGCCGCCGATCACCACCATCGCCAGGAAGAGGATCGACAGCATCAGATTGAAGCTGGTCGGATCGACCTGCCCCAGGTGAAACGCGAACAGACCGCCGGCGATACCGGTGAAGAACGCGCTCACCGCAAAGGCGAGCGTCTTGTACCAGGTGAGATCGACGCCGGCGCACGATGCGGCGATATCCGAATCGCGGATTGCGATGAACGCACGGCCCACCCGCGTGCGCATCAGGTTGCGCACCGCCAACAGGCTCGCGCCGGCCAGCGCCATGATCAGCAGATACAGGTTCTGGTCGCGGTCCAGTCCCGGAATGAGCACCAGCGAAAAAGGCGGAACACCCGGTCCGGTCGCGCCGCCGAACATCGGCGCCCGGGCGAAGACGTTCTCCACCGCCAGGCCGAAGCCCAGCGTGATGACGGCCAGATACGGTCCTTCGAGGCGCAGCGCGGGCAAACCCAGCAGAAACCCGAATCCGGCGGCGATCAGGGCGCCCATCAGCAGAGCCAGGGGAATCGGCAGCCCCGATTGCGCAAGCAGCACGGTGCCATAGGCGCCGATCGCGAAAAATCCGGCATGCCCCAGTGATATCTGCCCGGTGTAGCCCACCAGAACGTTCAGCCCGACGGCCACGATGGCATTGATCGCCACGTAGCCGAGAACGTAGAGCAGGTAATTGCCGGACCACCAAGGCGCCGACGCCAGCGCGAGCGTGCACGCGACCAGCCAGATTCCCAGCGGCAGCGTATCGAAAAGGCGCAGATCCTCGTAATGGGACCGCTTCATGTCCAACGCCCGATCCTCCCCTTCGTTTTCTCTGATGCCCGGTGCCGCGCGGACGGGTCCTTTCGACCGTGCGCGATGCTAGTATGCCGCGGCCATTGCGACAAGTTTTCATGATTTCACTGCACTTCCCGTCATGAACGCAGTTGTTGCGCCTCACCAGTGCGTCAGCGCGCCGCACCTGCTCCTTGCACATGCCGCGCGCCGTGGCGAAGCAACGGCGCTGCGCTTCAAGCACCTGGGTCTGTGGCGCGACCTGAGCTTCGCCCAGTACGCGCAGAGGATGCGCGATGCGGCGCACGGCCTGATGGAGCTGGGTCTGGCCGCCGGCGGTCGCGTGGCGATCATCGGCGAGAACCGGCAGGAATGGCTGGTGGCCGATCTCGCCACGCAGGCGGCGGGCGGCGCGAGCGTGGGCATCTACACCACCAACGCCGCGTCGGAGTGCGCATACATCCTCGGGCACGCCGGCGCGAGCATCTTCGTCGTCGAGAACGAAGAGCAGCTCGACAAGGCGCTGGCGATCCGCGACGCGCTGCCCGAGCTGCGCTGGATCGTCGTGATGGACATGGAGGGCCTGACGGATCTCGACGATCCGGCGATCCTGTCCTGGGACGAACTGCTGCGTCGCGGGCGCGAGTCCGGTGCGGCGCAACCGCAGGCGCTGCAGCAGCGACTCGATGCACTGCAGCCCGACGGGATGGCTACGCTCATCTACACCTCCGGCACCACCGGTCCGCCCAAGGGCGCGATGCTCAGCCATCGCAACCTGACGTGGACGGCGCACTGCCTGGGCGGCATCTTCGAATCCGGCGGCGAGGAAGACGTGGTCTCCTTCCTGCCGCTGTCGCACATCGCCGAACGGATGCTGTCGACGTATCTGGCGCTGGCCGTCGGTTATCGCGTGCACTTCGTCGAGAACGTCGACACGGTGACGCAGAACATCGCCGAGGTATCGCCGACACTGATGTTCGCGGTGCCGCGCATCTGGGAGAAATACCAGTCGATGATCCTGCTGCGCGCGAAAGATGCGCAGTGGTTCAAGCGCCTTGCTTTCGGTGCCGCGTATGCAACCGGTCGTCGCTACGCGCGCGCCCGGCTCGACCCCGACCGGTCGGTTCCCTGGCATCTGCGGCTGGGCTTCGCGCTGGCCGACCTCACGGTGCTGGCCAAGCTGCGCAAGCGGCTCGGCTTCGATCGCCTGAGCGTGGCCGTGAGCGGAGCGGCCGCGATCTCGCCGGACGTGCTGCGCTTCTTTCACGCGCTGGGCGTGCCGCTGCGCCAGATTTACGGCCAGACCGAAGGCAGCGGTCCGACCGCCTGCCATCAGGGCGACATCATCGATCCGGCCAATTCCGGACCGCCGCTGCCCGGCGTGGAAGTTCGCATCGCCGACGACGGCGAGATTCTCGTGCGCGGACCGAACGTCTTCCTCGGCTATTTTCGCAACCCGGAGGCGAGCGCGCAGACGCTGGTCGACGGCTGGCTGCACACCGGCGATGTCGGCGAATTCGATGCGCGCGGCTTCCTGCAGATCACCGATCGCAAGAAGGATCTGCTGATCACCACCGGGGGCAAGAACATCGCGCCGCAGCCGATCGAAAACCAGCTGAAGACGAGCCCGTACATCACCGATGCGATTCTCATCGGCGACCGTCGCAACTACGTCACTGCGCTGATCGTGCTGGACGAGGAAAACGCGCTCGACTACGCGCAGGAGCACAAGGTGCAGTTCACCACCTACGCGTCCCTCACCGAAGCGCGCGAGATTCGCGATCTCGTGCTCGAGCAGGTGCGCCGTACCAACGAGGATCTGGCGCGTGTCGAGCAGATCAAGCGCTTCTGCATCCTGCCGAAGAAGCTGCTGGAGGAAGACGGCGAGGTGACGCCGACGATGAAGGTCAAGCGCCTGTCGATCAATCGGCAGTTCGCCGATCTGATCGAGGAGATGTATGCGGGGCGCGCGGGTCAGGCGGTCTGAGATCCGTCCCGATGACGGGCCCGACCGCTCGGGTCTGGCGACTCCTTCCATGCGGCCTGCATTCGCTGCGGATTGTGCGTCCAGGCGTGTCCGTACGGCACGCTTCGAATTGTCGTCGGCCAGGATCAGAAGCGTCAGCCTTGTCCCGTGGCGACGGGTATCTCGGCGACCTGGCTCGGACAGGAACGGGCTCGGCTGATGCCCGAAGGCACTCCTGCACCCCGCACCGATGGAGAGATTGCCGCTGCCGCCGTCACTCGAAGCCTCGCGCTCGTCACCCGGAACGCGCCACTACACTGCACCCGACCCGCGCAGGCGACTTACAGCCTCCTCGTCGTAGCCCAGTTCATCGAGCACCTCGTCCGTGTGCTCGCCGAGCGCCGGCCCCACCCAGCGCGTCTCGCCCGGCGTCCCCGAGAACTTCGGCACGATGCCGGGAATCGCCAGCGGCGTTCCATCGGGCAGCGTCATTCGCTCGACCATCGCCCGCGCCAGGTACTGCGGATCCTCGACCATGTCGGCCGCGCTGAAGATCCGCCCGCTCGGCACCTCCGCCTGCGCCATCACCTCGAGCGCTGCCTCGAGCCGCTGCGACGACGTCCACTGCGCGATCGCATCGTCGATCTCCTGCGCACGCGCCGCGCGGCCCGCATTGTCCGCGAGCGACGGATCGTCTGCGAGATCTTCCCGCCCGATCGCCCGCATCAGCCGCTTGAAAATCGAGTCTCCGTTACCGCCAATCACGATGTGCCGGTCATCCGCCGTCGGATAGGTGTTCGACGGCACGATGCCGGTGAGGTTCGTTCCGGTGCGCTCGCGCACGATCCCGTAACGCTCGTACTCGGGCAGCGTGCTCTCCATCATGTTGAACACCGCCTCGTACAGCGCAACGTCGATGACCTGCCCGCGGCCCGATCCGTGCCGGTGATGCAACGCCATCAGCACGCCGACCAGCCCATGCAGCGCCGCGAGCGCGTCGCCGATCGAAAGGTTCATTCGCACTGGCGGACGGTCCGGGAAACCGGTGACGTAACGCATGCCGCCCATCGACTCGGCGATCGCGCCGAAACCCGGGCGGTCGCGATACGGGCCGGTCTGTCCGTAGCCGGACAACCGCAGCAGGATCAGCCCCGGATTGTCCTTCGACAGCACGTCGTAACCAAGACCCCACTTCTCGAGCGCGCCCGGGCGGAAGTTCTCGACGACGACGTCGCTGCGCACAGCGAGCTCGCGCGCGATGCGCTGGCCTTCCGGGTGGCGTAGGTCGAGCGTGATCGAGCGCTTGTTGCGCGCCTGCACGTACCACCACAGCGAGGTTCCACTCGGATCATCGGGATGCAGCTTGCGCCACTTGCGCAGCGGGTCGCCGCCGTCGCTGCCTTCGCGTGCCGGCGGCTCCACCTTGATCACGTCGGCGCCGAAGTCGGCGAGCATGCGTCCGACGAACGGACCGGCGATCAGCTGGCCGAGCTCGAGCACACGCAGGCCGGCCAGCGGTCCGCGTGCGTCCTGCGTGTCGCCGTCGCCCTTCCCGTTCGCATTCACGTCGACGCCCCTCTCCGCGGGTCGTCATCAGCGACCGATCGACGATCGCGCAGCGCCTGCGCCACCGTGCTTGGATCGACGTACTCGAGCTCGCTGCCAATCGGCACGCCGCGCGCAAGCCGTGTAACCGCGAGACCTCGTGCACGCAGCAGCTCGCCGATGTAGTGCGCAGTGGCCTCGCCCTCCTGCGTGAAGTTCGTCGCCAGGATCACCTCGCGCACTTCACCGTCGCTCGCACGAGCGAGCAACCGTTCGAGCCCGATCTGCTTCGGCCCCACGCCGTCGAGCGGCGACAGCCGCCCCATCAGCACGAAATACAGGCCGCGATAGCTCAGCGTATGCTCGATCGTCAGCTGATCGGCCGGCGTCTCGACGACGCACAACAGCGACCGATCGCGTCGCGGCGACGCGCAGGTCTCGCAGACTTCGAACTCGGTGAAGGTATTGCAGCGCACGCAATGCCGGATGCGTTCGTGCGCCTCGGCAAGCGCCTGCGCGAGCTGCGCGGCGCCGTCGCGGTCGTGCTGCAGCAGGTGATACGCGAAACGCTGCGCGGTGCGCGCGCCCACGCCGGGCAGGCGGCGAAACGCGGCCGTCAGCGCATCGAGCGGCGCCGGCGCTTTCATCGTGCGCGCATCCTGCGATCGAATAGCGTCGCGGCGATCAGAACGGCATCTTGAAGCCGGGCGGCAGCGGCAGGCCGGCGGTCATCGCGCCCATCTTCTCGGATGCGGTCTGCTCGGCCTTGCGCAGCGCGTCGTTCATCGCGGCGACGATCAGGTCCTCGAGCATGTCCTTGTCCTCACCGAGCAGCGTCGGGTCGATCGCGATGCGCTTCACATCGTTGCGGCAGGTGATCGTGACCTTCACGAGGCCGGCGCCCGATTGCCCTTCGACCTCGATCTGCGCCAGCTGCTCCTGCGCCTTCTTCATGTTCTCCTGCATCTGCTGGGCCTGCTTCATCAGGCCCGCGAGCTGTCCCTTCATCATTCCTTGCCTCCGGTGGTTTGTGGGCGCTCGAGCGGTCGCACCGAGCCCGGCACGATCGAGCCGCCGAAATCATCGATCAACGTGCGCACGAACGGATCGGCTTCGATCGATGCCTGTGCCTGCGCCTGGCGATCGGCGCGCTCCTCGGCAGAAGCGACGGCGGCCGTTCTGCCCTGCACGCGTCCGACCTCGACCTCGATGCGCACGTCGGCGCCGAAATGCGCACTGAGCGCTTCGCGCACGCGACGCACGGTGGACGGTTCGGCGAGCGGGCGAATCGGTACCCGCAGACGCAGCCGCAGACCGTCGGCTTCGAGCAGCTCGCTCTGCTCCATGAACTGGCGAACGAAGCCGCCGACGTTCAGCCGTGCGGCAAGCGCGGGCCAGTCGCCGTCGAAAGAGGTTGCAGCGGGAGTGCGCGGGGCTGCATCGACAGGCGCGTGCGACCGCACAGCGCCGGCAGCACGCGAATGCGCGCCCCCCGCCGCTCGCGGCGGTACGACTGCACGCGGCGGCACGGCTGCACGCGGCGGCACGGCCGCGCGCGACGGCGCCGCCACCGCTGCAGCGGCGCGCGACGACGCCGCAGCCGTCGCGCTCCCCCGCGCCGAACCCGCAGGCGAAGCCTCAACCTCCCCGCTCCCCGCATCGCCGGCCTGCACCGGCCGAAACGCCAGCATCCGCAGCAGCACCATCGTGAAACCGGTATGCGCATCGGGCGCGAGCGCGAGCTCGCGCGCCCCGTGCGTGACGATCTGGTAGTACACCTGCAGGTCTTCGGCGCGAATCGCCTGCGCGAGACGCTCGAGCGTCTGCGGATCATCGGCATCGCCGAGCGCGCCGACCTGCGCGAGCGCGATCCGCTGCAGCAGTTGCGCGAGATCGGAGAGCGCTCGCTCGAACGGCGCGTTCGCCGCGAGCATCGAGTCGGCGATTTCGACGAGCCCCCGACCGTCGCCAGCGACGAGCGCATCGAGAATGCGCACGAGCCAGCCGCCATCGACCACGCCGAGCATCTCGCGCACCTCGGCCTCGTGCACCGCGCCTCCGCCGAAGGCGATCGCCTGGTCGAGCAGTGACAGTGCATCGCGCATGCTGCCCGCCGCCGCGCGGCCGATCCGATCGAGCGCGCCCGCCTCGTGCACGATGCCCTCGGCTTCGAGCACGGTGACCAGGTGCCCGGCAATCGCCGGCGGCGGCATGTTCTTCAGGTTGAACTGCAGGCAGCGCGACAGCACGGTGACGGGTACGCGCTGCGGATCGGTGGTGGCGAGCACGAACACGACGTGCGGCGGCGGTTCCTCGAGCGTCTTGAGCATCGCGTTGAACGCGTGCGTCGACAGCATGTGGACTTCGTCGATGACGTAGACCTTGTAGCGGCCCGCCGTCGGCGCATAGACGGCGTTCTCCAGCAGTTGCGTCATCTCGTCGACGCCGCGGTTCGATGCCGCATCGAGCTCGATACAGTCGACGAAGCGCCCCGCGTCGATGCCGGTGCACGCATCGCAGACACCGCAAGGCTGCACCTGCACGCCGCGCTCGCAGTTCAGCGCCTTGGCGAGAATGCGCGCGATGGTCGTCTTGCCGACGCCGCGCGTGCCGGTGAACAGATACGCGTGGTGCAGCCGTTTCGTCTCGAGCGCGTGCGCGAGTGCGCGCACGACGTGGTCCTGGCCGACGAGGGAGTCGAAGTCCCGGGGTCGCCATTTGCGGGCCAGCGCGAGATGGTTCATGCGGGAAAGACGCGGTGTCGCAGCGCAGTGGACAGCAGGGGGCTCGCAGAGAGAGCCGGGTGGGCGAGCCGGAACCCCGGCACGCGCGGGAAATGGCTGTGGCTGCTTCCTTCCGGACCTGACCAGGTTGACCACGCCGCACTGCGGGGAGGCCCGCCCACGCCGATTCTAGCAGTCGGACATGCGGCACCGAGCGGCATCGTGCGCGTGTACCATTGCCCGGAGGGCGCTTCGTTGCTGCCGAAGCGTCGCAATCCAGGAGGGAGAATGGCGATCCAGCATGTGTCCGACGCATCGTTCGAGCAGGAAGTCCTGCAGGCCGAGGAGCCGGTTCTCGTCGATTACTGGGCCGAGTGGTGTGGCCCGTGCAAGATGATCGCGCCGATCCTCGACGAGGTATCGCGCGAGTACGAAGGCAAGGTCCGCGTCGCGAAGATCAACGTCGACGAGAACCAGTCGACGCCGTCGAAGTACGGCATTCGCGGCATCCCCACGCTGATGCTGTTCCGCGGCGGCCAGGTCGTCGCCACGAAGGTCGGTGCGCTGTCGAAGTCGCAGCTCTCGTCGTTTCTGGACACCAACCTCTGATCGGGTGTAAAGTCACGGCCGCCCGATGAGGAATGCGGCCGTGCCGCCCGCCTCTCGCGGCACGAGGCGCGCGAGACCGGCGCGACGCGAATCCCTACGTCGACCCCTCCCCCGCCTTTCCAGGGCCTTCTCGGCCCGCCCTTTCCGACCCGTTGTTGTCGATCCTGCGGCCCCGGCCGCTCGCGCTCGCACGTCGTACGCGTTCCAGCCAGCTTCCCTGCGGGGAGAACCAGCCGATGCATCTGTCCGAACTGAAATCGCTGCACGTCTCGCAGCTGATCGAGATGGCCACCGGCCTCGAGATCGAGAACCCGCAGCGCATGCGCAAGCAGGAGCTGATGTTCGCCATCCTGAAGCGCAAGGCGCGTACCGGCGAGACGATCTTCGGCGACGGCTGCCTCGAAGTGCTGCCCGACGGCTTCGGCTTCCTGCGCTCGCCCGAAACCTCATACCTCGCCAGCACCGACGACATCTACATCTCGCCGTCGCAGATCCGGCGCTTCAACCTGCACACCGGCGACTCGATCGAGGGCGAGGTGCGCACGCCGAAGGAAGGCGAGCGCTATTTCGCGCTGGTGAAGGTCGACAAGATCAACGGCGAGCCGCCCGAGGCGAGCAAGAACAAGATCCTCTTCGAGAACCTCACGCCGCTGCATCCCGACGAGCGGCTGGTGCTCGAGCGCGACATCAAGGCCGAGGAGAACATCACCGGGCGCATCATCGACATGATCGCGCCGATCGGCAAAGGCCAGCGCGGCCTCATCGTCGCCCCGCCGAAGGCCGGCAAGACGGTGCTGATGCAGCACATCGCGCACGCGATCACCACGAACTATCCCGACGTCGTGCTGATCGTGCTGCTGATCGACGAGCGCCCCGAGGAAGTCACCGAGATGACGCGCTCGGTACGCGGCGAGGTCGTCGCCTCCACTTTCGACGAGCCCGCCACGCGCCACGTGCAGGTCGCCGAGATGGTGATCGAGAAGGCCAAGCGACTGGTCGAGCACAAGCGCGACGTCGTCATCCTGCTCGACTCGATCACACGACTGGCGCGCGCCTACAACACGGTGGTGCCCGCCTCCGGCAAGGTGCTCACCGGCGGCGTCGACGCGAACGCGCTGCAACGCCCGAAACGCTTCTTCGGCGCCGCGCGCAACATCGAGGAAGGCGGCTCGCTGACGATCATCGCCACCGCGCTCATCGACACCGGCAGCCGGATGGACGAGGTGATCTACGAGGAGTTCAAGGGCACCGGCAACATGGAGCTGCACCTGAACCGGCGGATGATGGAAAAGCGCGTCTACCCCGCCATCGACATCAACCGCTCTGGCACGCGCCGCGAAGAGCTGCTGATCAAGCCCGAGGTGCTGCAGAAGATCTGGATCCTGCGCAAGCTCCTGCACGACATGGACGAGCTCGAGGCAATGGAGTTCCTGCTCGACAAGGTCCGGCAGACGAAGAGCAACCAGGAATTCTTCGAGATGATGCGGCGCGGCGTCTGATCGCTTATACTGTCAGGCTTTGCGCCTGCAACGGAACCCGAGCATGAAACAGGGCATCCACCCCGAATACCGTGAAGTCGTCTTCCAGGACATGGCGAGCGGCTTCAAGTTCGTCACGCGCTCCACGGTGAACACGCGCGAGAAGATCACGATGGACGACGGCAAGGAATACCCGTTGTTCAAGCTCGACGTCACCTCCGAGTCGCATCCGTTCTACACGGGTGCGCAGCAGCGCATCATCGAGACGGGCCGCGTCGAGAAGTTCCGCCAGAAGTTCGCCCGCAGCAAGTAAGTCCAGAAAGCACGAGCGAGGCAGCTTCGGCTGCCTTTTTTTCGGCCGATGAGACCCTTCATCGTCACCGAGTTGCAGGCGGGCAAGCTGCCGCGCTGGGGTCTGTTGCTCGTCTGCACGCTGTACGCGGTACCCGGCTTCGTCGGGCGCGATCCGTGGCGCACGCTCGACGCCGCCGGCTTCGGCATCGCCCTCACGATGATGCGCGGCGATTTCGGCGACTGGATGATGCCGAACATCGCCGGCCAGCCGATCGTCGCCGAGGGCCCTCTTCCCTTCTGGATCGCCGCCGCCTTCGGATCGGCAACGCACTGGCTGCTCGGCGAGCACGCCGCCGTGCGCATGGCGGTGCTCGCCACGCTGGCAGCAGCGCTCGTGCTCGTCTGGTACACGAGCTATGCGCTCGCGCGCCGCCAGGGCGTGCAGCCCTCCGACCCCTTCGGTGCGTCGGCCTCGCGCGTCGACTACGGCCGTGCGATCGCCGACACCGGGCTGCTCGTGCTGATGGCCACCTTCGGCCTGCTGCTGCGCATGCACGAGACGACCGCCGAGCCGGCGCAGCTCGCGTGGATCGCGCTGTTCCTGTTCGGCTGCGCGTACGCGCTCGAGCGCCCGTCCGCGGGCGGCGCGATCGCCGGTGCCGCGATCGCGGCGAGCCTGCTCACGCGCGGTGTCGGCCACGCCGCCGCGCTGCTCGTCGTGCTCGTGGCGCTGCCGATCGCAAGCCGCTCGTTCCGCCTGATCGGCCGACGCATGCTCGTCTTCGCGGTGCCTGTCGCCGTGCTGCTGGCGCTGCCCTGGCCGATGGCACTGCTGCAGTCGGCGGCCGGTCGCGAGCATCTGTCGGGCTGGCTCGCGTGGAACCGCGAGATGCTGTCCGGTCCGACCCTCGCGTCGATCGGCTATTTCGCACAGACCGCGCCGTGGTTCTACTGGCCGGCGTGGCCGGTCGCGATCTGGGCCGCGTATCGCTGGCGCGGCCGCTGGAGCGAGCCGGCGGTGGCGCTGCCCCTGCTGGCCGTGATCGCACTCACCGCGCGCGCGCTGCTCGCGCCGCAGGGCGCCGAGGGCTGGCTGCTGCCGGCTACCGTACCGCTCGCCCTGCTCGCCGCCGTCGGCGTACCGACGCTGCGGCGAGGCATCGTGAATCTGATCGACTGGTTCGCCGTCACCAGCTTCACGCTGTTCGGCATCGTGATCTGGGCGTACTGGATCGCACTGATGACCGGCTTGCCGCCGCGCATGGCGTTCCGCATGCGTCAGATGGCGCCGGGCTTCCTGCCCGAGGGCGTATTCGGCGAGGTCGTTCTCGGGCTCGCCGCCACTGCCGCGTGGCTGCTGCTCGTACGCTGGCGCGTCTCGCGCCAGCCGCCGATGATCTGGCGCGCAATGGTGCTCTCCTGCGGCGGCGTCGTGCTGGCGTGGTTCCTGCTGATGACGCTGTGGCTGCCGATGTTCAACGAGCGCAACACCTACCGCGACGTCTCGGCCGAGCTGCGCGCAGCCTTCGACCGGAGCGGCGCGCGCGCAGGCGACTGTGTCGTCACCGACAACGTCGAACGCGCCGCCCGGGCGAGCTTCTACTACTTCGCGCAGCTACCTTTCGCCAAAGCCGGCACGCGTTGCCGCTGGCTGCTCGTGCAGGAGGATGGACCGGCGGTGCGCGCGGAGCCGGAAGATCGCACCGGATGGGCAGTGCGCTGGGAGGGCCGACGCCGCGGTGGTCGCGACGAGCGCTTCGTGCTGTACGAGCGAACGGGCAACGCCGCAACGGGCGCCGACGGGATCAGGAGACCGGAACGCTGACCAGGAAGTGCTCGCGGTAGTAGCGCAGCTCGTCGATCGACAGCAGCGCATCGGCCAGCGCCGTGTGATCGCTCTTCTTCGTGAAGCCCTTTGCGAGCTCGGGGCGCCAGCGCCGGCACAGCTCCTTCAACGTGCTGACGTCGAGGTTGCGATAGTGGAAGTGCGCCTCGAGCCGCGGCATGTAGCGCACGAGGAAACGTCGGTCCTGGCAGATCGAATTCCCGCACATCGGCGAGCAGCCCGCCGGCACGTACGTAGAAATGAAGTCGACGAGCCGGCGCTCGATTTCGGCCTCGTTGTACGGCGAGGCGAGCACGCGTTCGACGAGCCCCGAGCGCGCGTGCGTGGAGCGGTTCCACTGGTCCATCGCATCGAGCACCGCGCGCGGCTGGTGCACCGCGTACGCCTCGCTGTGCGCGACGACCTCGAGCTGCGCATTGGTGATGACGATGGCGGCTTCGATGATGCGATCGACGGTGGGATTCAGGCCCGTCATCTCGAGGTCGATCCAGATGAGCCTCGTCTCGTCGGGAAACGGCGCGGGTGACGCCGGTTGCTGTGACATAATTTTTCTCTCCGTCGACGATTCTCGCATAGCGCTCCCCTTGACATCGCAGGCCTTCACGCTCTTGTTCGCTTTCGCGCTGCTTGCGTCGGTGGCGACCAGGCTGTGGCTGGCGACGCGGCAGATCCGGCACGTTGCACGGCACCGCGATGCCGTCCCTGCCGAATTCGCTTCGCGGATCGACCCCGAGGCACACCGACGCGCCGCCGACTACACGGTCGCGCGTACCCGCCTGTCGATCGTCGACACCGTGTTCGGCGCGCTGGTGCTCCTCTTCTTCACGCTGTTCGGCGGGCTGCAATGGCTGCTCGACGCGCTGCACGCACTGCTGCCCGCATCGCCTTTCGTGGGCTCGATGGCCTTCGTCGCTGCCGTGTTCGCGATCTCGGCGCTGCTCGAGCTGCCGTTCCAATGGGTACGCCAGTTCCGTATCGAGGAGCGCTTCGGCTTCAATCGCATGACGCCGCGGCTGTTCGTCGCCGACACGTTGAAGGGGGCAGTAGTGGCGGCCGTGCTCGGCCTGCCGCTGCTTGCGCTCGTGCTGTGGCTGATGGGCAGCGCCGGTCGGCTGTGGTGGCTGTGGGCCTGGGTGGCATGGGCGGCGTTCAACCTCGGCATGCTCGTGCTCTATCCCACCGTGATCGCGCCGATGTTCAACCGCTTCGAGCCGCTGCAGGAGGGAGAGGTCCGACACCGCGTCGAGTCGCTGCTCGCGCGTCGCGGCTTCGCGTCGAAGGGCCTGTTCGTGATGGACGGCAGCCGCCGCTCGGCGCACGGCAACGCCTACTTCACCGGGCTGGGCCGGGCCAAGCGCATCGTGTTCTTCGATACGCTGCTGTCGCGACTCGAGGCACCGGAAATCGAGGCAGTGCTCGCGCACGAGCTGGGCCACTACGAGCGTCGCCACGTGCAGAAGCGGATCGTGCTGATGTTCGTCGCCAGCCTGGCCGGGTTGTGGCTGCTCGGATGGCTGTCGCGCCAGGGATGGTTCTACGAGGGTTTGGGCGTCTCGCCGCGCATCGGCGAGGTCGACGCGGCGGCGCTCGTGCTGTTCCTGCTGGCGATGCCCGTGTTCACCTTCCTGCTGCAGCCGGTGTTCGCGGCGATCTCCCGCCGTCACGAGTTCGAGGCCGATGCCTTCGCCGCGCGGCACGCGCGTGCGCAGGATCTCGTCAGTGCGCTCGTCAAGCTGTACAAGGACAACGCATCGACGCTGACGCCCGATCCGGTGCACTCTGCGTTCTACGACTCGCACCCACCCGCATCGCAACGCATCGGCCGGCTCGGCGAGCTCGCCGCCGCGTGATGTCGACGACCCGCGGAGGCATCCGATGAGAGAGCCGGTCTCACGCAGCCAGCTGCTGGCCCGCAGGTCGCGCCCGCAAACGGGTGCCGCATATCTTCAAACCGAGATCGACGCGCAGCTGCCCGAGTTGCCCGGCTGGGCGCAGCGCGATGGCGCGATCGAGCGCAGCTACGCGTTCGGCAACTACTACGAGACGATCGCGTTCGTGAATGCGATCGCCTGGATGGTGCACGGCGAAGACCACCACCCCGAGCTCGTCGTCGGATACAACCGGTGCACCGTGCGTTTCAACACGCATTCGGTCGGCGGCCTCTCCGAGAACGACTTCATCTGCGCAGCCCGTACCGATGCCGTTTTCGGACGCAGCGGGAACTGACACGGGAACGGCGGCGGGCACCGCGCGCGCGCGCATCGTCGCGAGCTTCGGTCGGCACTACTGGATACGCAAGGTTTCGGGAGACGAACGCGTTGCCGTGACGCGCGGCAAGCGAACCGACCTGTGCGTTGGCGACGAAGTCGAGGTGCGCGCGCTCGGGCCCGACCAGGCAGTGATCGAATCGCTGCTCGCGCGAAAGACGCTGCTGCAGCGAAGCGATGAATGGAGAACCCGGCTGCTGGCGGCGAACGTCGATCGCGCAGCGGTCGTGCTCGCAGGCGAGCCGCCCTTCTCCGAAGAGCTGCTGATGCGCATGCTGATCGCGATCGAGACGGCCGGAATCGAGCCGGCGATCATCGCGAACAAGGCCGACCGTCGTGCGGCGCACGAAGCGATCGCGCCGCGATTGGCGGTCTATCGACAGCTCGACTATCCGGTGTTCGAGATCAGTGCGCTCGCCGAACCCGACGCCACGCGCGCGATGCTCGGCCCCTGGCTCGCCGGTTTCACGACACTGCTGCTCGGCGAGTCGGGGATGGGCAAGTCGACGCTCGTCAACACACTGGTTCCCGATGCGCAGATGCGAACGAACACGATCTCGCAGGCGCTCGGCAGCGGCCGACACACGACCACCTTCAGCCGCCTGTTCGACGTGCCCGTCGAAATTGCGCACGATGCCCGCATCGTCGACTCGCCCGGCTTCCAGAACTTCGGGCTCAATCACCTGTCGATCTCGCAGCGCGTGCACGCGATGCGAGAGTTCGCCCCGCTGATCGGGCGCTGCCGCTTCAACGACTGCACCCACGACGAAGAGCCGGGATGCGCGATCCGCGAAGCGGCACAGCGTGGTGAGATCGACCCCTTGCGCTATCGCCTGTTCGTGCAGATCGAGGAATAGGGGTCAGACCACGGTTTCGGATGCGGCGGCCAAGCGTGAACGGCACGCGAAAGGCAGCTCGGAAAACCGTGGTCTGACCCCGGTTTTTCACCGGCCGAGCCAGGCGGCGATCGTCACCATCGCGAACAGGCTGATCCACAGGATGACCGAGCGCCAGACGAGGCCCACCGCGCTGCGCAGGGCACCGGGATCGGGCTCGGCGCCCTGCCACTCGAAGCCCTGCTCGCCCTCGGCCCAGCGCGCTTCGAGCGCAGGTTCGGCGATGCGGATGCCGAGCGCCCCGCCGCCGGACGCGAGCAGCAGCGCGCGCGAATCGGAGGCCGTGCCGGCGGAGACCGCGCCGCGCCAGCAGTAGACCGCGTCCTCGAAGTTGCCGACGACGGCGAAGCCCGCGGCGGACAGCCGCGCGGGCAGCCAGTCGATCACCCGGAACGCGCGGTCGGCGAAGACGCCGTAGGGCTCCTCGATGCGCGACGCGCCCTCGACGACCGGGCGGCTCCATCGGCGCGCGAGCAGTTCGGCGACGCGATACAGCACCGGGCCGGTCACGCCGGGCAGCAGCATGTACCAGAGCAGCGGACCGAACACGTGCCGGTGCGCGGCGACGAGCGAGGCGGCGATCGCCTCGCGGCAGATGCCGGACACGGACGCCTCGTGCACGATGTGCTCGGGCGTGTCGTCGTCGACGCGACCGAGCCAGCGATCGAGCACGGCGCGCGCACCGATCGAGTCGTCGGCCGCAAGTGCGACCTGGATCTCGGTGAATGCATGGCTGAACTGGCGGAAACCGACCGTCAGGTACAGCACCGCGACGTGCACGACGAACACGGCGAGAGGATGCACCGCCGATGCGAGCCATTCGAGCAGGAACGCACCGAGCACCGCTGCGACGACGATGATCAACCAGCCGAGGACGCCGTATTGCCGTTCGCCGGCGTCGGTGGTCGAGCGAACGAAATCGGCAACGCCGAGCGCGGCACGGTGCGCGGGGTTGCCCGCACCCAGCGGTCGGCCCTGCTCGATGAGCAGCGTGAAGATCAGCGCAATGAAGCCCATGCGGTTGCGTCGGCGGCCGCTTCGCCGCGCTCAGGCGGCGAGCAGTCGGTACAGGTTCCGCAGCATCGCAGCCGTCGCGCCCCAGATGAAACGCTCCTCGGCTTCGCCCGGTACACGGTACGGCATCGTGAAGAACCAGTGCTCGATTCCGCTCAGGCTGTTGATGCTGCGGCGCTGATGATGGCGGGGATTCATCAGGAAAGCGAGCGGCACCTCGAAGATGTCGGCCACTTCCGACGGATCGGGCCGCAGCGGCAGGCCCGAGGGCAGCAGGCCGACGATCGGCGTGACGAGGAATCCGGTGGCGGTCAGGTACTCGGGAAGCGGGCCGATGATCTCGACTCGCGACGGCTCGAGCCCGATTTCCTCATGCGCCTCGCGCAGCGCAGCGTCGACGGGCGAGGCGTCGGTGGGCTCGAGCCTTCCGCCGGGAAACGCGACCTGGCCCGAATGATGGCGCAGGTGCCAGGTGCGCTGCGTGAGCAGCAGCGTGTTGCCGTCGACGTGCTCGACGATCGGCACCAGCACCGCCGCTTCACGCGGATCGCCGCCACGATCGACGCGCATGCGGTCGTCGATCTGCTCGGGATGCCAGGACGGCGGATGCGCAAAACGTTCGCGCAGCGCAGCGGCACTGAGGCGCTCGGCGGGCACCGCCGGCAGGCCGTCGTGCGCTTCGGAAACAGGCAGCTCGCGCGGATCGAAGGAAGGAAGCAGCGAGACGCGCTCGCGCGACATGCCCCTCCTCCTGCGCGCCGCTCAGCTGCGCGGTGCGCCTGCGCGGGCCGCGCGGCCCGGCAGCTTCTCCTTGATGCGCGCCGATTTGCCCGAGCGCTCGCGGAGGTAGTAGAGCTTGGCGCGTCGCACGTCGCCGCGACGCTTGACCTCGATGCCTGCGATCAGCGGGGACCAGGTCTGGAAGGTGCGTTCGACGCCCTCGCCCGACGAGATCTTGCGGACGATGAACGACGAGTTCAGGCCGCGGTTGCGGATCGCGATGACGACGCCCTCGTAGGCCTGGACGCGCTTGCGCGTGCCCTCGACGACGTTGACGCTGACGACGACGGTGTCGCCGGGCGCAAACGGGGGAATGGTCTTGCCGAGCCGGGCGATCTCTTCCTGCTCGAGCTGCTGGATCAGGTTCATCGGTGAACTCTCCTGGCCGTCGTGTCGCACCCGCTGTTGTCGTCTGCGCACGTGCCCATGCACGTGCGCTGTGGGACCCCGATCGTGCTCATGACGAGCCGACGGGAATTTGCGCAGAGGACGGAAAACCGACGATTCTATCGCGTACGCGGGGGCGGCGCCAGCGGGGAAGCTGCCAACACCCGCTCATCGTCCACATCGAGCCGACCCTGCGCCCGCGCGCGCTCGATCAGGTCGGGGCGCTTGCGCAAGGTGGCGAGCAGGGCCTGCTCCCGTCGCCAGCGCTCGATCTGCGCGTGGTGCCCGGAGAGCAGCACCGCCGGCACCGCGTCGCCGTCGAAGACCTCGGGCCGCGTGTACTGCGGGTGATCCAGCACGCCGTCGGCGAAGGATTCGTGTACCGGCGACTGTGCATCGTTCATCGCACCGGGCAGCAGGCGCACGACCGCGTCGATCAGCATCATCGCCGGCAGCTCGCCACCCGAGACGACGAACTCGCCGACGGCGATCTCCTCGTCGACGTGGCGATCGAGCAGGCGCTGGTCGATCGCCTCGTAGCGGCCGGCAACGAGGATCGCGCCGGGCGAGCCCGCGAGCTGGCGCACGCGCGCGTCATCGAGCGGCCGGCCCTGCGGCGACAGCGCGATCACCGGGCGCCCGGGCGGGCCCGCGTCACGAGCGGCGCCGATCGCCGCGGCCAGCGGCTCGGCCAGCATGACCATCCCGGGGCCGCCGCCGTAGGGCCGGTCATCGACGCTTCGATAGGCGTCGAGCGCGAAATCGCGCGGGCTCCAGCAGGCGAGCGACCACAGTCCGCGCTCGTGCGCGCGCGACGTGATGCCGAAACGCGTGATCGCGTCGAACATCTGTGGAAACAGCGTGATTGCGTCGAAGCGCACGATCAGTAGTCGCGCCGCCAGTCGGCGACGACGACCCGGGCAGCGAGGTCGATGGAGAGGATGATCTGCGCAACGAGCGGGATCAGGCGCTCGCCGCCTTCCGCTCCCCCGGCGGGGGCGCCGTCTTCCGCTCCCCCGGCGGAAGCGCCGTCTTCCGCTCCCTCGTCAGACAGGCGCAGCACCGGGTGTGCCGGCTGGTCGTCGATCGCAACGATGGTCCCGAGCGACCCACCGTCAGGGTCGAGCACCCGGCAGCCGATCAGGTCGGCCCAATAGATCTCGTCGACCTGCGGCGCAGGAAACTCCTCGCGGGAGAGGAAAACTTCGATTCCGTCGAGCGCCTGCGCCGCATCGCGATCGTCGATTCCGGCAAGCTTGGCGACGATCTCGCCGGCGCCATGCGGCTTCGCACTTTCGATCTGCCAGGCGCGCAGGCGCGCCTCGTGAGGACCGCGCAAGCGCACCTCGTTGGTGCCGCGCAAGCGCGCATCGCTGCGCAGCCACCACACGGGCAACTGGAGCAGCAGCGAGAGACGCGGATCGTTGAACGGAGCGATGCGCACCCAGCCGCGCACCCCCCAGGCCCCGACGATGCGCCCGACGAGCACCGGCTCGGCGGGCCCAGGCAGCGAGTCGTCCGGGCGCAACGCCTGCGACGGCAGATCAGGCGGCGGGCGCTTGCCCGGGCGCGTAGCCACGCGCGAGACGTGCCACCGTCGGCGACAGCGCAGCGCCCTGCTGTTTCCAGTACTCGAGGCGATCGACGACGATCTTCAGCCCCGGCTCGTTGCCGGCGGCGATCGGGTTGTAGAACCCGAGACGCTCGATGAACTCGCCGTCGCGCCGGCTGCGTTTGTCCGCCGCGACGATGTGATAGAAGGGGCGCTTCTTGGCACCACCGCGCGTCAGGCGGATGACGACCATGTTCGGTTTCCTTGTTCGGAGAGCGAAAAACCCGCCATTTTAGCCTAGAAGAGCCCCGGCTGTACGTTGCATGCGTCGGCACGAAAAAGGTCGGTGCGCAGCGCGGGCCGCTCGCGTTCGTATCCGAATCGGCGCAGCGCCATCTCGAAGCGCAGGCGGATCAGCTCGGCCCACGGCCCCTGGCCGCTGAAACGCGACAGCACGCGCTGCCCGGACGGCGATGCATCGCGCCTTGCGCGCAGCTCGCGCACGCGATGCATCACGCGCGTTACCCGCTCGGGATAGTGCTCGGCGAGCCAGTCGATGAACAACTGCCGCAGCTCGAAAGGCAGGCGCAGCACCGAATAGAACGCCCAGCGAGCGCCGGCTTCGCGCGCCGCCTCGAGCACCTGCTCGAGCTCCGGCTCGTTCAGGAACGGCACGACCGGCGCCACCGAGACGCCTACCGGCACACCCGCCTCGGTGAGTCGCCGGATCGTCTGCAGCCGGCGCCACGGTGCGGCAGCGCGCGATTCCCAGCGTCGCGCGAGCTCGGCGTCGAGCGTGGTGAGCGTGATCGATACAGCGACCAGGCCGTCGCGCGCCATCGGCGCGAGCAGATCGACATCGCGCTCGACGAGTGCCGACTTCGTGAGCACGCTGAACGGATGCCGATGCCTCTGCAACACCTCGACGACTGCACGCGTAACGCGATAGCGGCGCTCGATCGGCTGGTAGACGTCGGTGACCGTGCCGAGCGCGATCGGCGCGCAGCGATAGCTGCGCGCGGAGAGCTCGGCGGCCAGGCACTCGGCGGCATTGACCTTCACCGTGATCTTCGACTCGAAGTCGAGTCCGGGCGACCAGCCGAGATGGCCGTGCCCCGGCCGTGCGTAGCAGTAGATGCAGCCGTGCTCGCAGCCGCGATACGGGTTGACCGAGCGATCGAAGGGAAGATCGGGGGCGTCGTTCGACGCGATGATCGAGCGCGCCCGCTCCTCGAAGACCTCGGTGGCGATCGAGTCGATGGCCTGCGGCGTGGCCCAGGAGCCATCCCAGCCATCGTCGAAGGCTTCGCGCGGTTCCTCGAAGCGATTCTGGGGGTTCGATACCGAACCGCGTCCGCGGACGACGCCGATCGGAAAGGACGAGCGAGGCAGTCGGGGCATCGAAGCACCCGGTACTGTGCAAAACAACAGTATACCCATACGGACGGAAATCGCACCATTCCGTGCGACTCATCCAGCACCGTTTCGCTCATGCCAACTCGCAGCGACGCCCCTCGACGCACCGCCTTCGCATCGCGCAAGTCCATGGCGCTCGCGCTCGCCGTTGCCGCCACGCTGGCCAGCCCGGCCGCCCTCGCCCAGGTGGACAGCGACGCGATCGCCGACCTGCTGGCCCAACCCGGCAGCGCCGGCCTCGGTTTCCTGTACCGCTTCGAGAAACTGGCGCCTGATCGGCGGCATCGCGATCACCGTGCACGGCCGCGCGGTGCGCGACAGCCCGATCGTGCGCGACGGCGTGCAAACGGCGGTCTTCGCCGGCGCGGTCTACGACTTCGGCCCCGCCACCGCCCGCTGGGACGACGGGGACGACGTGCCGACCTTTGGAGCCACCGCGTGAAGACGCGGATCGGCTTCGGTGTCGGTGTCTCGTACGCCAGCCACGTGCCGTCGTCGGAGATCACCAGCCAGGCCCGGCGCGGGCGGCCGACCTCGAAGCTGCTGAACTACCTGGACCCGACCATCGACTTCAGCGTGGGCGACCTGTTCCGGTCGGAGCGGCTGAAGGAGACCTTCTTCGGCCTGGGGATCTCGCACCGGTCGGGCATCTTCGCCAGCTCTCGACTGCTGGGAAGCGTCAACGGGGGGTCGAACTACATCTATCTCTACGTGGAAACGACGCTCTGAATCAGAAGGACGACTCCGGCATCGCGAGCACGCCCGCCGAACCTTCGATGATCGTCGAGGCCATGCCGGGCGCCTGCGCCAGCACGTGATCGCCGAAGAACCGCGCGGTCGCGATCTTCGCTTCGAGGAACTTCGCGTCGCCCGATTTCGCCTTGCGCATCGCGTCGGCCTTCATCGCCGCGCGCGCCATCTGCCAGCCGCCGAGCACGACGCCGGCGAGCATCAGGTACGGAACGCTGCCGGCGAACACACCGCGAACATCATCGCCGAAGGAATCGACGACGTAGTCGACGACCTGCTCGAGCGCCTCGCGGCCCGCGGTGAGCCGCCTGCCGATCGCTTCGAGATCTTCACCACCGCGCTCGGCGAGCGCTTCCTCGGTTTCGCGGATCTGCGCGATCAGTTCCTTCGCGACCGCGCCGCGGTCGCGCACCGTCTTGCGCCCGACGAAATCGTTCGCCTGGATCGCCGTGGTGCCTTCGTAGATCGTGAGAATGCGTGCGTCGCGGTAGTGCTGCGCGGCGCCCGTCTCCTCGATGAAGCCCATGCCGCCGTGCACCTGCACGCCGAGCGACGCGACCTCGATCGACATCTCGGTGGACCAACCCTTGACGACCGGAACGAGATACTCGTAGATGCGACGGTTACGCTCGCGCTCGGCCTGGTCGGTGCCGTGGTGCGCCCAGTCGGCGTGCGCGGCGGCCACGCAGGCGAGCGCCCGCGCCGCTTCGGTTTTCGCGCGCATCGTCATCAGCATGCGGCGCACGTCGGGGTGGTGAACGATCGTCACCGGCCCAGACGAGCCGGCGACGTCGCGGCTCTGCACGCGCTCCTTCGCGTAGGCCGCCGCCTGCTGATACGCGCGCTCGGCCACCGCGATGCCCTGGATGCCCACGGCGAAGCGCGCCGCGTTCATCATCACGAACATGTACTCGAGGCCGCGGTTCTCCTCGCCGATCCGGTAACCGATGGCGCCCGGCCCCACTTCGCCCTTGTCGTCGCCGTAGATCAGCACGGCGGTAGGGCTCGCCGCGATGCCGAGCTTGTGCTCGATCGACGTGCACCAGACGTCGTTGCGCTTGCCGTTCCCACCCTGCCCGTCGACCAGGTACTTCGGCACGACGAACAGCGAGATGCCCTTGATGCCCTCGGGCGCATCGGGCGTGCGCGCGAGCACGAGATGGACGATGTTCTTCGCCATGTCGTGCTCGCCGTAGGTGATGAAGATCTTCTGCCCGGAGATCCGGTAGCTGCCGTCGGGCTGCGGCACCGCCTTCGTGCGCACGAGCGCGAGGTCCGAGCCCGCCTGCGGCTCGGTGAGGTTCATCGTGCCGGTCCAGTCGCCGGAGATCAGCTTCGGCACGTACAGCTGCTGCTGCGCGGGAGAGCCCGCAGTGAGCAGCGCTTCGATCGCACCGTCGGTGAGCAGCGGGCACAGCGCGAACGACAGGTTCGCCGCGTTGAGCATCTCGATGCACGGCGTGGCGACGAGCTTCGGAAGCCCCTGCCCGCCGAACTGCTCCGGATGCTGCACGCCCTGCCAACCGGCCTCGACGTACTGCCGGAAGGCCTCGACGAAGCCGGGCGAGGTACGCACCTCGCCGTTCTCGAGCGTGGCCGGCTGCAGGTCGCCGCTGCGGTTCAACGGGGCGATGACGCCCTCGTTGAACTTCGCGCATTCCTCGAGCACCGCGCGCGCCGTGTCGTAGCCGGCGTCGGCGAAATCGGGCAGCGCGGCAAGCTCGTCGATGCCGGCCAGCTGCCGGAGGACGAAGAGCATGTCTTCGAGCGGGGCACGGTACGACATGGCGACGACTCCTGCGCGCGCGGCGCGACGTTCAGCCGAGTTCCTTGATGAGCTCCGGCACGATCGTGAACAGATCGCCGACGAGACCGTAGTCGGCGACGCCGAAGATCGGCGCTTCCTCGTCCTTGTTGATCGCGACGATGACCTTGCTGTCCTTCATGCCGGCCAGGTGCTGGATCGCACCCGAGATGCCGATCGCGACGTACAGCTGCGGCGCAACGATCTTGCCGGTCTGCCCCACCTGCCAGTCGTTCGGCGCATAGCCGGCATCGACCGCGGCGCGCGAGGCGCCGAGCGCGGCGCCGAGCCGGTCGGCGAGCGGCTCGAGCATCTTGAAGTTCTCGGCGCTGCCCATGCCGCGGCCGCCGGAGACGACGGCGCGCGCAGCGGTGAGCTCGGGCCGATCGCTCTTCGCGAGCTCGCTGCCGACGTAGCTCGACTTGCCCGAATCGGCCGCCGCCTGCACCGGATCGACCGGCGCCTGGTTGCCGCTCGCCTCGAGCGCATCGAAGCCGGTGGTGCGCACGGTGATCACCTTGACCGGATCGGCGCTCTGCACGGTGGCGATCGCGTTGCCCGCGTAGATCGGTCGCGTGAAGGTGTCGGCCGACTCGACGCCGATGATGTCGGAGATCTGCGCGACGTCGAGCTTCGCGGCCACGCGCGGCAGCACGTTCTTGCCGAAGGCGGTGGCGGGCGCGAGGATGTGGGTGAAGCCGCCGGCTCCCGTGTTGCCTGCGGCAACGGCGAGCACCTGCGCCGCGACGTTCTCGGCGAGCTGGTGCTCGAGCTGCGGCGCGTCGGCGAGCAGCACCTTCGTCACGCCGACGGCCTGCGCGGCGGCCTGCGCAGCGTTCTCGCAGGCCTTGCCGGCGACGAGCACCGTGACATCGCCGCCGATCTTCTGCGCGGCGGCAATCGTGTTGAGCGTGCTGGGCTTGAGCGACGTGTTGTCGTGTTCGGCCAGGACGAGAACTGCCATGTCGTCGTTCCCCTTCAGATCACTTTGGCTTCGTTCTTCAGCTTCGCCACGAGCGTGGCGACATCGGGCACCTTGATGCCGGCGCTGCGCGCCGGCGGCTCGGATACCTTCAGCGTCTTCAGCCGCGGCGCCGGGTCGACACCGAGGTCTTCGGGCTTGACGACGTCGAGCGTCTTTTTCTTCGCCTTCATGATGTTCGGCAGCGTGACGTAGCGCGGCTCGTTCAGGCGGAGATCGGTGGTGATGACGGCCGGCAGGCCGATCGAGATCGTCTCCAGGCCGCCGTCGATCTCGCGCGTCACCTGCGCCTTGCCGTCGGCGATCTCGACCTTCGACGCGAAGGTGGCCTGCGGCAGGTCGGCCAGCGCGGCGAGCATCTGGCCCGTCTGGTTGGCGTCGTCGTCGATCGCCTGCTTGCCGAGTATGACGATCTGCGGCTGCTCGCGATCGACCAGCGCCTTCAGGATCTTCGCGACCGCCAGCGGCTGCAGCTCGACGTCGGTCTGCACGAGGATCGCGCGATCGGCACCGATCGCCATCGCCGTGCGCAGCGTCTCCTGGCACTGCTGCGGGCCGCAGGAGACGGCGATGACCTCGGTGGCGACGCCCTTCTCCTTCAGCCGCATCGCTTCCTCGACGGCGATTTCGTCGAAGGGGTTCATCGACATCTTCACGTTTGCGATGTCGACGCCGCTCTGGTCGCTCTTGACGCGCACCTTCACGTTGAAGTCGACCACGCGCTTGACGGGGACGAGGATTTTCATTGGACGGACTCGATTGGGGCGGGGAATGAGACGGAGCGAAGGCCGGGCCAGCCGAAGGCTGGCACGCGAGGGCCGACGATCACGCAAGGGTTCGATTATAGAGAGTTCAGACTGGCGGACGTCCGGCGCGGATCGGATGCGAGGAAGACTCCGCGTTTGTCAATCTCAAATTGAGATATAATGCTCCAGTGAGGATCATCAGCAACCGTGCTCTACGAGAGTTCGCCGCCGTTCATCCACAGGCTGCGACTCCCTTACAGGGTTGGCGACGCGTAATCGAAAAAAACCGCTTCGCCAACTGGACCGAATTGAAGACTGCCTTCAACTCGGTCGACAAAGTCGGTGATCTGACGGTGTTCGACATCGGAGGCAACAAGTACCGCTTGATCGCATGGATCCGCTTCGAAAAGCAGATCGTGTACATCAAGACGGTGCTCACGCACCACGACTACGACGAGGGCGCCTGGAAGTCATGAACAAGCGAATCGACCTGAAACATCTGCTGCCGGCCTGGGAGCGGTTTCGTGCGGCAACGGATATCGCCCCCATCCGCGACGAAGCCCACTACGCGCAGATGAGCGCGCTGCTCGAAGCCCTGCTCGACGAAGCTCATGGCGAGGAAAATCACCCTGCGATGGCCCTGGCCGACATCGTGGGCGATCTCGTTGCAGACCATGAAGCCCGGAGTCATCCGCTACCCGCCGCCACCGGCGTGCAGGCATTGATGTTCCTGATGGAGCAGCACGAACTGAAACAGGGAGACCTGCCCGAAATCGGCAGCCAGGGTGTTGTTTCGGAGATTCTCGCCGGCAAGCGCGAACTCAATGTCCGGCAGGTGCGCGCACTGAGCAAGCGCTTCGGCGTTTCGGCAGCAACCTTCCTCTGACGCGCTCGACGTTGGCCCGCCCAGGCCCGAGCGCGCATTTCAATCCCAGTTCGGCGGGCGCTTCTCGAGAAAGGCCTGCACGCCCTCGAGCGCCGACGGCTCCATCATGTTGCAGGCCATCGTCTGGCTGGCCAGCTGGTAGGCGCCTTCGACGCCCATCTCGAGCTGCTTGTAGAAAAGCTCCTTGCCGAGTGCGATCGCCTCGCGCGGCTTGCCGACGATGAGCTTCACCAGCGCGTCGATCGTGGCGTCGAGCTCGGCGACCGGCACCACGCGGTTGACGAGCCCGCGCGCGAGCGCGGTCTGCGCGTCGATGAACTCGCCGGTGACGAGCATCTCGAAGGCCGTCTTGCGCGGCACGTTGCGCGACAGCGCCACCGACGGCGTCGAGCAGAAGAGCCCGAGATTCACGCCGGACACCGCGAAGCGCGCGGTGTCGACGGCGACGGCGAGGTCGCAGGCGGCGACGAGCTGGCAGCCGGCGGCGGTGGCGATGCCCTGCACGCGTGCGATCACCGGCTGCGGCATACGCTGGATCGAGGTCATCAGCCGCGAGCACTGCGCGAACAGCGTGCGGTAGTAGTCGTGCGAGGGCTCGGCGCGCATCTCGCGCAGGTCGTGTCCGGCGCAGAAGGCCTTGCCCGCGGCGCCGAGAACGACGACGCGCACGGATTCGTCGGCGGCGATCTCGTCGAGGCTGCGCTGCAGCGATTCCATCAGCGCCTCGGACAACGCATTGAACTGCGCGGGACGGTTCAGCGTGACACGCGCGACCGGGCCATCGCGCTCGACGGTAACGAGCGCTTCGCTCGCGCCGTCGACGGTCGTCTGGGGTTGTGCGGACATGGATCCTCCGGGAAAGGGTTCGACACGGCTTACGGGCGCCGCCGATGCCGGCCCAAGCCCCGATTATCGGCGCGTGGACCGGATCGGCCAAACCGCGACAAGTGCGGGCGCGAGGCGCACGGGGCATCCAGTACACTCGGTCGCGACTTCCAGGACCCCGATGTCTCCATGCTAGAGCGGATCCAGGCGGTGGCCGCGCAGGTCGGCGACGTCGTCGTGGGCAAGCAGCCGCAGATCAAGCTCGCGCTCGCGTGCCTGCTTGCACGCGGCCACCTGTTGATCGAAGACCTCCCCGGCGTCGGCAAGACCACGCTCGCCCATGCGCTGTCGATCTCGCTCGGCCTGCGCTTCAAGCGCGTGCAGTTCACCAACGACCTGCTGCCGGCCGACATCGTCGGCGTCTCGGTCTTCGATCGCGAGCGCGCGAATTTCGTCTTCCACCCCGGCCCGGTGTTCTCGCAGGTGCTGCTCGCCGACGAGATCAACCGCGCATCGCCGAAGACGCAGTCGGCCCTGCTCGAGGCGATGGAGGAAAAGCAGGTCTCGGTCGATGGCGAGGCACGCGCATTGCCCGATCCCTTCTTCGTGATCGCCACGCAGAACCCGCAGGACCAGATCGGCACCTTCCCGTTGCCGGAGTCTCAGCTCGATCGTTTCCTGATGTGCATCGAGCTCGGCTATCCCGACGCGAAAGCCGAGCGTGCACTGCTCGAGGGCGTCGACCGGCGCGAGATGCTCGAACAGCTACCTGCGCGAATGGACGCCACGCAACTCGTGCAGGCGCAGCGCCAGGTGCGCGAGATCCGCTGCGCGCCACCGGTACTCGACTACGTGCAGAACCTCGTCACCTGCAGCCGGCGCAGCCCGTCGCTGGCCGAGGGGCTGAGTCCGCGCGCCGGGCTCGCGTTGCTGCACGCGTCGCGCGCATGGGCGATGCTCGACGGGCGCAATCACGTGCTGCCCGACGACGTGCAGTCGGTGCTCGTCGCGGTGGCCGGACACCGGTTGCGGCCGACCCGGGGCAGCACCGGCTCGCACCGGGCGCGCGCCGAGCTCGTCGCCGGGCTGGTGCAGACGGTTCCGGTGCCGTGAAAGCGCCGATCGCAGCGGTCGCAGTCCGGATCGCAATGGTCTCGCTCCGGATCGCAGCGGGCCCGCTCCGGTGAGCGCTGCGATTCAGCCGGGCGAGTTCCGGATCGGTCGCCGCAACGTGCGGGTCGGGCCGAGCGCCGCCGGATTGCTGTTCGGCGGCGCGCTGCTCGCGATGCTGATCGCCGCGCTGAACTACCGGCTCACGCTCGGCTACGCGCTCACTTTCCTGATCGCCGGCGTCGCCGTCATCGGGCTGCTGCATACGCTGCGCAACGTTTCGATGCTGACGCTGCGCGGCGCGCGTGCCGACCCGGTATTCGCCGGTCAGCACGCCGAGTTCACGGCGATCGCGCGCAATGCAACGCGCTTCGAGCGCTTCGCGCTCGCGCTGCACGCACCGGGCATGGCGCAGCCCGAGCACTTCGACGTGCCCGCCGGCGCCGAGCAGTTCGTCTCGGTGGCGCTGCCGACCGAGCGACGCGGCTGGATGGCGATGCCGCGCTTCACGCTCGCCACGACCTTCCCGATCGGCATCTGGCGCGCACGCGCGCGCTGGCAACCGGCGCAGCGCGTGCTCGTGTACCCGGCACCGGAGACGCCGGCGATTCCGCTGCCTGCACACAGCGTCGCCGACGGCGAAGGGACGAGCCACGGCAACGGGCAGGGCGACCTCGTCGCGCTGCGTCCTTATGTCGACGGCGACCCGCCGCAGCGCATCGCGTGGAAAGCGGTGGCGCGCACGGGTTCGCTCGAGCTGATCTCGCTGCAGCTGGGCGCCGCCGAGCTCGGCGAAATGACACTCGACTGGAACAGCCTGCCGGCGTCGCTCGACGACGAGGCGAGGCTGTCGCGGCTGACGCGCTGGACGCTCGACGCCGATGCCGCCGGCCTGCGCTTCGCGCTGCGCCTGCCCGGCGTGCAGATCGCCGCCGACAGCGGGCCGGCGCATCGGCTGCGCTGCCTCGAGGCGCTCGCCACCTGGTCGCACTGAGCGGCCCACGGAACCGACGGCGATGACGCGTCCGCTGCGATATTCGCTCCGCGCGCTCGGCGGGTCGATGGGTGCGCAATGGGAGCGCGAGCGGCGCGACACGCTGTTCCTGATGTTGCCGGTGCTGGTGTCGGTGCTGCCGCACCTGCCGTACCTGCCGGCGTGGACCAGCATCGCCTTCGGCGTGCTGTTCGCCTGGCGTTTCGCGCTGGTGCTGTCGGGGCGCTGGCTGCCGCGCGCGTCGGTGCGCTGGACGGCGGCGATCGGCTGCTGCGCCGCGGTCTACGCGCAGTACGGCACGGTGTTCGGGCGCGAGCCCGGCGTCGTGCTGCTCGTGCTCTTCCTCGGCGTGAAATTGATGGAGATGCAGGCGCGGCGCGATCTGTTCGTCGTGATCTTCCTGTGCTTCTTCCTGCTGCTGACGGCGTTCTTCCATTCACAGTCGATCGCAACCGCCGCGGTCGTCGTCGTCGCGCTGTACGGCCTGCTCGCCGCGATGCTGACGATGCAGTATCGACGCGGCGAAGCGCCGATCGGCGCGCGGCTGCGGCTGGTCGGCTCGATGCTTGCGCAGGCGCTGCCGCTGGCGCTGGTCGCGTTCCTGCTGTTTCCGCGCGCGGGCTCGCCGCTGTGGGGAACATCGACCGACGCAAGCCGCGCGACCACCGGCCTTTCCGACTCGATGACGATCGGCAACATCGCGCAGCTCGGCGAATCGGACGCGATCGCCTTCCGCGTGCAGTTCGAAGGCGATCGGCCGCCGAACGCGACGCTGTACTGGCGCGGCCCGGTGTTCGGCGACTTCGACGGCGAATCGTGGCGTGCGCTGGCGGCGCGCCGCCGCTTCGGCGCACCGCGCATCGAGTACGCCACCACGGAAGCGGGCCGCGTCGCCTACTCGGTGACGCTTGAGCCCTCCGGGCGCGACTGGCTGTTCGCGCTCGACATGCCGCTCGAGGCCGACGCCGGCCGCTACGCCGCCTCGCTGCGGGTGCCCGACCTGCAGCTCGTCGCTTCGTCGCCGGTGCACGAGCGCCTGCGCTACCGCGTCGTCTCGCAGACGAGCTTCCGCATCGGCGCCGACGAGAGTGCCGATTCGCTGCGGCCGTGGCTCGCGCTGCCCGAGGGCTTCAATCCGCGCACGCTGGCGCTGGCGGCGGGATGGCGCGCGGCGGAAGCCGACGCCGGGGCGCTCGTCGCGCGAGCGCTCGCGTTGTTCCGCGAGCAGCCCTTCCGCTACACGCTCGAGCCGCCGCTGCTCGGCACCGACAGCGTCGACGAGTTCCTGTTCGATACGCGCGCCGGCTTCTGCGAGCACTACGCGAGCGCTTTCGTCGTGCTGATGCGCGCGGCGGCAATCCCGGCACGCATCGTCACCGGATACCAGGGCGGCGAGCGCAACCCGGTCGACGGATACTGGCTGGTGCGACAGGCCGACGCGCACGCCTGGGCCGAGGTCTGGCTGGCCGGGCGCGGCTGGGTGCGCGTCGACCCGACGGCAGCCGTCGATCCGGCGCGCATCGAGCATGGACGACGGCTTTCCGCGGAGGCGTCGGCGGCGTCGGCGACGGGCCCGGCACTCGCGTGGCTGCATCGCGTGCGCTACGGCTTCGAGGCGATCGGCAATGCCTGGAACCAGTGGGTGCTGCAGTACGACCGCGGCCGGCAACAGTCGCTGCTCGCGCGGATCGGTATCGACGCCGGCGAGCGCATGCGGCTTGCCGCACTGTTCGCGGTGGTGCTCGGCGGGATGATCGTTGCGGCCGCGTTGCTGACCTTGCGGCCGCGGCGCGTGCGAACGCCGCTCGAGCGCTGCTGGGACGACTTCTGCGCACGGCTGTCGGCGGTCGGGCTCGCGCGCATGGTGCACGAGACACCGTCGCGCTACCTCGCGCGCATCGAGCGTGCGCTCGACGACGAATCGCTGAGCCGCGCGCGTCGCATCGTCGCCACGTACGAGCATCTGCGGTACGCAACCATGGAACCCGAGCGCGACGACGTGCGAAACTTGCGCCTGGCCGTGCAAGCCTTTCAGCCGTGACCCGCCGCAGCAGTCGTTTTCGCCGGTTTCTTCCCGTTGTTCGCTTGTTGAGTTCCGCACCGGTTGCGTTGGGCATCGCGGTCGCTGCGCTGATTGCGCCGGCGTGGGTGCCGAGCGTGCAGGCGCAGGGGCTGGTGTTGGCGCAGGGGCAGGCGCAGATGCTGGCGCAGGGGCAGGCGAAGCGACCGGCATCGGGCACCGGCGCACCGGTCGACGCCGTGCCCGCGTATCGCAACCGCGCCGAGGTCGACGCCTTCGTCGCCGACATGGTCGCGCGTCACGGATTCATCGCCGCCGAACTCGACGCGATGTTCGCGCACGTGCGCCGCGACGACTCGGTGCTGCGCCTGATCGCGCCGCCGCCGCGCGACTTCCGTCGGTCGTGGCGTTCGTATCGCGCGCGCTTCCTCGATCCGGTCCGCATCCGCGAGGGCGCGCGCTTCTGGAACGAGAACGAGAGCTGGCTCGCGCTGGCGTCGGCGCGCTACGGCGTGCCGCCCGAGATCATCGTCGCCATCATCGGCGTCGAGACGATGTACGGGCGAATCACCGGCGACGTACGCGTCGTCGACGCGCTCACCACGCTCGCCTTCGACTATCCGCGACGGGCCGACTACTTTCGCAGCGAGCTCGAACAGTTCGTGCTTTTCGTGCGCGACGAGCAGCTCGACGCCTTCTCGCTGCGCGGCTCGTACGCCGGCGCGATCGGGCTGCCGCAGTTCATGCCGGGCAGCATCCGCCGCTACGCGGTCGACCTCGATGGCGACGGGCATGTCGACCTGCGCGGCAATACGGCGGATGCGATCGGCAGCGTCGGCAACTTCCTTGCCGCGCACGGCTGGCGCAGCGGCGAGCCGATCGTGTTTCGCGCGCGCTACGACCGCGAGAGTCGGCTCGCGCCGCTGGTCGAAGCGGGAATCCAGCCACGGTTCACGATCGGCGAGTTGGCCAATTACGGCGTCGCGAGCGTGGAGCCCGTGCCGCCCGGGCTGCCGCTGGCGCTGATCGATCTCCCGAACGGCGACGACACCACCAGCTACTTCCTCGGCGCACCGAATTTCTACGTAATCACGCGCTACAACCGATCGAGCTTCTACGCGATGGCGGTGCACGACCTGGCGGTCGCGCTCGCAGGGGCGCGCTGAGCGGAGCGTCGGGCGTCCGTGGGCCGGTGGCGGCGGCGTGTCCGTGTGCGCAGCGCGAGTCGGCGCGGTTGGTCGCTCCAGCGCAGCTCAGCGGGTCTGCGAGTCAGTGTGCGTCGCTTCGTCCGCAAACACGCCGGTCGAGAGATAGCGGTCGCCGCGGTCGCAGACGACGAAGACGATCGTCGCGTTCTCGACTTCTGCGGCGACGCGCAGCGCGATGCAACAGGCGCCCGCTGCGGAGATGCCGCCGAAGACGCCCTCCTCGGCAGCGAGGCGTTTCGCCATTGCTTCGGCTTCGGGCTGCGTCACGGATTCGAGACGGTCGACGCGCGCGTGGCGGAAGATCTTCGGCGTGTACTCGGGCGGCCACTTGCGGATGCCCGGAATCGACGCGCCCTCGGCCGGCTCGGCACCGACGACGACGATCTCCGGGTTGCGCTCCTTCAGGTAGCGCGAAACGCCGGTGATCGTGCCGGTGGTTCCCATCGCCGAGACGAAATGCGTGACCTCGCCGCCGGTGTCGTTCCAGATCTCGGGGCCGGTCGACTCGTAATGCGAGCGCCAGTTGTCGTCGTTGGAGAACTGGTCGAGCAGCCAGCCGCGGCCTTCGCGCTGCATGCGTGCAGCGAGATCGCGCGCGCCTTCCATCCCGCTGTCGCGGCTGACGAGCACGAGCTCGGCGCCGTAGGCGCTCATCGAGCGGCGCCGCTCGGCCGTCTGGTTGTCGGGCATGACGAGCACCATCCGGTAGCCGCGTGCGGCGGCCGCCATCGCGAGCGCGATGCCGGTATTGCCCGAAGTGGCTTCGATCAGCGTGTCGCCCGGCCGGATCTCGCCGCGCGCCTCGGCGTGCTCGATCATCGCGCGCGCCGGCCGGTCCTTGACCGATCCTGCGGGATTGTTGCCTTCGAGCTTGCCGAGCAGCACGTTGCCGCGCGCCTCGAGCAGTTCGCGCCCGATGCGCTGCAGGCGCACGAGCGGCGTATGCCCGATCGTGTCTTCGATCGTCGGGTAGCGCCGGGGCGACCGGGAGCGCGGCATGCGTGCCGCGTCAGTGCGTGACCGGACGCTCGTCCGGAAGCTTGATCGTGCCGCGCAGCTCGCAGCCGACGATCGCCTGGCGCAGCCGCTCGATGGCCGGCATGCGGGTGAAGCTCTTGCGCCAGACGAGCGACACGCGCCGCGTCGGCGGCGGCGACGCGAACGGGATGTAGCGCAGCAGGTCGTCGTCGGGACGCGGCGCATTGCAGGCGGTGATCGGCAGCACGCTGATCCCGATGCCGGAGGCGACCATATGGCGGATCGTCTCCAGCGACGACGCCTCGAAGGTCTTCTGGATGCCGACGCTCGACTGCGAATAGCGCGACAGCTCGGGGCAGACCTCGAGCACGTGGTCGCGAAAGCAGTGCCCCTGCCCGAGCAGCAGCATCGTCTGCTCCTTCAGCTCGGTGGAGTTCACCGAGCGCCGCTCGGCCCACGGATGCGAGCTCGGCACCGCAACGACGAAGGGCTCGTCGTAGACGCCGAGCGAGACGAGTCCGTTGTCGGGAAACGGGTCAGCAAGGGTCGCAATGTCGATCTCGCCCTGGCGCAGCAGCTCGAGCAGCCGCACCGTGAAGTTCTCCTGCAGCAGCAGCGGCATCTGCGCCGTGTCGTCGATCACTCGACGCACGAGCTCGGGCAGCAGGTACGGCGCGATCGTATAGATGACACCGACGCGCAGCGGACCGACAAGCGGATCCTTCCCCTGCTCGGCGATCGAACGGATCGCACTGGTCTGCTCGAGCACATGCTGCGCCTGCTCGACGATGCGCGTGCCGATCGGCGTGACGGCGATCTCCATGCCGCCGCGCTCGAAGAGCTGCACGCCGAGCTCCTCCTCGAGCTTCTTGATCGCCACCGACAGCGTCGGTTGGCTGACCAGGCACGCCTCGGCCGCGCGCCCGAAATGGCGCTCACGCGCCAGCGCGACGATGTACTTGAGCTCGGTAAGGGTCATGGGGCGGGAATGATAACAAGGGGAAACCGGGGTCAGACCACGATTTCGACCGAAATCGTGATCTGACCCCGGTTTCGGTTTCCCTGACCCCGGTTTCCCTCAGGCCTTGAGGAACTCCTCCCGGGCGCCGAGCCAGCGCTGCAGGTGCGCCTCCACCCGCTCCGGAGCGTCTCCCAGCATGCGCTCCGCCGCCTCCCGCGCCGCCTCGACGAGCTCGCCGTCGCGCTCGAGGTCGGCGAAGCGCAGCAGCGCGTCGCCCGACTGCCGCGCACCCAGGAACTCGCCCGGCCCGCGCTGCTGCAGGTCGCGGCGCGCGATCTCGAAGCCGTCGTTCGTCTCGTACATGGTCTTCAGCCGCTCACGCGCAGCGGACGACAGCGGCTCGCGATACAGCAGCACACAGACGCTCTCGTTCGAGCCGCGGCCGACGCGCCCGCGCAACTGGTGCAGCTGCGACAGTCCGAAACGCTCGGCGTGCTCGACGATCAGCAGCGACGCGTTGGGGACGTCGACGCCGACCTCGATGACCGTGGTCGCGACGAGCACCGGCAGGCTGCCGGCGGCGAAGGCGCTCATCACCTCCTGTTTTGCGGCAGCAGCAAGCCGCCCGTGCACGAGCCCGACCTCGAGCGGCGCGAGCTCGGCGGCGAGCGTCGCATGCGTGTCGATCGCGGTCTGCAGGTCGAGCGTCTCGCTCTCGTCGACCAGCGGGCACACCCAGTAGACCTGGCGTCCCGCCTGTGCCGCGGTACGCACGCGCGCGATCACCTCGTCACGGCGCGCGGCGGATACGAGCTTCGTCGTCACCGGCTTTCTTCCCGGCGGCATCTCGTCGAGTACCGAGACGTCGAGGTCCGCGTAGTAGGTCATCGCCAGCGTGCGCGGGATCGGCGTCGCGCTCATCATCAACTGATGCGGCAGCTCGCCGCTTCCTTCGACGCGCGTGCGCAGCGCGAGCCGCTGCGCGACGCCGAAGCGGTGCTGCTCGTCGACGATCGCCAGCCCCAGCGATGCGAACTCGACGCTGTCCTCGATCAGCGCATGCGTGCCGATCAACAGGTCGACCTCGCCGGCGGCGACGCGGCTGCGCACCTCGCGCTTGCCGCTGTCCTTCAGCGAGCCCGACAGCCAGGCGATACGAACGCCGAGCGCTTCGAGCGCCGGCCGCAGCTTCGCGTAGTGCTGCTCGGCGAGGATCTCGGTGGGCGCCAT